>NZ_JBISHD010000005.1:0-178265 GCF_045064235.1 Paracoccus sp. Ld10 | reverse complement strand
CTGGACCCCGAACTGCGCGAACGCATCTTTCCGACCTCGCGGCTGGAGGGCGTGGCGAACGTGCTGGTCTTTGCCGGCACCGACGCCGCGTCGGGCGTCCGTAACGCGCTCAAGATGCGCGCCGCGGGCCTCGAGGTCGGCCCGATCCTGATGGGCATGGGCAACCGCGCCCACATCGTCACCCCCTCGATCACAACCCGAGGCCTGCTCAACATGTCCGTGCTGGCCGCGACTTCGGTTGCCAGCAACGCCTGACATCCACCGGCTGACCGCACGGAGTGGCGTTGAGTTGCCTGCGGGTGCTGTGCCGTTGCAGGCAACGCTCAGTTCCCCAACAGGAACATCCTCGCGACCGGGTGCTGTCGGCTGCCGGCCAAGCACGCCATTGCCGATCATCGTCATGGTCATCGACCTCTGCAAGCGGGCTTTGACGCATCAGGGTCATAGCAAAAGATCAAACTAGATTATTAATTCATAATTACGTTACTGTAAGTGATTCGCCGCTCTCCTCACAGAGAGCTTGCATGCAAGGAAAGGGAGGCCGCGCATGACCCACCATATAATCGCCATCTTACTACTCGTCGCGATGTTCATCGTCGCTACTGCTTTGCCCATCAACATCGGGGTGCTTGCGTTCGTCGGCGCGTTCCTTGTCGGCACCGTCTTGATGGGCGATACCGCCAAGGACATCATCGCAGGGTTTCCAAGCGGGTTGTTCCTGACGCTGGCCGGCATCACTTGGCTGTTTGCTCTGGCCCAGAACAATGGCACGATTGATTGGTTAGTCAGGCGGGCGGTTCGCTCCGTTAATGGGCGTATCGGATTGATACCGTGGATCATGTTCGCAATTGCTGCGCTGCTGACATCGATCGGTGCCGTGACGCCGGGTGCCGTCGCGATCGTCGCGCCGATCGCGTTGAGTTTTGCATTCAGGTACCACATCTCGCCGCTCCTCATGGGAATGATGGTTGCGCAAGGTGCGTCGGCGGGGGCGTTCTCGCCCATTGGGATTTTCGGCGGGATCACGAACGGCGTCGTCGAGCGGGCCGGGCTGCCCCTGAACGAGATGGTGACATTCGCGGCAAGCTTTCTGGCGAACTTTGTCTGCGTGCTTTTGCTCTTTTTCGTCCTGGGCGGTCGAAAGCTGATGAGTACGCGGGTCGAAATGGGCGAACCGATCACGGTCCCGCATATCGAGATAGCAAGAGCTGCGACAGGACCGCAGATATTTGGTGACAGCGAAGCCGAGGCAATCAGTCCGCGGGTCGGCCGCGAGGGGGGCGGTCACTCCAACAAGCTGGTCAACGAGGTCGAGGAGGGCAATCACCATGATGGAAACCCGGTTCAGATCATCACGGTGCTGGGGCTTGTCATGCTGGCCGTCATGGTTCTGGCCTTCAAGGCTGACATCGGTTTCGTCGCGCTCAGCATCGGACTGGTCATCGCGCTTTTGCAGCCGAACGTCCAGAAACGTGCCATGTCCCAGGTCGCATGGCCTGAAATCATGCTGATCACCGGGGTCGGGACCTATATTGCGGTGCTGGAGAATATGGGCACGATCGACTTTATCGGCAACAGTGTCGCCTCTATGGCCTCGCCTGTGCTTGCGGCGCTGTTGTTGTTCTATATTGGCGGCATCGTCTCGGCTTTTGCCTCGTCGACTGCGCTGCTTGGGGCATTGATCCCCCTTGCAGTGCCATTCCTGCAGGGGGGATCAGCCATCAGCCCCGTAGCTTTCGTGGCGGGCATGGCCGTCGCCTCGACGATCGTCGACGTCAGTCCTTTTTCGACCAGTGGCGCGCTTGTTTTGGCGAACTCGCAGGGCGTGGACAAGCAGGCGTTTTATCGACAGCTTCTTGGATATGGAGCGCTGGTAACGTTGGCAGCGCCGGCGATCCTGTGGATCATCTTTGTCGTCATTCCAAACTGACCAGTGGCGTGTGCGCCCATTACGCACACGCACCAGATACCAATCACGCCGCGGACCCTTGACTTTTTGAATTATGAATTCATATTTTGAGTATACGCGATTATGTGTCGGGAGTTATCACCATGTCTCATGTCTCAGGCCGTCATTTCCTGCAAATTCCGGGTCCAAGCCCTGTGCCTGACCGCGTTTTACGCGCAATGTCCGCGCAAGTCATCGATCACCGCGGCCCAGAATTCGCAGAACTTGGTTTGAAGGCACTTTCTGCCGTCAAGACCATCTTCAAGACCGAACAGCATGTCGTCATCTATCCTGCGTCCGGCACGGGTGCCTGGGAGGCTGCGTTGGCCAATGTCCTGCAAGAGGGCGACAGGGTTTTGATGTACGAGACGGGCCACTTTGCAACGCTGTGGAAAAAGATGGCGGAAAAGTTGGGTGTCGACGCCGAATTCATCGGCGGCGACTGGCGTTCGGGCGCTGATGCGAACCAGATCGAGCAGAGACTGCGTGGCGACGCTCAGCATCAGATCAAGGCCGTTTGTGTGGTGCACAACGAAACGTCCACGGGTTCGGTGTCGCCGATCGCCGATGTCCGGCGCGCGATGGATGCGGCGGGCCACCCCGCGCTGTTGATGGTCGATACCATCTCGGGGCTGGGCTCTATCGATTTCCGGTTTGATGAATGGGGCGTGGATGTTGCGGTGTCGGGATCGCAAAAGGGCCTGATGCTGCCTCCGGGGATCAGCTTCAACGCTGTTGGGCACAAGGCACTGGAAATGTCCCGCACCGGGGGGATGCGCCGGTCCTACTGGGACTGGCAGGACATGGTCGACATCAATGCCAAGGGGTATTTTCCATACACGCCCGCAACCAACATGCTCTATGGCTTGGTCGATGCGGTCGACATGATGCTTGAAGAGGGTCTGGACACCATTTTTGCCCGCCATCAGCGTCATGCAGCGGCCACGCGGGCGGCCGTCCGGGCCTGGGATCTGGAGGTGCTGTGCAATCACCAGGGACATGAAAGCGGCGTGCTGACAGCCGTGCTGATGCCCGCTGGGCAAAGTGCAGATCACCTGCGTGCCGAGGCGTTGAAGCACTACAACATCTCGCTTGGCAGCGGGCTGTCCAAGGTGGCTGACAAGGTCTTCCGCATCGGCCATCTTGGCGACATCAACGACCTGACCCTTATCGGCGCCCTGGCTGGCGTGGAACTGGCGCTTGAAAAGGCCGGCGTTGCGCATAGCAAGGGCGGTGTCGGCGTGGCGATGCAGCATCTGGCGGATAATGTCGCCCCGGGTATTGCGGCCTGATGGTCGTCATATCGGCCCTTGAGGACATGCTGGCGGCCCGCGATCGCATCCGCCCGCATGGTCATGTCACCCCGGCCATGACCCGCCGGATGCGGGACGACATGACCTGTGCGCAGTTGTTTTTTAGATCCGCGGACCTGCAAAGCGCCGACGCCGGCACCGCCGTGTTCGGACTGTCAGACGCCCAGGCCGCCCAGGGCGTCGCGGCACATTCCAGCGGCGATCATCGCATTCGCCTGCCCCATGCCACGGGCAGGCGCGGCATTCCCAGCACCGCCGTCATGCGCCTCACGCCCCCGCAGGTGAGAAAGGACGCAGTTCACGTCTGTGGCGCCGGCGTCGTGGAATGCGAACCCTCGACCAACGCGCGCGAGGCGGTGTTCGCGCCGGTCGTCGCGGATACAAGCGCCGAGTTCGCGCACCCTTACAACGACGCCCCGGAAGCAGTGGACGACGGGCTGAAGATGTTGCTTGAGGACATGACCCAGCATTTGGTCCGTAACCGCGTCACCGACTTCCTGATCGCGTCAGAGGACGAGGCATTCGCTGCGATGCGACCGATCTGTAAGCGACTTAAGATCGTGGCCGAACCCTCCGGCGCGGTGACGCTGGCGACTATCCAAAAGAACCCGAACGTGTTGTCCAGCCTGCACGTTGGTGTCGTCATAACGGGCGGGAATGGTGAACTGGACCGGCTGCCCCGGACCCATGGGGATGCCCGATGAGCACCCAAGCAGAATTCGAAGGTTTCGAGGTCGGATACGACATTCCTGCCCGGCCGGGAATGGACGAGGCCGATATTCAGACCCCCTGCCTGATCCTTGATCTGGACGCGCTGGAGCGAAACATCCGCAAGATGGGCGATTACGCCCGCGCCCACGGCATGCGCCACCGCGCGCACGGCAAGATGCACAAGTCGGTCGACGTGCTGAAGCTGCAGGAAAGGTTGGGCGGCGCGGTCGGCGTCTGCTGCCAGAAGGTGTCCGAGGCCGAGGTGTTCGTCCGCGGCGGAATTTATGACGTGCTGGTGTCGAATCAGGTCCGTGACCCGGCCAAGATCGACCGCTTGGCCCGCCTGCCGCTGAGGGGCAGTCGGATCATCGTCTGCGTCGATGACATCGCCAATGTGGCCGAACTGTCGGCAGCTGCGCAGCGCCACGGCACTACGCTGGAGTGCCTTGTCGAAGTCGACTGCGGCGCGGGCCGCTGCGGGGTCAGGACGTCAAAGGACGTGTTGACCATCGCCCAAGCCATCGACACTGCTGCCGGGCTGACCTTTACAGGCATCCAAGGCTATCAGGGCGCCATGCAGCACATGGACAGTTTTAACGACCGCAAGGTCAAGCTGGATGCCGCCATTGCACAGGTCCGCGAGGCGGTCGATGCGCTGACGGGCATCGGGCTGACGCCGGAACTGGTGTCGGGTGGGGGGACCGGATCCTATTACTTCGAAGCAAATTCGGGCGTCTTCAACGAACTGCAATGCGGCAGCTATGCGTTCATGGACGCCGATTACGGGCGCATCCTGGACCGCGACGGCACCCGCATCGACCAAGGCGAATGGGAGAACGCGCTGTTCATCCTGACCAGCGTCATGAGCCATGCCAAGCCGCATCTGGCAGTCGTCGATGCCGGCCTGAAAGTACAGTCGGTGGACAGTGGCCTGCCCGTCATCCATGGCCGCACGGACGTGACATACATCAATTGTTCCGATGAGCATGGCGTGATCGATGACCCGCACAGCGTATTGCCCGTCAACGACAGGCTGCGGCTGATTCCCGGCCATTGCGACCCGACCTGCAATGTCCACGACTGGTACGTTGGCCTGCGTGGCGGCAAGGTCGAGGTCGTCTGGCCGGTTTCCGCCCGGGGAAAGGCCTATTGATGCTGGTCGGCGCCAAAAAAGACAGCGTAGACCTGATGACCTCCAAATCCGCATATGCGATCGTAGGGAGGGTTTGCGCAATGATGAGACGCGGACAGGCGCGCAACTTTTCAGTAGTGCGCGAGGCACTGGGCCATGACGACGCGCTCTTTGGATTCAAGCGTGCCTATAATGCGGCAGCTTTGGCCCTTTGCCTTAAGACCGCGGGATGTTGGCCCGGCAATCAGGCGCGTGGACTGATCAAGCATCAATCGACGATTTTTCTGTTCGATTCCGACGCGGTGTGCGTGGCGGCTATTGCTGGCCGCAATTTTTTGATCGCGCTGCGCAGGGCTGCGGCTTCGGCTGTGTCGACCCGCCATCTGGCGCCCCAGGGTCGCGCGTCGCTGGCATGACAATGGCGGACGACCAGCCGGAATTCCAGATCGCCGCAGCCCGCATCCAAGCGTTTGAAGAATTGGTTGAGCGGGATCTCCGCCCCAGGATGCTGTCGCATCTGCCCAATACTACGGCCCAGCTGAAGCGGTCGTTCGAGGTGGTCGATCTGGGGCGTCTGGGCGCCGAGACCGATGGTATCATCTCGGTCACGTCATTTTTTGCGCCGGTGCTGCTGGACCGTCGCGTTACGGGTCGGACCCATATCGCCGCGGTGGGCACCGATACGCGCAGCGAGCAAGAACCTGACCCCGCGCTGGTAGCGTTGGCCCGTACCTTTACCGACGAGATTGGGCAACCCATCAGCATCGGCGAGTGCCAACACGCTGACCATGCGGGTCGGATCGCCCGTGACGATATCATAGAAATCGGTTCGGTCATCATCGGTGATCAGTTTGGCCATCAAGCGCACGCCCAAGGCACGCTGTTCGACGGCACGGGGCGGGATTGCAGGACCCGACTATCACCGCCGCTGTTGTCAAGCTGGCCGTAGGCGGCATCGTTGCCCGCCATGTCGGGATCTGACGCAGAAAATAACCTGAAACGAGGAGATCGTGATGTTGAAACTGGAACTTGCACAAAAGCTGGCGGACGCCTGTCTGAGCCATGCGAAGGACGCTGGCCTGAAGCCGCTGACGGTGGCGGTTGTCGACGCAAGCGGTCAGTTGACGGTGCTGATGAGGCAGGATGACACCAGCATGATGAGGGCCGACATCGCCCAAGGAAAAGCCAAGGGCGCAATTTCGATGGGGCTGGGATCACGTGCGCTGTTCGAGCGGGCAAAAAGCCAGCCGTACTTCATTCAATCCATGAACGCGCTGGCCGGCGGGATGTTGGTGCCGGTGCCAGGAGGGGTGTTGATCCGGCAGAATGGCGACCTGATCGGTGCGATCGGCATCACCGGCGACAGTTCCGACAACGACGAGACGTGCGCAATCTGGGCAATAGAAAGCCTTGGTCTGGTCGCCGATCCCGGCTGAAACTAGCTTCTGGTGCAGATGGTGCGTCGGGTGCTAGAATCAGCCGACCTGCCATCTGATCAGACAAGGCCCTGACCTACCGGATGAATCATACCTTTGAACCTGCAAAAGACCTGCGCCGTCGCTCGCTTCACGAAGAGCTGACACAGACACTCCGGGATCTCATCATACATGGTGCGTTGGCGCCAGGTATCAAAGTTCCGGAAAAAGATCTGTGCGAAACCTACTCCGTGTCGCGCACGCCATTGCGGGAAGCACTGAAAGTGCTGGCCAGCGAGGGTCTTGTTATTCTTGAACCCAATCGCGGGGCGCGTGTCAGTGTCATCACGCAGAGCGACCTGGACGAGGTGTTTCCCGTCATGGGGGCACTGGAGGCGCTTGCCGGCGAACTTGCATGTAAAAATATCACCGACGCAGAGGTCAGCCACGTCCGGTCGCTTCACGAGGCCATGCTGAAGCATTATCGCAGCGGCAACCTGGACGAGTATTTCGTCGTGAACCAGATGATCCATGAAGCGATCCTTTCGGCGGCGCGAAACATGACGTTGACGATGCATTATCGTGCGCTCTCTGCGAGGGTGCAACGTGCGCGGTATGTGGCGAACATCACGGCCGACAGATGGGCCCAGGCCGTTGAAGAGCACGAGGACATCACCAGATATCTGGCAGCGCGCGATGGCAAGCATCTTGCCGCGACGCTGCGCAATCATCTGGAGAACAAGCTGCTTTCCGTCAGCCGCTATCTGGATGAACAAGCAACGTCGAACCCGGAGGTCTAAACCGCGGTCAGCCTTTCCGGTTTAAAAAGCGGGACGCGATCTGCGTCGGGGAAAAGGCAGCCTGTGTGGAGTTCCGGATGCTGGCAGGTGCGTGGCGATGTTCATGCTCGCACATCCGCTTGTCGACGCAGGTCAGGTTCGCTGTTCGGGATCGGCCGCCGCCTGGGACATGCGATAAAGATTCTAATTGAATTCATAATTATCACTAAGTATGCTTTTTATTGCGCCCGGCAGAAATTGTCCGCGTGCGGAATTTCTGGACCACGGATTGACCAGCAGTCCCAGACGGGCGTCATCTCTGTGATCGTCAGCCTCCGCGATACGTACTGCCGATCCGGATGGCCCCAGCCCCGGACCCAGGCTGCTTGAAAGTGCAGGACCATGAACGCTCCCAACACGACGATCCAGGCATCCGCCGCCCTCCAGACGGCTTCTGAAAAATCGCTTGAACAGACGCTGAGCCGCGCATTGGAGGGCGAAGTCCGGTTCGACGCCTTTACGCGCGGACGCTATGCGACCGACGCGTCGATCTATCAGATCATGCCTGCCGGGGTCGTGTTTCCAAAACACGAGGCGGACATCGCCGCCGCGCTGGAGATCGCCCGTCAGCACGATACCCCCGTGATCGTGCGGGGCGGCGGCACGTCGCAGAACGGCCAGCCCATCGGGGCGGGACTTGTCATGGACATGTCCCGCTTTTTCAGCGGTATCACGGATTATGATCCAAGCAGCGGCACGGTGCGCGTCCGCCCGGGAACGGTCCTGAATACCCTGAACGATCGTCTTCGCAAGGATGGCCTGTTCTTTCCTGTTGAACCTTCGACGGCGTCGCGATGCACCATCGGGGGCATGTGCGGCAACAACTCTTCTGGCGCGCGGTCCTTGCGGTTCGGCAAGATGGTCGACAACGTCCTGGCAGTCGACGGCATGATGGCCGATGGCCAGAGGTTTTCCCTCAGTGCGGCCCCGTTGGACCAGAACGCCTCGCCGGATGCGCGCCGAATCATGGAGCGGCTGACAGCGTTGGCACGGCAGCACCGAGCCGAGATCGAGGATGTATTCCCAAAGGTCCAACGCCGGGTGGGCGGCTATAACCTTAATGAACTGCTGCCTGACGATCCGAACTTCGCGCGCCTTCTTGTCGGCTCGGAGGGTACGCTGGCGCTGACGACAGGGGTGACCCTCAAGCTGTCTGCACTGCCCAGGTATCGCGTCATGGGTGTATGCCATTTTCCCGACTTCCGTGCCGCAATGGAAACGACACAGCACATCGTCGCGCTTGATCCCGTCGCCGTGGAATTGGTCGATAACAATGTGCTGGTGCTGGGCGCCGACATCCCCCTGTTCGTCAAGACACTTGCCGACATCACGCGAGGCAAGCCGAACTGTCTGTTGCTGGTCGAGTTCGCGGGGGATGATCTGGACACGCTCAGGCATGACTTGAGACGTCTGGATCAGTGTATGGCAGACTACGGCTATGCTGACGCGGTCGTCGAGGTTGTCGAACCCGCGCGGCAAAAGCCGGTATGGGACGTCCGCGAAGCCTGCCTGAACATCATGATGTCCATGAAGGGAGATGGCAAGCCGGTCTCGTTCATCGAGGATTGCGCGGTCCCCCTGGAGCACCTGGCCGACTATACCGACTCCGTGACAGAGGTCTTTGCCAGACACGGCACGGTGGGAACGTGGTATGCCCATGCATCCGTAGGGTGCCTGCATGTCCGACCGATCCTGAACATGAAGGACGCTGACGGCGTCCGCAAAATGCGGGCTATCGCCGAAGAGGCCGTAGAGCTTGTCCGCAAGTTCAAGGGCAGTTTCTCGGGCGAGCACGGGGACGGCATTTCGCGGTCCGAGTTCGTCGAGCCGATGTTCGGCGCCAAGCTGACCCGGGCATTCGAGCAGGTCAAGGATGCGTTCGATCCCCATAACCACCTCAATCCCGGCAAGATCGTCAGACCGTTGAAGATGGACGACCGCAACCTGATGCGGTTTGCGGCTGGGTATGGCGTTGTCGAACCCCGGAAAACTGCGTTGGACTGGTCGCAGTGGGGCGGGCTGGGTGGCGCTGTCGAGATGTGCAACAACAACGGCACATGTCGAAAGCTTGCGGGCGGCACCATGTGCCCGTCCTATCGTGCGACGCTTGACGAACAGCATGTCACCCGCGGACGCGCCAATTCACTTCGCCTGGCAATTACCGGGCAACTGGGCCCCGATGCATTCACGTCGTCCGAAATGAAGGCGACGATGGATCTGTGCGTGTCATGCAAGGGGTGCAAACGCGATTGCCCTACCGGCGTGGACATGGCCCGGATGAAGATCGAATTCCTTCACCACTATTACAGCAAACATGGGCTGCCGCTTCGCGAACGGGTGATTGCCCATCTGCCGCGCTATGCGCCGTTTGCGCGCTGGATTGCGCCCGTGTTGAATTTACGTGACCGGATTCCCGCCCTCGCCAGGCTGTCCGAGAAGATGCTGGGCTTTTCCGCGCAACGGACTCTTCCAACGTGGCGGCGTCCTTGGAAAGAGACCACACGGCCCGCCGACCCGCAGGATGTGATGGGCGACGGACGTGACCTCGTCTTGTTTGGGGACACCTTCAATCGCTATTTTGAACGCGAGAACCTTGAGGCAGCAGAACGCGTCCTGCGGGCTGCTGGATACCGCCTGCACCATGTCAAACCTGTGACTGGTACGCGCCCGATGTGTTGCGGTCGCACGTATCTGGCTTCGGGTCAGACGGATGCCGCCCGAGCCGAAGCGCGGCGCACGCTGGACGCGGTCCGCCCGTTCATCTTGAACGGCGCCCGGGTCGTGGGACTGGAGCCGTCCTGCATCATGAGCTTTCGTGATGAAATGACGGCGCTGCTGCCTGCGGAGGAAACCTCCTTTATCCAGGGAAAGGCGCTGATGTTCGAGGAGCTGCTTGCGTCTGATATGGCGGCTGGTGTGATCACGCTGCCCTTGCAGGACCAGGGCGGCCGGATCGCGCATCTGCATGGGCACTGTCACCAGAAGGCCTTTGATGCGATGCGTTCGGTGGAAACGGTTCTGCGTTGCATCCCCGGGCTGACGGTTAAACCTATCGAAAGCTCTTGCTGTGGGATGTCCGGTGCCTTTGGCTATGCCGTCGAAAACATCGATGTGTCCAGGAAAATGGCCGAGCTGTCCTTGCTTCCGGCGGTGAGGGATGCGGCGGGCGACGACATTATCGTGGCGGATGGTACCAGCTGCCGCCATCAGATCCATGACGGCGCCGGGCGGGACGCGGTACACGTGGCTGTTGTGCTTGATGCGGCGCTGTCAAAGACGCGACGAGCATGACGCGTGGACGACAGGCCGCATGTTACGGCGCCATTGATGGCATGGGCGACCAGAACCAAGGCAACCTTGGTCCGATAATAATGCGCGCGAGTACCGGAAGCCTTTGCGTCCACCACAGTTAAACAGCGGTTCAGCGCCGCATGCGTTGATTTCGACCCGAATGTGAAACGATCATACCGCCTGAAATTGGCAGCTCTCTGATGGCTGGTGCCCGTAAAAGGGCTCAACTCAGAGTGGATAGGATCATCTATCGAGCACACAGGGCCAAGTCCGCGCTCCATGGCAGTGGTGGCGGGCCAGCACTGCCGCGCAAGTCGTAAAACGCGTTCTGCGTCGGGAACGACAGGCCGCGCGCGCTGTGGCGCCAGAACCTGACGACCCTAAACAGCAACCATCAGGATTCCGCGCGCCGCATGGCGATCCTGACAGGCATCAAGGCGGCTGCAGTGCCCGCCGCCCCAAGATTGACCCGTTGTACGACGCGCCGAAGTCTTGGCAAATTTGCGCGACGGGACCGGTGATCCGGCGGATACCGCATGGGCACGACGACCATCACCGCGCCGTCACGGAGCGACTGCAAGAATGGTCGCCAGGGGCAAGGGATGATGCGCCATGACCACATGGGCCGTACGCTGGCCAACGCCCGATCGTGTCCACGAACGGTCCGGCAAGGGTGATCGCCGATAGGATCGGAGCGCGCTTGCCACCGCAGGTGGTCCCGCCTGTCTATCAACTCTCCCGCGTGGGATCGAACGTCAGCAGCCGCAGGGCGTTCAGCGTCACCAGAACCGTCGCGCCTGTATCGGCCAGGATCGCGATCCAAAGTCCGGTGATGCCCAGGACCGTCGTCACCAGAAACACCGCTTTCAGCCCAAGCGCGAGGGTCACGTTCTGCTTGATGTTGCCCATTGCCGCACGGGACAGGTGGATGAGAGCGGCCGCATCGGTCACCCGGTCGCGCAGGATCGCACCGTCGGCTGTTTCCAGTGCCACATCCGTACCAGACCCCATTGCGATGCCAACCTGTGCCTCCTTCAACGCGGGGGCGTCGTTGATGCCGTCGCCGATCATCATCACGCGTCCCTGTCCGTTCAGCGCGCGGATCGCGGTCAACTTGTCCTCTGGCATCATGCCTGCGCGAAAATCCAACCCCAGATCGCGTGCAATGGCGGCGGCGGTGCGAGGGTTGTCACCGGTCAACATTGTCGAACCCAGCCCCATCGCGGCCAGTTGCCGAATGGCTGACGCGGCGTCCGGGCGCGGCTCGTCCCGCATCGCGATCAGCCCCAAGGGCCTGTCCGCGCGAAAGACCGCGACAACCGTCTTGCCCTCATTTTCCAGCGCAAGGACGCGGGGTTGCGACGCGGCATCGATACCACCCACGCCATCGGCATGCATGGGAGACGCGACCCATGCAAGCGAGGTCCCCACAAAGGCCTGGACGCCGCGCCCAGGCAGGACGCGGGCATCGCGGGCCAGCGGACATTGTACATCCGCCGCCTGTGCCCTGCGCAGAACCGCCCGTGCCAGCGGATGGCTTGACCCCGCCTCGACAGCCGCCGCAACAGATAGCAGTTCGGCCTCGTCGACGCCGGCTGCGGGAACAAGGTCGGTCACAACCGGCGTGCCGTTGGTCAGCGTCCCGGTCTTGTCAAAGACGACATGCGTCACGCCTGCCGCCGCCTCGATCACCGCGCCGCCTTTCATCAACAGACCGCGCCGCGCACCCGCTGAAAGGGCAGACGCGATCGAGGCCGGGACCGAAATCACCAGGGCGCAGGGACAGCCGATCAGCAACAGCGCCAGACCGCGATAGATCCACGTGGTCCAGTCCTGCCCAAACGCCAGAGGTGGCACCATGATCACCAGCGCCGAAATCGCGATGATCGCCGGCATGTACAGCCGAGAGAAGCGGTCGATGAACCGTTCCGTGGGGGCGCGTGCCTCCTCCGCCTCCTCGACCAGGCGGATGATGCGGGCGATGGTGTTGTCGCTGGCCTCTCTGGTGACGCGCAGGCGCAGAACGGCCTCGGTATTGATCGAACCCGCAAAGACCGCATCACCGACACCGCGCGTGCGGGGGACGCTTTCGCCTGTCACCGGACTTTCATCGACGCCGCTTGTTCCCTCGATGATATCGCCATCTGCCGGAATGCGGTCGCCGGGGCGGACCAGAACGACCTGGCCGATTTCCAGGCTGTCCGCGGAAACCGTCCGTATCTGGCCGGACACCTCCAGCAGCGCCGTCTTGGGCACAAGATCGCCCAGTGCACGGATGCCCTGTCGTGCCTTGCCCGCAGCGACACCTTCCAGGACCTCGCCCACGGCAAACAGGAAAACGACCAACGCGGCCTCTTCGGCGGCGCCGATCAGCAGCGCACCCCCCGCGGCGACGGTCATCAACCCCTCAATCGTAAAGGGTTGGCCCAGACGCATCGCTTCTAACGCCCGCTTTGCCACCGGTCCCGCACCGATCAGGCAGGCCGCCACGAACGCCCAGTACCCGAATCGGGCCGAGGTCAGCAGTTCGACCGCCCAGGCAAGGGCCAGCAGCGTTCCCGTCAGGATGATCAGCCGACCCTTTGCCGTCTGGTACCATGATGGATCGGGCGATGGATCGGGCAGCACCGCCGCATGATCGCGCTGACGTGGGTCGGCGACCGGTGGCTGGCCAGCAGGCCGTATGACCGAACCTGCGTCAGGCAGAACAAAAGCCTTCTTGCGCGGCGCCGGCTGGCCTTTCGGGGCAATCCCAAAGCCCAGCTTTCGGACGGTGCCCTCGATGTCATCCGGTGTCGTGGTGTCCGGCATCAGGTTCAGTGTCAGGCGTTCCGCCATCAGGGCGACCTTGGCGTCGCTGACGCCTGGCATCCTGCCCACCGCACGGATCACCTTTGTCGTGCAGGCGGCGCAGTCCATGCCCGTCACGGTCCATTCCCATCGTTGCTTGGTGTCACCTGTCATTTCGTATCCCGCCCAAGGTCTTTTCATCGTCAGATGAGAGAGATAGGATCTCTAGCAACTAGAGGTTCAAGGGGTTCTTCATGCTGACCATCGGAAAGATGAGTGCGGCCACTGGCGTCAAGGTGCCCACGATCCGCTATTACGAGGATATCGGGCTGTTGCCCGAGGCGGGGCGCAGTGCCGGAAACCAGCGGTTGTACGATCAGGCCGCGCAGGAGCGGCTGGCCTTTATCCGGCATGCCCGCGAACTTGGCTTTCCGCTTGATGATATCCGCGAGCTTCTCAGTCTGTCCGACCGGCCCGAGATGTCCTGCGCCGCCGCAGATGTCATTGCAGGACGCCAGCTGATCGCCGTCCGGGACCGCATCGTGCGCCTTCACGCCCTGCAGCAGGAATTGGAGCGCATGCTGATGCAATGCGCCAAAGGTACGATTTCCGACTGCAAGGTCATCGAGGTCCTCAGCGATCACACCAACTGCCTGCATGCCGACCACGGCGCACAACACCGCGCTGCAGTGTCGGGCAAGGCGAGCTGATATGATGGTGGCCGTCACCACCGGGTGTCAGGCCCTGTTCGGGGCCTGCATCAATGCCCCACCGGACCGATCCGGGGTCGATGTCCTGTCTGGTTGGTGATGATCCGCAAGATCGGGCGTGTGACAATCGCGCCACATTCATCGCCCTGACCCGTCACGGCGGCACTTCTATGGCAGCGTGCAGGATCGTCAGTCTTCTGGACCAGCAGGGTCGTCAGGCTATCGCCCGTTCGCCGTCTTGACGGGACATGGTTCGGTCTGGTCACAACAGCCCTTCTTCACGAAACGAAACCTCTGAATCTTTGCCGATGACCACGTGGTCGTGCACGGAAACCTCGATCGCCTCGCATGCGGCTGCAACTTTCGCCGTCATGGAAATGTCCTCATCGCTTGGCGTGGGGTCTCCGGAGGGGTGGTTGTGCACCAAAATGACCGCGCTTGCGTTCAGCTCCAATGCGCGCTTGGCGACTTCGCGTGGATAGACCGGGACATGCCCGACCGTACCGATGCCAAGCGCCTCATCGGCAATGATCGTGTTCTTTCGATCCAGGAAAAGAACCCGGAACTGTTCGGTTTCACGATAGGCCATGCAGGTCCGGCAATAAGAGATCAGCGCCTGCCATGATGATACCACCTCGCGCTGAAGGACCTTGGCCTGGGCCATCCGTTGCGCAAAGGCATCGACCAACCTCAGTTGCAGATAGACCCAACGGTCTGCCCCCTCTACCTGCCGGATGCGATGCTCGGACGCGGCGACGACGCCGTTCAGGTCCCCGAACGTGGCAAGAAGACGCTTGGCCAGAGGCTTTACGTCGATCTTGGAAACGGCGTTGAACAGCAACAGCTCCAGCATCTCATAGTCGGGCATCGGGGCATGGCCACCCTCCAGAAAGCGTGTCCGCAACCGCTCTCGATGCCCCCAGTAATGCGGTCGGGCGGTGCCGTCGCTGCCCGTGATCAGCCCTCCGCCTGCCGCCGCATCCGGTTTCAGCCGGTCCGTCATGCGAAACGACCGGGAGTATGCCGGCGCGGTAATGGCATCGGGCGGTGGAAGGCGCGCCTCCAGGTCGGCCAATCCTTTCAGCGCCTCCTCCGAAAACCCTCTTGGCGATGAATCGACGTGCCCCAGGGTGTCGGATGCTTCGCTTGGCTGCACAGTCTTCAGCCCACCGCCACCTTGATTGGAATTCATGATCCGCACCTGACATTCAACGCGACGGCACATCCATGGAATCGACGGGGAGATGCCAGTTTCAGGCGTGGAATTTGCGCAAATAAGGTAAACGAACCATTAACAAAAACGCGGGACAGCGATCGAAACTGTTCGGATGGACAATTATCCATCGGTTTGTCCACGCGCAAAGGTCAGGCGCGCCTGTATCCTGAGGCACAGGAATATTACCGGCTCAACCCGCCACGCAGACATCCGGGCAGCCCCGACCATGTCGATGGCCTTTGTCTGCGCCTGCACACGAAAGATCGCTAACCTTTCAGGCCCCCTGGTCATCCTTTGGGACGCGCCCCGTTTTTTCCGGCACCAGAAAATCAAAGTCGCAACCCTCGTCGGCTTGGGTGACGGTGTCCAGGAACAGCTTCTTGTAGCCGCGGTCAGAGCCTTCATGGACCACGGGTGTGAAACCAAGGCGACGTTCGGCCAGTTCGGCGTCGCTGACGTCGAGGTGCAGGCGTCGGGCAGGCACATCCAGCTCGATCATGTCGCCGTTCCGCACGAACGCCAACGGGCCGCCAGCCGCTGATTCAGGCGTCACGTGCAGCACGATCGTGCCGGACGCGGTGCCGCTCATGCGGGCGTCGGAAATGCGCACCATGTCCATGACACCGGCTTCCGCCAGCTTTCGCGGTATCGGCATGTAGCCTGCCTCGGGCATGCCCGGGGCGCCGATCGGCCCGGCATTCTGCAGTACCAAGATGTCGTTCGGACCGACATCAAGGTCAGGATCGTCCACGCGTTCCGCCAGATCCGCCAGTGATGTAAAGACGACGGCCCGACCGCGATGCGTCAACAGCGCGGGTGTCGCCGCCGAATGTTTGACGATCGCGCCACCGGGCGCGAGGTTTCCGCGCACGACGGCCATGCCGCCCTCGGGATAGATCGGTTGAGAGAAGGGTGCCACGATGTCCTGTTTCCATGGCGCGGGAGCAGCATCCAGCTCTTCTCCAAGGGTGCGGCCCGTGACCGTCATGCAATCCAGATGAAGATGCGGCCTCAGTTCTCTCAGGATGGTGACAAGGCCCCCCGCCGCATGAAGATCCTCCATGTAGTTCTGGCCAGAAGGCTTCAGGTCGACCAGCACCGGGACCTTGCGCCCGATCCGGTCGAAGGCGTCCAGATCGAGGGACAGGCCGCAACGCCCGGCAATCGCGGCCAGGTGGATGATGCCATTCGTGGAACCGCCGGTGGCAAGTAGCACGGTCAGGGCATTCTCAAAAGCCTGTCTGGTCATGATGGCGGACGGCAACAGCGGCTGGACCGCCAACCTGGCTGCGATCTGGCCGGTCATCTCTGCGATACGGCGGCGGTCCGACGATACGGCCGGTGCAGTCGCACCACCCGGCGCCATCATGCCAAGCGCCTCGACGGTCAGCGCCATCGTTGACGCGGTCCCCATCACGCCGCACGTGCCCGCACCTGGTACCAGGCGGTCGTTCACCTCGGCAATTTCCGCGGCGTCGACGTCACCCGCCCTGTGCCGGGCCCAGAAACGGCGGCAGTCGGTGCATGCGCCCACGCGTTCGCTGCGATGGCGCCCCGTCAGCATCGGGCCGGTCACCAGCTGAATTGCCGGCACGTCCGCACTGGCGGCGCCCATCAGTTGGGCAGGGACCGTCTTGTCGCAGCCTCCGATCAGAACCACGGCGTCCATCGGCTGCGCCCTGATCATTTCCTCGGTGTCCATCGCCATCAGGTTGCGCAGGAACATCGAGGTCGGATGAGAAAACGCCTCGTGGATCGAGATTGTCGGGAACGTCACCGGCAGGGCACCGGCCAGCATGACGCCTCGCTTTACCGCCTCGACAAGATCGGGAACATTGGCGTGGCAGGCGTTATATCCGCTGGCGGTGTCGACAATTCCCACGATCGGCCGTTCCAGGGCATCGTCGGAATAGCCCATGCCCTTGATGAAAGCCTTGCGCAGGAACAGTGAGAACCCGGAATCACCATAGTTCGTCAGCCCCTTTTTCAGTCCCCGTGCTGCCCGATCCGTCATGTGTTCCCCCGACCTTGTGTTGACTCTTACCAGAGCACGGCGGCAATTATATTGTCAACAATATGTTTGACAAATGGCAGGGGGCGTTTCTACAGTGCCATCTGCGCGGAGGAGCGCATGAACGAACTGGGAGGTTCACCGATGAAGTTTGTAATTCCTGCTGCTCTTGCCGTCACGACGGCTTTGGTTTCCCCTGCGCTGGCGCAAGAGGGCACCTATACCGCATCAAGCAATGTCGACGTGCTGCAGGGCTTTCAGGCCGGCGGTGGTTCTGATGCGCTGGCCCAGCTGGTCCAGCCGTTCCTTGCACAGGAACTGGGCGTCAATTTCGTGAACCAGTATATTCCCGGCGCCACCGGGGCTATTGCATGGACGCGCCTGGCCAAGCAGTCGCCGAACGACGGCTCGACGATCAGCATCACGAACACGCCGATGCTGCAGACAAACTATATCATGAACCCGACAATCACCTATACGATCGACGAGATCACGCCGATCGCCAACATCGTCACCGATCCGGGAATCGCGGTGGTGGCATCCGGGTCGCCATTCGAAACGTTCGAGGATTTCGTCACGGCGGCCAAGGAAAACCCCGGCACGATCACGGTCGGAAACTCTGGCGTCGGTGGTGACGATTACTTTACGTCGCTGCAGTTCGAACGGAACGCCGAGGTTCAGCTGCAGAAGGTCCCGTTCCAGGGCGATGGCCCGTCGTGGACCGCTGCCATGGGTGGCAAGATCGATGCCAGCTTTACCAATGTGGGTGTCACCCTCTCGCAGATCCAGGAAGGCAACCTGCGCCCCCTCGTGGTGTTTTCCGAGGAACGCCTCGACAGCCTGCCGGACGTGCCGACCGCCACGGAGCTGGGCTATGATCTGGTCGCGGGGTCATCGCGGGGCTACAGCGGTCCGGGTGATTTTCCGGCAGAGGCCCGCCAGCAATTCATCGACGGCCTTACGCGGGTCATGGACAATCCCGACTTTCAGGCTGCGGCCGACAAGCAGGGTCTGCTGATTGATTTCATCCCCGGTGACGACTATGCCGCGTTCCTGAAAAATCAGGAGGGTGAATTCCGCGACCTTTGGGATCTCATCAAGGATGACGTCATGGCCGCCCAATAGGACGGCGCCGTGGCGGTGCGTCTGACGACGCGCCGCCTCCCTTGTCCATCAGCATCCGGGAATTTCAAGATGGGTCAAATCGTCGTCGCCGTCGCCGCCATTGCACTTGCTCTTTTCTGCAGGGCCGAGGCTGCGGCCTATCCTGTCACTGCCGGAAGGCTGCCTGACCTGCTTGGTATCGTCATCGTCGTGCTTGCCGTGATCGCGATCGCGAACGTGGCGTGGGAAAGGCTGCGCGCCCGCCCGGCCGTCGCCCAAGCCGGACCGGCCTCTGAAACGCCGACCGATTGGCGCAGTCTGGCGCTTGGGGCAGGCTTTCTGGCGCTGGTCATTCTTTATGCCCTCAGCATCACGCGCATCGGCTATCTTATCGCGACGCCGCTTTTTCTGGCGATTCCGCTGATCGTGCTGCGGCCCATCGGCCTGGTTCCGGCGGTGTCGACCATCGTCGCGGTTACCGCGGTGATCTTCGGGATCTTCGTCTGGTTCCTGAACCTGTCCATTCCCCTGTATCCAACCCTGTAAGGAAATTCGCGATGGACTCGTTTTTCTGGATCGGTCTCTCCAATGTGGTAGAGCCGATCAACATTGCGGCCATACTTGTCGGCGTCACTGTCGGCATGTTCATCGGCGCCATGCCCGGCCTTTCGGCCACGATGGCAATCGCCTTGCTGTTGCCGCTGACCTATTCCTTTCCGCCCGAAACCGGTCTGGCGATGCTTGCCTCGCTGTATCTGGCGGCGATGTACGGCGGTTCGATCGCGGCGATCCTGCTGCGCACGCCGGGCACGCCTGCGGCTGCGGCGACGGTGCTGGACGGCTATCCGATGGCCCGGAAGGGTCAGGCAGGCAAGGCGCTTGGCCTGTCGTTGACCGCATCGCTGATCGGGGGCGTCATCTCTGCGATCGTTCTTCTGACGGTGGCGCCGCTGCTTGGAAGCCTGGTGCTGAATTTCGGCCCGGTCGAGATCTTTGCCATCGCGGTCCTTGGGATCACCATCATCGGGTCGCTGTCGCAGGGTTCGACCATTCTGGGCCTGATGTCCGGGGCGATCGGCCTGATGCTGGGCATGGTCGGCATGGACCTGACCACCGGCACGCCGCGATTTTCCTTCGGGTTTCTGGAACTGTTCAGCGGCATCAACTTTACCGTCGCGCTGATCGGCCTGTTTTCGATCCCCCAGGCCGTGCGGCTGATCATGCAGGGCAATACCAACACGGACGCGCGGGTTTCCAGCGTGACGGGTCGCATGTTGCCGACCGGGTCCGAGTTCATTCAGATGCTGCCGAACAGCCTGCGCTCGTCGGTCATCGGGGTGTTCGTCGGCCTGATCCCGGGGACCGGCGGCGATACGGCATCGTGGTTCGCCTATAACGAGGCCAAGCGTTTCTCGCGCAACAAGGCAGAGTTCGGCACCGGTTGTCCGGCGGGCGTCGTCGCACCGGAAGCCGCCAACAACGCCGTCGTCGGCGGCGCGCTGATCCCGACGATCGCGCTTGGCATTCCCGGCTCGGCCTCGACCGCGGTGCTGCTGGGCGGCCTGATGGTGCACGGTATCCTGCCCGGCCCGTCGCTGATGACCGATTACGGCGATGTCACCTATACATTGCTGTGGGCGGTCCTTTTTGCCAATGTCGCACTGTTCCTGGTGGGCCTGCTGTTCACCAGGGCCTGCGTGGCCGTGACGAAAATCCCGAACCGGGTGGTGGGCCCGGTCATCGTGGTCCTGTCCGTGATCGGCGCCTATGCGATCAACAATTCGGTCTTTGATATCGGGCTGATGATCGCATTCGGCATGGTGGGCCTTGCGTTCGATTCGTTCCGCATCCCGACACCGCCCCTGGTCATCGGCCTGATCCTTGGGCCGATCCTCGATACGACGATGCAACAGTCGCTGCTGATCGGTGGCGGGCGGTGGACCATCTTCATCGAAAATCCGATCTCGGCGACCCTGCTGGCAATCGCGGCGCTCTCGATCCTTCAGGCGACGCCGCTGTTCGGCGCGATCGCACGAAAGGTCCGCCCCAGGTCCGTCAGCGGAACGTGAGCCGCAGGACGGCGGATTTGCGGGACGTTGCGCTCATTGCGGAAAGCAGGGCGAGGGGACGACTTTCCGCTGCTGCCGCCTGCGGGTAGAACATCCAGACTGAGATGTGAGGAAAGTGTGACCATGTCCAATCTCGCGAAGGAATCCGCGCAGGAGCCGGAGCAGTCCGGTCATAAAAGACGCAATGGCGATGATATCGCGAACGAGATCGCCGTCAGGTTGGAGGAAGAGATCGTCTTTGGCCGGCTGCATCCACGCGAAAGGCTTGTCGAGGAGGACATAGCGCTCCGCTTTGGCGCCAAGCGGCATCTTGTCCGACAGGCGATCGCCGAGCTTGAACGGCTGGGTCTTGTGGAACGCTTTCGCAACCGGGGTGCCGTCGTGCGGCTGTACGATGCCAAGGAGGTCGAGGACATCAACAGCGTGCGCGAGCTGGTCGAGGCGCATGCGGCCTCGCTGATCCCGCTGCCGCTGCCGGACGACGCTGTCGCCGAACTTGATGCGATCCAAAAGGCGCACCAGGCGGCTATCGTGTCGGGCGACGCGCACGGCGTGTTTCATGCCAACATCAATTTTCACCGCAGGCTGTTCGCCCATTGCGGCAACGAGGCCCTGATCGAGGCCATCAACAGTTTCGCCCAGAAATCCCACGCCTACCGGCATATTTTCGTCAACGACAGGCCATATCTGATGTGGGCAGCCGAGGATCACGCCAAGATCGTGGCGGCCGTCCGGGCGTGTGACCGCGCCGCTCTGGTCAGTCTTTGCCGCAACCATCTGGCCCCAGCCAAGAACTATTACGTCGAAACGTATCGCTCACGTTTCAGCGACGACTGAAATGCATGACCGGGCCTGTTCATGAACAGGCCCAGTCATGCACACGGATCAAATCACGCCCACCCGTCGATGGCATAGTGGTCCAGCGCGGCTTCGTCGAACGCAAACCCAAGGCCGGGGCTGGTCGGCAGAACCAGCTCACCATCCTTCAGCACCAGCTGACGGTCGATCAGGCGTCTGAAATTCAGCACTGCATCATCGGGGAAATACTCGACGAACTGTCCGTTCGGTGCCGATGCCACCAAATGCACATGCAGGTCATGAAACCAGTGAGGGCAAATGTTGACGCCAAAGCTGGCGGCGGTGGCGCCGATGCGCCGATATTCGGTGATGCCACCGCAGACACAGGCGTCGGTTTGCAAAATGGCGGCGGCCCCGCGTTCCAGCAGTTCCTTGAACCGCCAGCGTCCGCTCTCTATCTCGCCTGTGGCAACGGGAACCCGTGTCCGCTCGGCCAGCCGCGCGTGGTTGTCGATGTCATCAGGAGAGAACGGCTCTTCGATCCAGTAGGGGTCGTATGGCTCGTACCGGTCCATGTAACGCAGCGCCGTCGGCAGGTCGCGCCAGGCGTTGTTCGCATCCAGCATCAGCAGGATGTCGGGTCCGATCGCCTGCCGCGCGGCCTTGATGCGCGCCTCCTCGGCTGCGGGCGCAAGCAGGCCCACCTTGATCTTGACGGCTTTGAAGCCCGCGTCGACATAGGCGCTCATTTCGTCGGCGAGCTGATCAGGCCCCTTGCCGTCCAGATAGTATCCACCAGACGCATATGCCGGCACGGTCACGTCATGATAGCCGCCCAGAAACCGGTGCAGCGGCATTCCCGCTGCCTGCGCATTGCGATCCCATATGGCGGTGTCAAGGATCGACAGGCCGCGCATCGCGGACCCACTGCGGCCATGCAGCAGCCCGGCGGAATACATCCGGTCCCACAACCATTCGACGCGCGTCGAATCGGCACCCAACAGCAGCGGCGCGAACAGCTCTCTGACCGCGGTCGCGACAATCAGACCGGCATCGCTGCCGCCATAGCAAAAGCCTATGCCGGTAGCGCCGTCAGCGGTTCTCAGGCGGGCGACGACATAGTCACGATGCAACACCCGCCGGGTCGATAGGGCCGTTGCATGCGTCAGGGGAACCCTGATCGTACGCGCCTCTACGCTGGTTATCCGTGAAGCATGGTCCATGATGTCCTCCTCCTCGCCGATCGTCGGCGCTCTTCCTGAACGGCTGGTATCGAAGTTGTCAACAATATTGTCAACTAAAATACCGTGCGACATGTTGCTGGGACAAGGGCGGATGGTGGGGATGCGTAAACACTGATGACCCGCCGGACGTGATCAAAGTGCGCCCCTTTGCACGCCCTCGCACCGGCAGTGCTGCGATTGATCGGCCAAAGGAGAGCCATCGCCCGCTCAATGCGGGCCCATTGAAAGGATCGAAAAGACCATGCCGCATGCCAGCTTCGGTTATCGACGCATGGCGTGGACGCGGGGGGCATGACCTGTACCACATGCCGTTGGATCGGCACCTGCGCCGACAGGTGCAAAGCACCATCGCGACAGCCGGACGGATCAGCCGCCTGAACAGCAGGTCGGCGCGTCGTCACCAACCCAGGGGGCGGGCAGGCACGGCACGCCAAATTAAATGTTGACGTTATTGTTGACAATACATAGACAGGTTCTTGTCGGCGATGTCGGGAGGCGGGAATGGAAATGGATGCGACGCGGAAGACCGTTGAAGATCGTGAGCCCACGAATTGCCGGTCCAGCGGTCCGACCCAGCCTGCTGCAATAAGCGGGGACGGGACGGATCCGGGTGCAGCTCTGCCGCAACCGCAACCGCCACGCCGATTTCGCGACCTTCTGGCGCTTGACGACTTTGAGCGTCACGCCAGGCGCCATTTGCCGCGCATGGTCTTTGGCTATGTCTCGGGCTCGGTGGAAACCGGTGCGACGCTGCGCGCTGCGCGAGAGGCCTTTGATGAACACCGATTTCTTCCACGCATGTTCGTCGATGTCTCGAGTCGCGACCAGGGTGTCACGATGTTCGGCAAGCGCTGGTCGTCACCCTTTGGCATCGCCCCGCTCGGCGGAGCGGCGTTCATCGCCTATCGCGCCGACTTGCAGCTTGCCAAGGCCGCAGGCAACGCGCAGATACCGATGATCCTCAGTGGTTCTTCGCTGATCAGCCTGGAGGATGTCCACGCGGCAAACCCCGATGCCTGGTTTCAGGCGTATCTTGCCGGCGATCAGCCGCGCATCGATCGCCTGGTCGACCGGGTCGCGGCCGCAGGGTATGAAACGCTTGTGGTCACGGGCGACACGCCGCTGCTTGGCAATCGCGAACACAACATCCGCAGCGGCTTTTCGATGCCGATCAAGATGACGCCGAACGTCATGCTGCAAAGCGCGCTTGCACCGCACTGGCTGGTGGGCACTGTTCTGCGCACTTACCTGAAGCACGGTGCACCACATTTCGAAAACACAGACGCCGAGCGTGGGCCACCGATGATGTCAAAGCAGGTGCGCAACACCAAACGGCGCGACGAGCTTGCCTGGTCCCACGTCGAGGCGATCCGTCGCCGCTGGAAAGGCAACCTTGTCGTCAAGGGCATCATGACGGCCAGCGACGCGCGCATCGCCAAGGAGTGCGGCGTCGACGGGGTGATCCTGTCAAGCCACGGTGGACGGCAACTGGACCATGCCGTCGCCCCGCTTGATTGCCTTGCAGAAGTTGCCGCGAACAAGGGTGCGATGAAGGTCATGATCGACAGCGGCCTTCGGCGCGGCACCGATGTTCTCAAGGCCGTCGCACTGGGCGCAGATTTCGTTTTTCTTGGCCGCCCGTTTCTCTATGCGGCGGCCATCGGCGGGGCGGCGGGCGTGTCTCATGCGATCCGCATCCTGCATGATGAGATTGAACGCGACCTTGCCCTGATCGGCGTCAAGCATCCGCAACAGCTTGATGCCAGCTATCTTGCCCCCGTTCGGCCCCGCCGCTGAGCCATCTGTCACGCGATCGACCGTCATTCATCGCGACCCCCTGAAGGAGACCAAAATGCCGTTGAAAGTCATGAGCACGCTGGCGGTCGAGGTAGCACTCAAGCGCAGCCTCCTGCCATCCTTCACCGATGCCACCCAGATCACGCCGGACGTGTCGTGGAACACGACCACCGTCATCATGCAGCGCATCGGGGACGGAGCCAGCGCGGATGCGATCATCCTGATTGACAAGTCGATGGACGACCTGGTCAAGCGGGGCGTGGTCGATCCGTCCACGGTCCGCCCCATCGTCACAGCCAAGATCGGAATTGCGGTGGCAGGTGATGCCCCCGCGCCCCGGCTGGACACCGTCGACGACCTCAAGGCCGCCCTGCTTTCGGCGCGCTCGGTCGCCTATTCGCGCGCCGGCGCCAGCGGCATCTATTTCGCCGGGCTGATCGAGCGGTTGGGCATCGCAGAGGCGATCAACGCCAAGGCGACGATCATTCCCGAAGGCTTTACCGCGCGCCAGATCGTGGAGGGGAACGCCGATCTGGCAATCCAGCAGATCAGCGAACTGATGTCGGTGGATGGCATCACGATCGCCGGACCGTTGCCGGATGAGGTTCAGGTCGGCACCGATTTTTCGGTCGCGTTGTTTTCAGACGCCACGAACCCCACCGACGCTGCACGGCTGGTCATGCACCTGACATCGCCCGACGCGGTCGCGGCGTACGAGGCGGCCGGCCTGACGTCGCGCCTGTCCTTTAACTGATCGTTTCGAAAGCTCCGCCCGTGAACGCCAGACCCCGTATCGTCCTCTATCATGCAACGCCCGTCGCCATGGAGCCGGTTGCCACCGCCATGCGGGTGCTTTGGCCAGAGGCGGAGGCGGTCAATCTGCTGGATGACGGGCTGACGCTTGACCGTGCCAAGGAAGGCGAGACCATCTCCGAGACGCTGACCGAACGCTTTGTGGATTTCGGGCGCTATGCGTATCGCATCGGCGCGGACGGCATTCTTGTCACATGCTCGGCCTTTGGGCCTGCCATTGACCGGATGGCGCAGGTTCTGCCGATCCCGGTCGTCAGGCCGAACGAGGCCATGTTCCGCGATGCGATCACCGCCGGCAGTCGCATCGGCATGCTGGCAACGTTCGGTCCCGCCGTTTCCACCATGGCCGAAGAATTCGACAGCTTTGCCGCCGAAACCTGTTCGACGGCGACGCTGACGACGATCGTGGTGGACGACGCGATCGACCTGTTGCGCGCAGGCGACGTCGCTTCGCACAACAGGCTGGTTGCCGCCCGTGCGCCGGAATTCGCGGGTTGCGACGCGATCATGCTTGCGCATTTCTCCACGTCCCGCGCTGCCGAAATGGTCCGTGCTGCGGTTTCGGTGCCGGTCTTTACGGCGCCCGAAGCGGCTGTGAGCCGCATGAAGCATCTTATTGAGCATGCGTGATCATGCCGGCTCGTTCGGATGCGCATCGGGGCTTGCGTCCATACGAAGACGGAAAGGCCCGGTCGATCAGCATGAACGCGACAGAGAAAAATGCTTTGATAGGCCCAAAACGGCTATGTGCAAGATCGAAGGATTGAAATAATGTCCTCATTCCCCCGCTATAGTGCGCATATTGGTTACTTGTTCGCTGACTTGCCTTTCGAGCAGCGAATTGCAGCGGCGCGATCGGCGGGCTTTTCTGCCATTGAACATCCATCACCCTATGCCGTGCCAGCGGACGAACTGGCGGTGCTTTTGCGCGCAGTCGCGCTTCCCTATGTGCAATTCGGATTGCGCTCCGGCAATGCCGCCCACGGGGAAAAGGGCATCGCTATCTTTCCGGACCGACGCGACGAATTCCGGAGCAACCTGTTTGAAGGACTTGGCTACGCCGAGGCGACAGGCGTCCGCATGATCCATGTCATGGCCGGAGTATTATCGGCGGAACAACAGAAACCCGAACACCGCGAATGCTATATCGATAACCTGCTTTTGGCCGCTGACGAAGGTGAGAAGCGGGGAATTCGCATCATCATCGAGGCAATGAGCAGTGCGACCGTCCCGAACTATTTTCTGCCAACCGCCGCCTCGGCGAAAGATGCGATCGAACAGATGGGCCATCGCAGTCTTGGCCTGTTGCTGGACATCTTTCACACCGTTGCCGCGGGTGACGATCCCATCGCCACAATTCACGACTGCCGGCAGCTGATTGCCCATGTGCATATTGCCGATCACCCGGGGCGCCATGAACCCGGAAGCGGGGCGATAAACTATGATGCTGTCCGGTCGGCCCTCGGCGACATTGGTTATGGCGGGTATATCGGCTGTGAATATGTCCCGGCGGGTAAAACTGTCGAAGGACTGGATTGGATGAAATATCCCGCATGACCCGATACTCTCAAGAGGTTTGTCATGGAGCTAATTCGATAACAGAAAACGTCATCCGGTGCGTATCAACGGAATAACCCCGTAATCCGCCGGCAAGTAGAAATCGTCCGGAAACGGAATGAGGAAACAACCATGCATCAATCGATCAATCCCACCACCGGGGCACTTGTGGCTGAATTTCCCTTGCACGATGACAAGGATATCGACGCCGCGTTGGGTCAGGCGGTCACTGCACAGCGCCAGTGGCGGCGCGTCCCGATCGAAAAGCGCGTAACCCTTTTGACAGCAATGGCGCGCGAATTGAGAGCCGACAAAGAGCGCTTTGCACGGATCATTACCGAAGAGATCGGCAAACCCATTTCGGAATCGCGCGCTGAAATTGAGAAATGCGCGGCCACATGCGATTTTTATGCTGCAAAGGCGCCCGAATATCTTGCCGACGAGGTCATCGCGTCGAATGCCACCGAATCTATGGTCGTGTTCGATCCGATCGGCGTCGTGTTGGCCATCATGCCTTGGAATTACCCGTTCTGGCAGCTTTTCCGCTTTGCCGCTCCGGCGCTGGCGGCGGGAAACGGTGCCATTCTCAAACATGCCGCCAATGTTCCGCGTTCGGCCCAAGCCATCGAAGAGGTCATGCAGAAAGCCGGTTGCCCGGACGGATTGTTTCGGGCGCTGCTGATCGACAGCGGCAAGGTTGCTGGCATCATCGCTGATGATCGGATCGCGGCAGTGACATTGACCGGCTCCACGCAGGTCGGTCAGATCGTCGCCGCGCAGTCGGGGCAGGCGTTGAAGAAGCAGGTTCTTGAACTTGGAGGGTCGGACCCGTTCATCGTGCTGCCGGGGGCCGACCTTGCGCAAGCCGCGCAGGTCGCGGTCAGGTCGCGCTTCATCAACGTCGGCCAGTCCTGCGTCAACGCCAAGCGCTTTATCGTCGCCGAGGAAATCGCGGACGAGTTCACCGCACTTTTTCGTGCCGGCATCGAAGCGCTCAAGATCGGCGATCCGATGGACGAGGATACCCAGATCGGGCCGATGGCGCGCATGAACCTCAGGGCTGATCTGCATGATCAGGTCCAGCGCTCGATTGCCGACGGCGCGCAGCTTTCCCTGGGTGGGGCGATGCAGGAAGGCGCGGGCTTCTTCTATCTGCCCACCTTGCTGGATCGGGTGACGCCGGCCCACACCTCGTTCCGCGAGGAACTGTTCGGGCCTGTCGCCTCTGTCATCCGCTGTGCCGATGCCGATCAGGCCGTGGCGCTGGCCAATGACACCGAGTTCGGGCTCGGAGCTTCTGTCTGGACAAACGATGCCGGGCTGGCCCGACGCATGGCCCGCGACATCGACGCGGGTGCGGTGTTCATCAACGGCATGGTTGCCTCTGACGCCCGGCTTCCGTTCGGCGGCATCAAGAAATCCGGTTACGGTCGGGAACTTGGAAGTTACGGCATCCGCGAATTCACGAACATCAAAACCGTCTGGATCGGG
Organism: Paracoccus sp. Ld10; assembly: GCF_045064235.1. Classification (NCBI taxonomy): domain Bacteria; kingdom Pseudomonadati; phylum Pseudomonadota; class Alphaproteobacteria; order Rhodobacterales; family Paracoccaceae; genus Paracoccus; species Paracoccus sp. Ld10. Next base: position 150,016 of record NZ_JBISHD010000005.1, on the reverse strand, counting down.
CCGGCCACGGCTCCAGTCCATCAGCAGACCAGATAAGGAGACTTTGTCATGACAAATCCCGCGATCCTTCGTCCAACCGAACTGCCGGTCAATGACCGTGGCAACGGCGCCCGCACGATCCCGCTGGTCACGCGGTCCTGTGGATCGACCAGCCTCATCAACGGCATCACGGCTTTCGAGCCGGGCGCCAAGATCGGGTTTCATTTCCACAACTGCGAAGAAAGCGTCATGATCCTGGAGGGCGTCGCGGTCGCCGAGATCGGTGATCAGCGACACCATTTGAAGACGGGCGACACGACCTGGATCCCTGCGAACGTCCCGCATCGTTTTCTAAACGAAAGCGATGCGCTGATGCGTATCTTCTGGACTTATGCGACGGTTGACGCCACGCGCACCATGGTCGAGACCGGAGTCGAGCAATCCATCGATGACGAGCACCAGAAGGCAAAGCGCGCATGATCCATGAAATTGCGACTCTGTCGATCGATCCGGCTCGGGCGCTTGCGTTCAGGGATGCCGTGGCACTGGCAAAACCACTGTTTCTGGCGGCCAAGGGGTGTCATGACATGCGCCTTGAGCAGGTGATAGAGACCCCTGGGCAGTACCTGCTGATGGTTCGCTGGACCACCGTCGAGGACCATGAGGCGTTTCGTCGGACCGCGGCATTCCAGGAATGGCGAGGCCACGCTGGTCCGTTCTTCACCAAGCCACCCGAGGTCGTCCATGTCACGCAGATCGTCTAGGTGTCGGGCAGCATGCGGCTGCCGATTCGGATAAGGCGTACGCGCACTGCGATCGCGCTGTCCCAGGCGGCAAGACGGCCCAGTGAATCACGCTCTGTCCGCGCCAAGGCTGCGGCCAGGGCTTGTTTGCCTCGGGATCCGGCAGCAACCAAACGCGCATTCGGCGCCTGATCCCCGCCTCTGGTCCGGGGAAACTGAAAACGCGGCTCGGCACCCGGACTATGAGGGGCGTCGGGCGGCAAACGCATAACGGTTTCATCCAACGCCTGTGGCAGTTCGCAAAATTTGGGCTTCAGACTCATCAATTTTTCGCCCTTTGCATGATTCAGGCTGCCGCAAGGAGACCTGATCAATGAACAACCTGTTTTGGCTGACGGAAGTGTTCAGTCCCGGCATCTGGTTGATCGGATTCAGGACGGATCTGTCTGGCTCGGATGTCCAAATCCTGCTGATGTATTCGTAGGGCGTGAAGCCGCTGAGCGTCGTGAGCCGGCGGGCGACGTTTTAGGCTGCCATGAAGTCCGCAAGGTGGGTGCGGAGCTGGGCGTGGTCATCGTGATGGAAACGTTCGACGGTCGCGTCCTTGATGGTGCGGTTCATCCGCCCGACCTGGCCGTCGCTCGGGGAAACAGTCCCCCGGACTAGTTCCTTATCCCCGCAACTCCAGGGGTGGTTGGGGTTCGTGAGGCGGTGCTCGATACCGCTCGACCGTGTCCTCGGACCAATGGCTGACACGGTCTCGCCCTCGCAGATCATGTCGAAGCGCATGAGCCGGGAATGGAGGGTGTTGCGATTTTGCGGCTGCTTGGGCCGAACTGAATGCCACGCGCCATCGGGCTTGAACCGATGGCGCCCGTTGGCTCGATCGGTGAGAATGGCGTGGACCTGACAGGATGAGCCGCATGTCGGCGAATGCTTCCAGCATGTGCTGCAGGAACTTCCATGCCGTCTTTCTGTCCGCCTTGTCGACCAACCGGGTCACGGCAAACTTGCGTGTTCAGTCGATGCCGACGAACAGAAACAGTTTGCCCTCAGCAGTCTGCACTTCGGCAATATCGATATGGATCGAGCCATGTCCGCCGTTGGTTCGAGGGTAATGGCGAGGGCCGATGGGGTTGCGTTCAGCTTCTGCCGCTTCGGCTTGTCGCCTCCCACGTCAGGCAACCGTGAAATGTATTCGCCATTGGGCTTGAACCAGTGGCGCCGCGATGGCTCGGCGCTGCAGGCACCGATGCCGCGATGAACGCGTCAGGTGCGGGATGGATGGCTGCAGCGCATGGAGGCAATCGTCCAGCGGCAGCTGCGTTTGCTGCCGCAAAGCGACAACGGTCGCCTCCTCCGCCTCGGTCAGGATCGTCGAGCGTGGTTCCTTTGGCCCCGTCTTGAGGTCCTCGACCGTCTGGCGCTTGCGCCACTTCGCCACCGTTTTCTGGTTGATCCCCAGCTCTCTGCTCAACGTCGCGAGCGAAGCTTGCGATCATTCGGGCCGACCCTCGGACCGATGGCGGGCCCGCCCTCATCATTGCAGCTCTGCCAGCGTGCGTGCTCGTGGCGCTTCCGTGACAGACCTGGCCCCATAATGCTTGCTTCCATTCCTGAGAAAGGATCGCACCATCAAACCGTGGAAGCAGATAACTAAAGGCATTCATCTCCCTGACCGGTAACCATAAGGCGCCCCATATCGCCAGTGGCTGACGGCCGCGTGCCACGGCCCCCTTCAGCAGCATCGAAACCGATCACCACGCATAGGCAGTCGTGCAGGGCGCATGGCAAACTGACCAGGTCTTTGCATGGCAGCCCAGACCTCGCTGGCCTGACGCCGTGCACCTATGCTAATGGGTCAAATGACGATCATAACGTACAGAGCCGGTGTATGAACGCGGAGTTGCGGAGGTGCAGTGACCCGGGCAACCGGCGACATCGATACCGCATCAGGTCCCGATGGTTCATGGGCCCTTGTCGGATGTCCCGTAAAGTTGTCCTATTAGGCTGTTTTCCCGTGTCGCGGAATTGTTTATACAGTTGCGATAGTTCCTTGGCAGGCACGCATGTTTCGTACCTTCTGAATCAAGATCCATTGTAACGATTTATCCTGCCGGAGAGTCTTTTTTGCGCGTGACCTATCTTGCCCATGACCTTGACGATCCCTCGATCTGGCGGCGGGTCAGGATGCTGCGTCAGGGCGGGGCACAAGTCCGCATTGCGGGGTTCCGGCGGGGGCAGGGGCCGTTGCCCGAACCCGCGACGGTTCTGGGGCATACCGCCAATGGCCGCATGATCCAACGGGTCCGCGCGATCGTTGCGGCATGGCCCCGCATCGCGCGCCTGATCCCGCCCCAGGACGACGGCCCCGAGGTGATTCTGGCCCGCAATCTGGAAATGCTTGCCTTGGGTGCGCGACTGGCGCGCGCCCGGGGTGGGCGATTGGTGTATGAACTTCTGGACATTCACGGAATGATGCTGGGGCAGGGAATGCCCGCCCGCATCCTGCGCCGGGTCGAGGCGGGGCTGATGGGTCGCACCAGCCTGGTCGTCCTGTCATCGCCCGCGTTCCAGACACGCTATCTGCGCCATTTCGGTCAGCCCGACGTCCCGATCCTGCTGGTCGAGAACAAGCCCTTTGCCCGGCCCGACATGCCGCCGCCCCAAGCCGATCCCGCCCCCGGCGGGGCCGAACAGGGTGGGCCGCTGATCGTCGGATGGTTCGGAATGCTGCGCTGTCGCTGGTCGCTTGGGGTGCTGGACAGCGTCACCCGCGCACAGCCCGGACGGTTCCGGGTTATCCTGCGCGGGCGCCCGGCACTGGACGTCATGGGCGATTTCCACGCCGTTGTGGATGCGAACCCTGACCTGTCCTTCATGGGCGCTTATGACTGGCCTGACGACCTGCCCGACATCTATGCGCAGCTGGACGTGGCCTGGCTGATCGACCGGTACCAGGCGGGTCAGAACTCCGACTGGCTGCTGCCCAATCGCCTGTACGAAGGGTGCCTGAACGGTGCCGTTCCCGTGGTTCTGGACGGAACAGAGGTGGCGCACCGGGTTCAGGCCTGGGGATGCGGTGTCACCGTGGCGGCCCCCGATGCCGCGTCCGTCACTGCCGCATTGTCGTCCATCGATCCCGCCGGCCTTGCTGCGCGCCGCACCACCGTCGCGAACCTGCCGCGCGCCGTTCTGGAAATGGGCGAGGCCGAATGCCATGATCTGACGGCTGCCATCTGCGGGGCGGGGGCCACGGCCTCGGCTGCGCCTTACGGGGTCCGCGATGTCTGAACGCCATGTGCTGATCGTCATTCCCGCCCTGAACGAGGCGCGCCATATCGATAGTGTTCTGACCTTTGCTGCGGCCTTTGCGGCGCGGGCGAACGGATTGGTCGTGGTGGCCGACGGCGGTTCGACTGATGCGACCTGCGATATCGTCCGCCGCCGCGCCGCGGCCGATCCCCTGATCCGGCTGATCGACAATCCCGGCAGGCTGCAATCCGCGGGTGTGAACCTGGCTGTGGAGCAGTTCGGGGGCGGGGCCGAATGGCTGCTGCGCCTGGATGCGCACAGCGATTATCCTGCGGATTACGGCGATGTGCTGTTGGCCGAGGCGCGGCACAGCGGTGCCGACAGCGTCGTCGTCACCATGCATGCTCAAGGTCAGGGCTTTCTGCAGCAGGCCATTGCCGAGGCGCAGAATTCGCGTCTGGGCAATGGCGGCTCTGCCCACCGGCTGGTGGGCGGCGGGGCCTGGGTCGGTCACGGTCACCACGCCCTGATGCGGATCGATGCCTTTCGTGCGGTCGGCGGCTATGACGCCCGTTTCAGCCATAACGAGGACGCCGAGCTTGACCACCGCCTGACGGCGGCGGGCCGTCGCATCTGGCTGACCGGGCGGACCGGGCTGACCTATTTTCCGCGCGCGCGCCTTGGCGCCCTGGTCCGGCAATATTTCAATTTCGGCCGCGGCCGCGCGCGCAACCTGCAAAAGCATGGCGCCCGCCCGGCGACGCGCCAGGCTGTCGTGGCGATGCTGGCCCCGGCGGCGGCATTGGTGGTTCTGGCGCCCCTGAACGCGGTCTTTGCACTGCCACTGGTGCTGTGGCTGCTGGCCTGCCTGGCCGGGGGCGTGATGATCGCCCTGCAGATCGGGCAACCCCGCGGGCTGGTCGCCGGGCTTGTCGCGGGGACCATGCACATGGCGTGGTCTGCGGGTTTCTGGCGGCAGTGGCTGGCCCGCAAACGTGACAGGGAACGGACCCCCGCATGACCCCACCCCTGTTTCACGATACGGTGCTGATCGGCATCTGTACCTTTCGACGGGCCGAACTGGCCGCGACGCTGGCATCCCTTGCGGGGCTGACGCCCTGCGGCCTGCCGGTGGCCGTCGCAATCGCCGACAATGACGCCCAGCCCTCGGCCAACGATCTGGTCAGCGCGATCGCGGTGAACCACCCCTTGCAGATCACCTATCTGCACGCGCCCCAGGCCAACATTTCGATCGCGCGAAACGCGTTGTTGGATCATGCCCGTGCCACGGGCGCGCGGCTGCTGGTCTATCTGGACGATGACGAGACGGTCGAGCCAGACTGGCTGATGCACCTTGTGGCCGCGTGGCGGGATGCGGATGTGGGCGCCGTTCTGGGGCCGGTTCGCGCCCATTATCACCCAGACGCGCCATCCTGGATGGACAAGGCGCGTGCGCATGACACGTTGCCGGTCTTTGGCCCGGATGGGGCGATCACCAGCGGCTATACCTGCAATGTGCTTGTCGATCTGTCGAACCCCGCCGCCAACGGCCTGCGGTTCGACCCGGTCCGTGGCCGTTCGGGCGGCGAGGACAGTGCCTTTTTTGCCAGCCTTCTGGCCGCGGGCGGGCGGATCACGTTCGCGCCGCTGGCCGTTGCACACGAAACCGTACCATCCGACCGCGCGCGCCTTGCCTGGCTGCTGCGACGTCGCTATCGGATGGGCCAGACGCATGCCAGCCTGATCGTTCAGGGGAAACCGCGGGCCGGACGCATCCGCGCGACCGGCGTGGCGGTGGCCAAGGCACTGGCCTGTGGCGGACTGGCCGCGATCGGGGCGGTCCGCCCGGCCTGGCGCAACCGCCAGCTGATGCGTGCAGCACTTCATGTCGGGGCGGCCGCCCATCTGGGCGGCGCACGGCAGATCGAAATTTATGGAACGGCGCCGGATCGGTCACAGACCGAACCCCGCTCGGGACCCAAGGGAAGCTGATGGGACGCGAAATCAAGCCCTATGACGGGAACATGGCCTATGTCGAGGCACCGGCCGCGCCGGTCCAGACCATCGACCTGCGGCGGCTGATGGTGGCATTGCGGCGACAGCGCATGACCATCGTGCTGCCCGCCGTGCTGCTGGGGATGCTGGGCCTGACCTATGCCATCGCAAAGCCCTCGACATTCACGACCTATTCCAGCCTGCTTTTGGACAGCAACGTGAACCGTTCCGTCCAGCAGGTCGGCGGCATCGCCAGCGCCGCACTGCCGGCCGAGCGGATCGAGAACGCGCGCGTCGTTCTGGAATCAAACAAGCTGGCCGAAGACGTGCTGAACCTGACCGGGCTGCAGGACAATCCGTCGTTCATGAACCCCCCGCGATCGGCCTTTACCACGGCAATCAAGGGCATTTTGTCGACCGTGTTCTGGCCATTGATCTGGGGCATCGACAAGATCACGGCGCTGACTGCTCCTGCGGATGGCGTTGACCAGGCCGGGGTTTCGAGCGACATGATGGCGTCCGATCCGTCGATGGCGCAGGCCGATCCCGCACGGCGCCTGGCGGCCGCGCGTCTGCGCACTGCAATCCGTATCGATCGGATCGGTCAAAGCTCCGCCGTTGCGGTCAGCTATTCGTCGCATGATCCGGTGATCGCGGCGCAGGTCGCCAACGCATACGCTGATCTCTACGTTCAGGATATCCTGTCTTCCAACGCCGATTCCGTCGGCCAGACCAATGCCTGGATGCGTACCCGCCTCGAGGAACTGCAGGGTCAGGCGCAGGCTGCGGCAGATGCCGCCGAACGCTTTGCCGCCGAAAACAGCCTGGTCGAATTCTCATCCGGGGGGCTTCTGACCGAACAGGCCCTGAACGAGCTGAACTCCAGCCTGACCGAGGTCCTGACCGAGGCCGCACGCGCGCGGGCGGTTCTGGACACCTATGACCGTGCCGTTGCCGGTGGGGTCGACGGGCTGACCGACAGCAACAGCTCTCTGGCGATCGGCGGCGACGTGTCGCTGGAACTGCGCTCGCGGCTGGATTCCTACAATGACGTCCAAGCCCGGTTGCAGCGTCTTCTGGACACCTCTGGCCCGGATCATCCGCAGGTCGCGGGCCTGCAGCAGACCCTGATCACCACGGCCGAACGCCTTTTCGTCGAACTGCAGTCAAAGCGCGCCGAGGCTCAAAGCACGCTGGACGTTGCCAATGCCCGCGTCGAGGCCCTGCAGGAAAGCGTCCAGCAGGCATCCGCACGCAACAGCGATCAGGCCGCCAACTTTGTCCGGCTGCGCGCCCTGCAGGAAGAGGCCGCGACCCTGTCCGCCATCTATCAGCAGACCCTGACCCGGTCACAAGAGATCGAACAGCAGCAATCGTTCCCGGTGTCGAACGTGCGGATCCTGTCCTATGCACAGGCCCCGTCCACGCCGTCGGGGCCGGCGGTGCTGCGCACGGCACTGGCTGCGACGCTGCTGGGGCTGTTTCTGGGCATGGCCATTGCGGCCTTGCGCGAATGGCGCGAACGCTCGCTGCGCACGGCTGCGGACCTGACCGACTATTCGGGCTTGCGGTTCCTGGGCCACCTTCCGGTGCTGCCCACGGTTCGCCGCGCCCGGACGCCGGGTTCCGCGCCTGTCGCCGCGCGGGCGGAACCCGGCTTGGCCAGTGGCCAGACGCTGCCCGTCCCGTCCAGATTGCGGCCCCCGGTCATCCAGGTCCCGGTCCCGGTGCTGCACTATCCCGATTCGGTTTATGCCGAAACGCTGCGCCATGTCCGCCTGGCCGGCGAAGCCTCGGCGCGGTCGTTGCCGATCACGGGCGTGACATCGTTCCATCCCTTTGATGGGCGGTCATCGGTCGCCTTCAACCTTGCGGGCCAGCTGGGCATCGGCATGCACTCTGTCCTGCTGATCGACGCCGACAGCCGTGGTCGGACGCTGAGCCGGATGTTGGGTCTGGACCGCAAGCCGGGACTGACCGACGCGGTCAGCGGCGGGGGCAATTGGCAAGACATGCTTGTCGGCATCGCCAACACCAACCTCGTCGTGCTGCCCTGCGGGCTTGATCAGGGCGGACCTTCTGACGACCTGCTGACGGGTCAGATGCTGGGCCAGATTGCGGCCGAGGCGCGCGACGGTGATTTCAGCCGGGTCATCGTCGATGTTCCGCCGCTGTACCCCGTGGCGCAGGGCAGGGCGATTCTGCACGAATTGGCACAATTCGTCATCGTGGCTGAATGGGGCCGGACGTCGCGTGCCATGGCCGAGAATGCCCTGGCCGACGATGCCCTTCTGGAAGCGCGTTGCCTGGGCGTGGTGTATGACCGTGTGAACCTGCGCAAGCTGAAGTCGTTCCTGCTGCCCGGAGAGATGGAAAATTATCTGGCGGGACCGAAATCATACATGTCGCTAAAGCGTCGTGCGACGGGTCGGTAAGCATTTTTTAACCTTTGTCGCTCACCTTGGTTCTGACGGCCCACAGCGGGCCACTCAGATGAGAGATGCGGCATGTTTGTCATCCGTTATTTGCTAGGTGCGTCTGCGATGATCGCGGGTGCCCTGATCGGTGGCGCGGCGATGGGGTATTCGGTCTGGGAAAGCTTGGGCGTGGCGTTCCTGGCGGTGGTTTTCTCACAGATGCTTGTTCTGGGGTTCATCGTCACATCCGCGATACGCGCCACCAGCCGCCTCGGGGCTAAGCGACCAGACGAATCGCTTGGCCCATGTGGCAAGCTTTATGTCCTGCCCAAGTGACTTTTGCGGGACAGCACGCCAGCCGGCAGCGTCCAGATCGCGGCGAGTTGTCTTTACGGAGACCACGCAATGATTTGCGATGTCATTGCAGAGGCCGTTTTGCGTGTTCCCATGTCTGATAAGCTGCCAAAGCATGCGTCTTGCCGCGATACAGTAACGTGGATGGCCTCGTTCGTGTCGCCGATGATGTATTCATGCAGGCTGCACGGTTCAGGCACCGCAGCGTGATTTCGACGCACGACCATCTGGCCGACCTTGGCACGTGGCGTCTGGACCTTGTGATCGCAAAGCGTCCGCTCAGGCAGCATCCGTGCTGTCAAAGGCCGGGGTAATCCCAAGGGTCGTGGTTCTCTCCCAGCCTGTGATTTTGACAAGGTGGATGTCGAACCTCTCGGGCCGATCCCCCGTGATCATTGCCTCTCGGATGGCTCCAAGAGGCACCTGCGCGTTGAATGCGACCGAATGACCATTCCACTTCGTCACCCAGATCAGTCGTCGGTCCACCGCCAGAGCGCAGGACTTGCCCCCGACTGCGCGTGACCACCGCTCTGGGCCAGGAATATGATGCCGACGTGTTCAGATAGGCGTTCAACGAACAACAGGTTCGTGCCTGCGTTCGCGACCGAAGCAACGCAGGAAGACCGCCGGCTACGCACCACGCCGCGTCAAAAGGCGCAACCGCAATGGGGTCATGTTCGAGAGGCCCGACGACTGACAGCACGTCGCAACCCCGTATGACAGGTGACCATCAGCGGCCTGTTTTGCCCCCTGCTCTCATCATCAAACATCCTCGAAACTTACCGAGCCCAAGGCCTGCCTATATTATTTCATACAGAGCCATGTCAGTAAAACAATGTTATTCTGAAACGGAACGTTCAGCTTTATGCGGCCACCAACCACTCCCCCGACGATTTGATGGTGTCGGAACAACAAGCTTCCAGCCCGTACCGCATTGATTGATTTGCATCGCAAATTAGTCACGACAGCGTCATATCGCATTTTCTTTAGGCAATCGGTTTCAACCTGACGAAAAAGATAGTCGCAATGGATGTGATTGAAAAAACCATTCTGCCCCGGGCAGTTACGCCACCCCTCCACATACGATGACATTATTGCCAGTCACGTTAACTACATCTTAATGATTGCTAAAATTTTAATGAGATGATGTAGAGTTCAGCTTGGTACGGCGACAGCGGTTCAATCTGCATCTTTGTGCCATGTTCGGTAAAAAATATTTTGTTATCAGAGAGTTGGTTGTTGATATGCGAATGCTACGAGCGCAGCGGGATTTCATGACGAACTGTCGCCCTTCGATTGCTGGCACCAATTCTCTTGCGGGCCTGACTCGGCAGTCAAGCAGACGCGCCGATGTTCCTGTTGGGGGTATGGCCAAGCGTGGGCTGGATCTCACGCTTGCTGTCCTGGGCTTGCTGTTGCTTGCGCCTCTGATTCTGGCCTTGATCATCGTCCTCAAGCTGACGGATTCCGGGCCTCTTCTTTATGGGCACCGTCGCGTCGGCTTTGCTGGGCGGGAGTTTCGTTGCTGGAAATTCCGGACGATGGTCGTGAACGGCGATGCCGTTCTGGACGAACACCTGCGCAACGACCCCGCCAAGGCGGCGCTTTGGAACGAACAGCGCAAGCTGGTGGACGACCCTCGGGTGACCCCACTGGGAGCGGTGTTGCGCAAGCTGAGCCTGGACGAACTGCCACAGTTGTTGAACGTGCTGGCCGGAGAGATGAGCCTCGTCGGGCCGCGTCCGGTCGTTCGGGCAGAACTGGATCACTACTCCAGCTCGACACGGCATTATCTGGCGGCCCGGCCCGGTCTTTCCGGCCTGTGGCAGATCAGCGGCCGCAGCAACACGACATATCTCGAGCGCGTCCAGCTGGACCGTTTTTATGTCATGAACTGGAACCCGTGGATGGACCTGCGCATCATCTTCATGACCATCCCCGCCGTTGCCTTGTCCCGTGGGGCGCACTGATCCCAGGATCGCGCCCCGTCATTTTTTTACGCAGCGACACCAGTCTGATGACTGTGTTTTTGCGTTTCTGGCGCCTGTGATGATAAATCCTGCCTTCGAAGATGCGTCATCGACCGGTCGGATCACCCTGGCTTTGTCCTGAAAGGTCTGCATCGTGTCCTTGGTCCTTGTCAGAACACCGACTTATCGCCGACCTGTGCTTTTGAAACGTGCCTTGCACTGTCTTCAGGCCCAAACCCATCAGGACTGGGTTTGCGAGGTTCGTGATGATTGCCCGGACGCAAGTGCAAGAAGCGTTGTCGAAGAGGTCAACGATCCGCGCATCGTCTATACGAACAACACTCCGCAGAAATTCATGATCGAGAATCTCGATGCATGTTTTCAACGTGAGAATTCGTACAACGCCGATTATTTCTTCATGCTGGAAGATGATAATCAGGTACGTCCGGACTACATGGCGCGCGGCATCGACATCATCGAGCAGATTGGCGTCCCTGTGTGCATGCTGAACCAGATGATCGAGAATCTGGGCGAAGGCGGCAAGGACAGCTACAGCACGTTTGGCATATTCGACGGCGTCTATGATCAGCGGATACACAGTCCGACTGAAATACGCCTTGCCCTGTTCGGCTGGACGGCGATGTCGAACGGATCGATCTTCTGGTCGAAGAACATTCGCCGGGACCTTGCTTTTCGAACCGGAACCGTACCGGGCATCGATGAGGATCTTCGGGCATTCCGCTTGGTTGATCCGGTCTATGTCTGCTTGGACAAGCTTGCCGTCTGGGCCCAGGACGAAAACGCGACGAACAGGAACCTTGGTTTCGACAAAGGCCGCATTCGCCGGGAAATGGACATGCTGGCGTCCGCCCGCGCGCTGAGGCGAGCCGCGTGGAACAGCACGCCCCCCGCAATCCAGGCAGAGTTTCTAAGCGGCAAGGTCCTGCGCGTTCCGATGGACAAGCGCCTGTACGAGATGAACCGTGCAGGGATCAAGACGCCGGGCGCATCGGCGCCTCTGGGCATGCAAAAGAAGCTGAAACAGAAAGTGGTTCGCTATCTGGGCCGCGTCCATCCGTCTATTCGCAAGGCACAGGCTGAATTGACGTCCGGCGTCTGAACCGATCAGGGCCAGGAGGTCGGGATGCCGACAGATGATGTTGCCCGGCACCATTGATACCATCCGGGGCTCGCTCTTTGCAGCGTCGTCATCGGTGCGAACGGGGACCGGCTTTCGGGCACCCGATGCTGCCTGGTTTCACTCCACGCCCCCCTGCGAATAGTACGCGCGAAGCATTTTCACAGACGGGCATGCTTGGGAAGTTTCGCGGTGGCTGAGGGAGGCATCCAAAGTCAAAACACCTTTTGGCCGATCTGTTCCTTCACCAGTCACGGTCATGTCACAACGAACCATTCGGATGAGAACGCAAGGTTTTCTCCACACCCTTCATGGTGAAGAGGTCCGGCGAACCGCAGAACCTGACAATTCTGTGCCACGCCGAAGGGGCTGTGCCGCTTGCTAATTGGTGCAGTGGGGATGGCATCAGCAGGGCGCGTTTCACACATGGCGCACTACATATGGCGACACGGCCGCCAAAGCAGCGGAGCAGCGCGCTGGTCTGTCGGGCATCTGACGTCGTCGAGGTGTTGCTATCGCCGACGCCCACATGGCTGGGTTCTTTTCGCTGTGCGTCATGACCGTAAAGGACCACTTTTGCAGCGTTAACCCGGTTTACCGCATCTATTGCGGGCTGGAGCTGCACCCCCGCGTCAAATCCCCGACATGCTCAAATCGGGAAGAGGCGGACGCGCGGCCCGTACCGAAAAGCCTGATCGGGACTTGGTCTGTGAACCTCTCTTTGCCGGCTTGCGGTTCACTGTCGGGCATTCGGGCTGCTGCACGTGGTGGAAGACGTCAACCGCGAAGGGCTGGGGATCGAGCAGGACGTGATGCACAACTCCGACGATGTAAACGCCAGGTGCCCTTTGCGCACTGGGCACGGACGTACGCTCTGCGTGTTCATTTGCGATCTTTACCACCACGCCGATTCTTGATGTCAGACCGAAAGCAGCATGTCGCTGCATTCAAGGCACTGGTTGCTGTGAGGACTGTTCTTGTCCGGTAAGACAGGAAACCATTTGCGCGGGGTGTGAGACGGCGCATGATGGCGGCTTGCGTGCCATAGCCCCCGTCGCACACACACGGCTTTTGGTGGCCAATCGCCGACAGCGGTCTGCGCTTTGTCAATCAAGGTCGTGCAACCTGATCAAAGCGGAAAAGACGCCATATCCTGTCCGGAAATCGCCAAGCGCCTTGTACCGTCATCTCAGGTACGAGGTTACGTTAGACTTGTCGTGCTGGGAGGCTAGGCGATGTTCAATAGCCCTGTTCCAAAGGTAAGCGTCATCTAATACCGGATTGTTCGGCGGACGCGCGGCGGCGACGTCTTTTTCCATCGGCTGATGACGAATGCGTTTCGCAATGCGTGCCAAGAGCTCGTTTCTCATGTCTGTGGATGTGAGGTCTACGCTTCGGGCCATCGCCGTTGGCCAGATGAGGTGCAGGCTCTGGTGATCGCCGATACAGTGGAGCCGGGTGCCATGCTGAATGTCATGGCGGACGGGCGTGGTATGCAGCCGCACCAGACCTGATTGCCAAAGGAGAGCGCACTGGCCAAAGGGCTTGTTTTGCACCGCTGGTGGTCTGCGATCCGCCGCCAGCACCACCTTCCTTCGATAGGGGCGGCTGTAAAACATGTCCGGATCGTGATCGACGCAGTGACACTGGAACTGGATGCGGACACGACCGCCGATCGGCTGGTTGAGCTACTCCCCGAAAATCGGGCTGAGGCTTTCGCAGGATATGCGGATCTCCGTCGCGACGAAGCCCGTGGATTTCAGGACGGCGCAAGACCGATTGGCAGCGCTGGTGCAGTCGATGCGTGAGTCGGATCCGTTCTCCGGTACGGTTCCAATGCTCCGTGCCAAACGCGCTGATGAACTGAAGAGCCTGTTGTGGGACAGTAGCGGGCTGGTGATGGCTTACAAGCGCCTTGAGGGCGACAACGTCACCTGGCCCGCGGTTCGGGTCCGGCAATGACCTTCAACGACAACGGATCAGGGTATTATGACGGCATGGCCGCAGCCCCGCCTATCGACTTGTTCCATCATTCCCAAAAGCCAGTGCGCCGCTGTTCTTGCCGTCGCCTATGTGAGCGGGGCGCGCTGCGGGAAACCAGCCCGCGGCCGGAGCATCAGCGCGCCGAACGGAATCAGGTTTTTTATGGCAACATTCGGAGCCGCCGAATGACGATGAGCGCCAGCTGGCTTTTGAGGACCGGGAAACTGTCGTGGCAGAGGCCCAGACCCGGCAGGATGCGTCCTGCATGCCCCCGAGCCGGGCTGCAGGCCGCAATCGCGGGCATCTTGCGGGACGTCTGCCCTGCGCCGAGCGCGCCATGGAGCTGAGCAGTCTGCTCTGGCCTTGTGGTTGCGGTGAGATGCAGCGTATCGGCGACGGCCGGACCAAGCGGCTGAACATCGTGCCAGCGCAGTTGCGGGTCACTGTGACCGTGTGTCCGCAATCTGGCTGCCGCCGATCCGCCAAGGGCGTGACCCCGGCACCAGCGCCCGCGTCGCCGATCAAGGGTGGCGTAGCGCATATGCCGGTCGGCGAGCATGCCGACCATCTGCCATTGCACCGGCAGCGCCAGACCCTCGCCCGCGCCGGAGTCTGGCTGTACCGCAGCACGCTGGCCGATTGGGTCGGCACCGCCGCCTTTCACCTCGGCCCGGTGGTCGACCGGCTGGCCGAACACCTGACGGTGTTGACCAAGCTGTTCATGGAATTTGTGGGCAACAGTGCCCCAGTGGCGCCGTGTAAGCCCTTGGGAACGCCACGGCTCCTGCTGGCCCCAGCAGGAGCCGACCGAGGATGGTGACCTCTGGGCTTGGCGCGCGATGACCGCTCATGGGGCGACGGTGTCACCCTTGCGTGGTCGTCCCCTATGCGCCTGACCGCACGGGCATGAACGCATGGCGCATGGTGCAGTGCTTTGGCGGCATGTCTCACCGCCGGATGGCTGACCGCATGACGCGCCCATCCCTGACAGGCGGGGCGCCGATGATCGTCGTCCATCGGTGGGCACATACCCGGCGCGAGCTGAAGGATATCGTTGATCGCGCCCGGAGGCCTTTGCCGGAGCGCCGAGCGTTACCGGATTGAGCCCGAGATCCGTGGCATATGGGCCCCGGCCAGCGGCAGTCGGCCCGCCGGGTGCGTCATGCGCCGCCGGTCGCGGCCTTCGGTGCATATCGATGAGGTCGCGTTTCGACGAAAAAGCTGGCTTCCATCCACCGGAAATGGGACGGGCTGCAAGCTTTCCTGGGCGACGGCCGGGTCGAGATCGACCCCGATAATGGCGAGAACCTGATCGCCCTGACCCGCAGGAGTGCGCTCTCCGCAGACCATGGCGAGGGCGGGCGATTCTGGGCGCGCATCGCCTCTCTGATCGCCACCGCAAAGATCAACGGCGTCGAATCCGTCGCCTGCCTCAACGCATCCTTGGACGCGGTGACCGCCGCTCACCCGCAAGCAAGGATCGATCACCCGCTGCCTTAAAACTTCAAGCCGTCACGCTTAATGCAACTGCCGCCTGCGGCAGAAGCGGGCGTGGACGTTGATGACACGAAACGCCGCACGCTGACTTGAGGTGATCAGTCGGACCGCCGAACTGCAGTTGTGGGCCGACCGCGTCATGACGTTTCTTGCAAATCGCGGTCCGGACTCAATGAGCGATGTTCGTCGCCGACAAAGCCTGATGGTTCGGGTGCGGTCGGTGGGTCGACGCCCTGTCGCGACCTTATGCCCGTCCGGCCTGATCCAACAGGTCCAGATAGGCCCGTGCGCTGCGTTCGCTGTTCAGCTCTTCGGCAACATAGGACCGGGGATCGAAGGCCGCCAAGGATGCCCAAAACCGGTCGAAAGACGCCTCTATGTCGTTTTCCGTAAAGGTTGTCCCGCAACGGTCGTCGAAATAGGGGACGGACGGGGCGAACAGTCCCTCTGGGGCGAGGCGCTTTTCAACAGGATCGATCAGATTCCCCTCGTTCCACGCAAAGATCGGGATGCCGGACGCCATCGCCTCCTGGTAGGCCAAGCCTTGGGTTTCGTGTTCACACAGGAAAATCATGGCCCGCCCGCCCTTGAGGGAGGTCCTGAAGTGGCCGATGTGATGGTCGCCATAACGCAGAACGACGGAGCTGAGACCGCGCTGGCGCAGATGGTCCTGCACGCGCTGCAGGATGCGCGGGACCATCTCTTCTCGGTGCCAGCGCAGCTTGTCATAGATCACGACATCATGGGACTTGGGCGCCTTGGAAAGATCCGGCCATTCGTCCAGCATGATGGGTACGAACATCGGCTGTACCCGCTTGCCCAACTTATCGCGCCAGATCTGGCAATACCATTCCGAAGGCTGGGTGAAGATCCGGATGTTTTGCCCCGTTGTCATCGCGTCCAATTCAGCGGGGCGTGGGACGTAACCGGGTCCGAAGACAGCCGGGTTGGGCAGTTTGACAAGGTCATAGACTTCGGGAAAGCCGGCAATGCCGATGGGCTGCGTCGGATTCCTGCGCGCATGGGCGAAATCGTTCGTGTGGACGTCCATGCCCAGCTTTTCCAGACCCAGCCTGAGATTGCGGAACGCGGTATAGAATCCGGTATAAAGCTGCTTGTGCCGAAGGCCGCGATAGGCGGTCCGCGCGGTCAGGTGCAGCCTGGACTGCAGTCTGCCAAAGGGCCGTTCCAGCGCCTTTTCCTCATATCCATGATAGAAAAGATCAACGCGGCGATTTTGAACCATTTACCATGCCTGTCGTGACAAGAAATTACGTCGAGTATCCGTCCTCCGCTGGTGATCGACCGCACGACTGTCGGCGTTCCGGCACGGGAAAGGCAGGCGGAACCTAATGCGGAAGCAATGGCCTGTCTTCCCCCTGCGTCATGACACGCGCATGTGTTTGCGGAAATCAGCCGACGACACGGATCGCGTGTCTTTCAGGCAGGCACAATCTAACGGAAAACGATGCGCAACGGGCCCCTTGACCTGCGCGGGGCAGGCTTGCGGATATCGTCCCTGAAGCGGTGGGCGTAACAGATGGCTGCGATGATGATCGCGGTTCCGACGCTGAACTGATAGAAATAGACGACCTCGATCCACATCAGCATGAACAGCCGCACCATGAACAGGGCGAAAAAGACCGACACGGCCGACGGGCTGCGGATCGCCCACCCCAGGCAGGACCATGCTGCGCCGATGAAGATCATGGTCTGGACAGCAGTGCCCAGGATACCAATTTCGACCGCGTTCGAAATCACGGTGTTGTGGAAGTTGAACCCCCCCCGGCCCGTGATGCCGAAATCGGCCCAAAGCCGTTCGGCCATCGGTTGGCCTTGAACCCAGAATGCCTGAAAGCCGACGCCCAGCAAGGGCCGCTCGGCGATCTGGCCAAGCGCAGCCAGCCATAGGTCGGTCCGCCCGGTCAGCGTGATGTCCTTGCCTGTCGCGTCAAGAAACCACCCGGCCAACTGATCGGAAATCGATGACAGCACCACGACGACCGCCGCGCCCAGCACGACTGCCAGCGCGATTGCGACAAGGCGCATGGGGGGCGTCAGGCGCTGCAGGACGATGATGACACCAAACACCGCGATGACAGCCAGGGTGCTGACCAGCGCGCCGCTGGATTGCCCCATGACCAGCAGCATCGCCCCCAGAAGCATGGTGGCGATTGCAGGCACGCGCCAGCGCATCGACAGGCGGCGGTCGACCAGCAGCGCCAGCGATACGATGATCAAAAGAGAACTGGCATCTGCCAGCGCGTTCTTGCTGGCATGATAGCCCAGATACCCCATCCCGTCGGACCGGGCCCGCCCCAGCAAAAGGCTGATCACCCCCCCTGTCGCACTGGTCACATAGACGATCTTGACGAATGTCAGCGGCGCCACCCGATAGCCGATGGCCATGGCTATCGTGGCCGTCAGGAACAGCTGGATGCCATATCGCATCGTCTGCGAGGTGTAATCAGACCAGGCAAATGACATTACGCACCACAACGCCACCAGCATGATCAGCCATTCCCGTCGCATGGCGGCAAGAACGTCGCCCGGGCGAACCGCGATCAGGGCGATGCCGGCCATCAGGAACAGCAATGCGCCTTTGGAGCCGAGGGGCGTGATGAATGTCAGGCCAAAAATCGCCATGAACGCCGCGATGGCATTTGGCGAATAGCTCAGCGTGCGGCGGCGCGACCGGCGTGCCGGACGTCTGGTGGCCATCAGGGGACCGGCGGGGATGGGTTCGGCCATCACGGCTCCTTGCAGGTGATCGAACCCTCGAACAGGCAGGACTCGTCCAACGGGGTAAAGGCCACCCAATCGATGTCGTACGCCAGGGGACCGTCCTGCGATTTCTGGCGACCCATCCAATCGGTCAGTGTCGCTGTACTCCAAAAGGACATGTACAGCCTTTGCGGATGGGTGGGCAGGGTGCTGTCCGGGGCTGTACGGTGAACCTCCTGTCCGTTCAGGAACCAGGTGATCCCGTCCGGCGCCCACCGAAAGCCGACCGTGCGGAATTCGTCGTCAAAGCCGGGGTCGGCAGGCACGGTGCCGCCGTTATGGGGTTCGCCGGAAACATAGGTGTTCATCGTCATCGTGTCCGGATCGCGGGTCAGGATCTCTATGTCGATCTCGTCATGGGGGGCACCGTGGACCGGTCCGGCATAGGTGAACACCGATGCGTTCAGCCCCGACTGGCGTGGTGTGCGGATGCGGGCCTCGAAGGTGCCGTGGTGCAGGGCGGCGTTGCTCTGGATCTCTCCGCACAGGGCCGGGCGGTCGCTGTCCGTGGGTGCGGGGATGTGGAACAGTGTCAGCATACCGGCACGGACCTGTACCGCGCGGCCCGACCAGTAACAGTCCTGCCAGTCGCCATTGGTCCAGCCGTCCGATACGTACCACCGGTCCTTGTCCAGCCCGCCCGAGAAATCCTCGAAAAAGCCCGCCGCATCGGGGTGCGGGTCGGCTTGCTGCGCGAACAGGGGCTGTCCCGCAAGAACAAGGGCTACGACGAAAGCGGATGAATGGCGCATGTGCAAAGCCCCCTGGCCGCGTGGTTGCCGTACCGACCCGTCCGGCTTATGGAAGCAGCAGCCAAATGGGTCAAGGGAAAGGCGTTCACATGTCGGGCAATCGGATGGATCGGCGCGTATGACCAAACCCCCAGCACCGCCCGTGGTGTCGGTCGTGATGGCCAACTTTCGTGGCGCGGCACATCTGGCGCGCGCCATGACCTCTGTCCTGACCCAGACAGAGCAGCGGCTGGAGCTGATCGTGTCCGATGATGCCTCGGACGATGACAGCCTGACTATCGCGCGCCGGATCGCCGCGACCGACGACCGCGTGCGCGTCATTGCCGCGCCGCAGAACGGCGGCCCCGCCGCGACGCGCAACCGCGCGCTGGACGCCGCGCAGGGTGACTGGATCGCGATCGTGGACAGCGACGACCTGGTTCATCCAGAGCGGCTGGCCCGCCTGATCGCTGCCGCAGACGCGGCGGGCGCGGATCTGGTCGCGGATGACATGGTCTATTTCGGAACGGTGCGTCAGAGCCGGACGCTGCTGCAGTCCCTGAACCTCTGCGCGCCGATGATGCTGGGCGCGGCGGCGTATCTGCGCAGCAACGATGGCGGGTCGTCCCTGCCGCCCTATGGCTATCTCAAACCGGTCATCCGGCGCGCGGCATTGGCGGGGGGGCGCTATGACGCAAGGCTGAGGATCGGAGAGGATCACGACCTGGTCATGCGTCTGCTGATCGGGGGCGCACGGTTCCTCCTGCTGCCCGACCCGTTATATGCCTATCGGCGCCACGAGGGGTCGATTTCGCACCGCCTCTCGGTCGCCACGGTCCAGGCGATGCTGCAGGCGCACCGCAGCCTGCCGCCGATGCCCGACGCCGATACACGCGCGGCCGCGGCGTCGGTGGACCGCCAGTTGCGCCGTGCCCTGCGCTATGAACAGTTGGTGGCTGATATCAAGGCGCGTCGTCTGCGGCATGTGCTGCCCAAGCTGGTGGACCCTGCCATGCTGTCCCGACTGTTCGAGAGCCTGCGCGACCGCCGCAGGCGTGTGGCGGATCTGCCCGGTGGCGGGGCGGACCTGCCCGGCCCGCTGCCAGGAATGCCACTGCCGGGCCAGGCCTGGGATCAGCCGCCCGCGGCCTGTGCCGCCCGGATCGCGGCCATGACCGCGCAGGGCCAGCACTTGCCGTCCGGCGCACCGTCCTGGGCGACATGGCTGTTCGACGCGACAACGCCACGCAGATAGGTCAGCCGTTAAGGCATCGGGCACCGTTGCAGTCCCGGCGGACGCGACACCATCCTGCCAGCGGTGCGGCGTGGCGGCCGCGCCATGTTCACGGGCGCCACGATGGGCGGCCGTTTTACTCTATCAGCAGTCGTCCGATCCGCGATGCGGGTGACGGTTTGCGTGCCGACAGCTTGTCGGCCAGAATTCCGCGGGCGATGGGACCAAGGGTCGTTGGATACCGGCAGGCCGACAACAAGGCTCCGGCGCGGCCAGTCTGTGCCCGCCGGTCCAGAAAATCACGCAGCAGATAGCGCTGTCGCAGCTCTCCGGCAAGAGCTCCGAGGGCCGTCCGGGCCATGTCGTCCATTCCGTCCGCCGCAAGATGCGCAAGCGCAGCGGTGTGCAATGCCTGCAGATCTGCGGTCCGATGGCGCGAGCTTAGCGAATCACTGCGCCACCGTGCGGCATAGCCGACCTCGGTGGACACCCGGAACCGCGCGCGTTTTTGCAGCATTCTGACGTAAAGGTCGTAATCCTCGCCAAGGCGCATGGTTTCGTCATAGCGGAAACCTTGCGCCCTGAGAAACGCGCGCCGCATGAGCGGCTTGAGAAAGCCCCACTCCTGTCGGCTGCTGCCGCGCGCGGAATGGTTGGCGCGGACAAAGCCCGCCAGATCGATGTCGATGATTCTGGGGCTGACCGGTGGCGTCGCAGGCAGATCGTCGGGCCCCGCACTTTCGGCCACGAACAGGATGTTGTCGGCCATCATGTCCGCATCGGATATGGCCAGCAGCCGCGCAAAGCGTCCGGGCAGGATAAAGTCGTCGGCATCCACCACGGCCACGAAATCACCCGTCGCCATGTCCAGCGCCCGGTTGCGGGCGGCGGCCGGGCCACCGTTCATCGCGCAGCGGATCACGGTCAGGCGACCATCGCCCCGCCCCGCCCGTTCGGCCATCTCTGCGGTATCGTCGCTGGACGCGTCGTCGACGACGATGACCTCGGCCGTCTCGGCCTCGGCAAGGGCTGTCCTGACCGCGTCCGCAATGGTTGCGGCGGCGTCATGGGCGGTGATGATCACCGAAACGGAGGATGAAACGACAGTGCACATGGATCGTCACGTGGCAAGATGGCGCAGGAAAGTCCAGACATTCGTGGCGACAGGGGCGTCCGGGGAACCAGATCGCCTATATTTTCTTACTGATGCAATAAACTTGTAACACTTGAGATGCCTGACCCCTGCCCATCGCGATCAACCGCTGGACATATGAAAACCGGACCGGCGCGTGTATCCACGGGACGATCACGATGCCTGATGGTCATTGTGGTATCATGGCGTGGCCATCCGGCCCGATCGGCAGCAATGCCGCCATGATCGGCGTCGGATGCGGTCCCTTGATGAGGCTTATGGGGCACGGGTCAAGGGGCGCGACATCCGCGCTCTTGCACAGATGCGTCGTGTCAGAGCACTATGCGATCTGACGAATATGCGACCGGTTTTCCGCCTGCGATACGCGTAGACGGTCGGTCCGGAAACGACATGCCTCCGGGCATGCTTGCCGTGAAAGGCCCCCGATGTTCGACAATGCAGACGCAATCCTGCTGGCCCGCATCCAGTTTGCCTTCACGGTCAGCTTTCATTTTCTGTTTCCCGCCTTCACGATCGGGTTGGCCAGTTTTCTGGCTGTCCTGAACGGGCTGTGGCTGTGGACCAAGGACAGCAAGTACCTGGATCTGTTCCGGTACTGGGTCAAGATCTTTGCACTGGCCTTTGCCATGGGCGTCGTTTCGGGCATCGTGATGTCCTATCAGTTCGGCACCAACTGGTCGGCGTTCTCGGACAAAGCGGGGCCCGTCATCGGCGCGCCGATGGCCTATGAGGTGCTGTCTGCCTTCTTCCTCGAGGCCGGGTTCCTGGGGATCATGCTGTTTGGGCGCGACCGCGTGGGCCCCACGCTCCACATGGTCGCATGCGGCGCGGTGGCCCTGGGAACCGCGTTCTCGGCCTTCTGGATCCTGTCGGTGAACAGCTGGATGCACACCCCCGCGGGCTTCGAGATCGACGCCGAGACCGGACAGTTCCTGCCGACCGATTTCTGGCAGGTGATCTTCAATCCTTCGTTCCCCTATCGTCTGATGCACACGGTGACTGCGGCCTATCTGACGACGGCCTTCATCGTGGGGGGCGTCGCGGCGCTGCACCTGCTGCGCCATCGTCACCGCCGCGACAAGGTCAGCCCCGCCACGCGCACCATGTTCAGCATGGCGATGTGGATGGCCGCGATCTTTGCCCCGGTCCAGATCGTGCTGGGCGATTTCCATGGCATCAACACGCTGGAGCACCAGCCCGCCAAGGTCATGGCGATGGAGGGTCATTTCGAAAGCCATGACGAAGGCGCGCCGCTGTACCTGTTCGGCATCCCGAACCAGGACGAACAGCGGCTGGACTATGCCATCGGCATTCCCAAACTGTCCTCGCTGATCCTGAAACACGATCTGAATGCCCCGCTGGCGGGCCTGGACACCATCCCGCGCGAGGATCAGCCGCCGGTGGCCATCGTGTTCTGGTCGTTCCGGATCATGGTCGCGCTTGGCTTTGCCATGCTGGGCATCGGGGTCTGGTCGCTGTGGGCGCGGTGGCGCGGCATGCTGTTCGACAGCCCCATGCTGCATCGTGCTGCGCTGGCCATGTCGCCCGCTGGCCTGATCGCCGTGCTGGCCGGATGGGTCACGACAGAGGTCGGGCGACAGCCCTTTACCGTCTATGGCTATCTGCGCACTGCGGACAGCGCCGCACCGCTTGATGCCGCCGCGGTGGGGGCATCGCTGATTGCCTTCATCATCGTGTACTTCACGGTTTTCGGGGCGGGCACCTATTATATCCTGCGTCTGATGAGCCGCTCTCCGACCAGCAACGAACCGCGACTGAAGGACGTGACCAACGGCCCGACGCGCACGGCGGGCACAACGCCCGCCCAGCAGCACCCAACCCGCAACGTCCAACCCGGAGAGTGACCATGCCCCTTGCAGAAGGTGTTTCACTGGATCTGACCGTCATCTGGGCCTTTATCATCGCCTTTGCGGTGCTGGTTTACGTGGTGTTGGATGGGTTCGACCTGGGTCTGGGCATGCTGTTCGCGGTCGAGCCGGAGGGCGAGGACCGCGACATCATGATGAATTCGGTGGCGCCGGTCTGGGACGGAAACGAGACCTGGCTGGTGCTGGGTGGTGGCGGCCTGTTCGCGGCCTTTCCGCTGGCCTATGCGCTGATCCTGCCGGCGCTGTACGCGCCGGTCATGGCGCTGCTGCTGGCGCTGATCTTTCGCGGCGTCGCGTTCGAGTTCCGGTGGCGGACCAAACGCTGGCGCCGGGTCTGGGACATCGCCTTCATCGGCGGATCGGCCGTGGCGGCGCTGGCGCAGGGCGTCACCTTGGGCGGGCTGCTGCAGGGCATCGACGTCGACAAGGCCGCGCGTGAATATTCGGGCGGCTGGTGGGACTGGCTGACGCCCTTCACGCTGATGGTCGGCGTCGCGGTCATGGTCGGATACGCGTTGCTGGGCGCGACCTGGCTGGTGATGAAAACGTCGGGCCCGCTGCAGGAGCGCATGCGCAAGCGGGCCTGGTTTCTGGGCGTCGGCACGGTGATCTTCATGGGCGTGGTCAGCCTGTGGACCCCGTTCCTGCAGGACGGCTATTACAGCCGCTGGTTCGGCGGCTGGAACATCGTGCTGGCGGCGGGTGTCGGGGCTGCGGTGCTGGCGCTGGCGTTTGGCATGTTCACAACGCTGATGGTGCGCCATCACGACTATTGGCCGTTCATGTGCGCCTTGGGGATGTTCATCCTTGGTTTTGCGGGGCTTGGATTCTCGATGTTCCCCTATATCGTCCCGGTCGAGGTCACCATCTGGGAGGCCGCCGCCCCCCGTAACAGCCAGATCTTCATGCTGGTGGGCGCGGCCGTGCTGATCCCGGTGATCCTGTCCTATACCGCCTATTCCTATTGGGTGTTCCGCGGCAAGATGGACCCGAACGAGGGGTATCATTGATGCCGCAATCCGTGCGGCGGCTGGCGTGGTTCGTGGCGATCTGGATGGCCAGCGTGGCGGTGATCGGCACCGTCGCCTGGATCATCCGCCTGTGGATCGCCTAGCCCAGATAGGCGCGCAGCCCCGGCGGCGGATTGTCCAGCAATGGCCCGGTGGGGCGGGGGGCATGGACCGTGCCATCCTCGACAAGCAGGGTGTCAGGGGCAAAGGTGCGGGCATCCGCGGGGTCGTGGGTCACCATCAGAACTGTCGTGTCCGGGGCCACCTGCGCCAGCAGGGCCAGCATCTCTGATTTGAGGGCCGGACCAAGCGCGGCAAACGGTTCATCCAGCAACAGCAGCGGCCGCGCACGCAACAGCACGCGGGCCAGCGCTGCGCGGCTTTGCTGGCCACCGGACAATGCGCCGGGCCGACGATCCTGCATACCGGACAGGCCGACCTGATCCAGAACCTGCGCGACATGGGCCTGTTGCGGGCGGTCCAGACGCAGGTCGGGACGCAGCCCCATCCCCACATTTTGTCTTACCGTCAGATGCGGAAACAAATTGTGGTGCTGAAACAGGATCGAGACGGGCCGCTGTCCGGGTGTCATGTCGGTGATGTCGTGGCCATCCCAGATCAGTCGCCCACGGGACGGCGCCAGAAACCCGGCAACCAGCGCCAGCAGTGTTGATTTGCCCGACCCCGACGCGCCGATCACCGCATGGCGTCCGGGCTGCACGGTCAGGTCGGCGGTCAGTGCGAAATCATCCTGACGCAGCAGGATATCGCGGAATTCAAGCGTCACGTCGGCCTCCTCTGTCGAACAGCCAGAACAGCCCCAGGCTGAGCGCCATCAGCAACAGCGCACAGGCCGCGGCATCGGCCATGCGATATCCGTTCATCAATTGGTACAGCATCAGCGGCAGGGTCGGGCGGTCGCCCGCGAACAGGGTGATGACACCCAGATCCCCCATCGCCAGCGCCGCCGCCAGTCCCGCACCGAAACCCAAGGGTCGCGCCAGACGGGGCAGCACCAGCAGGCGCAGCCGCGCCCATCCCCGCAGGTCCAGCGATGCTGCCAGCTGGCCGTAATCCTGTTCCAGCGTTCGTGCTGCGGGGATCAGGGCGCGCAGTCCGAACGGCAGGGCCATCGCCGCGTTGATCAGCGCCGTCACCGGCAGGGCCATCTGTTGCGGCGTCACGCTGTCCCGCAGCAGGATGAACAAGCCCGTCCCCAGCACCAGCGGTGACGCGATCAGGGGCAGCATGCCCGCCCCCTCGACCCACCGGGCGCCGCCGCGGGCGATGGTCAGGGCCAGCGCCAACCCTGCCCCCGCAGCCATCAGCGCCGAGATCACCGCCATGACGACCGACCGCAGGGCCGCGTCCCAGACCTCGGCCGGCAGGGCAGGCAGGCGCAGCAGCCCCGTCGCCGCGACCGAGATCAGCGGTGCCAGCAGAAACGCCGCCGCCGCCGCGATCACCGCCGCGTCGCCCGCCCGCCGCCAGCCGCGCGGGGCAGGCGGCCCGCCCTGCGCATCCAGCCCGGCACCAAAACCCGCGGGAATGGCGACGTGTCGCGCCAACAGCGCGGCCCCGACACAGATCGCGATCTGTACCAACCCCAGTGCCGCGGCCCGACCCAGGTCGAAATCGAACCGGAACGCCTGATAGATCGCCAGTTCGACCGTGGTCGCGCGCGGCCCCCCGCCCAGTGCCAGCGCCACCGTGAACGAGGTCAGGCACACCAGAAACACCGCCAGCCACACCCCCGGCAGCACGCCGCGCAGCATTGGGCGTTCCAGATGTCGGGCGATGTCGCGGGGTGCAAAATCCAATGACGCGGCCAGCCGGAACCGTTCCGCAGGGATCGCCTGCCACCCCTGCAGGATCAGCCGCACCGACAGCGGCAGGTTGAAAAACACATGCGCCAGGATCACCCCCTGCCAGCCATAGATGCCGACCTGCGGCAGGCCCATGACCTCCAGCGCTCCGTTCAGCGCACCGTTCCGGCCAAAGATCGCGATCAGCCCCAGCACCGCGACGATCACCGGCAGGACGAAGGGCGCGCCCAGCAGCGTGATCAGCAGCCCGCGCCCCCGGAACCGCCGCCGCGCCAGCGCGCGTGCGACCGGCACGGCCAGCGCCGCCGACAGGGTGGCCGACAGTGCCGCCTGCCACAGCGTGAACCAGACCGCGCGCAGGTCCCATTCGGTCAGGCCCGACAGCCCGCCCGCCACCCATGCGACAACCGCCAGCGTGCCCAGGATCAGCGCGGCAAGGGCCGCGGCGATGGCGTGGCCGATGCTCAGCGGAAGGCCCGCTGCCATTCGTCCAGGGCGGGGGTGCGCAGGGCCTCTGCCTCGTCCTCGGACAGGAACAGGGTCTTGTCGGGGCGGGGCAGGTCGCGCATCACCTGCGGCCAGTCGGCGTCGGGCAGTTTCGCGGGCAACGACCAGTTGGCCAGCGGGATCGTCGCCTGAAAATCAGGCGTCAGCACCCAGTCCATGAACTGCTGCGCCAGTTCGGGCTGGTCGGTGCCGGCAACCTGCGCCACCAGTTCGGCCATGAAGTAATGCCCCTCGGGGAAAATCGCGGCGACCTTGGTCGCGTCGTCTTCGGCCGCGATGTGGTAGGCGGGGGACGTGGTATAGGACAGGACCATGTCCGCCTCTCCGTCCGTGAACAGGCCATAGGATTCCGACCAGCCGCGGGTGACGGTCAGCACCTTGGGCGCCAGCTTGGCCCAGGCCTCGCCCGCCTGGTCGCCATAGACCGACTTGACCCATAGCAGCATGGCCAGCCCCGACACCGAACTGCGCGGGTCCTGGATGACAATGCTGATGTCATCGGCCTCCAGCAGTTCGGCAAAGCTGGCGGGTGGGTTTTCCAGCCGCGTGCTGTCATAGACAAAGGCGGTTTCGCCCCAGTTGTAGGGCAGGAACGTCGGATCATCCCACGCGATGGGCAACGACAGGTCCGACGTGTCCTGTCCGTGGGGTGCGAACAGTCCTGATGCCCGGGCGCGCGCCGTCATGTCGGTGTTCAGGCCAAAGACGATGTCGGCCTGGGTGCCCTCTCCCTCCATCAGCAGGCGGGGCAGCACGTCGCCGGTCACGAATTGCAGGTCACAGTCGCAGATCGCCTCGAACCCCTGTTCGATGGCGGGACCGGGGCCCCATTCGCTGGTGACGCTGTCGCCGGCATAGACGGTCAGCACGCGACCTTCGGCAAGGGCGGGCATGGCCAGCAGCAGGGCGGGGATCAGGACGGATTTCATCGGCAGCCTCTCTTGTCGGAATGTCGAAAAGAAGGGGGTGCGCACCTTCCCTCCGCCGGTGTGACCCGGATCAGGTTCAACGGGTCCGCTGTCGCGTCTCAGCCCGCATGGGGCACCCCGAGGTGACCCCGAATGTAGAGGTTTCGCGCGCCCGCGCAAGCGGATAGAAACCGCCCATGACCAGGGACATGAACGACCAGCCCACGCCGATGATGGCGCAATACCTTGCGATCCGGGACGCCAATCCCGGCGCGCTGCTGTTCTATCGCATGGGTGATTTCTACGAGATGTTCTTTGACGACGCGGTTGCCGCCGCCGCCGCGCTGGACATCGCGCTGACGAAACGCGGCACCCATCTGGGAGAGCCGATCCCGATGTGCGGCGTGCCGGTGCATGCGGCCGAGGGCTATCTGCTGACGCTGATCCGCAAGGGGTTCCGCGTGGCCATCGCCGAACAGATGGAGGACCCCGCCGAGGCCAAGAAACGCGGGTCGAAATCGGTTGTCGCACGCGACGTGGTCCGGCTGGTCACCCCCGGCACCCTGACCGAGGAATCGCTGCTGGAGGCGCGGCGGCACAACTATCTGGCGGCGTTCGTGGCGGTGCGCGACGAAGGGGCGCTGGCATGGGTCGACATCTCGACCGGGGCGTTCTGGGTGATGGATTGCGCCTTGCCGCGGCTGGCGCCCGAACTGGCGCGACTGGCTCCGCGCGAGGTTCTGGCCTGCGACGCGGGGCTGGAGGAGCTGATCGGCGATGCGGGCGCGGTGATGACCGAACTGCATACATCGGCGTTCGACAGCGGCGCGGGCGCGCGGCGGTTGTGCGCGCTGTACGGGGTCGAGACGCTGGACGGGTTTGGCATGTTCGGGCGTGCGGAACTGGCCGCGATGGGTGCCATCGTCGACTATCTGGACATGACACAAAAGGGCAAGCTGCCCCTGTTGCGCCCGCCTTTGCGCGAACGGGCGGGCGGCGCGATGCAGATCGACGCGGCCACACGGCGCAACCTGGAACTGACGCAGGCGCTGTCGGGCGGGCGCGAGGGGTCGCTGCTGGCGGCGATCGACCGCACGGTGACCGCGCCCGGTGCGCGCCTGCTGGAACGCCGGATCAGCGCGCCGTCGCGCGATCTGGACCTGATCGCGGCGCGCCACGACGGCGTGGCCGCGCTGGCCGCGGATGCGCGGCTGTTGGCCGATCTGCGCGGGGCGCTGGCGCGGGTGCCGGACATGGACCGGGCGCTGTCGCGGCTGGCGCTGGACCGCGGCGGGCCGCGCGACCTGACCGCGATCCGCGCGGGGCTGACGCAGGGGGCGGCGATTGCCGCGCGCCTGCCGGACGGTGCGCCCGCCGTGCTGCGCGAGGCGGCGGGCGATCTGGTCGGGCATGATGCGCTGGTGGACCTGCTGGACGACGCGCTGGTGGCCGAACCGCCCCTGTTGGCGCGCGACGGCGGCTTTGTGGCCGAGGGGCATGACGACAATCTGGACCAGACCCGCCGCCTGCGCGACGAGGGGCGGGGCGTCATTGCCGGGATGCAGGCCGATTACGCGGCGCTGGCCGGGGTCGGCAGCCTGAAGATCAAGCACAACAACGTTCTGGGCTATTTCATCGAGACGACCGCCACCCATGCCGAGCGCATGATGGCCGCGCCGCTGAACCAGACCTTTATCCACCGTCAGACGACCGCGAACCAGATCCGTTTCACCACGGTGGACCTCAGCGAGCTGGAAACCCGCATCCTGAACGCCCGCGACCGCGCGCTGGAGATTGAACGCGGTATCTTTGACCGAATGCGGGCCGCGATCCTGGATCAGGCGGCGCGCATCGGGCAGGCGGCGCGTGCCCTGGCCGAGATCGATCTGGCCTGCGCCTTTGCGGATCTGGCCTCGGGAGAGGGGTGGGTGCGGCCGCGCGTCGATGACAGCCGCGCGTTCGTCATCCAGGGCGGGCGGCACCCGGTCGTGGAACGCGCGCTGCGGCGCAAGGCCGAGAGTTTTGTCGCCAACGATTGCGACCTGACCACGGGGGCCACGCCTGCGATCTGGTTGCTGACCGGCCCGAACATGGCAGGCAAGTCGACCTTTCTGCGCCAGAACGCCCTGATCGCGGTTCTGGCGCAGGCCGGGGCGTTTGTCCCGGCACGCGCGGCGCATATCGGGCTGGTCAGCCAGCTGTTTTCCCGCGTCGGCGCGGCGGATGATCTGGCGCGGGGGCGGTCGACCTTCATGGTCGAGATGGTCGAGACCGCCGCGATCCTGAATCAGGCGGACGACCGCGCGCTGGTGATTCTGGACGAGATCGGGCGTGGGACTTCGACTTGGGACGGCCTGTCGATCGCCTGGGCGGTGATGGAGCATCTGCACGCGGGCAACCGTTGCAGGGCGCTGTTCGCGACCCATTACCATGAGATGACCGCCCTGTCGGCCAAGCTGGACGGGGTCGAAAACGCCACCGTCACCGTGCGCGAATGGCAGGGAGAGGTGATTTTCCTGCACGAGGTCAAGAAGGGCGCGGCCGACCGCAGCTATGGCGTGCAGGTCGCGCGGCTGGCAGGCCTGCCCGCGTCGGTCGTGGACCGGGCGCGCGCGGTGCTGGACGCGCTGGAATCGGGCGAACGGCAATCGGCGCGGCCCGTGGCGTTGATCGACGATCTGCCGCTGTTCCGGGCCGCCCCGCCGCCCCCGCCCAAGGCCCGCCCGCTGGATGACCGCCTGCAGGCGGTGCATCCTGACACGCTCAGCCCGCGCGAGGCGCTGGAGCTGGTCTATGAATTGAAAGCCCTGTCACAGGAGACGCGACCATGAGCTATAACACCTTTGGCCGCGAGTTCAGGTTCACCACCTGGGGCGAAAGCCACGGACCCGCACTGGGCGCGACTGTCGACGGGGTGCCGCCCGGCGTGCCCCTGACAGAGGAGTATATCCAGCGGTTCATGGACCGCCGCCGCCCCGGCACGTCGAAACACACCACGCAGCGGCGCGAGGCCGACCAGGTCCGCATCCTGTCGGGCGTGTTCGAGGGCGTGACCACTGGCACCGCAATCCAGCTGATGATCGAGAACACCGACCAGCGGTCCAAGGATTACGGCGATATCGCCACCAGCTTTCGCCCCGGCCATGCCGACATTACGTACCACCTGAAATACGGCGTGCGCGATTATCGTGGCGGAGGTCGGTCCAGCGCGCGCGAAACCGCGGCGCGGGTGGCCGCGGGCGCGGTGGCGCAGGCGGTGCTGGGCGAATTGGTGCCCGACCTGAAGATCACCGGCTATATGGTGCAGATGGGGGCGATGCATCTGGACCGCGATCGGATCGACTTGTCGGCGGTCGACACCAACCCGTTCTTCCTGCCCGACGCGGGCGCGGTGGACGCGTGGTCTGATTACCTGGACGGCATCCGCAAGGATCAGAACAGCGTCGGCGCCGCCATCGAGGTTTGCGTCCAAGGCTGTCCGCCGGGTTTGGGTGCGCCGGTCTATGCGAAACTGGACACCGATCTGGCCGCCGCGATGATGTCGATCAACGCCGTAAAGGCAGTCGAGATCGGAGAGGGCATGGCATCCGCCGCGCTGACCGGCGTGTCGAACGCCGATGAAATTCGCATGGGCGAGGCCGGGCCCGAGTTCCTGTCGAACCATGCGGGCGGCATTCTGGGCGGGATCTCTACCGGGCAGGACATCGTCGTGCGGTTCGCGATCAAGCCGACCAGTTCGATCACCACCCCCCGCCGGTCGATCAATGCGCATGGCGAGGAGATCGAGGTCATCACCAAGGGCCGCCACGACCCCTGCGTGGGCATCCGCGCCGTGCCGGTGGCCGAGGCGATGGCCGCCTGTGTGCTGTTGGACCACCTGCTGATGGACCGGGCACAGACCGGCGGCGTGCGCGGTCAGATCGGCTGATCGGCCAGGAACGCGTCGACCTCGGCGCGGGTGGGGATGGCGTCGCCCGCGCCTGCCCGCGTGACCTTGACCGCCGCCGCCCCTGACGCCAGCCGCAGCGCGGCGGGGATGTCCGCGCCGCCATCCAGCGCCGCCGCGAAAAAGCCCGCGAAGGTATCGCCCGCGCCGGTCGTATCCACCGGGGTCACGCGAAAGGACGGCTGTTCATGGACATGTGCGGTCGTCAGGTCGCGGTATTCGGCACCCTGCGCACCCCGCGTGATCAGCAATCCCTGCACCGGCAGATCGCCGGGGACACCCGCGAATAGCTGCCGCGCCTCTCCATCGTTCATGGCCAGAATGGTGACATGGGGCAGAACAGCGCGGACCGCGTCCAGATCAAAGGGCGCGGCGGAATAGATCACGCGCGCGCCCTGAGCCTGCGCGGCCTTGGCGGCTGCGACCTGGCCGTTCGTCTCGTTCTGGATCAGCAACGTGTCGGACGGTGTCAGCACGGACAGCGCATCGGTCAACGTAGCCTCATTGATGGCACGGTTCGCACCGGGATGAATGACGATGGCGTTCTCAGCGTCCGTGTCCAGCAGGATGATCGCGTGGCCGGTGGCCTGATCGTCCAGCCGCGCGACATGGCCCATATCCACGCCCGCCTGCGTCAGGCGATCACTGACCCAATCGTCACCGCTGCCCATCGCGCCCAGGTGATGCGTGATCGCGCCCGCGCGGGCGGCGGCGACCGACTGGTTCGCGCCCTTGCCGCCCAGACCGTGCGTATATCCGCGTGAGGCCAACGTTTCGCCGGGGCGGGGCAGGCTGTCCAGCCGATAGACGTGGTCGATGTTGATCGAGCCCAGGTTCCAGATTGCCATGATTGCCTCCGCGATGTGGTGGCCATGTGACCGGGCGGGCGGGGCCTTGTCCAGATGCGAAAAGACGCGCCCTTTGGGGGCGCGTCTTGTCATGTCGTTCTGTTGGGGCAGATCAGGCGGGCAGCTTGCCCTTGTGGGGTGCCCACAGCCGCTTGTTGACCACATAGAGCAGCGCGCTCAGCAGGACCAGGAACAGCACGGCGACCAGACCCACGGACTTGCGGTCCATCAGCTTGGGTTCGGCGGTCCACATCAGGAATGCCGCCATGTCCATCGCCATCTGGTCGACGGTCGCCTCGGTCCCGTCCTCGTAGGTCACCTGACCATCCGACAGCGGGGCCGCCATGCTGATCCAGCCGCCTGGAAAGGCCGTGTTGCCGTGCAGCAGGGTGCCGGCCTGTTCCTGATCTTCGCCGGTATAGCTGGTCAGCACGGCGTGGATGTATTCCGGGCCGCCCATGCCGTTGACCAGCTGGCTGAGGCCGGTGCCGAAGGGGCCGTGAAAGCCCGCGCGCGCCTTGGCCATCAACGACAGGTCGGGACCCATCCCGTCACCCGAGGTCGCCGGGAAGTGGTCGGTGACGGTGCGCGGACGCTCCTCGCCGATGGCCTCGTCAAAGACCGGCAGCAGTTCGGCCGCATAGGCGCGGACCTGATCCTCGGGCAAGCCGGGGCCGCCCTCGTCCGCAAGCGTGCGGATCGCGACGTATTTCAGGCCGTGGCAGGCCGAGCAGACCTCGGTATAGACCTGCAGGCCGCGCTGCAGCTGGAACTGGTCGTACGCGCCGAACGGACCTTCGTGCGGAAAATCGACGTCCTCGATATGCCCGCCCTCAGATGCGGCCATCACCGGTCCGGACAGGCCAAGGGCCGTGACGGCGGCGATCGCAAATGCTTTCAGCATGTTCCTGAGTCCTCTCATTCGGCCGGCTGCGTCAGGCTGGTTCCACCAACCTTGGGCGCGTAGTGTTCGTTGTAGTCTTCCTCGATCGTCGCGGGCATGGCATCCGGCTTTTCGATCACGCCCAGCAGTGGCAGGATCACCAGGAAATAGCCGAACCAATAGGCGGAAGCCGCCAGTGCGATGTAGGGATAGGGCCCCTCGGTAGGCATCGCGCCGACCCAGGTCAGAACCACGAAATCCGCAGCCAACAGCCAGAACCACCACTTGAACTGCGGACGATAGCGGCCCGAGCGCACGCGGCTGGTGTCCAGCCATGGTGCCAGGCCCATCACGACGATGGCGCCGAACATCGCCAGCACACCAAAGAACTTGGCATCGACGATTCCGAAGGTCACGAACTGCACCAGCTGGACCAGCCACACCTCGGCGTCAAAGGCGCGCAGGATCGCGTAGAAGGGCAGGAAGTACCATTCCGGCACGATATGTGCGGGCGTCGCCAGGGCGTTCGCCTCGATATAGTTGTCCGGGTGGCCCAGATAGTTGGGCATGAAGCCCACGATCGCAAAGAAGATGGCCAAAATCACGGCCAGCGCGAACAGGTCCTTGATGACAAAATACGGCCAGAACGGCAGCGTGTCCTTGGCGGCCTCTTCCTTGCTTGTGCGACGCACCTCGATGCCGGTCGGGTTGTTGTTGCCCGTGGTGTGGAAGGCCCACACGTGGACGATGACCAGGCCTGCGATGATGAACGGCAACAGATAATGCAGTGAGAAGAAGCGGTTCAGCGTCGCGTTGCCGACTGCGGGTCCGCCCAGCAGCCAGGTCTGCAGCGTCTCACCCACACCGGGAATGGCGCCGAACAGGCCGGTGATCACCGTCGCACCCCAGAAGGACATCTGACCCCAGGGCAGAACATATCCCATGAAGGCGGTCGCCATCATCAGGATATAGATCAGCATGCCGATGATCCAGGTGACTTCGCGCGGGGCCTTGTAGCTGCCGTAGTAGAGGCCGCGGAAGATGTGCAGGTACACCGCGACAAAGAACAGCGACGCGCCGTTCATGTGGATATAGCGCAGCATGTAGCCGCCGTTGACGTTCCGCATGATGTGTTCGACGCTGGCGAAGGCCATGTCGACATGCGGCGTATAGTGCATCACCAGGACGATGCCCGTGATGATCTGCAGCGCCAGGCAGAAGACCAGCACGATGCCCCAGATCCACATCCAGTTCAGGTTCTTGGGCGTGGGGATCATCAGCGTGTCGTAAAGCACGCCGGCGACGGGCAGGCGGCGGTGCAGCCAGCGTTCGAAGCCCGAATTGGGCTCGTAATGGTCGTGCGGAATTCCGGCCATGATAACCCTCCTTAACCCAGCTGAATGGTGGTGTCGTTCACGAACGACGCCAGCGGAATGTGCATGTTCTGCGGCGCGGGCCCGCGACGGATGCGGCCTGCGGTGTCATAGTGGCTGCCGTGGCAGGGGCAGAACCAGCCGCCGAAATCGCCCGCGCCGTCACCGATCGGCACGCAGCCCAGGTGAGTGCAGACACCGATCTGCACCAGCCATTCGCCGGTCTCGTCCAGGGCGCGGTTCGCGTCCGTGGCGGCCGATCCATCGGCGAGGTTGGGGTTCTGCGCGTTCTGGTCGGGCAGCTCGTTCAGTTCGACCGCGCGACCTGCCTCGATTTCCTCGGGGGTGCGGCGGCGGATGAACACGGGCTTGCCCAGAAACAGCACGGTGATCTGCGAACCGGCCGAAACGCCGCTGACATCGACCTGGATCGAGGCGAGCGCCTGCACATCGGCCGAGGGGTTCATCTGATTCACAAGGGTCCAGGCGGCGGCACCGGCGGCCACCGTGCCTGCGCCCGCCGTGGCATAATAGAGGAAATCCCTCCGGGTGCCTACGTGGTCATCTGCGTGGGACACGGGTCATACTCCAATTCGGGCCGTCAAATGCAGGCCGATACGACATTCCGGGCCACGTCCGAAACGCAGCCTTCGCGGGGCGGTTCTAGACCTCAATTCCTCGTCAGTCCAGATGATAAGCCGTCGCGCCCCGTTGCAAATCGCCGCATCCGGCACAAATGCAGCACCCGTCGTGGCGATCAGAGCAGTCCTTCGGACCGGAACGACAGTTCGCGCGACCTGCCGATGATCAGGTGGTCGTGAATGGTGATTCCCATACTCTCGGCGGCTTGCCCGATGCGTGCGGTCATGGTGATGTCGCTGTCCGATGGCGTGGGATCGCCCGAGGGGTGGTTATGCACCAGGATCAGTGCCGAAGCGTTCAGCTCCAGCGCCCGGCGGATGATCTCTCGCGGATAGACGGGGACGTGGTCGACGGTGCCGCGGGATTGTTCCTCGTCCGCGATCAGGACGTTCTTGCGGTCCAGGTACAGGACGCGAAACTGCTCGATCTCCCGGTGTGCCATGGCGGTATGACAGTAATCCAGCAACGACTGCCAGCTGGACAGCACGGGGCGGTGCATGATGCGGGCGCGGGCCATGCGCTGCGCCGCTGCCTCGACGATTTTCAGTTCGGTGACGACGGCGGGGCCGACGCCCTCCACTTCCTGCAGGCGGGCGGGCGGGGCGGTGACGACGCGGTTGAAATCGCCAAAGGTCTCGATCAGGCGGCGGGCCAGCGGCTTGACGTCCTGACGCGGGATGGCGCGGAACAACACCAGCTCCAGCAGCTCGTAGTCGGGCATCGCGGTCGCGCCACCCTGGACAAATCGTTCGCGCAACCGTGCCCGGTGATCGGCCAGATACGACGGTGCGGTCTTGGTGGTCGGAACCACGTCATCCGCAGCCGGGCTGAACAGGGGCAGGGGCATTTCGCCAAAGGAACGATTCGGGTCCATGCCAGGAAGATGAACCCGAATTGGTGAAGAAACGGTTAACCCCTTATGCTCCTGCACCAGTGATGTCCTTTGCCTGGCATGCTTCAGACCGCGCAGGGGGATCTGATCGATGGCCGCCAGGTTCTGCCTGAGCGGGGCGCAGATGGCACGTCCCCGACCATTCGTTGCCGCCCACATGCGGATGATCGTGGTGGGACTGGCCGCCTAGCGTGCCAATTAGACGACAGGTCATCGACATGCCCAGTGGGACAGCGCACCGCGCCGCATACAGCCGATGTGTGCAGGGCAAAGTATGCGCCAGATCGGTCACAAACAGGCGGCATCACCGCAAAGCTGCACGATGTCATTCATGATGAAACGCCGACCTATCCAGCGCTTTCACGCCGGCACAGCAGGTTCGCGCATACAGTCGGGACCGCGTGGCCTGATGCCTTCGGAACGGCGTCCTGTTGGCTGGAGCGGCGATGCTGCTTGGCCGCGAACCGATGCATGGTGTTGGGATAAGAGGCTGCGCGCCCGCTGAACGTACCGCACCAAAGCAGCGATACAAGACAAGCGCGGCTTGTCTTGTATCGCTTTTGGTTGACCGTCTGACAGAGCAGCGGTCTGTCACCACGCGTCGGGTCAGGTGCCCGCAGATCTGACTTATCTGACCGTCCTGATCACGACCGCCCGTTCCGGCTGAGGTCGGAGCTGATCCCCGACCTCAGCGGGTCATGCCCTCCCAGAACCCCTTCACCTTGTCGAAAAAGCTGTCCGATTGCGGGCTGTTGTCGGCCTTCTCGGCCTCGAACTCTCGCAGCAGCTCTCGCTGTCGGGGGGTCAGGTTGACCGGCGTCTCTACCGTCAACTCGATCAGCATGTCGCCAAAATCGCCTTGGGCGCCGGGGCCGTGACGCAGCGGCGGCATGCCCTTGCCGCGCAGCCGCATCTGCCGACCGGTCTGGCTGCCGGCGCCGACCTTGACACGGGCACGCCCGCCGTCGATCGTCGGAACCTCGACCTCGCCACCCAGGGAGGCCGTGGCCATGCTGACCGGAACCTGACAGGCCAGCGTCTTGCCGTCGCGCAGGAAGATGGCGTGGTCCTGAACCTCGATAAAGATGTACAGATCACCCGCCGGACCGCCGCGCAGCCCTGCCTCGCCCTCTCCGGCCAGCCGGATGCGGGTGCCGGTCTCGACGCCCGCCGGGATGTTCACCGACAGCGCGCGGTCGCGTTCCATCCGCCCCGCACCGTGGCACGATTTGCAGGGGTTCTTGACGATCTGGCCCGCGCCGCCGCAGGTCGGGCAGGTGCGTTCGACGGTAAAGAAACCCTGCTGCGCGCGAACCTTGCCCATGCCCGCACAGGTCGGGCAGGCCGCGGGCTGCGACGCGCCCTCGGCTCCGGTGCCGTCGCATTCGCCGCAGGCGACAGAGCCGCGCACGGTGATCGGTTTCTGCACGCCGACATAGGCGTCTTCCAGGCTGACGCGCAGGTTATAACGCAGGTCCTGGCCGCGCTGTGCCCGGGC
The DNA here is from genome assembly GCF_045064235.1 of Paracoccus sp. Ld10. NCBI lineage: Bacteria > Pseudomonadati > Pseudomonadota > Alphaproteobacteria > Rhodobacterales > Paracoccaceae > Paracoccus > Paracoccus sp. Ld10. The sequence goes on along the minus strand of NZ_JBISHD010000005.1, from coordinate 112,561 downwards.
ACGCCCGCCACCGCCGCCACCGCGGCGGCCCATCATGTCGCCGAACAGATCCTCGAACACGTCGGCGAATGCCGCGCCGAAATCGCCGGGATGCTGACCGCGCGCACCGCCGCCGCCGCCCATGCCACCTTCAAAGGCGGCATGGCCAAAGCGGTCATAGGCGGCCTTCTTGTTGTCGTCCTTCAGGCAGTCATAGGCCTCGTTCGCTTCCTTGAAGCGGGCTTCGGCCGTGTCATCGTCCTGATTGCGGTCGGGGTGCAGCTCTTTGGCCTTGGTGCGATAGGCCTTCTTGATCTCGTCGGTCGAGGCCCCGCGCGTGACCCCGAGCACTTCGTAGTAACAACGCTTGCTCATGTGTCGTCCTGTTCAGCTGTCCCCATGAAACAGGCCGGCCCGCGGTAAAGGCGGACCGGCCCGGTCAGGGGATGCGGCCCCGATCAGCCGCGCTTCTTGTCGTCGCCCAGATCTTCGAAATCGGCGTCCACGATGTCGTCGTCGACATCACGCGGTGCGTCGCGGTCCGACGGATCGGCTTCCTCGGCGCCCTGCTGGTTCTTGTAGATCGCCTCGCCCAGACGCATGGACGCGTCCATGACGTTCTGGATGCCCGACCGGATCTTGCCCGGCTCTTCGGACTTGAGCGATTCTTCCAGCGCACCAATGGCTAGCTCGATCGCCTCGACGGTCGATGCATCGACCTTGTCGCCATGCTCGGCCAGCGACTTGTTGGTCGAATGGATCAGGCTTTCAGCCTGGTTCTTGGCTTCGACCAGCTCGCGGCGGGTCTTGTCGCCTTCCGCATTCGCCTCGGCGTCCTTGACCATCCGCTCGATGTCCTCGTCGGTCAGACCGCCCGAGGCCGCGATTGTGATGGTCTGCTCCTTGCCGGTGCCCTTGTCCTTGGCGGCCACCGACACGATGCCGTTGGCGTCGATGTCGAAGGTCACCTCGATCTGGGGCATGCCGCGCGGTGCGGGCGGGATGTGTTCCAGGTTGAACTGGCCCAGCATCTTGTTGTCCGCGGCCATCTCGCGCTCGCCCTGGAACACGCGGATCGTCACGGCGCCCTGATTGTCCTCGGCGGTCGAAAAGATCTGGCTCTTCTTGGTCGGGATCGTGGTGTTGCGGTCGATCAGGCGGGTGAACACGCCACCCAGCGTTTCGATGCCCAGCGACAGCGGCGTCACGTCCAGCAGCACGACGTCCTTGACGTCACCCTGCAGCACGCCGGCCTGAATCGCGGCGCCCAGGGCCACGACCTCATCGGGGTTCACGCCCTTGTGAGGCTCTTTGCCAAAGAAGTCAGTGACCTCGGCCACGACCTTGGGCATGCGGGTCATGCCGCCGACCAGAACGACCTCGTCGATGTCGCCCTTGGAGCAGCCGGCATCCTTCAGCGCGTCCTGAACGGGCTTCATCGTGCGCTTGATCAGGTCCGCGACCAGGCTTTCCAGCTTGGAACGGGTCAGCTTGACGACCAGGTGCAGCGGCGTTCCGCTGTCCTTGTCCATGCTGATGAACGGCTGGTTGATCTCGGTCTGGCTGGAGGAAGACAGTTCGATCTTGGCCTTTTCCGCAGCTTCCTTCAGGCGCTGCAGGGCCATCTTGTCCTTGGACAGATCGACGCCGTGTTCCTTTTTGAACTCGTCGGCCAGATAGTTCACGATCCGCATGTCGAAATCTTCGCCACCCAGGAAGGTGTCGCCGTTCGTGGATTTCACCTCGAACAGGCCGTCGTCGATTTCCAGGATGGTGATGTCAAAGGTACCGCCGCCGAGGTCATAGACCGCGATCGTCTTGGTTTCCTTCTTGTCCAGACCGTATGCCAGTGCGGCTGCGGTCGGCTCGTTGATGATGCGCAGCACTTCCAGGCCGGCGATCTTGCCCGCGTCCTTGGTGGCTTGGCGCTGGGCGTCGTTGAAATAGGCCGGAACGGTGATCACGGCCTGGGTCACGGTCTCGCCCAGATAGGATTCTGCGGTTTCCTTCATCTTCTGAAGGATCATCGCGCTGACCTGCGCGGGGGAGTACTTCTCACCCTGCACTTCGACCCACGCGTCGCCGTTGCCACCATCCGCGATGGTGAACGGGACCATCTTGCGGTCCTTTTCGACGGCCTCGTCGCCCATGCGGCGCCCGATCAGGCGTTTCACGGCAAAGACGGTGTTGGTCGGATTGGTCACGGCCTGACGCTTGGCGGGCTGACCGACCAGGCGTTCACCATCCTTGAAACCCACGATCGATGGCGTGGTGCGGGCGCCTTCGCTGTTCTCGATGACCTTCGGCTGGCTGCCGTCCATGATGGCGACGCAGCTGTTGGTGGTGCCGAGGTCGATGCCGATGACTTTTGACATATGTGTTTAACCTTCTCTTGCGGCGATATCTTGGACTGCGGGTCCGTTGCGGCCCCCGAGGCCCGATCCCTTGACGAACGGTCCGGAACCTCCGAGCCGCTTCGGGGGTGTATATAGGGATGCAATTCAGCCCCGCAAGCACTGCTGCAGCGCAAAATCGGTGGTCCGGGCCCGTGAAACCGGGGTAATGGCGCTACTGCACGGCACTCCAGCTGAGAGATTCGTACTTGCGGGTGGTGAAGTTGATCAGCAGCCCCACCATCAGCGCCGCGATTGCGAACCACAGCGGATAAAGCAGCATCGTGCGGTGCGGCGAATAGTTGATGAACAAAAAGCCGCGTTCCTGATCGATCAGGTGGAATAGCGGGTTCCATGCGAACCAAGGCAGGATAAAGCTGGGGATCATGTTGGCCACGAAGAACTTGCCCGACGCGAACATGTTCACCCGCTGATAGACCATCGTCAGCACCTTGCAGGCCTGCGGTGACCATGGCCGGATCCCCAGAAAGATCAGCCCGATCGCACAGCCGGTGAACCATGACAGCAGGAACAGCGACCCGGCACCCACGGGATCTTCGATCGTGATCGGTTGAAAGACCATGTGATAGACGGCCAGAATCACCAGGCAACTGATCGCCTGACGGTACAGCACCGCAAGCGCCGCCCCCGAAATCAGCACGGCTGCGTTCAGGGGTTCGTGCTTGATGATGCCCGACGACACCGAATGGCTGCCCGCGACCGCCCCCACGGCCTGCACGTGCAGCATGAAGATGAAGATCCCCGACATGATATACAGCAGGAAATCACCGCGAATCTGTGACCCGCCGATGCCGATCAGCGTGTACATGCCCAGAAACACGACCACAAAGACCACGCTTTGCATCATCGTCATGACCAGGCCCAGCACCGCGTTGCGGTGTTCGGTGCGCAGATTGTACACCGTCTGGTGATAGATCAGCGCGAAGGTCGTGAAAGCCGCTTCGAAAAGGTTGCGGTTCTGGCGCTGCTTGAACAAGGGGCGATGCTCCGTCATTGGCGGCCCGGCGCTTGCCGATAGACCCGTGGCACATCATAAGAGGGATAGCACCCCCGCACAATCGGGCAGCGGCCGCGGGCCACTGGCAGGGAAAGGAAAGTGAATGCAATTCGACCGACTGATCACCGAGATGCGGCGACTGGCCCTGCAGGCTGGCGAGCGGATCATGCAGATCTATCAGGCCGACGATTTCGACGTCCGCTCCAAGTCCGATGATTCGCCTGTCACCGCCGCGGACGAGGCTGCCGACGCGCTGATCTCGGCCGGGCTGCGCGAGGCGTTCCCGGACGTGGCCCTGGTCACCGAGGAGCAGGCCGACACCCATGGCCAGACCCTGCGGACCTTTCTGATCGTGGACCCGCTGGACGGGACCAAGGAGTTCGTGCAGCGGCGTGGCGATTTCACCGTGAACATCGCCTATGTCGAGGACGGCGTGCCGGTGCGTGGCATCGTCTATGCCCCGGCCAAGGGGCGGCTGTTCTATACCACCGCCGATGGCCGATCCGTCGAAGAGACGGGCCCCTTTGGCGACGTGCCGGGGGAAATCCGGCCCATCGGCGTGAACCCGATGCCCGACAACCGCGGCCTGATGGTCGTGGCGTCCAAGTCGCACCGCGATGCGGCCACCGACGCCTATATCGACCGCTATGGCGTGCGCGACATGACCAGCGCGGGCAGCTCGCTGAAGTTCTGCCTGGTGGCCACGGGCGAGGCGGATCTGTATCCGCGCCTGGGTCGCACGATGGAATGGGACACCGCCGCGGGCGACGCCGTCCTGCGCGGTGCGGGCGGCGAGGTGGTACGATTCGACGACCACAGCCCGCTGGGCTATGGCGAGCCGGGGTTCGAAAACCCGTTCTTCATCGCCTATGCGCCGGGTGTCCTGCTGGTAAAGGAATAACATGTCGGTCGTCATCGTCATCCCCGCCCGTTTTGCCTCGACCCGCTATCCGGGCAAACCGCTGGTCGAATTGCGCGGCGCGGGCGGTCAGGCGCGCAGCCTGATCCGGCGCAGCTGGGACGCGGCCATCGCCGTGCAGGGGGCCGACCGGGTGATCGTGGCCACCGACGACGACCGCATCCGCGACCACGCACTGGCCTTTGGCGCAGAGGTGGCGATGACCAGCCCCGACTGTCGCAACGGCACCGAACGCTGCGCCGAGGCCGTTGCGACCCTGGGCCTGACCCCAGAGATCGTGGTGAACCTGCAGGGCGACGCGCCGCTGACGCCCGCGTGGTTCGTCGAGGATCTGGTGGCGGGCCTGCGGGCGGACCCTGATGCGCAGGTGGCGACGCCCGTGCTGCGCTGTACCGGGGCGATGCGGGCCGACCTGATCGCCGACCGTCATGCGGGCCGCGTCGGCGGGACCACGGCGGTGTTCGGCCATCAGGGGCGGGCGCTGTACTTCTCCAAGGAGGTCATCCCCTTTGTTCCGGGCGACGTGGCCGCCGATGCGCCCAGCCCGGTTTTCCACCATGTGGGCGTCTATGCCTATCGCCCCGCGGCGTTGGCGGAATACGCCACCTGGCCCGAAGGCGCGCTGGAACGGCTGGAGGGGTTGGAGCAATTGCGGTTTCTGGAGCGCGGCCGCCATGTCCGCTGTGTCGAGGTCGATGCCAGAGGGCGAATGTTCTGGGAACTAAACAACCCTCAGGATGTTCCGCGTCTGGAACAGATGATGCAAGATATGGCGATGGCCTGATCGGCTGCCTGCGGAACACTTAATTTTTGTGAATTTTCAGCGAATTCCCGACAATTGCTTGGCGACAAGCTGCCGACGGAATAACCTGCGCTTGAAGTCAATGTCGCTGCTGAACTAGGCATCGGCGCCAATACGGTGGGATCCGGTCCCGCCGAGTTATACAAAAGGTATCTGTCATGGGTCGCAAGGTCACAAAAGCCATTTTTCCTGTCGCCGGTTTGGGGACAAGGTTCCTGCCAACCACCAAAAGCATTCCCAAGGAAATGCTGTCGCTGGTCGACAAGCCGCTGATTCAGTACGCAATCGACGAGGCACGTGCGGCAGGCATCAAGGAATTCATCTTTGTGACGTCGCGCGGCAAGGGTTCGCTGGAAGACTACTTTGACCATGCGCACGAGCTGGAATCCAGCCTGAAGAAAGCCGGCAAGACCGAGCTGCTGGAGATTCTCCGCGCGACCAACATGGATTCGGGCGCCATCGCCTATATCCGCCAGCACAAGGCGCTGGGTCTGGGCCATGCCGTCTGGTGCGCCCGTCGCCTGCTGTCGGACGATGAACCGTTTGCCGTGGTGCTGACCGACGATGTCATCCAGGGCGAGCCGCCCTGCCTGCAGCAGATGATCGAGGCCTATGGCGAGACCGGCGGCAGCATGGTCGCCACGATGGAGGTCGCTCCCGAAAAGGCCAAGGCCTATGGCGTTCTGGACATCGCCGAAGACATGGGCGCGATCGTGCGTGCCAAGGGCATGGTCGAAAAACCCGCCACGGGCACCCAGCCGTCGAACCTGGCGGTGATCGGCCGCTATATCCTGGCGCCGACGGTCATGAAGAACCTCAACAAGCTGAAGCAGGGCGCCGGTGGCGAGATCCAGCTGACCGACGCCATCGCCGAGGAAATCCAGGCGGGCCGCGACGTGTTCGGTCTGCGCTTCCGTGGCCAGCGTTTCGATTGTGGGTCCAAGGCCGGCTTCCTGCAGGCGACCGTGGCCTTTGGCCTGGAGCGCGACGAGCTGAAGGACGAGTTTTCCGAATACCTGCACGAGGTGATGTCCATGCGCCGGGCGGCCGAATAACCGATGTCTGACACGGTTCTGGTGACGGGCGGCGCGGGCTATATCGGTTCTCACGCCTGCAAGGCGCTGGCGGCGGCGGGGTTCACCCCCGTCACGCTGGACAATTTTTCCACCGGCTGGCGCGATGCGGTCAAGTTTGGTCCGGTTGTCGAGGCCGACCTGATGGACCGTGCGGCGCTTGACGCGGCCTTTGCCGAACACCGTCCGGTTGCGGTGCTGCATTTCGCGGCCCTGTCGCAGGTCGGCGAGGCGATGGCCGAACCCGGCCTGTACTGGCGCAACAACGTCGCAGGGTCGTTGAACCTGATCGAGGCGGCGGTGGCTGCGGGGTGTCTGGACTTTGTCTTCAGCTCGACCTGCGCGACCTATGGCGACCGCGACGGCGAGATCCTGAATGAGGATACGCCGCAGGCTCCGCTGAACGCCTATGGCGCGTCCAAACGCGCGATCGAGGACATGCTGACGGATTTCGGCGCGGCCCACGGGCTGCGGTCGGTGATCTTTCGGTATTTCAACGTCGCGGGCGCCGATCCTGACGGACAGGTGGGCGAATTCCACCGCCCCGAAACGCATCTGATTCCGCTGATTCTGGATGCAGTCGACGGCAAGCGCGCGGCGCTGACCATCCACGGCACCGACTATCCCACCGCGGACGGCACCTGCATCCGCGACTATGTGCATGTGATGGATCTGGTCGACGCGCATGTGAAAGGTCTGGAATGGCTGCGCGCCGGGCACGAAAGCCGGGTGTTCTGCCTGGGGACGGGCGACGGATTTTCCGTCCGCGAGGTCGTGGACGCGACGCGGTCCATCACCAACCGCGAGGTGCCGATGCTGGACGGCCCGCGCCGGGGCGGCGATGCGGTCAAGCTGGTCTGCGGCAGCACGCGGGCCAAGGCGGAACTGGGCTGGACGCCCGACCGCTCGACCATGGCGCAGATGATCGCGGATGCCTGGCGCTGGCACCAGACGGGCGATTACAAACAGTGATGCCGCGCGCGGCGTGGCAGGCCTATCGCCTGCGCTGGAAACGCCGCGAACTGATCTGGCGCGCCCTCAGGGCGCGCCACCTGCTGGAACCGGTCGCCGACCGCACCGCCGCCATTCGCCCCAACGACATTCTGGCCGTGACCACCCTGCGCAACGAAATCGCGCATCTTCCGGGGTTTCTGGACCACTATCGTCGATTGGGCGTTGCCCATTTCCTGATCGTCGACAATGCCGGCACGGACGGGTCGGACCGTTACCTGCAGGCCCAGCCCGACGTGTCGCTGTGGCGCTGTGACGCCAGCTATCGCGATTCGCGATTCGGGATGGATTGGGCGGGGGCGCTGTTGTGGCGGTTCGGACGCGGGCATTGGTGCGCGACCGTCGATGCGGACGAGTTGCTGGTCTATCCCCATCACGACACTCGGCCGTTGCCCGACCTGACGGCTCATCTGGACCAGGTCGGGCAGCCGGGGCTGGGTGCGGTGATGCTGGACCTGTACCCGTCGGGGCAGCTGGGCACCGCCGACGCCCCGCTGGGCGCGCCCCTGACCGACCGACTGCCGTGGTTCGACACCGGGCCGTGGCGGTCCAGCCGGATGATGCCACGCCAAAACCTGTGGTTGCAGGGAGGGGTCCGCGACCGCGTGTTCTTTGCTGACACCCCGCGCCGTGCGCCCACGACGAACAAGCTGCCGCTGATGCGTTGGACCGGGCGGGCGGTCTATGTGAATTCGACCCATTCGATCCTGCCGCCGCGGCTTAACCTGATCTATGACGGGCCGGGCGATGCGCGGTTGTCGGGAGCCTTGCTGCACGGCAAGTTCCTGCCTGACATCGTCGCCAAGTCGCAAGAGGAGCTGGGCCGCCGCCAGCATTTCGTCGACCCCGACGCCTATGCCGGCTATCACCGCGCGGTGGCCGCGGGGCCACGGCTGCGGGGGGCTGCATCAGTGCGATATGAGGGGTGGCGGCAGTTGGTCGACCTTGGCCTGATGGGCACAGGTGACTGGCCGCGTTGACCAATCTGCTGAATGGGCTTGCCAAAACGGGCTGCCCTGCACATTGCTAGGGCATGACGTCGTGCCGCACATTCCCTGCCGATCGCCGGTCCGCGTGATGCGGATGGGCCGAATCCCGATCCCCGACCGGCTGCGCCGCAGGGCCGAACGACAGTACCTGATTGCCCGCGCCTTCAACAGGCGGCGGGCCTTGCGGCCCGTGGTCAACCGCACCGCCCAGATCCGCAAGACCGACATCCTGGCGCTGGTGACGATGCGCAACGAACGGGTGCGGTTGCCGTTCTTCCTGAACTATTACCGCAACCTGGGCGTGAATCATTTTCTGTTCGTCAACAACAACAGCGATGACGGCAGCGGCAATTATCTGGCTGAACAGCCCGACGTGTCGCTGTGGTGGACCGACGCCAGCTATAAGCGGTCGCGGTTCGGGATGGACTGGATCAACCGGCTGCTGGCAAAATATGGCCATGGTCACTGGTGCCTGACGATCGACCCGGACGAATTCCTGATCTATCCCCATTGTGATTCGCGGCCCTTGCCCGCCTTGACAGACTGGCTGGAGGCATCGGGCCGACGCAGTTTTCCCGCCATGCTGCTGGACATGTACCCCCGCGGCCATATCGAGGACGAGCCCTATGCCGAAGGGGGCGACCCTTTCGCCATCGCGCGGTGGTTCGATCCCGCGAACTATACCATCTGCAAGAACCCCTATTACGGCAACCTGTGGATTCAGGGTGGCCCGCGCACGCGCAAGTTCTTTACCGCTGAACCCCTGTCCGGCCCGGCCCTGAACAAGACGCCGCTGGTCAAATGGGACTGGCGCTATGCCTATGTCAGTTCGACCCACATGCTGCTGCCACGCCATCTGAACATGGTCTATGACGAGGGCGGCGGAGAGATGGCGTCCGGCTGCCTGCTGCACGCCAAGTTTCTGTCCACCTTTGCCGACAAGTCGGCCGAAGAGCTGGATCGCCGCCAGCACTATGCCAACAGCAAGGAATACACCGCGTATCATGCCGGGTTGCGTGGCGGGACCGAGCTGTGGTGCAGCGAATCGCGTGAATATGCCGACTGGCGCCAATTGGAGGATCTGGGGCTGATCTCGCGGGGGAACTGGGCATGACGGACCCTGCGACTGCGCACAGCGTCAGATTAGGTGTCGTGCTGCTGTGCCATGCGCGGCTGGACGTGGCGGCGCACATGGCGCGGATCTGGGTCCGGGGCGGCGCGCGGGTGGCGATCCATGTCGATGCCAAAGCGTCAGCCCGGTCCGTGGCGCGGATGCAGGTCGAACTGTCGGATCTGCCCGGCATCGTCTGGTCACGGCGCCATACCTGCGAATGGGGCAGCTTCAGCCTGATACGCGCCACCCAGGATGCGGCCCAGCTGTTGCTGGACAGCTTTGCCGACATCACCCATGTCTATCTGGCATCCGGGGCCTGCCTGCCGCTGCGCCCGGTGCGCGATCTGGCGGCGTTCCTGGCCCTGGACCCTGATCGCGATCATATCGAAAGCGTCAGCGCGCTGGATGTCGGCTGGACTGTCGGCGGGCTGAACGAGGAGCGGTTTACCCTGTTCCATCCGCTGGACTGGCGCAAGCGGCGCTGGATGTTCGACCGCCTGACGGAATGGCAGCGTCGCCTGGGCATCCGCCGCACGCTGCCCAAGGGGCTGACCCCGTATCTGGGGGCGCAGTGGTGGTGCCTTACGGTGACCACGCTGCGCGCCATTCTGGACGATCCGCGCCGTGCCGAATTCGACCGCTATTTCCGGATGGTCTGGATTCCGGACGAAAGCTATTTCCAGACGCTGGCACGCCGCCATGCGACCCGGATCGAAAGTCATTCGCTGACCTTGGCCAAATTCGACCATGATGGGCGGCCCTATCAGCTGTATGACGACCACGCACTGATGCTGGAGGAATCGCGCTGTTTCGTGGCGCGCAAGGTCTGGCCAGAGGCCGTCCATCTGCTGGCGCATTTTCCGCGCCCCGCCGCGATGCGCCCCGACCTGTCCGCGCCCCAGCCCCAACGGATCGAGCGTCTGATCAACCGGACCGTGCGCCGCCGCCTGCTGGGGCGGCCGGGCCTTTACATGCAGTCGCGTTTTCCGCGCAAGGACGCCGAAAACGGCAAGACTTCGGCACCCTATGCGGTGTTTCAGGGGTTTTCCGACATCTTTCCGGGTTTTGAGGCGTGGTTGACCACGCAGGTCGATGCGGATGTCCACGGACACCTGCTGGGCCCCGAGGCGGTGGAGTTCGGCGGTCGCCCGGAGATCGGGCCGGGGGCGATTTCGTCCAGCACGCTGATCCGCGACCGCGATCCGCATGGCTTCCTGACGGCGCTGATCCGCATCACCACGCGGATGCAGGCGTTTCAGTTCAGCCCGCGCGACAATCAGGCGTTGAACTGGTTCATCGCCACCGATCCGAACGCGCATATCCATGTGGTCACCGGGGCATGGATGCTGCCGCTGCTGAAATCGGACATGCCCTTTGACGACGTGCGCCGGGTGACGGCCCTGCTGCAGCGGGCCGAGATCGCGCAGATGGATGTGTTGAATTCGGTTTGGGTCAAGGCGCGCGTCCATGTTCACGAACTGACCGATTTTCTGGCCCGCCCCCAGGAGATGCTGTTCCAGTCGCTGGTCCATCTGCCGCGCCTGATGGACGCGCCCACCGACATGCCGCGGATGCGTGACGTGCACGGCCTGCCCGAACTGTTGCGGCGGTTGCGCAATTCCGGACTGCGCCCGCGCATGTCCGGCGACGGCCTGCCAATACCGGAAATTCTCCTGCCCGAAAGGACTGCCGCCGAATGACCGTTCCATTCCGCCGCTTTGTCATCTTTGCCGAGATGCGCACGGGCTCTAACCTGCTGGAGGCGACGCTGAACGCGCTGCGGGGCGTCACCTGCTTTGGCGAGGCGTTCAACCCCTATATGATGGGCTGGCCCGACAAGGATGAATTGCAGGGCATCACCCGTGATCAGCGCGAGGCCGACCCGATTGCCCTGCTGAACAAGCTGTTCGACAAGCCGGGCCACCTGCCGGGGTTCCGATATTTCCACGACCACGATCCGCGGGTCTTTGACGCGATCATGCACGATCCGGAATGCGCCAAGATCGTGCTGACCCGCAACCCGCTGGACAGCTATGTCTCGACCGCTCTGGCGCGCGAGACGAACCAGTGGAAGCTGAACGAAACCGAAACCCCGATCCCCGCCGCCATCACCTATGACGGGCCACAGTTCCGCGACATGATCGCGGCGGTGGAACGGTTCCAGCTGCGCGTGATGCACCGGCTGCAGGTGACGGGGCAAAGCGCCTTCTGGCTGGGATACGAGGATTTGCGCGACCCCGAGGTGATGACCGGTCTGGTCCACTGGCTGGGCCGCACCGACATCGCGCGGGTCGAACCCGCCAGCGATCAGGTACCCCAGAATCCCCGCGAACTGGCCGACAAGGTCCGCAATTTTGACGACATGCAGGCGGATCTGGCACAGATCGACCCGTTCATGTTGCGCCGCATCCCGAATTTCGAACCGCGGCGCGGCCCCTCGGTGCCCAGCTTTTCCGCGACCGAGGCCGGGCAAGGGCTGATCTTCATGCCGGTGCGGTGCGGGCCGGGTGACGGGGTGCGCGACTGGATGGCGACGCTGGGCGCGGTGACGGGGGATTTCACCCAGACCAGCCTGCGCCAGTGGAAACGCCAGCATCCCGGGCATCGCAGCTTTGCGGTGCTGCGCCACCCGCTGCACCGGGCGTGGACCGCGTTCCGCCAGCTGCTGACCGACAGCCGCCCCGAACTGCGTCAGCTGATGCGCGATGTCCATCGCGTGGCGTTGCCGGTGGACGAGGCGCTGGCCGGAATGGACCGTCAGGCGGAACTGGCGCTGTTCGCGCAGTTCCTGGCGTTCCTGAAGCGTAACCTGAATGGTCAGACGACCCTGCCCACCCATGCCGGATGGGCCAGCCAGTCCGAGGTGATTGCCGGGTTCAGCCGCGTGGCCAGCCCCGACATGCTGATCCGCGAGGATCGCATCGCCGAGGAACTGCCCGCCCTGGCCCGTGCCGCCGGGATCGACGATGCGCGCCTGGCCGGTCTGACCGTCCAGCCGATGCCCGATTTCCTGCGCGACAAGGCGCTGTTGCAGGCCGCACGGCAGGCATATCTGCGCGATTACATCGCCTTCGGATTTTCCGATTGAGGCGGGCGGGCCTTTCGGCCCGCCACCCCGTTACGCCTTGAGCAGGGCCGCCAGTTCGGCCTGCTTTTCGCGCACCAGCGCTGCGTCGCCGTCAGATTCGATGTTCAGACGCACCACCGGTTCGGTGTTCGACTTGCGCAGGTTGAACCGCCATTTGCCAAAGTTCAGCGACACCCCGTCCAGATCGTCACGGCTGTCGGCCTGCGGCGCATAGGTATCGATCAGGCGCGCGATGGCCGCATCGGGATCGGCGATGGTATAGTTCGTCTCTCCGGACGACGGATACAGGCGCATCCGCTCTTCCAGCATCTCGGCCAGGGTCATGCCCTTGCGCGACAGCAGTTCGATCATCAGCAGCCATGGGATCATGCCGCTGTCGCAGTAATAGAAATCGCGGAAATAGTGGTGCGCCGACATCTCTCCGCCATAGATCGCGCTGACATCGCGCATCTTGCGCTTGATAAAGGCATGGCCGGTCTTGGACACAACGGCCTCTCCGCCAGCTTCCTCGATCATCGCGCGGGTGTTCATGATGACGCGGGGGTCATGCACGATCTTTTCGCCGGGCGATTTTTCCAGGAACGCCGCGCCCAGCAGACCGACGATGTATTCGCCGGGGATGAAGCGCCCGTTCTCGTCGAAAAAGAAACAACGGTCGAAATCGCCGTCCCATGCCACGCCCAGATCGGCCTTTTCCTCGACCATCTTGGCGACGGTGGGGGGCTGGTTCTCGTCCAGCAGCGGGTTGGGAATGCCATTGGGAAAGCTGCTGTCGACATTGTGGTGCATGCGCACGAATGTCAGCGGCGCGCCACGACGTTCCAGTTCGGCGGCAATCGCATCAAAGGTCGGGCCGGCGGTGCCGTTTCCGGCGTTCACCACGATCTTCATCGGGCGCAGGGCGGCCACGTCCACGAAATCGGCCATGCGGGACGCGTATTCCGCGCGGGCGTGGCTGAAATCGGTGACCGTTCCCTTGGTCGCGGGGGCAAATTCACCGTTGGTGGCCAGATCGACGATCGGCGGCAGTTCGGTCGCCGGGTCCAGCGGCGCCGAGCCGCGACCCACGATCTTCATGCCGTTGTAGTTGATCGGGTTGTGCGAGGCCGTGACCTCGATCCCGCCATCGGTATCCTGATTGCCGGTGTGGAAATACACCTCCTCGGTGCCGGCCAGACCCAGGTCCAGCACGTCGGCGCCGCCGTCGGTCAGTCCCTCGATCAGGGCCGCGGCCAGTTCAGGCGAGGTTTCGCGGCTGTCGCGACCCACGACGACACGCTTGGCGCCACGCGCCTGCGCGAACGCGCGACCGATGCGATAGGCGACATCCGCGTCCAGGTTCTTGCCCAGTTCCCCGCGCACGTCATACGCCTTGAAGCAGGTGATCTCGCGCCTGCCCAGCTGATCGCGATTGTCCATAAAGTCCTCCGGTTCCTGTTTGCATCAGCGCTAACAGGTTCAAACCGTTTTTCAAGGCCGCCCGGGGTGGATTGGTTCCCTTCGACGTTGGGATCAGGTGACGGCGCGCGTCAGACGCGCTAGCCTTGTGCAAACGCAAGGAGACCCCGATGGACGCAAACGCCTTGATTGCCGCCTATTACGATGCCTTCAACGCGGGGCGCACCGACGACATGCTGGCGCAGCTGCATGACGACGTCGAACACCATGTGAACGAGGGCAAGATCCGCCGTGGCCGCGCGCTGTTCGCGGAATTCAACGCCCACATGACCGAAAGCTATCGGGAAAACCTGACCGACATGGTCATCATGGCCAATGACGCGGGCGACCGCGCCGCGGCGGAATTCGTGGTCAACGGCACCTATCTGCAGACCGATCCCGGCCTGCCAGAGGCCCGCGGCCAGACCTATCGCCTGCCTGCGGGCGCGTTCTTTACCATCCGCGACGGGCGCATTGCTCGGGTCACCACCTATTACAACCTGGCCGACTGGATGGCCCAGGTCGGCGCATGAGCGTCGCGGTCCGCGTCCTGACCGGCGATGCGCTGGCCGATACGCTGCCCGACGTGGCGCGCCTGCGCATCGACGTGTTCCGCGACTGGCCGTACCTGTATGACGGAAGCGCCGATTATGAACGCGACTATCTGCGCGCGTACCAGGCGCCGGGCGCGGTCGTGGTGGCCGCGATGGACGGGGACCAGATCGTGGGCGCCGCCACCGGGGCGCCGATGTCCCACCATGCCGCCGATTTTGGCGCGGCCTTTGCGGACCGCCCCGAACCGCTGTCCGACATCTTTTACTGCGCCGAATCGGTGTTGCTGCGCAGCCATCGCGGGCACGGGCTGGGCCATGCCTTTTTCGACGCGCGCGAGGATCATGCCCGCGGACTGGGCGCCCGCTGGTCGGCATTCTGCAGCGTGATCCGCCCGGCGGACCACCCGATGCGTCCCGCCGATTACTGGCCGCTGGACGCGTTCTGGCGCAGGCGCGGCTATGCGCCCCTGCCCGGCGTCGTCGCGCATTTCACATGGAAGGATCTGGGCCAACCTGTGAAAACTGAAAAGACCCTGCAATTCTGGATGAAACCGCTGTGAAGATCGCCGCCGCCGCCTATCCAATCGACTGGTTCGACAGCTTTGACGCCTATGCCGCCAAGCTGACGCGATGGGTGGCCGATGCGGATGCCGATCTGCTGGTCTTTCCCGAATACGGCGCGATGGAGCTGGCAGCGCTGGGCGGGCGCGACGTCGCGGGCGACCTGCAGGCCAGCCTGCATGCCGTGGCGGCGCTGGGGCCGCAGGTCCGCGCGTTGCATGCCGATCTGGCGGCGCGGCATGGCTGTCATATTCTGGGTGCGTCGGGGCCGGTTTTTGACGGCCCGCGGCCGGTCAACCGCGCGGTCCTGTACGGCCCGGACGGGGTGATCGGTCACCAGGACAAGCAGATCATGACCCGGTTCGAGCGCGAGGAATGGGACGTCACCGGCGCCCCCGGTCTGCGAATCCTGGACACCGCGCTGGGACGGATCGGAATCCTGATCTGTTATGACAGTGAATTTCCGCTGCTGGGACGGGTGCTGGCGCAGGCCGGGGCGCGCATCCTGCTGGTGCCCAGCTGCACCGACACGGTCGCGGGCTTCAACCGGGTGCGCATCGGCGCGATGGCCCGCGCGCTGGAAAGCCAGTGCGTCGTGGTGCATGCGCCCACTGTCGGCCCCTGCGACTGGATGCCCGCGCTGGACGAAAACCGGGGCCGTGCCGCGATCTATGGTCCGCCCGACGGGTTTTGGCCCGAAACAGGCATCATCGCCCAAGGCGCGATGGACGCGCCGGGGTGGGTGCGCGCGACGGTGGATCTGTCCCGCGTCGACGCCAGTCGCAGCGACGGCGCGGTCCTGCCCTTTGCCCATTGGCCCGAACAGGGTCCTTGTGGGCTTATCTGATGCGATGAGGTCGTAATTTACGATGTATTAACCGGTTTGCGCTTTAAATGACTGTGGATCGCGCCATATCCTGAAGGCCATGCTGCATGTCACCGAAACCATCGCCATCCAGGAATGGGAACTGTCCGAACAGTTCACCCGGTCTCAGGGACCGGGCGGACAGAACGTGAACAAGGTCGAGACAGCGGTCGAGCTGCGGTTCGAGGCCGCGACGTCCCCCAGCCTGGCCGACCCGGTCAAGCGAAGGCTGCAGCGGCTGGCCGGACGGCGCTGGACGCAGGAGGGGGCGATCCTGATCCTGGCGCAGGAAACCCGCAGCCAGGCGCGCAACCGCGAACTGGCCCGCGAAAGGCTGGCCGACCTGATCCGTCAGGCGCTGGTCGCGCCCAAGCGGCGCATCGCCACCCGCCCCACCCTGGGCAGCCAACGCCGCCGCCTGAAGGCCAAGACCGTGCGTGGCGAGGTCAAATCGCTGCGCGGCAAGGTGGATGACGAATGAGCATCTGGGGCAGGACACTTGATCTGATGCTAGGACGGCGCCCGATGCTGATGCAGGTCGGCGCAGTCTGCCGTGACCCGGCCAACGGTCAGGTGCTGTTGATCACCAGCCGCGATACCGGCCGATGGGTCATTCCCAAGGGCTGGCCGATGGAGGGCCGCACCCTGTCCGGTGCCGCCGCCCAGGAAGCGTGGGAGGAGGCAGGCGTCCGCGGCACCATCCGCCCTTCGGAATTGGGCCGGTTCCACTACAGCAAGAAACAGGACAAAGGCTATGCCGTTCCCATAGAGATGCGGGTCTATCTGCTGTCCGTCGACAGCCTGTCCGACCAGTTCCCCGAGGTCAGACAGCGCAAGCGCCGCTGGTTCGCCCCGGTCGAGGCTGCCCGCATGGTCATCGAACCGGGCCTGAAACAGATCCTGACCGCGCTTGACCGCCATGATCCTGCCTGAGCCGGCATGAACCGCCGCCCCGGTTTCCGCGCACTGGACAAGGATCTGGGCCGCATCGGCCATGCCGAGGTGGCCCAGATGCATGCGTTCCGCCCCGTCTGGCGGCTGGGGCTGGCGGTGCTGGCGCTGGTCGGCGGGCTGTTGATGGTCATGGCCCTGTCGGGTGCCGCGCCCGGCGTGCTGGCCATCGGCGCGGGGCTGGTGGTCGCGGCCTGGCTGGGCATGGCGATCGGGGCGAACGATGTCGCGAACTCTCTGGGACCGGCGGTCGGGGCGGGGGCCATCGGGCTGCTGTCCGGTCTGTTTCTGGTGGCCGTCGCCGGGGTCGCGGGGGCGATTCTGGCCGGAGGCGCGGTGTCGGATCGGCTGGCGGGGGGCATCGTCGAACTGGCGCCCGTGACCGGTGGCGGGCGTGCGCCGATGATGATGGTGGCCGCGCTGATCGCGGCGGCGGTCTGGATCACGCTGGCGACGGGCATCGGCCTGCCGGTCAGCACGTCGCATTCCATCGTGGGCGGCATTGCGGGCGCCGGCGCTGTCGCGTTGGGCCTGTCGGCGGTCGCGTGGGGGACGCTGGCGATCATCACTTCGGTCTGGGTTGTGACGCCCGTGGTGGCGGGGGGGCTGGCGGGCGGCCTGCTGATATTGCTGCGCTTGAAGGTGGTCGAGGCCGATGACCGCGCCGGGGCGGCCCTGTTGTGGCTGCCGCTGCTGGTCGCGCTGATGACCGCGCTGTTTTCGGCCTATGTCGTGGTCCTGCTGGAGCTGGGTCCCGTCTCGGCCGTCGCGGCGGCGGTCGCCGCAGGTGCCGGGGCGCTGTGGCTGACGCGGCGCAGCGTTCTGCGCGAACTGGTATTGAATCCGCGCAAGGCCGGGATCAAGCAGCTGCTGCGGCCCGCGCTGGTGACGTCGGTGACGATCCTGGGCTTTGCACATGGGGCCAATGACGTGGGCAACATCGCGGGGCCGTTGTCGGTCGTGCTGCGCGGACAGGGGGCGGCGACACCGATCGGTGTGGTGCCGGTGGTTGTGCTGGCCGGCGCCGGTCTGGCCATCGCCGCCGGCACGTTGCTGTTCGGGCGTCGCCTGGTCCACATGGTCGGCAGCGGCATCACCCGGCTGAACGCGGGGCGCGCGTTCTGTGTATCGCTGGCCACCGCGGTGACGGCACTGGGCGCGTCCGCTCTGGGCCTGCCGGTGTCGACCACGCATGTGGCGGTGGGGGGTATCTTTGGCGTGGGCTTTGCACGCGAATGGCTGGACCGCCGCCGCGGCAGCCGGTCCGAGGCGCTGCCCGCGGACGAGACACGCCGCCGCATCCTGGTGCGGCGCAGCCATGTCGTGACCATCATGGCCGCCTGGCTGGTGACGGTGCCGATCACCGCGTCGCTTGGCGCGCTGGCCTGTCTTCTGGTGCTATGGGTGACGGGGGGTTAGACCGTCACCGTCATCGCCTGCTGGGCCCCCACCCCGAAAACGCGCTTGTAGCGGTCGATCTCGGCGGCGGGGCCGGTGGCCTTGGCGGGGTTGTCCGACAGCTTGACGGTCGGGCGGCCATCGGCGGCCACCGCCTTGCAGACCAGGCTGAACGGCGCAAGCCCGTCGCCCGGCACCAAGCCGCGGAAATCGTTCGTCAACAGCGTGCCCCAGCCAAAGCTGACCTTGACGCGACCGTGGAACTGTCGGTGCAGGGCCACGATCCTGTCCATGTCCAGCCCGTCCGAAAAGATGATCAGCTTGGATCGCGGGTCCTCTCCGCGCGACTGCCACCAGCGGATCGCGGTTTCCGCACCCGTGGCCGGATCGCCGCTGTCAATGCGGATGCCGGTCCACCCCGCCAGCCAATCGGGTGCGCCCGCCAGAAAGCCCTCGGTCCCGTAGGTGTCGGGCAGAATGACCCGCAGGTTGCCCTCGTGTTCCTCGTGCCAGTCGGCCAGCACGTCATAGGGCGCCCGGCGCAGGGCCGCATCGCCATCGGCCAGGGCTGCGCGCACCATCGGCAGCTCGTGGGCGTTGGTGCCGATCGCCTCGATGTCGCGGCGCTGCGCGATCAGGCAGTTCGAGGTTCCGGCAAATCGCTCGCCCAACCCTTCGATCATCGCCTGCACCGCCCAGTCCTGCCACAGAAAGCTGTGGCGCCTGCGCGTGCCGAAATCGGCGATGCGCAGGTCGGGCAGGGCGTGCATGGCCTGAATCTTTTCCCACAGCCGCGTCATCGCGCGGGCATACAGCACCTGCAGCTCGAACCGGCCCATGTCCTTGAGGACGGCGCGGGACCGCAGCTCCATCAGGATCGACAGGGCCGGGATCTCCCACAGCATGACCTGGGGCCAGGGGCCCTCGAATGTCAGCTCGTACTGGCCGTCGCGCTTGTCCAGGTGATAGGCGGGCAGGCGCAGACCCTCCAGGAACTCCATGAAGTCCGGACGGAACATCTGCCTTTTGCCATAGAATGTGTTGCCGCGCAGCCAAGTGCTCTCTCCGCGGGTCAGCGACAGGGACCGCACATGGTCCAGTTGCTCGCGCAGTTCGCCCTCGTCGACCAGATCGGCCAGACGCACGTCCTTGCTGCGGTTGATCAGGCTGAAGGTGACGGTCGTGTCGGGGCTGTTGCGGAACACGGACTGGCACATCAACAGCTTGTAGAAATCGGTATCGATCAACGACCGGACGATCGGGTCGATCTTCCATTTGTGATTATAGACCCGCGTGGCGATGTCGGCCATGACGCTGTTTCCTCGACCATTTCGCCCTTGGTGCCTTGATCCGCGCGGGGGCGCAACCCTCAGGCCAGAATGACGCCCGCACGGGTCATGCCGTCGCGTGCCGCATCCAAGCTGCCATCCAGATCGATGGCGCGGCAGGCACCCTCGACCACGCGGGCCTTGAACCCCAGCCGGGCGGCGTCCATCGCGCTCCATGCGACGCAGAAATCATGGGCCAGCCCGACAAAGGTCAGGTCGCGGATGCCCCGGTCCCGCAGATAGCCGGTCAGGCCCGTGGCGGTCGTGCGGTCGTTTTCGAAGAACGCCGAATAGCTGTCGATGCCGGCCCGGAACCCCTTGCGCAGGATCAGATCGGCCCGGTCCACCGCCAGACCGGGGTGAAAATCGGCCCCCGGCGTCCCGATCACGCAATGCGCGGGCCACAGCACCTGCGGGCCATAGGGCATCTGCGTCACCGAAAATGCCGTGGCGCCGGGGTGGTTGTCGGCAAAGCTGCTGTGATCGGCCGGGTGCCAGTCCTGCGTCAGCACCACCGCGTCGTATTCGTACATCATCGCGTTGATCGGCGCCACGACCCCGTCGCCGTCGGCCACGGCCAGCAGCCCACCGGGGCAGAAATCACGCTGCATGTCGATGACGATCAGGGCCTTGGTCATCCGGTCCACCTGTGTTGGGTCGGCGCCACTAGACCGCCGGGCGGTGGCGGTCGTCAAGGGTGGTGGCGGAACAGGTTTTGCCATAACGGAATCGCACGATTATGATGAATGAAAACGGAGGCCACGATGGGTATACAGGATGATCTGCATCACCCCGCCAAATATGACGAGAACGAGGTTCCGACCCGCTCTGCGGCGTTGATCTGGGGTCTGCGGGCCCTGGGGCTGGTGATGGCCGGCATCGTGTGGCTGCTGCTGGGCGGGCAGGAGGGCCTGTCCGAGGATGCGCGCATCGTCGCCGCCGTCGGCACGCTGATGGCGATCTGGTGGATGACCGAGGCGATCCCGCTGTCGGCCACGGCCCTGCTGCCCATCGTGCTGATCCCGGCCCTGACCGAGACGACCGTGGGCCAAGCGACCCAGCCCTATGCGTCATCGATCGTGTTCCTGTTCCTGGGCGGCTTTCTGATCGCCATCGCGATGGAAAAATGGCACCTGCACACGCGCATCGCGCTGCTGACGCTGCGCAAGGTGGGCGTGGCGCCGCGGCGCATCGTGCTGGGCATGATGCTGGCCACCGGTTTTCTGTCGATGTGGGTGTCCAACACCGCAACGACGCTGATGATGCTGCCCATCGGCCTGTCGGTCCTGTCCCTGGTGGTCGAGCGCGGATCGCGTCAGGACGGTGCCGCGGCCGAGGATGCGATGAAGGCCGGCGGCACCATCACCGATGTCGTCAAGGATCCCAACATCAGCGCCTTTGGCGTCTGTCTGGTGCTGTCGATCGCATGGGCCGCGTCGATGGGGGGCTTGGGCACGCTGCTGGGCAGTCCGCCCAATGCCATTGTCGCGGGCTATGCCTCGGACGAGCTGGGCCGCAACATCGGGTTCCTGGAATGGATGGTGCTGGGCACGCCGCTGGCCTTTATCTTCATCTTTATCGCGTGGCTCCTGATGACCCGCGTGCTTTACCGTTTCGACCTGCCCGAGATCCCCGGCGGCAAGCAGATGATCGAGGATCAGGTCCGCGACCTGGGTCCCCTCAGCCAAGGGGAAAAGATGGTTCTGGCGGTGTTTCTGGGTGCTGCGTTCCTGTGGATCGTGCCGGGCCTGCTGACGTCGATCCCCGCGATCGAGGCTGCGGCGCCGTGGCTGGGCAACCTGGACGACACGGCCATCGCCATCGGTGCGGGCCTGGCCATGTTCCTGCTGCCCGGCAAGGGCCGCGACCGGATGGTTCTGGACTGGAAGGATGCCGAGGGCGGCCTGCCATGGGGCGTGCTGCTGCTGTTCGGGGGCGGTCTGTCACTGGCGGCGGCCGTGGCATCGTCCGGGTTGGACAGCTGGTTCGGCCAGCAGGTCACGGGCCTTGGATCATTGCCGACGATCCTGCTGGTCGCCGCCGTGGTCACGATCATCCTGTTCCTGACCGAGATCACCTCGAACACCGCCACCGCCGCGACCTTCATCCCGATCCTGGGCGGTGTCGCCCTGGGCATCGGGGTCGATGCGATGACGCTGCTGATCCCGGCCGCGCTGGCCGCGACCTGTGCGTTCATGCTGCCGGTGGGCACGCCGCCCAACGCCATCGTGTTCGGCACCGGCACCGTGACCATCGGCCAGATGGCGCGGGGCGGTGTGGTCCTGAACATCGTGGGCATCCTGCTGATCACCGGCCTGACCTATCTGCTGGGCGGTCTGGCCCTGGGCCTGACGTTCTAGGCGCTGCGTTCTGATCTTGCGCCAGGGGGCGTGGCCGCGATAAGGCCACGCCCATGCTGCCCACACACCCCATCACCGTTGCCGCACTGTACCATTTCGCCCGTGTTGCCGATCCGGCGGCCCGGCAGGGGCCATTGCTGGACCTGTGCCGCGACCACGGCCTGTGCGGCACGCTGCTTTTGGCGCCCGAGGGGGTGAACGGCACCATCGCGGGTTCGCGCGCGGGCATTCTGGCGGTGCTGGACCACATCCGCGCCTGGCCCGGTTTCGCCACGCTGGACTGGAAGGAAAGCGCCGCCGACGCGCCCCCCTTTGCCCGCATGAAGGTCCGGCTCAAGGCCGAGATCGTGACCATGGGTCAGCCCGACATGGACCCCGCCACGACGACCGGCCATTACGTGGCACCGCGCGACTGGAACGCGCTGATCGCCGCCCCCGACGTGGCCGTGATCGACACGCGCAACGATTACGAGGTCCTGATCGGCACGTTCCGGGGTGCCGTCGACCCCGCCACCAGCAGCTTTCGCGACTTTCCGGCCTGGTGGCAGGACAACGCCCACCGGTTTGAGGGCAAGCGCATCGCGATGTTCTGCACCGGCGGCATCCGCTGCGAGAAATCGACCAACTATCTGATCTCGCAGGGGGTCGATCAGGTCTATCACCTGCAGGGTGGCATCCTGAAATACCTTGAGGAGGTCCAACCGGAGGACAGCGCATGGCAGGGCGAATGCTTTGTCTTTGACCAGCGGGTCAGCCTGACGCACGGGCTGGCGCAGGGGCGGCACGGGCTGTGCCATGCCTGCCGCCGCCCCCTGGCCCCTGAGGACCGCGACCGCCCGGAGTTCGAGGACGGCGTCAGCTGCCACCGCTGCGCTGACGAATATACCGACGCCGACCGCGCCCGGTTCCGCGACCGCCAGCGACAGTTCGACCGCGCGCCTTAAGGGGCGTCAGCCCCGCACGCCGACCCCGCCCGCCGCGATGGCGGCCATGTTCAGGATGTCGCTGACGGTCGAGTTCGTCGAACAGATCTGGATCGGACGCGCCACGCCCGTCAGGATCGGGCCGATCACGGTCGCGCCGGCCATCTCTTGCATCAGCTTGACGGAAATCGACGCCGAATGCCGCGCCGGCACGACCAGCACGTTGGCCGGCGCGGACAGGCGGCTGAACGGATAGCGGGCGGCGGCGTCCATGTTCAGGGCGACGTCCACGGTCATCTCTCCCTCGTATTCGAAATCGACGCCGCGCGCGTCCAGAACGGTCGCGGCCTGTGCCATCTTGGTGGCGCGTTCGCTGACCGGATAGCCAAAGTTCGAAAACGACAGGAACGCCACGCGCGGTTCCAGCCCCAGGTTGCGGGCGACGGCGGCGCCGCGGGTGGCGATGTCGGCCAGATCCTCGGCCTCGGGCCATTCATGGACCAGCGTGTCGCCGATCAGCACGATCCGCCCCCGGTGCAGCACGGCGGTGATGCCCACCGCCCCGTCCTGGGGACGCACGTCAAAGACATGGCCGATCTGCGCCAGAACCGGCGCGTTCTTGCGCGTGGCCCCGGTCACCAACCCGTCGCCATGGCCGTGCGCCAGCATCAGGGCCGCAAAGATGTGGCGGTCGCGGTTGGCCATCTTGGTCGCATCGTCGCGGTCAACGCCCTTGCGCTGCAGCCGATGGTACAGAAAATCGTGATAACTGTCCAAATGCCGGGTGTTTGCGGCGTTCACGACGCTGATCTCGCGAAAGGCGTCGCCCATGCCCAGGGCCTCTAGCTCTGCCTTGACCTCGGCCTCGCGGCCGACGACCAGCGACTGGCCCATGCCGGTGCGCTGCCACGCGACGGCGGCGCGCAGCACGCGCGGATCGTCGCCCTCGGCAAAGATCATCCGGGCCTGTGCCTGGCGCGCGCGGGCGTGGATGCCCTGCAGGATCGCGGCCGTCGGGTCCATCCGGTTCTTCAGCGTCTGGACATAGCCGTCCATGTCGATGATCGGCCGCCGCGCGACGCCCGTATCCATCCCGGCGCGGGCGACCGCGGGCGGGATCACATGGATCAGCCGCGGATCGAACGGCGTCGGGATGATATAGTCGCGCCCGAACTGTAGCTTGCGGCCATAGGCGACGGCGACCTCGTCGGGGACATCCTCGCGCGCCAGTTTCGCCAACGCCTCGGCACAGGCGATCTTCATCTCGTCGTTGATGGCGCGGGCGTGGATGTCCAGCGCGCCCCGGAACAGGTAGGGAAAGCCCAGAACGTTGTTCACCTGATTGGGGTAATCGCTGCGCCCCGTTGCCACGATCGCGTCGGGTCGGACGGCATGGGCGTCCTCCGGCGTGATCTCGGGGTCGGGGTTCGCCATGGCAAAGATCACCGGGTTGTCGGCCATGCCGGCAACCATGTCCTGGGTCACGGCGCCCTTAGCGCTGACGCCCAGAAACACGTCGGCGCCCTTCATGGCCTCTTCCAGCGTTCGCGCAGGGGTTACGACCGCATGGGCCGATTTCCACTGGTTCATGCCCTCGGTCCGGCCCTGCCAGATCACGCCCTTGGTGTCGCACATGATGCAGTTGTCATGCCGCGCGCCCATCGATTTCAGCAGTTCCAGACAGGCGATGCCCGCAGCCCCGGCACCGTTCAGGACGATGCGCACGTCCTCGATCTTTTTGCCCGACAGCTCCAGCGCGTTCAAAAGGCCTGCGGCGCAGATGACGGCGGTGCCGTGCTGGTCGTCGTGAAAGACCGGGATGTCCATCAGCTCCTTCAGACGCTGTTCGATGATGAAACATTCCGGCGCCTTGATGTCCTCCAGGTTGATGCCCCCAAAGGTCGGGCCCATCAGCTTGACGGCGTTGATGAATTCATCGGCGTCCTCGGTGTCCAGTTCCAGATCGATGGCGTTCACGTCGGCGAACCGCTTGAACAGGACCGCCTTGCCCTCCATCACCGGTTTCGATGCCAGCGCGCCCAGGTTGCCCATCCCCAGGATCGCGGTGCCGTTGCTGATCACCGCGACCATGTTGCCCTTGGTCGTGTAATCATAGGCGGTTTCAGGGCGGTCAGCGATCGCCTGCACCGGCACGGCGACGCCCGGCGAATAAGCCAGCGACAAGTCGCGCTGCGTGGTCATGGGGGTCGAGGGCGTGATGTCGTATTTGCCCGGACGGGGCTCCAGGTGATAGGCCAGCGCCTCTTCGGGGGTGATGCGGCTGCGGCTGGTCTTGTCTGTCATGAGATCCCCCAGAAATGGTATGCGCAATGGTTGGCGGGTGGTCCGGGCCGCTGCAACGCGTTCGGCCCGTCACCCTTTGCGGGTCAGATCGTGACCTTGACGAAACTGTCGCGCAGGGCCGCGGACCAGGCGGCGCTCATCTGCGCGAAATCGGGGTCGCCGTCCAGAATGCGGCGCCGGGTGGTCACCGCGCAGGCATCGGTCTCTATCACTGCCAGGTCCAGTGGCATGCCGACCGACAGGTTCGACCGCAGCGTGCTGTCCATCGACAGCAGCACGGCCTTTTGCGCGTCCGACAGGCTGGTGGCGGGGGTCACGACGCGGTCCAGGATCGGCTTGCCGTATTTGTGCTCTCCGATCTGCAGAAAGGGCGTGTCCTCGGTCGCCTCGATGAAGTTGCCTTCGGGATAGATCAGGAACATGCGCATCTCGCCGCCCTTGCGCTGACCCGCGACGATCATGCTGGCGGAGGCCTGCTGTTTCAGCTCGCGGCATTGCTCGGCGATCTCGCGCCGGGTGCGGCACAGGGTGTCGCCGATGATCGTGGCCACACGCAGCATCGTCGGTGCCTTGAGGATAGAGGTCGTGTCGTCCGCCAGATCATCCTCGATCGCCTCCTCCAGGCGGGCGATGGTGGTCTGGGTGACCGACAGCGATCCGGCGGTCATGATCGCGATGATCCGTTCACCGGGCGCCTCAAAGAAGAACATCTTGCGATAGCAAGAGATGTTGTCCAATCCTGCATTCGTGCGCGTGTCCGACAACAGCACAAGCCCGGCATCCAGTTTCAGTCCGACGCAATAGGTCACCGGCTCATCTCTCAGTTCCAATCCGCACGGCAGACTAGGACCGGGGGGCAAGGGCTGCAATCGCTTGTTTGCTGCTTGTGTCATGAAACTTTGGGTCGCCTTGGGGCGCCAAATCGCACATCGTGCAACTTCCATCACCCAAGGACGAACACGATGACCTACTCTCTTGCCCTCAGCCGCCGCGGATTTCTGACGTCGGGGGTGGCCGGACTGACGCTTGTCGCGCTGCACCCGTATTCCGCGCGGGCCGAGGCAGGGCAGGCGCATCTGCGCATCATGGAGACGACGGACCTGCACGCGCATGTCTGGCCCTATGACTATTACGCGGACACGGCGACCGACACCTTGGGCCTGGCGCGGACCGCCTCCCTGGTCGGCGCCGTCCGCGCCGAGGCCACGAACGCGGTGCTGTTCGACAACGGCGATTTCCTGCAGGGCAATCCGATGGGCGATTTTATCGCCTATGAACGCGGGATGGAGGGCGACGTGACCCATCCGGTGATTCAGGGGATGAACGCCCTGGGGTATGACGGCGGCACGTTGGGCAACCACGAATTCAACTATGGGCTGGAGTTTCTGGGCGCCAGCCTGGCGGGGGCGGGCTATCCCGTCGTTTGTGCCAACGTGGTGACCGAGGCCGGCGCCACCCCGGATCAGGACCGGACCCTGGTGCCCCCCTATGCGGTGATCGACCGCGACCTGACCGACGGGGCGGGGGCGGTCCATCCGATCCGCATCGGCATCATCGGGTTCGTGCCGCCGCAGATCATGCAATGGGACCGCGCCCATCTGGAGGGGCAGGTCACCGTCCGCGACATCGTCGAGGCGGCCCAGGCCTGGGTGCCCAAGCTGCGCGCCGAAGGGGTCGATCTGGTCGTGGCGCTGGCCCATTGCGGCATCGGCGGCCAGACGGCCGAACCGGGGATGGAGAACGCGGCCATCCCGCTGGCGGGCATCGACGGCATCGACGTGATCCTGACCGGGCATTCGCATTCGGTCTTTCCCGGTCCCGACTATGAGGACGTGGCGGGCGTGGACGCCGCCGCCGGCACGATCGGCGGCAAGCCCGCGGTGATGGCCGGGTTCTGGGGGTCGCATATGGGTCTGGTCGACCTGCTGCTGGAACGACAGGGCGACGGCTGGACGGTGGTCAGCCACCAGGTCGAGGCGCGCCCGATCTATCAGCGCGACGACGAGGGCACGGTGACCCCGCTGGTCGACAGCGTCCCGGCCATCGAGGAGGCGACGGCCGCCGAACACCAGCAGACGCTGGACTATGTCCGCCGCCCTGTCGGGCAGACCAGCGCGGCGCTCTACAGCTATTTCGCGATGGTGGCCGATGATCCGTCGGTCCAGATCGTGTCGAACGCGCAAAGCTGGTACATCGCCCAGATGCTGGCCGGGACCGAACACGAGGGGTTGCCGATCCTGTCGGCGGCCGCGCCCTTCAAGGCGGGTGGCCGGGGTGGCCCGGACTATTTCACCGACGTGCCGCCGGGCGACATCGCCATCCGCAACGTGGCCGACCTGTATCTGTATCCCAACACCATCCGCGCCGTGCGCGTGACGGGCGCGCAGGTCAAGGACTGGCTGGAGCGCAGCGCCGGGGCGTTCAACCGGATCGAACCGGGGCAGGCGGACCAGATGCTGTTGAACCCCGATTTCCGCAGCTATAATTTCGACGTGATCGACGGGGTCACCTATCGGATCGACCTGTCGCAGCCGTCGCGGTTCGATGCCGATGGGGAACTGGCCGACGCGGACGCGAACCGCATCGTCGATCTGGCCATCGACGGCCAGCCGGTCGATCCGGCGGCGGAATTCATCATCGCCACCAACAACTATCGCGCCACCGGCGGCGGGTCGTTCCCCGGCGCGGACGGCACCACCGTGGTGTTCGAAGGGCCGGACACCAACCGCGACGTGGTCGTGCGCTATATTATCGATCAGGGCACGATCAACCCGTCGGCGGACGGCAACTGGTCGTTCACGGCGCTGGACGGGACGACGGTGCTGTTCGACACCGGGCCGGGTGCCGCGACCTATCTGCAGGACGTGACCGCCCTGACCATCGAACCCGCAGGCGATGCGCCCGACGGCTTTGCCCGCTATCGCATCACGCTGTGACGGCAGGGGACCGGGGGGCGCCCCCGGTCCCTACTGGGCCATCTCTTCGACCCGGACGCTGACATCCATATCCTCTGACCCTGTGCCAAGGGCGACACCCCGGATGGGGGCGGCGTCCGCGGCGTCCAGACCCGACCCAAGCCGGACATAGCGTTCGTCCGGGCAGCAATGGTTGGCGGCGTCGAAACCGATCCAGCCCAACCCCTCGACATGGATCTCGGCCCAGGCATGGGCTGCGTCATGGGCCTGACCATCGATGGTCGAATGCAGATAGCCCGACACATAGCGTGCAGGCAGGCCGCGCAGGCGGGCGATGGCGGTCAGGGCATGGGTATGGTCCTGACAGACACCCTCTCCCAGGGCCAGGGCCTGGGACGCGGTGGTGCCCGTGTGGGTCACGCCGGGGCGGAACGCGATACGGTCTGTCACGGCCGACGACAGTTGATGTGCCAGATCCAGCGGGTCGGTGCCGATGACCGACTGTGCCAGTTCGCGCAATGCCGCGTCGGGCAGGGTCGCGGGGCTGTCGCGCAGATAGCTCAGCGGGTGGATCATCTCGCGGTGACCGCGCAGAACGCCCGCCATGTCGCGGGTGTCGATGCGGCCGGTGATGCGGACGGTGACATGATCGACCGGACCGCGCACGGTCCAACCCTCGATCCAGTCGCCGGCGCCGTCGTGGAACCCCGGGCCCTTGACGCCGCCCGACACGTCGATCTGCCATTCATGCGTCTTTTGCCCTTCAAAGACCGAGGGCGTCAGGCGCAGGCTCTGCACCAGGTTCCGGATCGGCTGGCCATAACGATAGACCGTCTCGTGCGAGATTTTCAGACGCATCGTTCACACCCCTCCAAGCAGGTAATCCTGGTGGACCAGGCTGGAAATTTCGGACAGCTCCTGAATGAACCAGCTGAGGAATTCGTGCAGTCCCTCGTCAAAGATCATCTCGATGTCGCGGGCCTGCAGGGCGGTCAGCACCTCGCGCGCCTTGTCGCGGGCGCTGGTCGGCACCCCGTCGCCATAGCGGCGCGCCAGACCCTCAAGGTGCCAAACGGTCTCATACAGCGACGTGATCAGCGCACGGGGGCTTTCGCCGTTCAGGATCAGGAAATCGGCCACCTGACCGGCGGTGATGTCGCCGCCATAGGCCCAGTGATAGGCCCGGTGCGCCGACAGTGCGCGCAGGATCACCTGCCACTGATAGGTGTCCAGACCCGATCCCACGAATTCGATCCGCGGCAGCAGGACGAAATATTTGACGTCCAGCAGGCGCGCGGTCGCGTCGGCGCGTTCCAACCCGTATCCCAGGTTCATGAAATGCCAACCGTCGTTCCTGAGTTGCGTCGCGTTGATCGCGCCACGCACGGTCGAGGTGTGGCCGGTGGTGAAATCGGTCAGCCCGGCCGTGTCCAGTTTCGACCGGGGCTGGCGTTCGATCCGGCGCAGCTCCTGAAAGGCCACGTTCAGCGCGTCCCAGACCTGGCTGGTCAGCGCGGTACGCACGATCCGCCCCGCCTCGCGCGCCTTTTCCAGGCAGCTGGCCACCGATGACGGGTTGGCCCGGTCGAAGAAAATGAACTCTTCGATGTTCTCCTGGGTGATCTCTCCGTATTTCTGCGCGAACAGGTCCGAACTGCCCGATGCCTGCAGCAGCGAATTCCATTCGTTCTGGTACCCGGTCTCGGTGTTGGGCAGCAGCGTGATGCGTTGTCCCACGTCCAGCAGGCGCGCGGCGGTTTCGGCGCGTTCCAGATGGCGGCCCATCCAGAACAGATTCGAGGCGGTACGGCTGAGCATCGTGTTACGTCCCCTCATTCCGACAACACCCAGGTGTCCTTGACACCCCCGCCCTGCGACGAATTCACCACCAACGACCCCTCGCGCAGCGCCACACGGGTCAGCCCGCCCGGCACCAGTTCGATCCTGTCGCCGCACAGGCAATAGGGACGCAGGTCCACGTGCCGGGGCGCGATGCCTTCGTCGACAAAGGTCGGACAGGTCGACAGCGCCAGCGTGGGCTGAGCGATATAGTTCGACGGGTTGGCCTTGATCTTGGCGCGGAATGTCTCGATCTCTTCCTTGGTGGATTTGGGTCCGACCAGCATGCCGTACCCGCCCGATCCGTGGACCTCCTTGACGACCAGTTCGGGCAGATGCTCCATCACGTATCGATAATCGTCATCCTTCCACAGCGTCCAGGTCTGGACGTTGTTCAGGATCGGCTCCTCTCCCAGATAGAAACGGATCATCTCGGGAACAAAGGTATAGATGGCCTTGTCGTCGGCCACGCCCGCGCCCGGTGCCGAACAGATCGACACGCCACCCGACCGGTACACGTCCATCAGCCCCGGAATGCCCAGCATCGAATCGGGACGGAAACACAACGGGTCCAGATAGGGGTCGTCGATCCGGCGATAGATGACGTCCACGCGCTTTGGCCCGGTGGTCGTGCGCATGTAGCAGAATTCGCCATCGACGAACAAATCCTGCCCCTCGACCAGTTCCACGCCCATCAGGTTGGCCAGAAAGCTGTGCTCGTAATAGGCGCTGTTGTAATGGCCCGGCGTCAGGATCACGCAGGTCGGGCGGTCGTTGCATTTCGCGGGCGCCACCGATTCCAACGTGCGGCGAAGCAGGTCGGGATACTGGTCCACGGGTTCGATCCGGTTGCCGCGGAACAGGGCCGGGAACATCCGCATCATGATTTCGCGGTTTTCCAGCATATAGCTGACGCCCGACGGCGTGCGGCAGTTGTCCTCCAGGACATAGAACTCGTCCTTGGCGGTGCGGACCAGGTCGATGCCGATAATGTGGGAATACACGCCGCGCGGCGGCACAAAACCCACGACCGCTTTTTCATAGGCTTCGTTCTGATAGACCAGACGGGCCGGGATCCGTCCCGCCCTGACGATCTCTCCACGGCCATAGACGTCGCGCAGAAACGCGTTCAGCGCACGAGCGCGCTGTTTGATGCCGCGTTCCAGCTTGCGCCATTCGGCCTGTTCGAACACGCGGGGCATCATGTCAAAGGGGATCAGGCGGTCGGGATCGCCGCCCTCTCCATAGACGGCAAAGGTGATGCCGATGCGACGGAACAGCGCCTCGGCCTCGGCCTGCTTCATCTGGCGGAAATCGTCGGGCATGGTCTCGACCCACTGCCGCAGGCGGGCATACGGGTCTCGGACGGTCTCGCCCTCGAACATCTCGTTATAGTAACTCATCACTCCCCCACTGACTGACGCATTGTTTTCCGGGTCTTTGGTTGGATCGATGATCCGCGCCCGATTCTGGTAAGTCCACAGCAGAACCGCCGGATTTGCCCAATGGTTCCGCAGCTTGGCACAGCCCCGGGGGCATCGCTGTGTGCCCCGGGGGCAGCCTGCCGCTTTGGCAGGCAGATCAGCACAGCTCGACCGCGACCGCGGTGCCCTCGCCGCCGCCGATGCAGATCGCGGCCACCCCCCGGCGCAACCCACGCGCCTGCAGCGCGTGGATCAGCGTGACGATGATCCGCGCCCCCGACGCGCCGATCGGATGGCCCAGGGCACAGGCCCCGCCATGCACGTTCACGCGGTCATGCGACAGACCCATCCGCGCCATGAAGGCCATGGGGACGACGGCGAACGCCTCGTTCACCTCCCACAGATCGACGCTGTCCTTGTCCCAACCGATCCGCGCCAACAGCGTTTCGGCGGCGGGCACCGGGGCAGTGGGAAAGTGGCCGGGGGCCTGGGCGTGGCTGGCATGGCCAACGATGCGTGCAATGGCCCGGTGCGCCTGTGCCTGTCCGTGACCGCCCAGCACCAGCGCCGCCGCCCCGTCAGAAATGGACGAACTGTTCGCCGCCGTCACCGTCCCCCCGTCGCGAAACGCGGGCTTGAGCAGCGGGATCCTGTCGGGGCGTGCAAGGCCCGGCTGTTCGTCGGTATCGACGATGGTGACCTTGCCGCGGGCGGGCACGGTGACGGGCGCGATTTCCGTCGCAAAGGCGCCACTGGCGATGGCGTCCTGTGCACGCATCAGGCTGGTCAGCGCATAGTCATCCTGTGCCTGACGGGTAAACGCGAATTCAGACGCGCAATCCTCCGCGAACGTGCCCATCAGGCGGCCCTTGTCATAGGCGTCCTCCAGCCCGTCCAGAAACATGTGATCCAGCGCCTGCGCATGGCCCAACCGTGCGCCCGCCCGCATCTTTGGCAGCAGATAGGGCGCGTTCGACATGCTCTCCATGCCGCCTGCCACGACGACCCCTGCGCTGCCGGCGCGGATGGCGTCGGATGCCATCATGACCGCCTGCATCCCCGATCCGCACATCTTGTTCAGCGTGGTCGCAGGCACCTCCTGGCCCAGGCCACCGGCAAACCCCGCCTGTCGCGCCGGGGCCTGTCCCTGTCCCGCAGGCAGCACGCAGCCCATGTACAGCGCGTCGACCGCAGGCCCGCCCGCGCGAACCAGCGCCGCGGCGATGGCCGCCCCGCCCAGATCGGCCGCAGCCACCCCCGACAGCGCCCCCATCAACCCGCCCATCGGCGTGCGCGCCGCACCCAGCACATAGATGTCCTGAATTGTCATGATCTTCCCCCCCGTCTCTCCTTGCGCTTACCGGATCGTAACCTTTGGGGGCTAGTCAAGGATGCAGATGCGCAAGGAAGGCCCGGAATCATGCAGTTCATCGTCGAAGACGCCGAATCCCATCTGAACATCACGGTGACGGAAACCCGGATCGACGCTGCAATTGCGACCCTATTCAAGGATAAGCTACGCGAGATCGTGGTCAAGAACCGCAAGCCGGTGCACATGGATATGGCGGCGGTGGACTTCATGGACAGCTCTGGGCTGGGGGCGATGATCGCCGTCCGCAAGAGCCTGCCCGCGAACCTGGCGCTGGTGCTGTTCGCGCTGACGCCCAATGTCGAACGCGTGTTCCGCCTGACGCGGATGGACAGCGTGTTCGACATTCAGCCCCTCACCGCTCAGAAGGAGCATCGAGAATGACACCCAGTGAACGCCGCGATCCGGGCATCGGTAACCGCCCATCTGCCCTGACGCAGCCGATGTTCCACCGCGTTCTGAACGCCCATCCGATGGTCGTCCGCGACACCCTGCACGACGTCCGTCAGCGCTTCAGCGCCGAGGTGGGCGACGACACCCTGGGCCGGCTGGAGCTGGTTCTGGCCGAGGTGATGAACAACGTCGCCGAACACGCCCCGCTCAGCCACACGGAACAGGCGCGGCTGCCGGTGATACATCTGTGCATCGTGCGCCACAGCTCTGGCCTGGCCTGTGCCTTGACCGATGACGGGGTGTCTTTGCCCGATGACTGCCTGCTGCCGCGCGGACTGCCACCAATGATCGCCGACGATCTGCCCGAAGGCGGGTTCGGCTGGTTCCTGATCCAGGATCTGACGCAGGCCCTGTGTTATTACCGGGAGGAAAGCCGCAATTACCTGGCCTTCAGCATCCCGTTCACCCAGCTCGAGGTCGAGGCCTAGTTGACGGGGCCCGCCAGGAAATAGCGTCCGTCCTGAAAGGCGCTGAACAGGTCGCCGACCTCTGGATGATCCAGGGGTTCGCCAGACACGTCCAGTTCCAGGTTCTGTTCGGACACATATGCGACGTAATAGGTCGCCTCTGTCTCCGCAAACAGGTGATAGAACGGCTGATCACGGTCGGGACGCGAATCCTCTGGGATCGATTCGTACCATTCCTCGGTGTTGGCGAATTCGGGATCAACATCAAAGATCACGCCCCGGAACGGCCGCGAACGGTGCCGGACAACCTGTCCCAGACTGTATTTCGCGTGGCGGCTTTGGGCCTGCATCCGGGCGTGTTCCATCGTTCATGTGCGGGGTCGGCAAAAGTCAGCGCGCCTTCTAGCGCGCCGCAGCCCGCCTGTCCACCAGATCGCGGTCAGGGCGCGACATCTTGCGCCGTCAACGGCACGGTCGCCATCGACATCTTGGCCGACCCCTCGCTGATTTCGTTGGCGTGGGCCAGATAGACCAGCACGCGGTTGTCGGCATCATAGATGCGCTGAACCCTCAGTGACTTGAACACCAGCGAGCGTCCCTCGCTGAACACGTTCTCTCCCTCGCCGGGGGTCAGGGCGCTGACATCGATGGGACCGGTGCGGGTGCACTGGATCGCGCTGTTGGACGGATCCTCGAACCAGTTGCCTTGGCTCAGGCGGTCCAGCACCGACCGGCTGAAATAGGCCAGATGGCAGGTGACGCCCGATACCTCGGGGTCCTGGATCGCCTCGATGACGACATCGTTGCCGACCCAGTCGACGCCGACGCGGCCGACCTCCTCGGCCTGCAGGGACAAGGGGGCGGCAAACAGGGCAAAGGTCAGGGCAAGGCGCATGGTCTACTCCGGCAACAGGGGCTGGCGGCCCGATTCGGTTACAAGGTGCACGGCACCCGGTTCGATGACGGCGGCGGACAGCGGTCGGCCATAGGCGGCGCCCCCGTCCAGGTTCAGACGGTTCGCGTACAGGGCGGGGGCGTCCAGCGCCGTGTGGCCGTGCACGACCAGCGGTCCGAAATCGGCATCACTGTCCAGAAACCCCTGTCGGATCCAGACAAGATCGCTCTCGGCTTGGTTCTGAAGGTCGATGCCGGGGCGGATGCCCGCATGCACCACCAGCGCGAGGGG
This sequence comes from Paracoccus sp. Ld10, assembly GCF_045064235.1. NCBI lineage: Bacteria > Pseudomonadati > Pseudomonadota > Alphaproteobacteria > Rhodobacterales > Paracoccaceae > Paracoccus > Paracoccus sp. Ld10. Next base: position 77,901 of record NZ_JBISHD010000005.1, on the reverse strand, counting down.
GTGCAGGTACCACAACGGCAACGTTGCCAGGAACCGGGCATGGTCCGCAGGCACCGCGGCCCGTGCATCGCGCAGCAGCGCGTCGCGCGGCTGGTCCGGGTCCACGCCATAGGAGCGCAGCGTCGCCGCCGCGCCCAGGCCCGGGTGATCCACCCAATGCCGTCCCGCCGACATGCCCGGATCGGTCCAGTCCGGGCGATCCAGAAAGGCGGGCAGAAACCGGTCGTGGTTGCCACGGGTGACGATCCAGGGCCGCCCCGCCTGCTGGCCGCGCAGCAGGTATTCCACCACGCCGCGCGAATCAGGGCCGCGGTCGATCAGATCGCCCACATGGGCGATGATCGCATCCTGCCCGCCGTCATCGAAAATCCGCTGATGCGCGGCCTTCAGCAGGTCCAGCTGTCCATGAATGTCGCCGATCGCATAAAGTCGCATCTGTCACCTGGCCGTGGCATGCGGCAGGGATGGGCCGCACGACCTTGGGTAAGGGCGTGCGGCGCCGAGGTCAAACCTCGAACTGCAACCGGCGGGCCTGCAGGAACTTGCCGGTGGTCTGCAGCGTGGCCAGGGCCTGGTCGCTGATCGCCTCGTCCAGGTACAGGATCGCGATGGCGTCCTTGCCATTCGCGGCCCGGCCAAGCGTAAAGTTCGCGATGTTCACGCCCAGATCGCCAAGCGTCATGCCCAACGCACCGATCACGCCGGGCACGTCCGCGTTGCGGGTGTACAGCATGTGCTGGCCGACCTCGGCATCGACATTGATCCCGCGGATCTGGATAAAGCGCGGCTTGCCGTCGCTGAAGACCGTGCCGGCGATGGACCGTTCGCGTGTCTCGGTCACGCAGGTGACCTTGACGTAACCCTCATAGGCGCCTGCCTTGTCCTGTTTGGTGGTCGACACCTGAACGCCGCGATCCTTGGCCATGACCGGGGCCGAAACCATGTTCACGTCCGGGTTGCTGGCCTTCATCACGCCTGCGATGACGGCTGCGTTCAGCGCGTTCAGGTTCATTTCCGACACGACGCCGTCATACAGCACATTGATCGCCTTGATCGGCTCGTCGGTCATCTGGCCGACGAACGCGCCCAGATGGGCCGCCAGCTTGATCCACGGACCCATCACTGCCGCCTCTTCTGCGGTGACCGAGGGCATGTTCAACGCGTTCTGAACCGCGCCGGTCAGCAGATAATCGGACATTTGCTCTGCCACCTGCAGCGCGACGTTTTCCTGTGCTTCGGTCGTGGCGGCACCCAGATGCGGGGTCACGACGACGTTGGGCAGGTTGAACAGCGGGCTGTCGGTGGCAGGTTCGACCGCGAACACGTCAAAGGCGGCACCGGCAACGCGGCCTTCTTTCAGGGCCTCGGCCAGGGCTTCTTCGTCGACCAGACCGCCACGGGCGCAGTTGATGATCCGCACGCCGGGCTTCAGTTTCGTAATCGCCTCGCGCGACAGGATGTTGCGGGTCTTGTCGGTCAGCGGCACATGGAAGGTGATGAAATCGGCGCGGCCCAGCAGGTCGTCCAGTTCCACCTTGGTGACGCCCAGTTCGCGGGCGCGATCTTCCGACAGGAACGGGTCATAGGCCAGTACCTTCATGTGCAGACCCAGGGCGCGGTCGATCACGATGCCGCCGATATTGCCCGCGCCGATGACGCCAAGCGTCTTGTTGTACAGTTCAACCCCCATGAAGCGGTTCTTTTCCCACTTGCCGGCATGGGTCGACACGCTGGCTTCGGGCAACTGGCGGGCAACGGCGAACATCATCGCGATGGCGTGTTCGGCGGTGGTGACGCTGTTGCCAAAGGGCGTGTTCATGACGATCACGCCTTTCTTGCTGGCGGCGGGGATATCGACATTGTCGACCCCGATCCCGGCACGGCCGATGACCTTCAGGTTGGTGGCGGCTGCCAGCAGTTTCTCGGTCACCTTGGTGGCCGACCGGATGGCCAGCCCGTCATATTGGCCGATCACCTCGGCCAGCTTGTCTTTATCCTTGCCCAGATCGGGCAGGTAATCGACCTCGACGCCGCGATCGCGAAAGATCTGGACAGCGGTTTCGGACAGTTTGTCAGAGACGAGAACCTTGGGCATGTCGTTCATCCTTGTCATGGTGTCCGGGCATGGCCTCGCCGACACCGTGTTTCTGGTTCAGGGAAATAATCCTGGGGGTCCGGGGGCAGACCGCCCCCGGAAATCGCGGGACGCGGACTTACTGCGCGGCCAGCTCGGCGCGATACGCCCACTCGATCCACGGCATCAGCGCCGCGACATCGGCGGTCTGCACGGTTGATCCGCACCAGATCCGCAGGCCCGCAGGCGCGTCGCGATAGGCGCCGGCATCCAGTGCAACGCCTTCTTTTTCCAACCGTTTTGCGACGGCCTTGGCAAAGGTCGCACCGTCCTTGATCGCCGGGTCGGTAAACTTCAGACAGACCGATGTGGTCGAACCCGTCGCCGGATCTTCGGCCAGATCCGCGATCCAGTCCTTGTCCGCGATGAAATCGCGCACGGCACCCGCGTTGGCATCGGCGCGCGCGATCATCGCCGGCAGGCCGCCAAGCGATTGCGCCCATTTCAGCGCGACCAGGTAATCTTCGACCGCCAGCATGGAGGGCGTGTTGATCGTTTCGCCCTTGAAGATGCCTTCGCTCAGTTTTCCGCCCTTGGTCATGCGGAAAATCTTGGGCAGCGGCCATGCGGGGGTATATGTTTCCAGCCGCTCGACGGCACGGGGCGACAGGATCAGGACGCCATGCGCGCCCTCACCGCCCAGAACCTTTTGCCAGCTGAACGTCACGACATCCAGCTTGTCCCACGGCAGGTCCATCGCAAACGCGGCGCTGGTCGCGTCGCAGATGGTCAGGCCCGCACGGTCGGCGGGGATCGCGTCGCCATTGGGCACGCGGACGCCGCTGGTGGTGCCATTCCAGGTGAACACGACATCCTTGTCGAAATCGACCTCGGCCAGATCGACGATCTTGCCGTAATCGGCCGTGCGCACCACGGCGTCCAGCTTCAGCTGTTTGACCGCGTCGGTGACCCAGCCTTCGCCAAAGCTCTCCCAGGCCAGCATTTCCACCGGGCGGGCGCCCAGCAGGGTCCACATCGCCATCTCGACGGCACCGGTGTCCGAACCGGGCACGATGCCGATGCGGTAGCCTTCGGGCACGCCCAGAACCGCACGGGTCAGGTCGATGGCCTCGGCCAGCTTGGACTTGCCGACAGCGGCGCGATGCGAACGGCCCAGAGGGGCGTCCGACAGCATGTCCAGCGAATAATGGGGGATCTTGGCGCAGGGGCCCGAGGAAAAGCGCGGGTTTTCCGGGCGCGCAGCCGGGATCGGATGATTGGTCATCTGGCTAGCCTTCCAGCTAAAAAGCCCTTCGTTGGGGAAGGGTGTCCCACCGCCGGACATACGGATCCCCAGTAAAAACAGCAATAGAGAAAGATGCTTGGTGTGCAGAGAAATGTAGACCTTTGCAGAACGATGCAGGAACACATGTTTCCGATTGGCGCAAATCTGACACACGAAAATCTTGCTTTGTTCGACAAAGGCGGTCTGAAGAATCGGAGAGGTGGCCTCGACCGAACTGGCCCGAAGGACCTCTAAGACAAAGAAAAACCGCTGAGAGAGCTGGCACTCACCTCAACGGCCAATTCGAAAAGTCTTGCATCACTCAACAATACGCAAACGGCCCATCTCTGGCAAGGCAGGTGGCATCATGAGCGCAACTTTGTCTCACAGTGGGCTACCTGCTGGCATCAAGCGTTCCGAATTTATCGAACGCGTCGCACCAGCATTGAAGGCACGGGGGCTGAAAACTTCAGCTATCGTGTATCTATCAAGGGCGTTCGACAAGTGGACGCGCAATCAGGATTACGAGCCGGGCCGCATATGCGGCTTCTGGCACCAAGTCGACGATCTGGCTGAAAAGCTGACTTGTACCGTTCGCACGGTCCATTCGATTGAAAGCGATCTGGAAGATGCACGGCTTGTCTCGCGGCATGCCAAAGCAAACGGAAGACGAGACGGCTTGCGCGAAATGGAGGGCGAGAACGTGCTCCGCAAGTTGTTCGGAATCAATCTAGCTCCAATCATCGAACAGGCATCCGATCTGCTCGCTGAAGCTGAGGCTATTCGGCTGCATAAGGACGCACTGGATATGTGCCGCAGCGAGATACGACATATCAACAAGAACATTCGAAGGCTGAACAGTGCTGATGCGCTCGAACAGGCAAGGAGCATCTTGCCTGATGGCCGTAGCGCCGTCGTCAAAGATCTAGCCGCGCTGGAGGAGATTCGCGACGCGCTATCGGCGGTGGAGCGAGCGTTCAAAATGGAGGCTCGTACGGAAGAATTTTCCGACCAGACCGAAGAAATTGACGCACCTATAATACAAACCAAACAATCTAAATTTGTATACGGGCCGAATGAGGTTTCTGCGACTGTCACGGTTGGTCAAGCAGTTGCTCTTGCCGCTGAACCATTTCGCGAATGCCTAGAAATGTACGGTGACTACTCATGGCGAGGCGTCACGAACGTTGCTTATGAGATCGCGAAATCGATGGGCATCAATGATCGAAGCTGGGCGGCAGCATGCAGCCCTGCAGCTCTGGGGCCACAGAGAGCCGCGATCTGCATCATTCTGATTCATAGAAACCTGTGCTTCTCGCAGGACCCGAGGCACGTGCCCAGAAGCCCCGCAGCTTGCTTGGGCGGCATGATTAACAGGGCCAAAGACGGCACACTCGACCTTGCACGGTTTGTATTCGCGGTTCGAAAACAATGCAGAGACGTGTGATGACGTGGTCCGGTGCGCCGCAGGTCCGACATCATTATTCCCGCTGGGCTGCAAACATAACTATGGCAAGACCACACCCGAACAGCCCCCATATGGCAGGTGAGGGAGGGGTCTTGCAGGCGCCGGAGGCGGCTTCGATCCGATGCGGATCGGCGGCGCAGCCGCTTGGTTGGGTGCAGGGGCGCAGCGCCTTCGCCGACATGTTGCTTGCAACATAATAGTCGGTCAGTATTGCGTTTCTTTTGGCGGGCTTCATTCGACGAAAATCGCAGCGGCGCGGCAAGAGGGGGAGGCAGAATTATCGGAATTACAAGCTGACCTGGGCCGCCGGAGGGAGGAGGCCGCAGAACACCTCATGGAAATTGGGGCCGAGCTTGCCGCGATGTCTGAAGATCGGGATGCCGCGCGGCAGGAGCTGGAGCGCTTTATCGCATTGCGGGAGCGCGTCGGCATCGAACTTGTGGATTTTCGGGGTCGAACCGTGGTTGTGGTGCCGGAAGGCTCGCGCCTGAGACGTTGGCGGGCAGCTGGACTATCTGAGGTCGCGCATTTGAATGGGCGCATGTATCGGCTGTCAGACTGAAAGGTGGATAAAATATATTACGATCTGGGGCAGAGATCAGGTGCTGCCTTCGCTGCTCATTCCGCCATCAGGAGTTCGACAAGCCCATCCAATTGATTTTTGGCCTTTCGCCATTCGCCAGCATGAACGTCGATCAGTTTCCAGAATGCAGGTCCGTGATCGTGATGCTTTAGGTGTGCCAACTCATGGATCAGCACGTAGTCGACGCACTGACGAGGTGCTTTGACCAAATGCGGGTTGATGATGATCTCACCGGATGGAGAGCAGCTTCCCCACTGCCGCGACATTTCCAGCAGCCGGAACGGTGGAGGGGCGTCCACCCAAGGCAAGGTCTTTGCCAGTGCATCGATACGACGGCTTAGGTAGTCCCTCCCCCTCACCCGGTACCAGGCACGGAGACGCCCTCTGATGTCGTCCTGCATACCATTGGCGGTCTCGACCTCCAGCCGATTGCCGCGCAACCGTGCAGACGTGGGTTTCTGGTCGACACATACCACCTTGAGCATATAGCGGCGACCCAAGTAGAGCACTTGTTCGCCAGAGACATACTCACGGGGGCGGACATGGGCGTAGCGTTCCTTGGCTTCACTGACATGACCAACAACCCAACGGGCTCTCTTCTGGACAGCTCGCTTGATACTCTCTTCAGAGAACCCGTGCGGGGCATCGACTGCAACCGATCCATCTGCGTTGACGTGGATGGCGACACGAGACTTGCGGGTATCGTCATAGGAGACCTTATAGGGAATCCGGTCTTCGCCATATGCCAGCACAAACCCTGTCATGATCTATTCGCGCCAGCACGGACAATCCCGACGATTTGGTCGATCAGCGCATTTGCGGCGTCCAGACCACCTAAGAACTTAAAGTAGCGTGGCAGCAATGCTTTGCGTATCTCTGCCTCAATGCTTCCAGGGTTGATCGAATGTGTTTGCACAGCATCGTTTACGGTTGAATCAATGTACATGGCCTCGGCAACCAGCACCTCTTCATCCCGTTCAGCAGCAGACCGCAATTCAAGCAACGCTCCATAGTATGACTGCACACGTGGGTAGCCAGCGAACCGATCAGGTACACCGGGGGTGTTTCGGGAAGCAACCTGCTCGTCAAGGTCTTTGAACATGACGTACTGCTTACCTGGGTGATCGAACATCGCTTCAGCCGCTAGTATCGCTTCTTTCAAGAGTGCCGAAAAAACACGTTGTGCATACGGATCATCTACCAGCTCTTGTTCGATGGTCTTTCTGATGCGGGTCTTGATGACATCTGCTTCGGTGCGGGGTTTTTCTTCAGACCAATCTTCAGGGTCTTCAGCCTGGCCAAGTGTATCCACGCGAATGTAACCCTCAGGGTCAACCACCTCTTGGCCGATCACCTGCTTATCGACCATCCGCCTGATCTGATCTTCGTATTCGGAGAAATCCACTGTTTCCTGTGCGTCGCGCTTGGCCTGAACTCGCAGCTCAGTAAAGAAGCGGAGATCACGTTTATAGCGTTGGATCGTCTTTTCATCGAACGCTCCGTCCTCGAAAAAGGTCCGCGACGACAATGCCAATTTGAGGCACATGCCGAACTCGGTCAGAGCATCATAGAAATCCTCTCGGACCCTCTGGTTTGAATCGATGCTAAGGCCGCCCTCATCATCGTCAGCCTTTGGCACAAGGACGCGCCTGAACTGTTCGATATCCTGTTTGTTCTGCACAGCCGAGAAGATCACCCAAAGCGCATCATGGAGCGCGGGGAGACGTTTGTATTCAACAGACACGTTCGTGATCGCGCCAGCCAAATCTTCGATTTCGTATCCGGCCTGTGTCTGTGATGCGAGGTCAGCGTAGTCTTGAATGGACGTGTCGAGTTCCGCCAAGATACCACGGTAGTCGATCAAATAGCCAAACTGTTTGGCTTCATGAAGGCGATTCACCCGCGCGATGGCCTGTAGTAAATTATGACCCTTGAGGTTCTTGTCGATGTAGAGGACGGCATTGCGCGGTTCGTCAAAGCCCGTCAGCAGCTTGTCCACGACGATCAGGATATCAGGCGCGCCATCTGTTCCGAACCTTTCAATGACGTCGGCCTCATAGGCTCCAGCATCGTTGCCAACGTTCATCTTCCACCAGGTCTGCACCTCTGGTGTCTTCGCATCATCGGTGTCGTCATGACCCTCACGTGTATCCGGGGCCGAGATCACTACTGCGCTCGTCACCATACCAGTCTCGTCCAGAGCTTTCTTGTACCGGATTGCGGACAGTTTGCTGTCCGTCGCCAACTGGGCCTTCAATCCAAGCCCTAACTTGGCAAAATTCTCCCTGAAATGTATCGCAATGTCGTAGGTTCAGGACTCGTTCTTGATCACAGCCAGAACAGAACGGTTGCGGCCAATGCGATTGCGGAGAGGTAGGTCTCCGGGCACCTGTCGTAACGTGTGGCGACACGTCTCCAGTCCTTCAGACGACCGAACATGATCTCGATGCGATTGCGCCTTTTGTAGCGGCGCTTGTCGTATTTCCCGGTTTTCTTGCGGGACTTCCGGCCGGGAATGCAGGTTTTCATCCTCTGTCCTGCAACGCTTTTCGCAGCCAGTCCGCATCATAGCCCCGGTCTGCCAGAAACCAGTCGGCCTGCGGCAGGCTGTCCAGAAGCGCCGCTGCGCCCGTATAATCACTGACCTGCCCTGCCGACATGAAGAGGCGAATGGGCCGACCTTTCGCATCGGTGACGGCGTGCAGCTTTGTGTTCATGCCGCCTTTCGTTCGACCGATCTGGCGACCGCGCCCCCCTTTTTCGCACGCAGGCTACACGCCGTGCGGTGCGCCTTCAGATACGTCGCGCAGGTCATGATCGTCCTGGGATCGGTGTCCTTTGCGGCCAGGCCGACCATGATCCGAGCAAAGACCCCGTTATCGCTCCAACGCTTCCAGCGATTATAAAGCGTCTTGGCCGGTCCATATTCCCTCGGTGCGTCGCACCACCGTAAGCCATTGCGATTGATGAAGATAATGCCGCTCAGAACCCGCAGATCGTCCACGCGTGGGCGGCCATGGCTCTTGGGAAAGAACGTGCGAAGGCGCGCCATCTGCGCTTCGGTCAGCCAGAACAAGTTGCTCATCGATCAGGTCTCCTTGCGGCGGCCTGAATCACGCAAAGGGTGTAAAATCAATGGGTCTGGAGCCTAAGGCCCCTCCCGCTCTGGCGCAAGAAAAAACTTTGCCCTACACCCGGACGCAACCGTACAAGGACCGCCCCCATGTTCACCGTCTCGCTGATCGCGGCGTCTGCTGCAGCCAATCTGGATGACGCCTTGCCCGGCGGGCTGGCCGACCGATGGGGCGGCGATGTGACGCGCTGGCTGTCGCCGGGCGTGGCCGCAGAATTCGACGTTGCGACGCTGCCGGCCGATTCGGATCAGGTCTGGTCCGACCTTCAGACGATCGGCATCGACCTGGCGATCCAGCCGGCGGGCGGACGGCGCAAGCGTATCCTGATCGCCGACATGGATTCGACCATGATCGATCAGGAATGCATCGATGAACTGGCCGACATGGCGGGTTTCGGCCCCCGCGTGGCCGAGATCACCGCCCGCGCCATGAACGGAGAGCTGGACTTCAACGCCGCGCTGACCGAACGCGTGGCGTTGCTGGCGAACCTGCCGGAGGCGGTGATCGCGCAGGTGCTGTCGGACCGCATCACCTATGCCCCGGGGGGCGCCACGCTGGTCGCGACCATGCGGGCGCACGGGGCCTATACGGCGCTGGTGTCGGGGGGCTTTACCAGTTTCACCCAGGCCGTGGCCCAGACCCTGGGCTTTGACGAACACCGCGCCAACACCCTGTTGACGCAGGACGGCGTGCTGACCGGGCAGGTCGCCTTGCCGATCCTGGGCCGCGAGGCCAAGGTCGACGCCCTGACCCAGATCGCCGCCCGCCTTGGCACCACGCCCCAGAACGCCATCGCGGTGGGCGACGGCGCCAACGACCTGGGCATGATCCAGCTGGCCGGTTCTGGCGTGGCGTTGCACGCCAAGCCCGCGGTGGCGGCACAGGCCCAGATCCGCATCAACCACGGCGACCTGACCGCGCTGCTGTACCTGCAGGGTTTCGCGGATACCGATTTCGTCACCCCCTGATTTATTCGTCGGCCAGATGCCGATACGACGACCACCCCACCGAAAGCCCCGATGATGTTCGAACTGACCGCCGATCTGGTGATGCTGCTGATGCTGGCGGCCTTTGCCGCAGGATTCGTCGATGCGATCGCGGGCGGGGGCGGGCTGATCACCCTGCCGATCCTGATGCTGGCGGGCCTGTCGCCCGCGCAGGCGTTGGCCACCAACAAGGTGCAGGGCGTCTTTGGCGCCGGCACGGCGGCGCTCAGCTATGCGGCGCGCGGGCTGGTCGATCTGCGCAGCCAGTGGAAATCGGCGCTGATCGCGGGGGCCGCGGGGGCGGGTGGCGCGGTGCTGGTCAGCGCGATCCCGACCGACGGTCTGCGGCTGATCCTGCCGGTGATCCTGATCGGCATCGCGCTGTTCTTTGCCTTCAAGCCGGGACTGGACGATCTGGATCGCACGCGCCGCCTGACCCCGCTGGTCTTTGCCGCGACGGTGGTGCCGTTCGTGGGCTTCTATGACGGGTTGATCGGGCCGGGGGCGGGGGCGTTCTATATGATCGGGTTCGTCACGCTGGCCGGATACGGAGTGCTCAAGGCCACGGCACATACCAAGCTGTTGAATTTCGCCTCGAATCTTGGCGGGCTTGGGGCCTTTGCGCTGGTCGGGCAGCCGCTATGGCTGTTGGGCGTGGCGATGGGGGCGGCGCAGATCGCGGGGGCCATGCTGGGCGCGCGGCTGGCCTCGCGCATCGGCGCGCGGCTGATCAAGCCGCTGCTGGTCGTGACCTCGACCCTGCTGGCGGGGCGGCTGATCTGGCAGTTGATCTGAGCCCCGCATCCGGCGCCACCTCTGCCAAGGGGCGCCGGTTCGGGTGAGCACAGGGACGGGACGGGGGAATCCCGTGCCAACAGTAAACCACGGCTGCATGTCGGGGATGTGACGGCCTCGGGTGCTCAGGCGGGAAAACCCCGTGCGCGGCGCAGATTGCCGGTGACCATGCCGCGACAGTTCAGGATCGCACCGTCCAGATGCGCCTGTGCCGCCGGATGGTCGGCGGACAAGACGCCCAGATGGATCAGCAGCGCGGTGATCGCGGCTTCGCTGGCGCGGGTGGCACCGTCGGTGATCTTCAACGCGACGCCCAGACCCTGGTCGGGCAGAATCGCCACGAACACGGCCTCTGCCCCGGTTTTGATGGCCGCGACACCGCCCATCGCGCGCATCAGTTCGGTGCAGGACCGGCCCTCGCCCGCGACCATGTCGGGGTGGGTGCGCATCGCGTCGACCAGCCGCCGCATCGCCTGGCCACGCCGGTCGGTACCGGGGTTGGCGAACCGCGCCATCGCGCGGGCCAGCCCCTCGACCGTGCAGGCCCAGTTCGGGGCCGAACAGCCATCGATGCCGAAACCGGGGCTGTCCTCGTCAGTGACCTCCTCAAAGGCGGTCTTGACGGCGCGCTGAACGGGGTGGTCGGGGTCGACATAGTCGGGCCCGCCCTTCAGGTGGCGGTTCAGCGTCAGGAACCCGGCATGCTTGCCCGAACAGTTGTTGTGCAACTGGCAAGGCGCGGTGTCCGAACAGGTCAGGCGGCGGTTTTCCTCCGCATCGCGGGGCATGTGACAGCCGCAGCGCAGATCGCCCTCGGCCATGCCCAGACCTGTCAGCCAGCCGTCCACGGCCGCGACATGCATCGCCGCGCCCGAATGGCTGGCGCAGGCAAGCGCCAGCTGGCGATCGGTCAGCCCCGCCGCGTCCGCGGCCCCGCTTTCGATCAGCGGCAGCGCCTGGATCATCTTGCACGACGATCGCGGATAGATCACCTGGCCGGGCTGGCCCCACGCCTCGACCACGCCATGGGCGTCGCAAATGACGGCATGGCCGGCGTGCAGGCTTTCGCGCATGTCGCCGCGCCACAGTTCGATCATTTCCGCGGACCGCATGGCTTCTCCCTGACAATTGCGCGATTGTGCTTGTGCAGCCTTTAAAGGGCGGCGATTTTCGCTATCCTGACGACAGATGGTTGAAAAGACCACAGCAATCAGGAAGAACGCCGGGTGAAGCGGCGAATTGAATTGGCAGGAGGCCAGAGCATGATTACCACCACCCTGCGCGGCATGGGCGCCGGCCTTGTCCTGATCGCCGGATTGGGCGCGGCGGTTGCGCAAGAATCCAGCAATGTCGTGGCGACCGAGGGGGACTGGACAGTCTTCGCGGCCGACAATCCGCGCGAATGCTGGGCAGTCTCGCCCCCGAAATCCACGCTGAACACCCGTGACGGTCAGCCGACCGAGGTGACGCGCGGCGATATCCGCCTGTACGTGGCCTATCGCCCCGGCTCGAACGGAGAGGTCAGCTTCAGCGGCGGCTATCCCTTTGCACCGGATTCGACGGTCGAGGTCGATGTCGGCGGACGCACCTTCAACCTGTTCACCGAAGGGGAAAGCGCCTGGACCGGCAGCCCTTCCGACGACGAGGCGATGATCACGGCGCTGCGCGGCGGATCGTCGGCGGTCGTGACCGGGCGTTCGGCGCGCGGTACCACGACCAAGGACACGTTCAGCCTGTCGGGCATCACCGCCGCGACCAACAGCGCACGCGAGCGTTGCCAGTAACCGCAAGGTTGCTGTCCTGACACACGCATTGAGGGCGGGCCGGTTGATTTCGGGCCCGCTTTCGCATATGTGGCTGTCTTTCGCCCCTCGGGCCATTCCAACACCGGTGATCTTCATGACCGATCAGACCCCGTCTGCGCCGATCACGCAGGACGTGATGACGCTTCCGCGCAAGCTGCCCGAGGGCGGGCTAACGAATATCGTCGGCCTGACGCGGGCGCAGCTGTTGGACGCGCTGATCGCGGCGGGCACGCCCGAGCGTCAGGCCAAGATGCGCGTGGGTCAGGTCTGGCAGTGGGTCTATCACTGGGGCGTGCGCGATTTCGCGCAGATGACCAACCTGGCCAAGGATTACCGCGCCCTGCTGGCCGCCAATTTCGAAATCACCCTGCCAGAGGTCGTGACCCGTCAGGTCAGCAACGACGGCACGCGCAAATATCTGGTCCGCATCGCCGGCGGCCACGAAGTCGAGGTCGTCTATATCCCCGAAGAAGGCCGCGGCACGCTGTGCGTCAGCAGCCAGGTGGGCTGTACGCTGACCTGTTCGTTCTGCCACACCGGCACGCAGAAGCTGGTGCGCAACCTGACCGCCGGGGAAATCGTCGGCCAGCTGATGCTGGCCCGCGACGATCTGGGCGAATGGCCCGTCCGCGGCGCTCCAAAGGACGAGACGCGGCTGATCAGCAACATGGTTCTGATGGGCATGGGCGAGCCGCTGTACAATTTCGAGAACGTCCGCGACGCGATGAAGGTTGTGATGGACAATGAGGGTCTGACCCTGTCGCGCCGTCGCATCACCCTGTCGACCAGCGGCGTGGTCCCCGAGATCGCCCGCACCGCGCAGGAAATCGGCTGTCTGCTGGCCGTCAGCTTTCATGCCACCACCGACGAGGTGCGTGACCGCCTGGTGCCTATCAACAAACGCTGGAACATCGAGACGCTGCTGACCGCGCTGCGCGACTATCCGCGCCTGACCAACAGCGAGCGGATCACGTTCGAATACGTGATGCTGGCGGGCGTGAACGACAGCGACGCCGATGCGCACCGTCTGGTCGAACTGATCCGCGGCATCCCGGCCAAGATCAACCTGATCCCGTTCAACGAATGGCCCGGCGCACCCTACAAACGCTCCAGCAACAACCGGATCCATGCGTTTGCGGACATCATCCACAATGCGGGCTATGCCAGCCCGATCCGCACCCCACGCGGAGAGGACATCATGGCCGCCTGCGGCCAGCTGAAATCGGCGACCGAACGGGGCCGCAAGTCGCGCGCCCAGATCGCGGCCGAAACCGCCTAGCGCCGCCTGCCGCCCCGGGTTCGGTCAGCGCCGCTTGCTGCCGCGGGGCAGGGTCGTGCGGTTGCCGCGCGGCCCGGTCTGGACCGGGGTGTTGTCGCGGTTCTCGTCGTGCAGCTTGCGCCACCGTTCCAGCCGATCCGCGTCCAGCGTGCCGGCCCGCACCGCCGCCTGCACCGCGCAGCCCGGTTCATGCGCATGCGTGCAGTCGCGGAACCGGCAGTCCGGGGCCAGTTCGGTGATCTCTGCGAACAGCATTTCTATGCCCACGGCAATGTCGGCCACGTGCAGCGTGCGCATGCCGGGCGTGTCGATGACCCAGCCCCCGCCTGCCACCGGATGCAGCGACCGCGACGTGGTCGTGTGCCGTCCCTTGGCGTCCGATTCGCGGATGTCGCCGGTGGCCTGTGCATTGCTGCCTGACAGCGTGTTCAACAGCGTCGATTTGCCCACCCCCGACGACCCGACCAGCGCGACCGTGCGCCCCGATCCGCACCACGGTTCCAGCATTGCCGCCGCATCGGGCGATTTCGCGTTCAGCGCCACGACCTGCAACCCGCGTTGCAGGGTCCGGGCACGGTCGATCCACTCCGACGGGTCGTCCACTTTGTCGATCTTGGTCAGGACGATCACCGGGTCGGTCCCGGCCTCGTTCGCCAGGGCCAGATAGCGTTCCAGCCGCGCCGGGTTGAAATCATCGTTGCACGACGTGACCACGAACAGCGTGTCGACGTTGGCGGCGATCAGCTGGCGGGCATCGGCCCCCTCTGTTCGGCGGCGCAGCAGGGCGCGGCGGTCCAGCAGGCGCGCGACCACGCGCGTGTCGTCCCGCGCCAGCACCCAGTCCCCCACCGCATAGTCGGCGGTCGATGCATGAATCGGCAGATCCAGCCGGACCTGCCCTCCGCCGGTTTCGGCCATCAGCCGCGACCGGTGCACGGCGGCGATGCGCATGGGCACCAGCCCGGCATCGTCGTCGGTCACCTGATCGGCAAAAAAGGGCACCCAGCCCAGATCGTCCAGCGTGTCGGTCATGCGATCGGCCTGATCGGGCCGCGAGCGCGATGCGAACGGTTCATGGCGCGGGCCATGCGTCGATGATGGCCACGGCCTCGTCCGCGGTCTCGACATAGCGGATCAGGTCCAGGTCGGACGCGCTGATCGTGCCCGCGCGGGCCAGTGCCTGCCAGTTGATGATCCCGTCCCAGAATTCCGCGCCGAACAGCAGGACGGGAATGCGCGTCATGCGCCCGGTCTGGATCAGGGTCAGCGCCTCGAACAGCTCGTCCAGGGTGCCAAAGCCGCCGGGAAACACTGTGATCGCGCGGGCGCGCATCAGAAAGTGCATCTTGCGGATCGCGAAATAGTGGAAGTTGAAGCACAGGTCCGGCGTGACATAGGGGTTGGGCGCCTGTTCGTGCGGCAGCACGATGCCCAGGCCGATCGACTGGCCGCCAACCTCCTGTGCGCCCTGGTTGCCGGCCTCCATCACGCCGGGGCCGCCGCCGGTGCAGATGACCAGGTCCTTGCCGCCCTGCGCCAGGCTGCGTTCGGTCATCAGGCGGGCGAACAGGCGCGCCTCGGTATAGTATTTCGACAGCTCGGCCAGCGCCGGGCTGCGCGCGTCGCGGGCCGCGCCGTCGGGGGCCGGGATGCGCGCGCCACCGAACATCACAACCGTGGATTCGATGCCGTGTTCGTCCATGATCATCTGCGGTTTCAGCAGTTCCAGCTGCAGCCGCACCGGGCGCAGTTCGTCGCGCAGCAGAAAGTCGCGGTCGCTGAACGCCAGCTGATAGGACGGCGCGCGCGTCTGTGGGGTGTCGGGCACGTGCCGGGCGCGGTCCGCATCGCGGCTGCTGCCGGGCAGGGTGTGGGCGCGGTCCTGTTCGGTCGTATCGGTCATCGAGGCCTCAGGGTGGGGGATGCGCGGATTGCGCGGGCATTGGTTGATGCTTATAGCCCACAGGCAACCAATTCCACCCGGACGCGACAGCAACAAGAGGCCAAGATGACCCAAGACCTGGAACAAGCCATCGAAACCGCGTGGGAGGCCCGCGCCGAGATCTCCCCCGACACCCAGGGCCCGGCCCGCGAGGCCGTGCGCGAAACGCTGCACCAGCTGGACAGCGGCACCCTGCGCGTCGCGGAAAAGCGCGGCGCCGATTGGCACGTGAACCAGTGGGCCAAAAAGGCCGTGCTGCTGTCGTTCCGCCTGAACGACATGGAGGAGATGGCGGGCGGCCCGCAGGGGACCAACTGGTGGGACAAGGTCCCGTCCAAGTTCCACGGCTGGACCCAGGACGACTGGCGCCGCGCGGGCTTTCGCGCCGTGCCGGGCGCGATCGTGCGGCGGTCGGCCTTCATCGGCAAGGGCGCGGTGCTGATGCCGTCCTTCGTCAACCTGGGCGCCCATGTGGGCGAGGGCGCGATGGTCGACACCTGGGCCACGGTCGGGTCCTGCGCGCAGATCGGTCGCAACGTCCACCTGTCGGGCGGCGTGGGCATCGGCGGCGTGCTGGAACCGCTGCAGGCGGGGCCGACGATCATCGAGGACGACTGCTTTATCGGCGCGCGCTCGGAGGTGGTCGAGGGCTGCATCGTGCGCGAGGGATCGGTTTTGGGCATGGGCGTCTATATCGGTCAGTCCACCAAGATCGTCGACCGCGAGACCGGCAGCGTGACCTATGGCGAGGTGCCGGCGGGATCGGTCGTGGTGTCGGGGTCGATGCCGTCCAAGAACGGCGTGAACCTGTATTGCGCGGTGATCGTCAAGCGCGTGGACGCGCAGACGCGCTCCAAGACCTCGATCAACGAGCTGCTGCGCGACTGATGACCACGCTCTACATCGATGCGGATGCCTGTCCGGTCAAGGCCGAGGCCGAGCGGGTGGCCATCCGCATGGGTGTGCCGATGGTGCTGGTCTGCAATGGCGGCCTGCGGATGCCCGTGCATCCGCTGGTGCGCCTGCAGATCGTGTCCGCAGGTCCGGACGAGGCCGACAAATGGATCGCGGACAGCTGTGGTCCGGGGGACGTGGTCGTGACGGGTGACCTGCCGCTGGCGGATCGCTGCATCAAGGCGGGGGCCGCGGTGCTGACCCATGCCGGAGAGGTGCTGGACATCCGAAACATAGGGCCACGGCTGGCCACGCGCGACCTGATGGCCGACATCCGCGCGGCGGACCCGTTTCACAAGGGCGGTGGCGCGGGGTTCGGCAAGGCGGATCGGGCGCGGTTCCTGCAATCGCTGGACCGGCTGCTGACCGCCGCACGGCGCGTGGGCTGATCCCGGACCCCGCGGCGGGTCCGTGCGTTGGCCCCGCGACAATCAGGAGAGTTCCATGAGCAACGACACCGTCATCACCGATCTGATCGGCCGCGTGCGCCACGGGGCCGACGGCGACAAGGTCAGCGTCGGCCGGGTCGCCGAAGCCCTGGGGCGGGATTCGCTGCCCCCCAACCTGATGATCCCGGCGCTGGCGGTGGCATCGCCCCTGTCAGGGGTGCCGCTGTTTTCCAGTATCTGCGGCCTGCTGATCGCGTTGGTGTCGGCGCAGATGCTGATGGGGCGCGATCACGTCTGGCTGCCGGGGTTCCTGATGCGGCGGCAGGTGTCCGGCGACCGGCTGCGCAAGGCGCTGGACTGGATGGAGAAGCCCGCACGGTTCCTTGACTGGGTCAGTCACGAACGGCTGACGCCCCTGGTGCGCCGCCCGATGCGGTGGATCGTGCAGGCGATCTGCCTGTGCTGCGGGCTGGTGATGCCGCTGCTGGAGTTCATTCCGTTCACGTCGTCGCTGATGGGGGTGGTGGTCAGTCTGCTGGCATTCGGCCTGCTGGCGCGGGACGGGGTGTTCGTGCTGCTGGGGTTCGCGGCGATTGGCGGGGTTGTGACGCTGGTCCTGACCCTGATGCCCTGAACGCGATGGCCTGTGCGGGGGGCGCGGAACCGGGGCATCGAGCCCCGGCCCCGCGCTGCCGCGGCACGGGCCAAGGGCCCGCGACGCGACATGGTGCGTGCCTCAGGCGGGTTTGATCTTGTCGGCTGTCCCGCCGGCAAAGGCCGCCAGCCGGTCGCGGGCCGCGGCCTGGGTGTTCACGACGCCGGCCACGGCGGCTTCGGCATAGGCGGCGTCCAGCGCGCTCATGTTCTGCATGTGGCTGATGGCCGAGCAGATGGCAAAGTTCGACAAAGGCGGGTTCTGCGCCGCCTTGCGCGCGATCTGCAGGGCATGGGCCGCCGGGTCGTCGACCATGTACTGGCACAGCCCCACCGACACGGCCTCATCGCCGCGATACAGCCGCCCGGACAGCATCATGTCGATCATCCGTGCCTTGCCGATCAGGTCCGCCACGCGGATCGTGGCGCCGCCGCCGGTGAACAGGCCGCGCTGTCCCTCGGGGAGGCCGAAATAGGTGCCCGGCCCCGCCACGCGGATATGCGCGGCGCTGGCGAGTTCCAGCCCGCCGCCCACGACCGCACCCTGCAGCACGGCGATGACCGGCACGCCGCCATACTCCATCCGGTTGAACGCATCGTGCCAGCGCAGGCAGACCTGCATGAAATCGGCGGCGCTGCGATCCTCGCGATGATGCTCGACCAAGTCGAGACCCGCGCAGAAATGATCGCCCGCCGCATCCAGGATTGCCGCCCGCACGCCCGCGCGCGGCAAGGTGGTGAAGATGTCGATCAGCTCCTCGATGGTGGCCAGATCCAGGGCGTTGCGCTTGGCCGGGCGGTTCAGGGTGACGCGGGCGATCCCGTCATCATCCACCGCCAGCAGGATGTTCGACAGCCTCAGGTCCGCAATGTCGCGCATGTCCGGTTCCCTCCCTTGAACGTGCGCATCCGGGGTAGCCCGGCGCGCCGCCTGCGTCGAGGCGAAGTTCGCCGTTGGCAAATGCGCGCGAAAGGATCACCCTTGGCCCGACCATCCAAAGGGGACGAACGATGAAGGACCTGACCGACGCCGCGACGAACGCGGCCACCGCCGCCCGCCGCCGCGCCGCGATGGCCCGCGGCGTGGGCGTGATGACCGACCATTTCGCGGCCCATGCGGAAAACGCCACCGTGACCGATATCGAGGGCAACCGCCTGATCGATTTCGCCGCGGGCATTGCGGTGGTGAACACCGGCCATCGCCACCCCCGCGTGATCGAGGCCGTGCGCGCCCAGCTGGACGCGTTCACCCATACCTGCCACCAGGTTCTGCCCTATGAGAATTACGTCCGGCTGGCCGAACGTCTGAACGCCGCGGTGCCGGGCGATTTCGCCAAGAAGACGATCTTTGTGACCACCGGGGCCGAAGCCTGCGAGAATGCGGTCAAGATCGCCCGCGCGGCCACGAAACGCGACGCGGTGATCGCGTTCACCGGCGCGTTCCACGGGCGGACCTTCATGGGGATGA
The DNA here is from genome assembly GCF_045064235.1 of Paracoccus sp. Ld10. NCBI lineage: Bacteria > Pseudomonadati > Pseudomonadota > Alphaproteobacteria > Rhodobacterales > Paracoccaceae > Paracoccus > Paracoccus sp. Ld10. Next base: position 59,085 of record NZ_JBISHD010000005.1, on the reverse strand, counting down.
CGCTGACCGGCAAGGTCGTGCCCTATAAGAAAGGCTTTGGCGGCATGATGCCCGACGTGTTCCACGCGCCGTTCCCCTGCCCGCTGCATGGGGTCACGACCGCCGACAGCCTTGCGGCCATCGACGCGCTGTTCAAGGCCGATCTGGACCCCGCCCGCGTCGCTGCCATCCTGTTCGAACCGGTGCAGGGCGAGGGGGGCTTTTATCCCGCGCCCACCGATTTTGTGGGCGCCATCCGGGCGCTGTGCGACAAGCATGGCATCGTGATGATCGCGGACGAGGTGCAGACCGGTTTCGCCCGCACCGGCCGCCTGTTCGCGATGGAACATCACGGCATCGCCGCCGATCTGGTGACCATGGCCAAGGGCCTGGGCGGCGGCCTGCCCATCGCCGCGGTAACGGGACGGGCCGAAATCATGGATGCGGCCGAACCGGGGGGCCTGGGCGGCACCTATGGCGGCAACCCCCTGGGGATCGCGGCGGCGCTGGCCGTGCTGGACGTGATCGAGGACGAGGAGCTGTGCGCCCGCGCCGAACGCCTGGGCCAGACGCTCAAGGCGCGGTTGGCGGCGCTGCAGCCGCGGGTGCCGGAACTGGCCGACATCCGGGGGCCGGGCCTTATGGTCGCTGCCGAATTCATCGGGCCGGACGGGCCGGATGCCGCGATGACCGCGCGGGTGCGCGAACAGGCGCTGGCGCGGGGGCTGTTGCTGTTGACCTGCGGGGTGCATGGCAACGTGATCCGGTTCCTGGCGCCGCTGACCATCCCGGACGACCAGTTCGCAGAGGCGTTGGACATTCTGGACGACGCGATCATGGCCGCGCGGGCCTAGGCCCCGATCAGCAGGATCAGCGCGGGAATGGTCAGGATGCTGGCCGCGGTCGAGATCAGGATCGCGGTCGACACCCGCTGCTGCGCCAGCCCGAAATGCTGGGCCAGGATATAGACGTTGCCGGCCACCGGTAGGCCCGCCGCCACCACCATCACCCCCGCCGCAACCGGATCGACGCCAAAGCCCCATGCCGCCAGCCCCACGGCGGCGGGATGCGCAACCAGCTTGGCCCCCGACAACCAGGCCGATGGCGCAAGCCGGGCCAGGCTGCGTCCCGCCAGGCTGGCGCCGATCGCGAACAGCGCACCGGGCGTGGCCGCGGCCCCCAGGATCGACAGGAACTCGTCCAGGGGTGCGGGCATCGGCAGGCCCAGCCCGCCCCATGACAAACCCGCCACCATGGCCAGGATCATTGGGTTGGCCGCGATTCCGCGCAGCACCGGTCCGATGGCGGCCATGCTGACCCCGCCGCTGCGCGAGGCATGCACGATCAGCGTGATCAGCGTCGAAAACACCAGCATGTCGATGATCAGCACCATCAGCACCGGCCCGATCGCCGCCGGACCCAGCAGCACGACCAGCATCGGCACGCCCAGAAAGCCGGTATTGCCGGTCATGCAGCATTGCGCCTCCATCGCGGCCTCGGCCAAAGCCCGCCCGCGCGTGCGTGCGGCCCACAGGCCCACCGCCCAGACCGCCGACGATCCCAGCAGATAGGCCAGCACAAAGCGCAGATCGAACAGCTGGCCCAGATCGACCCCCGCAGCAAAGCGGAACAGCATCGCCGACAGGGCGAAATAGAACACGAATTTCGTCAGCCAGGCCGCGCCCTGGGCAGGAAAGAACCGCGTGGCTGCGGCGACCCAGCCCAGCCCGATCAGGGCAAAGAAGGGCAGGGTCTTGAGCAGGATCTCGATCATCTGGCCCCCAGAGGGGCCGTCAGCCCGATCCGATCAGCACCCCAACGGCCAGCACCAGACCACCGCCCACGACGACTTGCAAGACGGCGCGCCAAAAGGGCGTCTGCATCCAGCGGTTCTGGATCCAGGCGATGGCCCACAGTTCGACAAAGACGACGATGATGGCCAGGGTCGTGGCGGTCCAGAAATCCGGAATCAGATAGGGCAGGGCGTGCCCCATCCCGCCCACGGTGGTCATCACCCCCGATGACAACCCGCGTTTCAGCGGCGATCCGCGGCCCGACACCACGCCGTCGTCGGACGCGGCCTCGGTGAACCCCATGCTGATGCCCGCGCCGATGCTGGCCGCGGCACCGACCAGAAAGGTCGTCCAGGGATCGTGGGTGGCAAATGCCACTGCAAAGATCGGGGCCAGCGTCGACACGCTGCCGTCCATCAGCCCGGCAAGCCCCGGCTGCACCCAGGTCAGCACGAAATCGCGATATGCGACGGCGTCCTCCTCGGCGCGGATGTCATCGGGCAACAGCTGTTCGGACAGCTCGTGCGCGCGGTTTTCGTGGCCGCGCTCGGCGGCGGCCAGATCGCCCAACAGCTTGCGCGTGCCGGCGTCCTGGCTGACCTGGGCGGCATGGGCATAGAATTCGGCGGCGTCGCGTTCCATGCCCGCAGCCTCGGCGCGGATGCGCTCCAGCGACAGGGTCTCGATCATCCAGGCGGGGCGGCGGGTGACATAGCCCGCGACATGTTCGCGGCGGATGACGGCGATGGCATCACCCCACCGGCGCTGGTGCATGTCCAGCAACAGGCGGCGGTGGCCATCCTCTTCGTCGCTCATGGCATCGAACACGGCGGCGCTGGCGGGATAGTCCTTGCGCAGGAACGCGGCCCAGTTGCGATAGATGCGGGCGTCGTCCTCCTCGGACGCGATGGCCAGGGCCACGATCTCTCGCTCTGTCAACTCCGACAGGCGCTTGCGAGCGGGCGTAAAGGGCAGGGTCATCGTCGGTGCTCAACTCTCTTCGGGGGCAGGATCGGCTGCCTGTCCGGTCGCGGGGCCGCGCCTGACCGTGAATTCCATGACGCCGTCGCCCAGATCGCGCATTCCGATCATGGCATGCCCGGCCTGTCCGCAGAAATGCGGCACATCGACCATCGCCATGCGATCCGTGGCGATCAGGCGCACAACGGCACCCGCCGGCACCCCCAGCAGGTGTTTGCGCAGCCGCAGCACCGGCAGGGGGCACAGCAATCCCCGCGCGTCCAGCGCCGTCACGACGCCGCCGCGAATCGGTCCAGGCACCAGGACCGCAGCAGGTCGGGCGCCACCCGCACCGCCAGATCGCCCGCGAATTCCAGAAACGCGGCCTGCTGTTGGCGCGGCACATACAGGACCACCGGCTGTCCATCGGCCACCGCCTGACCGATCAGGTCGCGAAAACCGCGGCCCATTGCCTCTTGCCGGCCGAACTTGGGGATCACCACCAGACCGGCGCCTGCCAGATGGGGCGCGGTGCGCGCCACCGCATCCTCCAGCGCGCCGGTATCCAGCCGACAGCCCTGCGCCCCCGGTCCAAGCGACTGAGAGATGCGGACCGGGTCCCCCGGATCGCCCAGCACGATCATCTCCATGTCACAGGCGCAGTCCGGGCCCAGGTCCAGATTGCGCTGCACCGCCCCCGCCACGGGCAGGCCGCGGGCGCGCAGGTCGGACGCCAGCGTTTCCAACGCCAGGTCGGCCGCGCCGGGCGTCGTGTCGGTGTCGTTCGTGAACCAAGCCAGCATCCGGGCCCCCTATACGCCACTGTCCAGCGCGAATTTCATCAAGCCGTTGATCCCGTCCACGCCCAGTTTCTTTTTCAGCGCCGACGAGGTGTTGGCCGTGGTCTTGTAGCTGACGCCCAGCTGATCCGCGATGGCCTGCAGCGCATGTCCCCGCCCGATCAGGGCCAGCACCTGCCGTTCGCGGTCCGACAACGTGCCCAACGGGTCGCCCGCCGCCCCCGCGCGCAGCGTGGCCAGCGCCATGGCCTGCTTGGGTGCCAGATAGAACTCTCCGGCCTCCAGCGTGCGGACGGCATCGCGGAAATCGGACGGGGGGGCGTTCTTGGACAAAAACCCCTGGGCGCCCGCCTGCAGGGCACGCGCGGCAAAGCCCGTCTGGTCGTTCATCGAAAAGACCAGAACGCGCGCATCCGGCGCGGCAGCCAGCAGCGGGCCCAGCAGGTCCAGCCCGCCCGCGCCGGGCAGGCTGATGTCCAGCACGATCAGATCGGGCGCCGCGTCGCGGGCCAGCTGGTCCAGCGCCTCCTCTCCGGACATGGCCTGGCCCACCGGGTCATAGCCCAGATCGCGCAACAGGCGGCTGGCGCCCAGATGGGTGATCGGGTGGTCGTCGATGACCAAGGCACGTTTCGTCACGGCGTCGTCCTGTTCCTAATGCGGTCCGGCCCGCCGGGGCAGGTCGGCGGTCAGGCGCGTGCCCGGCGACCCGTCCTCCAGGCGCAGGGTGCCGCCCAGCAGGGTGATGCGTTCGCGCATGCCCGTCAGGCCTGTCCCCTCGCGCCGGTCGGGGGCCATGCCCGCGCCGTCATCGGCCAGCACCATGCGCCAATGCGCCGGATCGGTCCAGAGCCGGATGTCCACGCAACCCGCCTGTGCGTGGCGCAGGGCGTTCGTCGTGCCCTCCTGCAGGATGCGGAACAGGGTCAGGGCCGTGGCCTCGTCAGGCTCGGGCAGGCCCGCTGCCATGTCCAGCGCAAAGCGGGTGCCGGGAAACCTGCGGTTCAGGTCGGCCACGTAATCGGCCAGCACCGTGGCCAGCGGCAGTTGCCCTACCGCCATCGGGCGCAGGTCGTCCAGCAGGGCGCGGTTCACGCGGGCGATCTGTTCCGCGATCGCCGCAATCTGGTCGGCCGATGCGGCGGTCGCCGGGTCCGGCGCAGCCTCGCGCAGGGCGTCGGCCTCGACCCGCAGGCCGAACAGGCAGGGGCCCATCTCGTCGTGCAGGTCGCGGGCGATGGCCTTACGTTCGGCATCGGCGCGGGCGATCACCTGATGCTGCAGCCGGGTGCGATCGGTACGCGCCTGTTCCAGCGCCTGCGCCAGCCGGTCGACATGCGCGGCCAGCGCCGCCAGGTCGGGATGAGGCAGCGGGCCGATGCGGCTGTCCAGATCGCCCCGCGTCATGTCCGACAGGCGCGCGGCGATTGTGGCGACCGGGCGCAGCCCCTGCGCCAGCGCCCCCGCGATCAGCGCCGCCTGCAGCGCGGCCGCCGCCAGCGCCAGCGCCATCAGGTCGCGCATGTCGCGCCAGGCGCGGGCGATTTCCTCAGCCGGGTCGCCCGTGATCAGCACATAGCCACGCGGGCGGCCATCGATCACCACCGGCAGGCGGGTCTCCTGCGGGTCGGGGGCGACCAGGCCCGCGAACCAGCCCGGCGCGCGCAGTGCCGGGTCGGGCGGGCCCGCAGGCTGGCGCAGCGTGCCGTCCAGCACGTCCAGGATGCCGATGCGGGCGTGGCGGGGTTCGGTCAGCCGTTCCGGCAACAACGCCATGATGCGGTCGGGCGGCACCGCCCCCTGCATCGTGCCGATCGTGGCCAGCACCAGATTGCGCGCCGTGTCCGCGCCCATCCGCGTTTCGGTGGCGATGTCGCGGCGCAGCCGGTCCAGGCTGCCCATGGCCAACAGGGCGATCAGACCCAACTGGACGATCACGATCAGCGTCAGGATGAGGGCGCGCAGCGTCATGGCGCAACAGTGCCGCCACGCGGCTGCCAGAGCAATGCCCCTGTCCCCGGAACAATTTTCACGCGCATGAACGGGTGGGCTTTTCTGTCCCAACGGCCCCGCGTAAGGATATGCAAATGAGCGATTATGACGATCTTGCGGCCCGCATCCGGGCCCTGTGTGCGGGCGAGACCGACGAGGTCGCGCTGATGGCGACCGTCGCCTGCGAATTGCACCAATCCGACGACCGGTTCGACTGGACCGGGTTTTATCGCGTCGTGGGCCCCGAGCTGTTGAAGATCGGCCCCTATCAGGGCGGGCACGGCTGTCTGGTGATCCCGTTTTCCCGCGGGGTCTGCGGGGCTGCGGCGCGCACGCGCACGGTCCAGATCGTGCCGGATGTCGAGGCGTTCCCCGGCCATATCGCCTGTTCCAGCAGCACCCGGTCCGAGATCGTGTTGCCCGTGCTGGGCGCGGGCGGTCGGCTGATCGGGGTGCTGGACATCGACAGCGACCGCGTCGATGCATTCGATCAGGCCGACGCGGATGCGCTGACGGCGATTCTGGCGGATGCCTTCGGGCATCTGTGAACACTTTGGGGGCGGCACGATGATCTGGGACACCTTGGCGAACATCCCTGCGGGACAGATGACCGCGTTCATCGCGGGCGGGCTGGTCCTGAACTTTGCGCCCGGTCAGGACGTGTTCTTTGCCAGCGCCTGCGGCATCCAAGGCGGGCCGCGTGCCGGGGCCTGGGCCGGATTCGGCGTGGGGTTGGGCGTGCTGATGCACGTGGCGCTGGCGACCGTGGGCCTGGGCGCGATCGTCGCCGCCCACCCCGAGGCACTGCGCGCGATCAAGTATGCAGGCGCGGCCTATCTGCTGTGGCTGGCGTGGAAAAGCTGGCGGGCGGGGGATATCGACCCGTCGGCACGGGGCAGCGTCAGGGTCTGGAACATCATTCGTCGCGGTTTCCTGTCCAACGCCCTGAATCCCAAACCGGTGCTGTTCCTGCTGGCGTTCCTGCCACAGTTCACCAACCCCGCATGGGGGGCGATCTGGCAACAGATTCTGGGGCTGGGGCTGATCTTTGCCTTTACCGGGACGCTGGTGACCATTGGTTACGGCGTCGTCGGCGGGGTCGCGGGCGGTGTGATCGGCAAGCGGCTGGGGCTGGTCAACAAGATCGCCGCCGTGATGTTCGCAGGGCTGGCGCTGCGCCTCGTCTGGAAATGACCGAATTCGTCTATGCCCCGCCGCCCGACATCCCGGTGGTGATCCATGCCGATGACCATGTGCTGGTCGTGGACAAGCAGGCGGGCCTGCTGTCAGTGCCGGGGCGCGGCGATGATCGGGCCGACTGCCTGATCGCCCGCCTGCGCGAAGCGTTTCCGACCGTGTTACTGGTGCACCGGCTGGATCTGGACACGTCGGGGGTGATCGTTTTTGCCCTGACCCCGCAGGCACAGCGCCATCTGTCCAAGCAATTCGAGGGTCGGCTGACCAAAAAGGTCTATGTCGCGCGCCTGTCGGGTCGTTTGCAGCCGGACACAGGGCGGGTCGACCTGCCGCTGATCGTGGATTGGCCGAACCGCCCGCGCCAGAAGGTCGACCATGACACAGGCCGACCCGCACAGACCGACTGGCACGTGGTCAGCGCCACCGATGCCGAAACGCGGGTGCGCCTGATGCCTGTCACCGGGCGCAGCCACCAGTTGCGGGTGCATATGGCGTCCTTGGGCCACGCGATTCTGGGGGATTCGCTGTATGCCACGGGCGATGCCGCCGATCACCCGCGCCTGATGCTGCATGCCGAAAGTCTGCGGTTCCTGCACCCCAAGACCGGGGTGCAGGCCGATTTTTCGGCGACCGTGCCGTTTTAGGCTTCGGCGTCCGTGTACCACGGCGCGACGACGACCTGCGTCCCCGAACCGCCTTCGGCCACCAATGCCGTGAAGGCGTCCAGATCGCTGCCCTTGTGGTGATAGGGATAGACCACGTCGGGCGCGAATGCCGTCACCGCCTCGGCCGCCTGCTCCACCGACATGGTATAGGGCAGGTTCATCGGCAGGAACGCCACGTGGATGTCGGTCAACGCCCGCAGTTCCGGCGTGTCCTCGGTATCGCCTGCGATCAGGAACCGCTGGCCGCCGATGGTCAGGATATAACCGTTATCGCGGCCCTTGGGGTGGTTCTGCAGACGATCCTCGGTGGTGTTATAGGCGGGAACCGCCTCGATCGACAGGCCCAGGGCCTCTCCGGTGTCGCCATTGGCCATTGTCGTGGTGCGTTCGGCCATGGCCGCGGGCAGCATTCCGGCAACGGCGGGGTTGGCGATGATCGGGACCTCTGGCAGGGCGTCCAGAGTGGCCTGGTCATAATGGTCGCCATGTTCGTGCGTGATCAGGATCAGGTCCGGCGCAGGCAGGTCGGCATAGGCCTCGGCCCCGCCAACCGGATCCACCAGAATGACGCCTGCGGGTGTTTCGAGAACCATGCTGGCGTGATCGACCGGGTGGATCACAACCTCTCCTCCGTCGACCGGGTGGCGGAACCCGCCGTCCTGCGCATGGGCGGCGCGGGGCAGGACGAGGGCGGGAATCACAGCGGTGCCCATCAGGGCTGCAGCCAGTTTCAGTCCGGTGCGGCGGGTCAGGTTCATGATGTCTCCAGACATGGTGAAAAACGCCAAACCCCCCACGTGCGCCCGGGGTTCCATCGATCGCTTGCGGCGCATTGTCGCGCGACCTACATCTTGGGGCGCAAGCGATGGTGGGGATCGGGATGACACATCTGTGGATCAGAGCGGAAAGCCGCCCGAACGAGGATCGCGTGGGCATCACCCCTGACGGTGTCGCCACCCTGATCGGTCAGGGCATGCGCGTCACGGTCGAGGACAGCCCCCGGCGCATCATCCCGACCGACGCCTATGCGGATGCCGGCGCGACCATCGTGCCCGAAGGCAGCTGGCGCACCGCCCCCGACGACGCCATCGTCTTTGGCCTCAAGGAACTGCCCGACGACGGCACCCCGCTGCGCCACCGCCACGTGATGTTCGGCCATGCCTTCAAGGGCCAGCCGGCGGGGCGGGTGCTGCTGGACCGGTTCCGGGCCGGGGGCGGGGTGCTGTACGATCTGGAATACCTGACCGACGACGGCGGGCGCAGGCTGGCGGCATTCGGCTATTGGGCGGGTTATGCCGGGGCGGCGGTGTCGCTGATGGCATGGGCTGCACAGCAGGCCGGCGGCCTCTGCGGCCCGGTCCGCGCCTATCCCGACTGCCATCACCTGCTGGACGACCTGCGCGTGCGGCTGGATGCCGTCGCCGGGCCGCGCCCGCGCGCCATTGTCATCGGGGCCAAGGGCCGCGTGGGCAGCGGCGCCACCGACCTGTTGGCCGCGATGGGCGTTCCCGTTACCGCATGGGACATGGCCGAAACCGCCCATGGTGGCCCATTCCCCGAGGTCATGGCCCACGACATCCTTGTCAACGCGATCCTGGCCCGGCCCGGTGCCCCGGTCTTTGTTCCCGCCGATGCCGTGGCGCCGGGACGGACGCTGAGTGTGATCGCCGACGTGGCCTGCGATCCGACCAGCGATTTTTCTCCGATCAAGGTCTATGACCGCACCACCACCTGGGATGCGCCCGTCCTGCGGGTGGCCGATGCGCCGGTGCTGGACGTGATGGCGATCGACAACCTGCCGTCCCTGTTGCCCCGTGAAAGCAGCGCGGATTACGCGGCCCAACTGCTGCCTGTCCTGAAAGGGCTGGACCATCCCGATGCGGGGGCGTGGGGCCGGGCGGGGGCGCTGTTTCGCGACCATCGTGATGGTGGCTGACGGGGACGTGTTGCCGCAGGCGGGAACGCCGGGGCGTGTCAGGAATTGGGCCCGGGTATTCACCTGATCGGAGGACCCGCACGATGCGCCGCAATCGCCGCACGACGACAAGCCTGACAACCCTTGCCGCCACCGGATTTCTGGCCTCGATGGCCGCGGCGCAGGGTTTCAACGACGCCACCCCCAACGGTGCCGCCTATGACCAGCAACCCGCGTTTCAGGGACAGACCCGCGCGCCCATGCTGGACACCACCCCATTGCGGCAACAGGTGCTGATTCAGGGGTTGGAACACCCGTGGGGTCTGGCAGAGATGCCCGACGGCAACTGGCTGATCACCGAACGGCCCGGCCGGATGCGCATCTATACCACCGACGGCACGCTGTCCGAACCGATCACGGGCCTGCCCGACGTCGATGCACGCGATCAGGGCGGGTTGCATGACGTGTCCGTGGCGGATGATTTCATTGAAACCCGCCGCGTCTGGTGGACCTATGCCGAACCCCGCGGCGACGGCAAGAACGGTACCGCCGTAGCAACGGGCATCCTGTCCCAAGACGGCACCACGATGGGCGATGTCCGTCGTATCTGGCAACAACAGCCCGCGTGGGCATCGACCAAGCATTTCGGCGCGCGGATCGTTCACGATGACCAGGGCCATATCTTTGTCGGTCTGGGCGAACGCAGCAATCCAGAGCCGCGCCAGTATGCGCAGGACCCGCAGGCCACGCTGGGCAAAATCATCCGCATTGACGCGACCGACGGCACCCCCGCCGGTGCCGGCATCGAGGGCGCCCTGCCAGAGATCTGGTCGATCGGCCATCGCAACATCCAAGGCGCGGCCATGGGCCCCGACGGGCAACTGTGGATGAATGAACACGGCCCCAAGGGCGGGGACGAACTGAACGCCGTTGACGGCGGGCGGAACTACGGCTGGCCTCTGGCGACCTATGGTACCGACTACAGCGGTGCCCGCATGGGCGCGACGCAGGTCGATGGCACCGAACAGCCTGCCTATTACTGGGATCCTTCGCCTGCGATCAGTGGCATGGCATTTTATGACGGTGACATGTTCCCCGACTGGCGGGGCGACGCGCTGATCGGTGGGTTGCAGTCCGGCGACATCATCCGTCTGCAGATGGACGGTACCACCGTCACCGGAGAGGCACGTCTGGCCCAAGGCATCGGCCGCGTGCGCGAGGTCGAAGTCGCCCGGGACGGCGCGATCGTCGTCATCACCGACGAAGATAACGGCCGCCTGATCCGCCTGATGCCAGAGGGCTAAGCCGTCGCACGGCCACAGGTGGGGGCGGTCATCCGGGACCGCCCCGACACGGGCAGCGACGACAGCAGGTTGCACAACCTGATCTGCCGGATCCGCTGTTCAGTCCCTACGGCCGAACAGCCGTTCGATATCGGATAGCTGCAGCTTGACCCAAGTCGGGCGACCGTGGTTGCACTGTCCGGATTTCGGCGTGCGCTCCATCTCGCGCAGCAGAGCGTTCATCTCGTCCGCGCCCATCAGGCGGCCCGACCGGACCGATCCGTGGCAGGCCATGGACGACAGCACCGCATCGATGCGCGCCTGCAGCCGGTCCGACGCGCCCTGATCAGCCAGATCGTCCAAGATGTCGCGGATCAGCGCGTGCCCGTCTAGCCGCGCCAGCATCGCGGGCACCTCGCGCAGCGCCACCGCGCCGGGTCCGAACGGTTCGATCACCAATCCAAGCGCCGCCAGATCGCCCGCGATCGACAAAATGCGGTCGGCATCTGCGGGGGACAGCTCGACGATCTCGGGGATCAGCAGGGCCTGGGCCGGAATGCCCGCGGCCCGCGCCTGCGCCTTGAGCCGCTCATAGACCAGCCGTTCGTGGGCGGCGTGCTGATCGACGATCACCAGCCCGTCAGGCGTCTGCGCGATGATATAGTTCTCATGGATCTGCGCGCGCGCGGCACCCAGGGGGGCGTCGTCGACGGGCGCTTCGGTCACGACCGGGTCGAACCGCGCCGACGGCGTCTCGGCAAAGCCCGGCATCTGCATTTCCAGCCCCGCCCGCAGCGCTGCTGCCGACGGTCTGTCGGCCTGCCATGCGGGGCGGGGGTCGTGGCGCGGTTCGATCCGCACCGCCTGCAGCGTCGCGTCGCCCACCGTGCTGGAGGCCCGGTGACCTGCCCCCGCCATCGCATGCCGTAGCCCGCCCACCACCAGCCCGCGGGCCGATTGCGGGTCGCGGAACCGCACCTCGGCCTTGGCAGGATGGACATTCACGTCGACCATCTGCGGATCGCATTCCAGAAACAGCACCGCCGCCGGGTGACGCCCTGGCGCCAGCACGTCCATGTACCCCGCCCGCAGCGCCCCGGTCAGCAGCTTGTCGCGCACCGGTCGCCCGTTCACGTACAGATGCTGCGCCACCGCCGCGCCGCGCGAATAGGTCGGCAGAGCGGCATAGCCTGTCAGCGTGATTCCATCACGTTCGGCATCCATCGGCAGGGCGTTGTCGATGAAATCGGCGCCCATCAGCCGGGTCAGGCGGGTGGTCAGCGCGCCGAACAGCTCTCCCTGTTCGGCATCGGCGCGAAAAATCTCGCGCCTGTCGGCGGTCAGCGAAAAGCCGACATAGGGTTCGGCCATCGCCAGCCGGCGCACGGTGTCCGCGACAGCCTGCGTTTCCGCCCGGTCGGTGCGCAGGAACTTCAGCCGCGCGGGCGTGGCAAAGAACAGATCGTGCAACTCGACCACCGTGCCGCAATTAGCCGCCGCCGGACGCATCGGGTCCAGCCGCCCCCCCGTCACCGCGATGGATGCCCCCTCGGCCCCCTGCGCGCGCGAGGTGATGGTCAGCCGCCCCACCGCCCCAAGCGACGGCAACGCCTCGCCGCGAAAACCAAAGCTGGTGATGGCCAACAGATCGGTCCCGTCGATCTTGCTGGTCGCATGGCGCGACAGGGCCAGCGGCAGATCGTCGGGCACCATGCCACAACCGTCGTCGGTGACACGGATGAGCCGTTTGCCGCCGTCCTGAATGGCGATCTCAATGCGGGTGGCGCCGGCGTCCAACGCGTTCTCGACCAGCTCCTTGACCGCGGATGCGGGACGCTCGACCACTTCGCCGGCCGCGATGCGGTTGGCGGTGGCCTCGTCCAGCTGGCGGATCACGGGGCGGGCGTCGGCGCGTATCTTGGGGGCATGGCTATTCATCGCCCCAAATATAGCAGGACTGCCCCGCCGCCACCAGAGATTCGCGGGCCATCAGACCCGCAGAACGACCGCGCCGCGCCTTTTGGGGCGCGGCGCCACCGCAGGTCGCCACTCAGTTGGTGACGGGGTCCTGTTCGATTCCCTCGGGGCGACCCACCAGCACGAAACGCAACTGTTCAGGGTCCAACAGACGCTGCGCCACACGGGACACGTCCTCGGAGGTGACCGCCTCGACCTTGTCGTTGCGGGTGTCGATATAGTCGATCGGGAACCCGATCAGCTGCATCCCTGCTAGGATCGACGCGATGCGCCCGTTCCCGTCGAACCGCAGCGGATATTCCCCGGTCAGATAGGTCTTGGCATCCGTCAGTTCCTGATCGGTCACGCCCTCGGCCATGCGGGCCCATTCGGCGCGGATCAGTTCCACCGCCTCGGCCGTGGTGGCATTCGATCCTGACATGCCGCCCTGCCAAGTCTGGCCGTACAGCCCCGTGGCCAGCGCCGTGCCCACGCCATAGGTCAGGCCGCGCTTTTCGCGAATCTCTGTCATCAGGCGCGAACTGAACCCGCCGCCGCCCAGAATATGGTTCGCCACAAAGGCCGCGAAATAATCGGGATCGTCGATCGGAATGCCGGGGCCGGCAAAGGCGACGACTGTCTGCGGGCTGTCCCAATCGACCACCGTCGTGCCGCCCGTCACCTGCAGCTCTGCAGGTTCCGGCAGGGGCGCCGTCGCCTGTTCCGGCAACCCGCCCAGAATGCGGTCGACCAACAGCCCCAGTTCCTCGGCCGAGATGTCGCCCGCGGCGCCGACGACCACCCGGTCGCGCGCCAGAACGCGGTTCTTGGCGGCCACCAGGTCCTGTTTCGTCAGCGCCGCGACGCTGTCGGACGTTCCGTTGATCGAGGTGGCATAGGGGTGGTCGCCCCAGGCCTGCGCCGCCATCTCCTTGGCGGCGATGCTGTTCGGGTCGGTCGCCTCGGACCGGATCACGGCCTGCACCTGACCGCGTACGCGGGCCAGCGCATCGTCGTCGAACCGCGGCTGCGCCAGCGCTTGCGCCAACAGGCCGGCGGCCGCGTCGCGGTTCTCGGTCAGCGACTGGAACCCGACCGACAACGTGTCGTCGCTGGCGGAAAACGACAATCGCGCGCCCAGATCCTCGACCGACTGCGCGAACTGAGTGGCGGTGTTCGACCCGGCCCCTTCCTCCAGCAGCGATGTCATCAGGTTGACCGCACCGCGTTTGCCGGGGGCGTCCATGCTGGCGCCGCCGCGAAACTGGATGTCCAGCGCCACGAACGGGATGCTGTCGTCCTGAACCAGCCAGGCCTTGATCCCGCCCGGAGAGGTGACATCCTGAATCTCGATCGCCTGTGCGGGAACGGCCAGCAGGGCAAGAACGGTGGCGATTGTGGCACGGATCATCCTTGCACCTCGGTCTGTTCGTCTGGGGTGGCCGGGGCCGGTTCTGTGGTCGCGGCGGGTGTCGTGGCCTGTGCCTGCGTATCGGCGGGCAGCAACCAGCCGGTGACGGCGGGCGCTTCCAGCACATCGCGGGCAGCGGCCATCACGTCCTCGGACGTGACCGCATCCAGGATGTCCGGCCAGTCGTTCACGTCCTGCACGGTCAGGCTGGTCGACAGCCCCTGGCCATAGTCATAGGCCCGGCCATGCGCCGAATCACGGGAATAGATCTCCTCGGCGCGGATGCGGGTCTTGACGCGTTCCAGATCGGCATCATCCGGCCCCTCGGCCAAAAACTGCGCCAGGACATCGTCCAGCGCGGCTTCGGCGTCCTCGGGCGTGGTCCCCTGCGCCGGGATCATCGACAGCATGAACTCGGTCCGGTCCAGCGACAGCCCGTCATAGCTGGCCCCCGCCCACAGCGCCTGTCCCGGCAGTGTCAGCTGCTGCGCCAGATAGGACGTCTGCGACGACCCGCCCAACAGCGCCGCCAGCACGGTCAGCGCTGCCGCGTCCTCCTGTGCGCCCGGATCGCGTTCCGCAGCCAAAACGCTGCGGATCATGTTCGGTTGGGCCACGCGCGGGTCCGACATCTCCAGCCGCCGCGCGGTCCGCTTGGGCGGCTCCTGCGGGCGGACACGCGGCTCTGCCTCGCCCTTGGCGGGGATGGCACCGTAATGCTCCTCCGCCAAGGCGCGGGCCTCCTCGGGCGTGACGTCGCCGGCGATGACCAGCACGGCCTCGTTCGGGGAATAATGCGTGTCGTACCACGCGACGGCGTCGTCGCGGGTCAGCGCCTCGATCTCGTCGCGCCAGCCGATGATGGGGATGCCATAGGGATGGTTGTCATAGACGACCGCGTTCAATTCCTCGGCGAACAGGGCGGCGGGGTCGCTGTCGACGCGCTGCGCACGCTCTTCCAGCACGACCTGGCGCTCGGCCTGCCAGTCCTCGTCGCGGATGTTCAGGTTGGCCATGCGGTCGGCCTCCATCCCCATCACCAGGGGCAGGCGGTCGCTGGCAATGCGCTGGAAATACGCAGTGAAATCCCACGACGTAAAGGCATTGTCGCTGCCGCCGTTCGCGGTGACCGTCTTGGACAGCTCTCCGGGTTCCAGCGTGTCGGTACCCTTAAACATCAGGTGTTCCAGATAATGCGCGATGCCGGACTTGCCGGGTACCTCGTCGGCGGCGCCGATCTTGTACCAGACCATCTGTACCACGACGGGCGCGCGTTCGTCCTGGACGACCACGGCCTCCAGCCCGTTGGGCAGGGTGAAATGGGTAACGCCCTCGGGCATCGGCGGGGCGGTGTCCTGCGCCGATGCGGGCAGGCCTGTCAGCGACGTGCCAAGGGCCAGGGCAACGGCTATGGCGGAACGGGATGCGGGATGACGCATGGGTGAGGCAACCTCCTCTTGCTGAGGCGCAACTTGGACCTCAGGGGCAGGCCGCGCAAGCCACGCTCGCGCGAATGTGCAGCGGTGGCGGGATGGGACGCGGCGCCAGCCGCGCGCCCGGATGGCCCCCTCGATGGGGGCCGTGCGGGCGACCCGTTCAGGCCGTCAGCCGCACCGGCAGCGACAACGGCCCATGCGCCTGCAACCCCTGTTTCCAGCGCACCGGCCCGTCGACCACCATGTCCGGCGCGCGGGCCAGCAGGGCCGTGAAAAGCGTTTCCATGTTCAGCCGCGCCAGGTTGTTCCCCAGGCAGACATGCACCCCCGCGCCAAACGCCAGATGCACGTTCGGTCGCCGGGTGACGTCGAAACGGTCGGCATCCGCGAACGCCGCCGGATCGCGGTTGGCCGACGCGTACAACAGCCCGAACAACGTCCCCTTGGGCCAGTCCTGCCCGCAGATCGTCAGATCCTCGGACGCATAGCGGTGAAAGAATGGCAGGGGCGCGGCAAAACGGAACATCTCCTGCACCGCCTGCGGCATCAGCCCCGGCTGTGCGCGCAGCATCGCAGCCTGCTCCGGATGCTCCAGCAGCGCCATCATCCCCGATCCCAGCACGTCGATGGTCGACCCGTGCCCCGCATGCAGGATCTGCATGATCGTGGCGATCAACTCGTCATGGGTCATCAGGCCCGCACGTTCGGCCTCGATCATCGCGGACATCAGATCGTCGCGGGGCCGCGCGGCGCGTTCGGCGTGCAGGTCCTCCAGCAGCGCCGCGAACAGGCGGGTGGCCTCCTCGGCGCGGGCCTTTTTGGCAGGCGTGCGGTCGATGTCGAAATAGCTGACAACGTGATCGGACCATTCGGTCATCTGCGCGGCCAGCGCCGGGTCGGTGCCGATCAGATGCCCGATCACCTGACCCGGCAGATGCGCCGCCAGATCGGCGATGAAATCGATCCGCCCCTGCGGAATCACCCGGTCCAGCGCGGCGTCGACCCAGGCCGTGACGAAACCGCGCAGCCCCTCCAGCCGGGTCCGGGTAAAGAACGGGAACACCGCCCTGCGCAGCCGGTCGTGGTCCGGCCCATCCGTGTCCAGCATCGAGGTCTGCACAAATCGTTCATGGAACGGCATGTCGTGGAAATTGCCCGCGACCCGCATGGCACGCACCTGATCGGGCGGCGCGAATGCCGCGGGCGCGCGCACCATGCGCCGGTCCAGCGCGATGGCGCGCACATCCGCCATCCGCGATGCCATATGCCCGCCAAAGCCCGGCCACACGGGCAGGCCCGGCTGTGCCCTGAGCGCCGCATAGGCGGGCCAGGGATCGGCCCCGAAACCGGGGGCCGTCGGGTCGAACAGGGCGGTGGTCACTCGGCCGCAGGGGCCGGCCCGGTCGAGGTGATGGCCCCCGCGCGCTGCCAGCGCTGCTGTTCGGTCACCGCGTCCAGCGCCATCGGCGCATAGGCCCGCTGATAGACCGATGTGCCCATGATGCGTTCCAGCGGGCGGCGGCCGTTGCGGGCGCGCCATTCGGCATCCGATTGCGCCAGACGTTCGCGGATCTGCGGGTCGGTTCCCGCGCGGGCGGCCTGCGCGATCAGCGCCTGATCGGCGGCGCCGATGCCCTGGTCGGTCAGCCGCTCGGGGTTGCCGCCCAGAACGGCCACCGCATCGCCGCGCGGGGTCGGATCGGTGATGTTCGCACCGCCCGGCGTCGGCGCGGGCAGCACCGCCAGGTCAGGCGGCATCGACAGCGACCGCGTGGGCAGAATCGCGAACTCGTCCGGCCCTACCTGACCTGCGCCGATATTGTTCAGCGACCCGCCGCCACAGGCGGAAAGCCCCATCGCGGCCGCAAATCCGATCATCAGCGCGCTTGTCCGCATGTTCTGCCCCCTTTGGTCCGTTGCGCCGTTCTAGCCCGGTTTTCCGTCGCCGTCACGACCCTGTTGGTCGGTGGGCGCGAACAGGTCGGGCTGTCGCGGTCCTGTGGGGGGCGGCGACGGTGCCTTGGGCGCGGGGGCCTTGGGTGTCTTGCGCGGTGTCCTGGGCTTGGCCGGGGTCGGGGCCGGCGTTGCGGGCGTCTTGGGCTGCGGCATCAGCACCAGCCCGATCGCCCCCGCAAAGATAGAGATATCGGCCACATTGAAGCTGTAGGGGTTCTGCCAGCCCGGCAGCGACATGTTCAGGAAGTCGGCCACCGCGCCGTACAGGACGCGGTCCACCACGTTCCCCAACGCGCCGCCGATCAGCAGCCCCGCCGAGATGCGGGCGAACCGCCCCAGTGCCGCACGCCAGACCCAGACCCAGACCCAGGTGCAGATGACCACCGCCACTGCGACCAGCACCCACCGCATGATGTCCGTATCCGACGCCATCAGGCCGAAATTTACGCCCTGATTCCACGCCATGCGCAGGTTCAGCCAGGGCGGAAACACGTCGATGGTCCGCACCCGGTCCAGATCCAGCATGTGCACGACCACGTATTTCAGCGCCTGGTCGGCCAGAAAGATCGCCAGCGCGACCCAGATCACCGGCCGCATGTCGCTGCGCGCGGGCTGCGGGGCCGGGCGCGCCTTGCGGGCGGCGGCGGGCTTGGCGGGCGCGGCCATCAGTGGCGAAAGTGCCGCTGGCCGGTCAGGACCATCGCCAGCCCAAGGCGGTTGGCCGCCGCAATGACCTCGTCGTCGCGCATCGAGCCGCCGGGCTGGATGACGGCGCGGGCACCGGCCTCGGCCAGCGCCTCGATGCCGTCGGCAAAGGGAAAGAACGCGTCAGACGCCACGACCGCACGGATGGTCAGGGGTTCCGACAGGCCAAGGGCCTGGGCCATGTCCTCGGACTTGCGCCGCCCGATGCGGGTGCTGTCCACGCGGCTCATCTGGCCCGCGCCGATGCCGACGGTGGCCAGGTCCTTGGCATAGACGATCGCGTTCGATTTCACGTGCTTGGCGATGGTCCAGGCGAACATCAGGTCGGCCAGTTCCTGTTCCGACGGCTGGCGGTCGGACACGATCTTCAGGTCGTCGCGACTGACATGGCCGTTGTCGCGACCCTGGATCAGCATGCCGCCCGACACCTGCCGGAAGGTCAGGCCCCCGGCACGCGGGTCGGGCAACCCGCCCGTGGTCAGCAGACGCAGGTTCTTTTTGCCCGCAAAGATGCGTTTCGCATCCTCGTCGGCGTCGGGGGCGATCACGACCTCGGTAAAGATCTTGACGATCTCTTCTGCCGTGGCACCGTCCAGCGGCTGGTTCAGCGCGATGATCCCGCCAAAGGCCGAGGTGCGGTCGCAATCAAAGGCCCGCTTGTACGCCTCCAGCGCCGTCGCCCCCTGGGCCACGCCGCAGGGGTTGGCATGCTTGATGATCGCGCAGGCGGGGCCGTCTGCGGGGTCGAATTCCGACACCAGCTCGAACGCCGCATCGGTGTCGTTGATGTTGTTATAGGACAGCTCTTTGCCCTGATGCTGCTCTGCGGTCGCAATGCCAGGGCGCGCGTCGCCGGTGACATAGAAGGCCGCCTGTTGGTGCGGGTTCTCGCCATAGCGCAACCCCTGGGCCAGCGTTCCGGCGAATGCGCGGCGGCGGGGCGTCGTCTCTCCGATGGCGTCGGCCATCCACGACGACACCGCGGCGTCATAGGCGGCGGTGCGCGCATAGGCCGTCTGCGCCATCCGCTGGCGGAAGGGCAGGGTCGTGCCGCTGTTGGCATCCAGTTCGGCCAGAACCGCGTCGTAATCCTGCACGTCCACGATTACGGTGACGAAACCGTGGTTCTTGGCCGCCGCACGGATCATCGCCGGGCCGCCGATGTCGATGTTCTCGATGCAGTCGTCGTATGCCGCGCCCTTGGCAACGGTTTCCTCGAACGGGTACAGGTTCACGACCAGCAGGTCGATCGCACCGATGCCGTGTTCCTCCATCGCGGCCACGTGGTCCGCATTGTCGCGCAGTGCCAGCAATCCACCATGTACCGCCGGGTGCAGCGTCTTGACCCGACCATCCATCATTTCCGGGAAACCCGTCACGTCGGCCACGTCGGTGACGGTCAGGCCCGCATCGCGCAGGGCCTTGGCACTGCCGCCGGTCGACAGGATCTGGATGCCACGCGCGTCAAGGGCGCGGGCGAAATCGATCAGTCCGGTCTTGTCGGAAACGGAGAGCAGCGCGCGTCGGATGGCGACGGGGTCGGACATGGGGGCCTCGTGTCTCTGGGTGACGCCCAGTTACCGAAACCCCCGCCGAAGGTCCAGCGCCTCAGCGCTTGCGCGTGGAGAACAGCTGTTGCGCCAGCTGCACCGCCGCCACGACCATGACCGCCGTGCCGATCCCGGACGCCAGTCCCCCCGCGCCTTTGGCAGCGGTCGTCGCCCCGCGCGTGCGCAGGACGGCCTGAGCCAGTTTCAGTCCCATTGCGACAGTGGTCAGCCTCATCTGGTCATCCTTTCATCCGCGTTCGCGGAAGGAAGACACAAGGCGGCCCGTCGGTTCCGTTCAGCCGGGCTTGCGCAGGCACGCCATATAGAACCCGTCCATGCCGCCTCGGTCCGCCCAGTAATCCGGACGCAGCCGCAGGCCGCCCTCTTCGGTGATCCACGCAGGGTCGATACCGGACAGGTCCGGGCGTTCCACGGTCAGGCCGGGGTGGCGGGCCAGCGCGTCGTCGATCTGGACCTCGCCCTCGTCGGGGATCAGCGAACAGGTGGCATAGACCAGCCGCCCGCCGGGTCGCAGCACCGACAGCGCATGGTCCAGCAGGGCCGCCTGCAGCTCGATCAGCTCGGCGATGCCGTGGCCGTCGCGGATAAAGGGCAGGTCGGGATGGCGGCGGATGGTGCCCGTGGCGCTGCAGGGCGCGTCCAACAGGATCGCGTCGGGCGCCACGTCGGGACGCCAGTCCAGCACGTCGACCGCGACCAGCCGCGCGTTCAGGCCACAGCGGGCAAGGTTTTCCGTCACGCGGCGCAGGCGCTGTTCGCTGATGTCGACGGCGGTGACCTCGGCCCCGGCCGCGGCCAGCTGCAGCGTCTTGCCGCCCGGCGCCGCGCACAGATCGGCGACGCGTTCGCCGGGCTGCGGCGCCAGCAGGCGCACGGGCAAGGCCGCGGCGGCGTCCTGAACCCACCAGTCGCCGGCGTCAAACCCCGGCAGGGCGGTCACATGAACGGGACCGTGCAGGCGCCACGGCCCGGTCGGCAGCGCATCCGCGCCCGGCACCGGGTCCGCGCCCGGTTTCATCGTCAGGTCCAGCGGCGCGCCGCCCTGATGGGCGGCCTCGATCGCGGTCATGACCGCATCGCCATACGCCTCGACCAGCGGTCCGCGCAGCCATTCGGGCAGGGGCTGGGGGGCCAGGTCGGCCCAGCCCTGATACGCGCCCGCCTTGCGCAGCACCGCGTTGACCATGCCCGCCGCCGCCTGTCCGCGCGCGCCAAGCGTGCGGGTCAGGTCGACCGCCGCGCCCACGACGCCATGGGCCGGGGCGCCCAGCTCCAGCATCTCGACCACGGCCAGACGCAGCACGTCGGCGATCTGGGGGGCGGGCCTGCGGTTCACGAAGGCGTCGATGACCACGTCCGCGCGCCCCTGATGGCGCAGCGTTTCCGCCGCCAGCCGCGCCGCGCGGGCCTGATCTGCCACCGGCAGCGCGCGCAGGCTGCCGGTCTGGTCCGACAGGGACCGCCCCTCGCGCACGCCCTGGATCAATTGCAGTGCGCCCTTGCGCGCCATATCGCCGCCCGGCTTTGCCAAAACGCTTTCCTTTGCCTAAGTGATGTTCAACACTGTTCCGCGACCCCTTACGCCCATTCGGAGGATCTTTCCATGAGCGATGACACCCCCGCCTTGCCCGCCGCCGCACAGCGCGCCCTGGCCGAGGCCGAGGCCCGCAGGAAACAGCAGGCCGGACAGATTCTGCCGGTCGAATACGGCGGGCGTGATGGGCCGGAACCCGTCCGCTTTGGCGACTGGGAAAAGGGCGGAATCGCGGTGGATTTCTGAATGGACTGGTTGCGCGCATCGGCCACCCAGCAGGGCCGCGCCATTCTGGCAGGCGTCCTGGACCCCATCGACCAGACCGAGGCCTATCTGGCCGCCGCCAAGGATCACCCCGACTGCGCGCGCATCTATGCCCGCCTGACCGCCGCCCGCGCCCGGTCCGAGGCCGTGGCGTCCCATGACCGCGCGAAACAGGAACGCCGCCACAGCCTGCTGGACGGCGTTGCCATCAGCTGGAAGGACAATATCGACAGCGGCGGCACCGTGACCGAGGCCGGGTCCCGCCTGCTGGAGGGGCGCGTGCCGCGCAAGGATGCGAACATTCTGGCCCGCGCGGCGCGGCGCGGCATGGTCTGTCTGGGCAAGACCCACATGACCGAACTGGCGTTTTCCGGGCTGGGGCTGAACCCGCGCACGGCAACGCCGCCCAATGCGCTGGACCCCGATCTGGCGCCGGGCGGGTCGTCGTCGGGGGCGGCGGTGTCCGTGGCATTGGGGCTGGCGGCGGCGGCGGTGGGCACCGACACGGGCGGGTCCGTCCGCGTGCCCGCGGCGTGGAACGGATTGGTGGGGTTCAAGCCCACGCACGGCGCGCTGCCCGAAAAGGGCGTCGTGCCACTGGCGCGGAAATTCGACATCGCCGGACCCATCGCCCGCACCGTCGAGGATTGCGCCCAGATATTTGCCATCATGGCCGATCAACGGGCCCCCGATCTCGACGGCGCCAGCGTCCAGGGCCTGCGCCTGATGGTGCTGGAGGGGTTGCCTTTTGACGATGCCGAATCCGGGCCGGTGACGGCGTTTCAGAATGCAGTGGACCGGTTGGGCCGGGCAGGGGCGCAGGTCGCGCATGTCTCTACCGACTGGCTGAATCGCGCGATGGCCCTGTCGCCGCAACTGTTCGCCCCCGAGGCCTATGGCATCTGGCGCGCCCAGATCGAGGACGCGCCCGAACTGATGTGGCAGCCCATCCTGGAGCGGTTCCGCAGCGGGGCCGAGGTCAGCGCCCCCGATTACGTGGCCGCCTGGGAAAGTCTGGCCCGCGTTCGCCGCAAGTGGATCAAGGAGGTCGTCGGCGGATACGACGCCGTGCTGGTGCCAACCGTGCCGATCCTGCCGCCCGCGACCGAACGGCTGATGACCGATGGCGCGGAATTCGTGCGTGCCAACCTGTTGACGCTGCGCAATACCCGCATCGCGAACCTGCTGGGTCTGCCCGCGATCACGCTGCCCACCGGTCACCCGGCCTGCGGCATCAGCCTGTTGGGCCATGCGGGCCATGACCGGCATCTGCTGCGCGTGGCGGCAGGGGCCGAGGCCGCGTTGGCGTGACCGGGTCTTTGCTGGACGCAAGGCCCGGATCACGCTAATGTTTCGGCCAAGGAACGGGGCGCAGACCCCGAAAAGCGAGGCAGAGATGGCATTCCCCGAGCGGTTCTCGAACCTGCCGGACTACGCGTTCCCGCGTCTGCGGGCGCTGTTGTCGGATATCGAACCGGGGCTGGCCCCCGGCGAATCCCCCATGATCCTGACCATCGGAGAGCCCCGGCACCCGATGCCCGGTTTCGTGGCGCAGGTGATGGCCGACAGCCTGTCCCAGTTGGCGAAATACCCCCCGAACGAAGGTGCGCCCGAACTGCTGTCCGCGATCGGCGGATGGCTGGACCGTCGCTATGGCCTGGACGTCGCGCCGGACCGGCTGATGGTTCTGAACGGCACGCGTGAGGGGCTGTTCAATGCAGCCCTTGCCCTGTGTCCGGAAACCAAGGCTGGCCAGCAACCGGTCATTCTGGTGCCGAACCCGTTCTATCAGGTCTATGCCGTGGCCGCCGCCGCCGTGCAGGCGCAGGCGCTGTTCGTGCCCGCCACCCCCGCCACGGGGAACCTGCCCGATTACGCGGGGCTGGACCCTGCGTTGCTGGACCGGGTCGCGGTGGCCTATCTGTGTTCTCCCGCCAACCCGCAGGGCGCGGTGGCCGACCGCGCATACCTGCAGACGCTGGTGACGCTGGCTGAAAAGCACGATTTCCTGGTTTTCGCCGACGAATGCTATTCCGAGATCTGGCGCGACACGCCCCCGCCGGGCGCGTTGCAGGTCGCCACAGCGATGGGCCTGCCCGACCGGGTGGTGATGTTCAATTCGCTGTCCAAGCGGTCGAACCTGCCCGGCCTGCGGTCGGGTTTTGCCGCGGGCGGGCGTGCCCAGATCGCCCAGATGCGGCGGCTGCGCAATTACGCGGGTGCGCCGCTGCCGCTGCCGGTGCAGCGCGTCAGCGCCGCCGCATGGGCGGACGAGGATCATGTGGCCGCCAGCCTGGCCCTGTACCAGCAGAAATACCGCATCGCGGATGAGATTCTGGGCGATATTCCCGGATACCTGCCGCTGCAGGGCGGGTTCTTTCTGTGGCTGCCGGTCGCCGACGGCGAACAGGCTGCGCGGACCCTGTGGGCGCAGGCGGGCATCCAGGTGCTGCCCGGCGCGTATCTGTCGCGCGACGTGGACGGGGTCAATCCGGGCGCCGGTTTCATCCGGGTTGCGCTGGTGGCGGATGCCGAACAGACGCGCGCCGCGCTGACCCGCCTGCGGGCGGTCCTATATGACGAAACGGGGGACTGAGATCATGGCAAGCTGGCAGGCGAAACACCGCGACCCGCTGTTCGACCAGTCGACCCAGGCCGCCCTGGAACGACGCGGCAAGGAGGCCATCGGCGCGGGCCTGATCGTGCTGGGCGTATTGGTTGCGATGATGCTGGGCAGTTGGTCGCCCGATGATCCCAGTTTCGGGTCCGCCACCGACGCGCCCGCGCAGAACATGATGGGTGGGATCGGGGCGATGATCGCCTCGGCGTTGATCATGATCGCGGGAATGGGCGCTTGGATGCTGGTTGTCGCGGCCTGGGTCTGGGGCCTGCGCATGATGCTGCACAAAGGCGAAGACCGCCTGATGCGCGGCATCTTTACCCCCATCGCCGTGGCGCTGGTGTCGGTTTATGCCAGCACGCTGGTTCCCGGTCCCGCATGGCAGCAGAATTACGGTCTGGGCGGACATTTCGGCGACATGGTCATGGGTGCGGTGCTGAACCTGCTGCCGATGAAGGCGCAGCTGGGCATCCGCCTGGCCGCCCTGCTGGCCGCGGTGGCCGTGGTCGCGGCGGCGGCATTCGTGCTGGGGTTTGACAGGGCCGAACTGACGGCCCTGTGGCAGCGGTTCCGGCGCGGACTGGTGACGGCGCTGCACGGCGCGGTCTTGGCCGGGACGGCCGCCGCCGGTGCGGCGCAGCGCATGCGCCAGCCGCGCGCGGTTGACGACGCGCCGCGCCCGACCCCGAACGCGCCAGCCGCACGCCGCAGGCCTGCCCCCCCGGAGTTCGAGCTGGAGGCAGAAATGCCCGAGCCAGAGCTGATCGAACGGGATGCCGATTACGACGGCGACGCCCCCACCGAGGCCGAGGTCCGCGGCCGCATCAGCGACGCGATCCGCACCAGCACCGCGAAATCGTCGGTCCTGAAGGCCGTGGCCTCCCGGCTGGCCCGCGAGGGCGCGCCCGCCACCCCCGCGCCCGAGGAACCCGTCGACCCGCGCCCCTTTGGCGCCGAAACACCGCGCCAGATCATTGCCCCCGCAAAACGTGCCGAACCCTCGCGCAGCGCGCGGGCCGAGGCGGAACCCGCTCTGCGGTTCGACGACAGCGGCAACCCCGCCTATGAGCGCCCGCCGCTGTCACTGTTGTCGGCACCGTCCGACACCGATGCAGTGCCCGTGTCCCACGAGGCGCTGATGGAGAACGCCCGCATGCTGGAGGCGGTGCTGGACGATTACGGCGTCAAGGGTCAGATCACCGAGGTCCGCCCCGGCCCGGTCGTCACCCTGTACGAACTGGAACCGGCGCCGGGCCTGAAGGCCAGCCGCGTCATCGGCCTGTCCGACGACATCGCCCGGTCGATGTCGGCCCTGTCCGCGCGCGTCAGCACGGTCCCCGGCCGCACCGTCATCGGGATCGAGCTGCCGAACGCCAAGCGTGAAAAGGTGCTGCTGCGCGAGATCTTTGCCAGCCGGGCATTCGGCGACGGCACGCAGCCGCTGCCCCTGGCATTGGGCAAGGATATCGGCGGCGATCCGGTCGTGGCGAACCTGGCCAAGATGCCCCACCTGCTGATCGCGGGCACCACCGGGTCGGGCAAGTCGGTCGCGATCAACACGATGATTCTGAGCCTGCTGTACAAGCTGACACCGGACGAATGCCGGCTGATCATGATCGACCCCAAGATGCTGGAACTGTCGGTCTATGACGGCATTCCGCATCTGCTGTCCCCGGTCGTCACCGACCCGAAAAAGGCCGTCGTCGCGCTGAAATGGGTCGTGGGCGAGATGGAGGACCGCTATCGCAAGATGTCCAAGATGGGCGTGCGCAACATCGAAGGGTACAACGGCCGCGTCACCGAAGCCCTGAAGAAGGGCGAGATGTTCAAGCGGACCGTCCAGACCGGGTTCGACGAGGATACCGGCGACGCGATCTGGGAGACTGAGGAGTTCCAGCCAGAGACTTTCCCCTATATCGTCGTGGTCGTCGACGAGATGGCCGACCTGATGATGGTCGCGGGCAAGGAGATCGAGGCCTGCATCCAGCGCCTGGCGCAAATGGCGCGGGCATCCGGCATCCACCTGATCATGGCCACGCAGCGCCCGTCCGTCGATGTCATCACCGGCACGATCAAGGCGAATTTTCCCACACGGGTCAGCTTTCAGGTCACCTCCAAGATCGACAGCCGCACCATTCTGGGGGAACAGGGTGCCGAACAACTGCTGGGTCAGGGCGACATGCTGTACATGGGCAACGGCGCGCGCGTGACCCGCATCCACGGCCCCTTCGTCAGCGACGAGGAGGTCGAGGAGATCGTGACCCATCTGAAATCCTTTGGCCCGCCCAGCTATAAATCCGGCGTGGTCGAGGGGGTCGAGGATGACAAGGCCGATGACATCGACGCGGTGCTGGGACTGGGTGGCGACGGCAGTGACGATGCGCTGTACGATCAGGCCGTGATGATCGTGGCCAAGGACCGGAAATGTTCCACCAGCTATATCCAGCGCAAGCTGGCCATCGGGTACAACAAGGCCGCGCGCCTGGTCGAACAGATGGAGGATCAGGGCGTGGTGTCCAGTGCCAACCACGTCGGCAAGCGCGAGGTGCTTGTCCCCGAGGT
This sequence comes from Paracoccus sp. Ld10, assembly GCF_045064235.1. Classification (NCBI taxonomy): domain Bacteria; kingdom Pseudomonadati; phylum Pseudomonadota; class Alphaproteobacteria; order Rhodobacterales; family Paracoccaceae; genus Paracoccus; species Paracoccus sp. Ld10. The sequence goes on along the minus strand of NZ_JBISHD010000005.1, from coordinate 32,486 downwards.
CTGATGACCGTGACGGGGATCGGCGGAAACGGGATGCGGCCATGACGATCTGGCAACTGCACATGCTGAACGCGCGCAGTGCGCTGACACCCATCATGGCCGAGATCCGCGCCCATGCGCGCGAGATGGTGGCCGCGGTAGAGGCGCATCTGGACCTGCCGCGTTTCGATCTGGTGGTCCGGGCGGGCGATGCCGTCAGCCCCGAATGGGGCATCGCGGGCCACGCCCCATCCCCGGGCATCATAGAGATCACGTTGGACCCCGCCCGCGTCGCGCCCGAGCATTTCCGCCGTACGCTGGTTCACGAAATGCATCACCTGACCCGGTGGGACGGGCCGGGCTATGGTCGTTCCTTGGGCGAGGCGCTGGTCAGCGAAGGCTTGGCGGGGCATTTCGTCCAGCAGGTTCTGGGCGGGCCTGCCGATCCGTGGGACCAGACGCGGCCCGTCGCAGGAACGCTGAAGCAGGCGGCGGCGCTGTGGGCGCGGCGCGATTATGATCACGGAGAATGGTTCCTGGGCCGGGGGCGGATGCGGAAATGGGTAGGGCATGGCATTGCGCACCGTGTCGTGGCCGAGCATCTGGCGATGACCGAAGGCGAGAGTGCCGCATCGCTTGTCTGGCGGCCTGCCGACGATTTTCGTGCGGCAATGCGGCGGATGATGGCATCGGCGGGGATCGAGGACGAAGCCGAGGCGCCCACGGCAGATGGTCCGGCGGATAGCGCGACCGTTGCGGATGATCCTGCAGCGACCGAGCCGCTGGACGGGACAGTTGCGGCAGGGAGCGATGGGCAGATTGCGTGCCGCGACGCCTGGGGGCAGGCCCCCCGGACCCCCCAAGAGGGCTGACGGATCAGCGGCGGGGTATTAGGGCAAAGGCAACGCCCAGTACCAGGCCCGCGACGCCGCCGCCCAGATGCGCCTGCCAGGCGATGGACGGCATCAGCAGCGTCAGCGCCACGTTCAGTCCCAGGATCAGCCCGACGGAGCGGACCAGCGGTGACATCGAACGGCGGCGTCGGCGCAGGGTGATCGCGGCATAGCCGACCAGCGCACCCGCCAGCCCGAAGACCGCACCCGACGCGCCGACCATCGGCCCGGCGCCCGGCTCCATCGCGGCAAAGACCGCGGCGGCGGCGATCTGGCTGACCAGATAGGTCGCCGCCATGCGGGCCGAACCGATCATGCGCACCAGTTCGCGCCCAACGGCGGCCAGCGAGATCATGTTCATGGCCAGATGCAGCAGCCCGGAATGCAACAGGCCATAGGTCAGGAACATCGCGATGCCCTGACCGGGATAGAGCCCGACACCACCGCCCACCAGAGGCGCCCAGAACCCGCCCAGCATCACGGATGCCGTCCGGGCGCTGCCAATGCCAAGCATGGGGGCGGCAAAACAGACCGCCTCGATCACGCAACAGGTGACGATAACGACGCGCAGCCACAGGGGCAGGGTAGCGGGTTCCGGCCGTCGCGCGGCCGACACGCGCGGGATCGCCACGGGGCGGTCCATGTCGCTCAGGCCGCCCTGTGCGGGTCAGTCATCGGCACGGATCTGGCGGGCCTCGTCGATCAGCATGATCGGAATGCCCGAGCGGATCGGAAAGGCCAGCCCCGCCACGCGGGACACCAGCTCCTGTGCCTGTGCATCATAGCTGAGCGTGGTGTGGGTCACCGGGCAGACCAGCGCCTCCAGCATGTGGCGGTCGAACAGGGGGGCATCGGTCATTGCATTCGTTCCTCGTTGTCGCCGCTGTGCAGGGCGAATTCGATCAGGCCGACCAGCAGTTCGCGCCGGTCCGCCAGGCTGGGCGATTCCAGCAGCGCCTGTTTGTCGCCGGGGCTGAAGGGCAGCATCATCGACAGCGAATTGATCAGCAACTCATCCTCTGCTTCGGCAGCTGCGTCCCAGTCCGTCGACAGTTCCTGCGTCTGCATGTACCGGTCCAACAGCGCGAACAGCGCGTCGCGGTCCAGTGTCGGGTCCTGTTCGGGGCCGGACAGGTCGCGCGCAAAGGAAGACCAATCGACCTGTGCCTGCAGGTAGGGGGCAAACCCTTCCTGGATGTCCTGCAGGCGGAACCGCGAGATCGCGCCAAGCGAGATCATCATCCGCCCGTCGCCGGTTTCCGAAAACGCCACCACCCGACCCGCGCAGCCGATGGCGGACAGGCCATCGCCTTCGGGCTGGATCATGCCGATCAGGCGGTGATCGGTTTTCAACGTGTCGTCCAGCAACTGCAGATAGCGTGGCTCGAACAGGTGCAGCGGCATGCGGGCCCGCGGCATCAGCACGGCACCGGGCAGCGGGAACAGCGGGATGCGGTCGGGCAGGTCGAAACGCAGCACCATCGGTCAGGCGAAGATCATCGAGGACAGGCGGCGGCGACCCTTTTGCCCGATGGGATCGGTGGGCTTGAGGCTGTCAAAGATGGTGATCAGCTGGGCCTTGGCCGCCCCTTCGTTCCAGTCGCGGTCGCGGCGGAAGCTGTCCAGCAGGATGTCGACGGCGGCCTCCACCTGCCCGTCGGCATGCAGGGCCTGGGCGTATTCCAGCCGCGCCTGCTGATCGGCGGGATCGGCCTCTACGCGGGCGGCCAGATCGTCCAGCGGACCGGCGCTGGCGGCCTGCTGGGCCAGGGCCAGCTTGGCGCGTGCGGCCTCGATCGGGCCGGCATGGGCCAGGGGGGCGGGGACCTGCGTCAGGGTGGACGCGGCGGCGGCATGGTCGCCCGCGGCCAGATGGGCGCGGATCAGGCCGCCCCAGGCATCGGCGCTGTCGGGCAGTTCGCCGATGATGGCGGTAAAGGTCTCGATGGCGTCGGCGGCCTCGTTGTCCTCGATCATTTGCTCGGCCGCGGCCAGGGCGTCGGCCAGGCCGCCGTCATCGCCCGACATCGCCGCCAGCTTGTCGACGAACTGCTTGACCTGGCTGGCGGGAACCGCGCCCTGGAATGCGTCTACGGGCTGACCCTGAAAGAAGGCATAGACGGTCGGGATCGACTGCACGCGCAGCTGGCCCGCGATAGCCTGGTTCTCGTCCACGTTGACCTTGGCCATGCGGACACGGCCCTTGTGGCGGGCGACCTCTGCCTCCAGCGCGGGGCCAAGCGTCTTGCAGGGCCCGCACCAGGGGGCCCAGAAATCAACGATGACGGGCACGGTCATGGAGGCCTCGACCACCTCTGCCATGAATGTGGCCTCGGTCACGTCCTTGATGAAGTCGTCGGTCTTGGGCGCTTCGGCCCCGTCGAAAAGCATGGTCATCCTGGCCCCGCATGGTTCGGTTGGCGTATCCCGTGCAATATGGGGCGCTTGGCGGCTGAACGAAAGGGCCGGTTTGCGCGTCCAGATCACGCAGGCTTCAGGGCCGTGTGAATGCGCCGGGGGGCCGTGGCGACGATGACCCCGACCCACGCCGGGTTCGGCTGTTGCCGCTGTTGCCGGCATCATGGCCGCGCTTTGGTGCGGATGGGTGTGCCACTGTATCGTCGCAGGGGCTAGCTGGTCAGTCCCTGCCTCTGGTGGATCGGGTTTAGGATGAATCTGTCTGGCTCGGATGTCCAGATATTGCAGATGTATTCGTAGGGCGTGAGCCCCCGAGTGTCTTGAGCCGGCGGGCGAAATTGTAGGGGTCCATGAAGTTGGCGAGATGAATGCGAAGCTGATTGTGGTCGTCGTAATGGAAGCGTTTAACGGTCGCGTGCTTGATCGTTTGGTTCATCCGCTCGACTTGACCATTGGTCCAGGGGTGCTTCACTTTCGTCAGCCTGTGCTCGATTTCATGCTCCCTGCACACGCGGTCGAAGATATGCTCGAAGGCGGTTGTATCGCGGCTTCGGTTTGTAAACTGGATGCCCCTCGCCATTGTCTCTCGGACCAATGGCGTTCCAATGGCTCGATCAGGCAGCACCGTGTGCAGTCGGTAAGGAACGGCAGCGATCAGGTCGCGCAGGAACTGAGCGGCGGCCATTTTCAGCGCCTTTTCGACAAGCTGGGTAAAGGCAAACTTGCTCGTCCGGTCGATGCCGACGAACAGGTAGAGCTTGCCTTCCGCAGTTTGAACTTCGGCGATGTCGATATGAAAGTGGCCGATGGGATACCGTTTGAAGCGCTGCCGCGTCGGCTTGTCTCCCTCCACATTAGGTAGCCGAGAGATATCATGGCGCTGCAGACACCGATGCAGTGCAGGGCGCGTCAGATGAGGGATCGTCGCCTGCAGAGCGTAAAGACAGTCGGCCAGCGGCAGCAATGTGTGCCGCCGAAATGCGACGACTATCGCCTCCTCAGCCTCGGCCAAGACCGTTGATCGCGGCTCCTTCGGCCCGGTCTTGAGATCCTCGACAGTCTGGCGCTTGCGCCACTTCGCGACCGTCTTGGGGTTGATCCCAAGCTCCCGGCTCAGCGTTGCGAGCGAAGCTTGCGATCATTCGGGCCGACCCTCGGCCCAATGGCGGGCCCGCCCTCATTATTGCTGCTCTGACGGCGTGCGTGGTCGTGGCGCTTCCGTGACGAACCTGGCCCATAGTGCTTCCCTCCATTCCTGAGAAAGGATCGCACCATCAAAACCTGGGATCAAACACCTATGGGACACCAAACCTGCCGCGTGCTACCCAAAAGGCTGGTCCCATTGACGCTGATGTCGTGATGCGCCGGGGGGGGCATCGCCGTCAGGACCGTCTTGCGCGGGGTGATGGACGGCGCCCTGACCGATGCTAGCCGGACAGTGCCATCAATCTGCAGGCAGCACGGGGAACACGGGCGGTTACTTTCACCCGGGTGATGCCGCGCGTCGCAGATCGGGTCGCCAAGGATCAGCCGGTGCTGGTGCCGGACAACGACCCCCTCAACAGGGCGGCCTAAAGGTCGAAGCTGGCCATGACCGGAACGTGGTCGCTTGGCCCTTCCCAGCCGCGCAAGGGGCGCAGGACGCGGCTGCCATGGGCGGCCCCGGCAATGTCGGCGGTGGCCCAGATGTGGTCCAGCCGCCGACCCTTGTCGGCCGCGTCCCAGTCCTTGGCCCGATAGCTCCACCAGCTGTAGAGCAGCCCCTGCGGGATGTCCTGTCGGGTCACGTCGACCCATCCGCCGGCATCCTGGGCAGAGAGCAGGTGGTCGACCTCGACCGGGGTATGGCTGACGATTTTCAGCAGTTGCTTGTGCGACCAGACGTCGTCCTCGCGCGGCGCGATGTTCAGATCGCCCACCAGAATCGACCGGCTGGGCCGGTCGGCGTGAAAGACGTCGCGCATCTCGGACAGGAAATCCAGTTTCTGCCCGAATTTCAGGTTCTGTTCGCGGTCCGGAATGTCGCCGCCCGCGGGGACGTACATGTTGTGGATGACGACGCCGTTCTCCAGCCGGGCCGCCACGTGCCGGGCATGTCCCAGCTGCGCGTAATCGCGGTCGCCCGCATCCTCCAGCGGCAGGCGCGACAGGATCGCCACGCCGTTATAGCCCTTTTGGCCGCGCGCCACGATATGGGTGTATCCAAGTTCTGCGAACCGGGTCAGCGGGATCTTGTCCACCGGCGACTTGCATTCCTGCAGGCACAGGATGTCGGGTGCCTCCTCCTGCAGCAGGCGGGCGACAAGGCCCTCGCGCAGGCGGACCGAATTGATGTTCCAGGTGGCGATGGTGAACATGGCGCAGGCTCCTTTGGGCGCGGACCCTAGCGCCGCATGCCGGACCTGTCGAGGTGCGGGCTTGCCATATGATTCCCGCGCGCTATGCAAGTGCAAAGCGGACAAGGGGGACGACCATGAAACTGACCATCGACGAGGCGCTGACGCGCGGCGGCACGGGCCGGTTCCAGTGGCGCCTGCTGGGCATATTCGGCCTGGTCTGGGCGTCGGACGCAATGCAGGTCATCGCCGTGGGCTTTGCCGCGCCATCGGTGGCCGCGACCTTTGGCCTGGAGCGGGTGACCGCGCTCCAGATCGGGACGGTGTTCTTTCTGGGCATGTTCGTGGGCGCATTCGCCTTTGGCAGGCTGGCCGACCGCATCGGGCGCAAATGGGTGCTGATCGGGACCGTGGCGATGGATGCGGTGTTCGGGCTGGCATCGGTGATGGCGGGCGATTTCACCTGGCTGCTGGTCCTGCGGTTCCTGACCGGGGTGGCGGTGGGCGGCACGCTGCCCGTTGATTACGCGATGATGGCCGAGTTTCTGCCCCCCAAGAACCGCGGCCGCTGGCTGGTCTGGCTGGAAGGGTTCTGGGCCATCGGCACCATCGTCGTGGCCCTGACCGCCTGGGCCGCCGCCAGCTGGGGCGCGGTCGCGCCGTGGCGCTGGATCTTTCTGATTGCGGCGTTGCCGGCGCTGATCGGGTTTTTTCTGCGGTTCTGGATCCCCGAATCGCCCATGTATCTGGTCCGCAAGGGTCGCCAGGCCGAGGCCCGCGCCGTCATCGACCGCGTGCTGGCCGTGAACGGGGCGGTGCCGCTGCCTGCGAACGCACATCTGCGCGTGGCATCGGTGCCGTCGGGGGGCGCGACGTCCATCATGGCGCAGCCGCTGCGGCGCGCGACCATCGGCGTGCTGGCCGTGTGGTTCCTGGTGTCGCTGTCCTATTACGGCGTTTTCGTCTGGGTGCCGGGGCAACTGGCCACCGAAGGGTTCGGCTTTGTCCGCGGATACGGGTTCCTGGTGATCCTGGCGCTGGCGCAGGTGCCCGGATACGCGCTGGCGGCATGGGGGGTCGAGGCGGTGGGACGCCGGCCCACGCTGGCCGTCTTTCTGATCCTGTCGGCACTGGGCTGCGGGTTGTTCGCGATGGCCAGCGGCCCTGTCCTGGTCGCCACCGCCCTGATCGTGATGAGTTTCGCGCTGTTGGGCACATGGGGCGCGCTGTACGCGTTCACGCCCGAACTGTACCCGACGCATCTGCGCGGCACCGGCATGGGCACCGCCAGCGCGGTCGCCCGTCTGGGCGGCATCCTGGCGCCCAGCCTGCTGGCCGTCGTGTTCGCGCGCGGCTTTGGTCTGGCCATCGGCAGCTTTGCCGTGCTGCTGTTGCTGGCGGCCGCCGCGCTGTTGCTGGTCCGGACCGAAACGCGCGATCGCGCCATCGGCTGACGGGGAACAAGGCGGCCCTCCGCCCGTTCCCCTGCCACATCACCGAAAGGATTTCACATGGGCCAGCTGGTCGACGGCGTCTGGAAGGACGAATGGTATGACACCGACAGCACGGGCGGCGAATTCAAACGGGATGCGGCCCGGTTCCGCAACTGGGTGACGTCTGACGGGCAGACCGGCCCCACGGGCGATGGCGGGTTCGCCGCCGAATCGGGGCGCTATCACCTGTATGTCAGCCATGCCTGTCCCTGGGCGCACCGCACGATGATCTTTCGCGCGCTCAAGGGGCTGGCGGACCATATCGACGTATCGGTCGTGCACCCCGATATGCTGAAGGACGGGTGGGAATTCCGCACCGGTTTCGACGGCGCCACGGGCGACCGGCAGTTCGGTCTGGATTATCTGCGTCAGGTGTATCTGAAGGACACGCCCGATATGTCGGGACGCGTCACCGTGCCCGTCCTGTGGGACCGCCAGACCGGCCGGATCGTGTCGAACGAAAGCGCCGACATCATCCGCATGTTCAACAGCGCCTTTGACGGCGTGACGGGCAACACGGACGATTACTGGCCGCAACCCCTGCGCGCGCGCATCAAGGCGATCAACGACCGCATCTATGACACCGTCAACAACGGCGTCTACAAGGCCGGTTTCGCCACGACCCAGGACGCCTATGACAAGGCCGTCCGCCCGTTGTTCGACAGTCTGGACGGAATCGAGGGGTTGCTGGCGGAACACCGCTATCTGACCGGCGACCGGGTGACCGAGGCCGACTGGCGGCTGTTCACCACCATCGTCCGGTTCGATGCCGTCTATCATACACATTTCAAGTGCAATCGCCGCCGCGTGGTCGACTATCCGAACCTGTGGGGCTGGGCACGAGAGATGTACCAGTGGCCGGGCGTTGCGGAAACGGTCCACATGGACCATTTCATGCGGCACTATTATGTCAGCCACGCCATGATCAACCCGCACCGCATCGTGCCGATCGGCCCGGACGCCGACTGGACCGCGCCGCACGGGCGCTGACCCGGACGCGACAGAAAGAAGCCCCGGCGCAGGGAACGCCGGGGCAGGAACAGAGAGGGAGGGTTGTGGCCGCATCCGCCGACCACTGGGCTTCGGGGACAGAACGTCACATCAGGCCTTGGGTTCCCGCCGAACTTGTCTGCGCATAAACCCGCCGATGGCGTGTCAGGCAACCAGACGATAACCGCCGGATTCGGTCACCAGCAGCCGTGCGTTCGAGGGATCGGGTTCGATCTTCTGGCGCAGACGATAGATGTGGGTTTCCAACGTGTGCGTCGTCACACCCGCGTTATACCCCCAGACCTCGTGCAACAGCACGTCGCGCGCGACCACACCGTCCTGCGCGCGGTACAGGAACTTGAGGATGTTCGTTTCCTTTTCGGTCAGGCGGATCTTGCGGTCCTTGGTGTCGATCAGCATCTTCATCGACGGCTTGAACGTATACGGCCCCAGCTGAAAGATCGCGTCCTCGGACTGTTCATGCGTGCGCAGTTGCGCGCGCAGGCGGGCCAGCAGGACCGGGAACTTGAACGGCTTGGTGACATAGTCGTTGGCACCGGCATCCAGGCCCAGGATCGTGTCGGCATCGGTGTCGTGCCCGGTCAGCATCACGATGGGGCATTTGACGTTCAGCTTGCGCAGTTTCTTGCACAGTTCGCGCCCGTCGGTATCGGGCAGGCCCACATCCAGAACCACCAGATCAAAGATGGCGTTCTTAGTGGCCTCGACCGCCTCGGCACCGCTGCCGGCCTCGGTCACGTCGAAATCGTCGGTCGCGACCAGCTGTTCGGCCAGCGCCTCGCGCAGGTCTTCCTCGTCGTCGACAAGCAGGATTTTCTTCAGTCCGGCCATGGTTGCCTCCTTTGCGTCATTGCGCAATGAGTTGGGCGCGGCGACCCGGCCCGTCCAGCGCCATGTGCAAATTCTCACATGGAGTTGTCGGATCGGTGCGTTATGTTTCACATTGTTTCAAGAATGCGTGGCCCCATGAGCCTGATCCCGACCCTGCCCGAGACGATTGCCCGCGCCCGCGCCGACCTGCGCATGGGCCTGCCGGTGGCCGTGGGCCACCATCTGGCGGCGGCGGTGGAAACACTGTCGCCCGCGCGGCTGGCCGATCTGCGCGCGCTTGGCCCCGCAGTTCTGGCCCTGACCGGGCGGCGGGCCGAGACGCTCAAGGCGCGCGCCTATGACGGCGATGTGGCGCGGGTCGGCCTGCCCGACGGCGCCGATCTGGCATGGTTGCGGGCGCTGGCCGATCCGGCGGGCGACCTGATGACGCCGATGAAGGGGCCGCTGACCACCCTGCGCGACGGCGACGCCACGCCCCATCGCGCCGCGCTGGCGCTGGCCAAGTCCGCGCAGCTGCTGCCCGCCATGCTGCTGGTCGCGGCCCCCGCGCCGCCGGGTCTGACCCGCCTGCCCGCCGGCCCGGTGCTGGCGCAACTGGCGGCGGAAACCGCGATGGCCCCGGTCGCTGCGGCGCGGCTGCCGTTGCAGTCGGCGGAACGGTCGCGCCTGCATATCTTTCGCCCTGACGATGGCGGAGAGGAGCATTACGCCATCGAGATCGGTGATCCGCCCCGTGACGCGCCCGTGCTGGCGCGACTGCATTCGGCCTGTTTCACCGGCGACGTGCTGGGCAGCCTGAAATGCGACTGCGGGCCACAGCTGAACGCCGCACTGACCGCGATGGGGCAGGCGGGGGCGGGGGTGTTGCTGTACCTGAACCAGGAGGGGCGGGGCATCGGGCTGGCCAACAAGATGCGCGCCTATGACCTGCAGAACCAGGGCTTTGACACGGTCGAGGCCAACCACCGCCTTGGGTTCGAGGATGACGAGCGTGATTTCCGCATCGGTGCCGCCCTGTTGCGACGGTTGGGGTTCGGCGCGGTGCGCCTGATGACCAACAACCCGCGCAAGGTGGCGATGATGCAGGCCCACGGCATCGCGGTCCCCGAACGGGTGCCGCTGGTCGTGGCGCGCAACCGCCACAACACCGGTTATCTGGACGTGAAGGCCCAAAAATCGGGACATCTGCTGTGACCGGGATGGTGCTGACCCCACAGGGTCTGCGGTTCCTGGGCCGGGTGTTTCCCTGCAGCATCGGCCGTGCCGGGGTCACGCCGATGAAACGTGAGGGCGATCACGCGACCCCGTCGGGTACCCATCGCATCACCGGCCTGTGGTATCGCCCCGACCGTCTGGCACGCCCCACGGCCTGGGCGCAGGCCATCGGGCCGGGCGATCTGTGGTGCGACGACCCCGGGCATCCGGCCTATAACCGGCACGCCCGCGCGCCGCTGGCTGCCAGCCATGAACGGATGCGCCGCGCCGATCCGCTGTACGACCTGATTCTGACGACGGATTGGAACGCGGATGCGATTCCGGGGCGGGGATCGGCGATCTTTCTGCACCAGTGGCGCCGCCCCGGTTTCGGAACCGAAGGCTGCATCGCCTTTGCACGCGCCGACCTGATGTGGATCGCCCGCCACGCAGCCCCGGGCACGCCGCTTTACGTGCCCTGAGGGTTCCGCGCGCCAAAGATCGCCGAACCGACGCGCACATGGGTCGCGCCATGGGCGATGGCGGTCTCGAAATCGGCGCTCATCCCCATCGACAGGCCGGACAGGCCGTGATCACGGGCCAGATCGCGCAGCAGGCTGAAATGCGGGGCCGGGTCCTGGCCGTCGGGGGGGATGCACATCAGGCCCTGCGGGGTCAGCGACAGCTCGGCGCACAGGGTCAGGAAACCGGGCAACTCATCCGCCAGGATGCCCGCCTTTTGCGGTTCGTCTCCGGTATTCACCTGTACGAACAGCTGTGGGTGGCGCCCCTGTTCGGCCATCTGCGCGGCCAGCTTGCGGGCCAGGGTCACCCGGTCCAGCGTGTGGATCGCGTCGAACAGCTGCACCGCCGCGCGCGCCTTGTTCGATTGCAGTGGGCCGATCATGTGGACCGACACGTCCGGATGCGCGGCGGTCCAGGCGGGCCACTTGGCCTGCGCCTCCTGGACGTAATTCTCTCCGAACACGGTGTGGCCCGCGGCCAGCACGTCCTCGACCCGTTCGGGGGGTTGCAGCTTGCTGACCGCGATCAGCGTGACGCTGTTCGGGGCGCGCCCTGCGGCGGCTTCGGCCGCACGGATGCGGCGGGTGATGTCATCCAGTCCCATGATCCCACCTGACAAAAAGAAAAGAGCGGGCGCAAGGCCCGCTCTTTCCATGTGACGTTTGATCGCGAAGGATCAGAAGTCGAAGCGCACGCCCATGTCGGCGGTGATGTTCTCGTCGTAGCCGCGCTGAACCGAACCGGCCAGCTTGGCGCCGCCCAGGTCGTATTCGCCACCGATACCGTATGCATTGTCGGTCTCGTTGTCGTCGCCGTCGTTGTTGGCGACATAGCCGTTGATCGTGGTCAGCGGTGCGACCAGGTAGCTACCGTACAGGGTCACGGTGTTGCCCAGGTCGACGCCGTCATCCAGATCGCCGTTGTCGAAGTACAGCAGGCCGATGTCGGTCTTTTCGTTGAACGCGTATTCTGCGCCGACGAAGTACTGGTCGTTGCCGTCGATGCCGGCGCCGTCCTTCAGTGCCGCTGCCGACAGGGTGATCGTGTCGTTGTAGACATAGTCGATCGACAGGCCGTATTCCTTTTCGGTGCCATCGACCGAGGAAACCTGATCGGGGTCGACCTGCGACGCGCGGACGGTCAGGTCGTCAACGGTGTAGCTGACCAGGACGCCCATGTAGTCGCTGCGACGATCGATAGCGCCGTCGACGATGTTCGTGAACGTCGGGTAGCCGTCGGTGTTGTACGCGAAGAAGTCGCCGCGCGAGTTGCCGAACGAACGCGAGTAGATGCCGATTTCCGACGAATACATCAGGTTCGAGCTGTCGTAGGCGGTGTTCGAGTTGCCGATTTCGACGGTCAGGCCGCTGGCGGTGACATAGAGGTAGCCCGGCGCGATCGTGGTTTCGTCATCGCCCTGGTCCCACTGCAGACGGATGCGGCCACCAAAGTCGACGCCCTGGTCGGTCGAGGTCGTTGCGTCGATGTTCATGCGCAGGCGCGACTGGATGATCGCGTCGTTGGTGTCGTCGCCACGAACGCCGTCTTCCTGGTACAGGATGCCGGTGCGGCCATAACCCGAGATGGTGACGTCTGCTGCGGCGATGCCGGCGGTCAGGACCAGCGCGGTCGAGGCGATAAGTGCCTTTTTCATGGTGTTTTCCCTCTTGTCTCTCTGTTGCCCAAGCCGGCGCTCCCGCCTTGGGTATGCGATTTGTTTCACCCTTTCGACTTTGTGATGCAACGGAATCAAGCTGTGCCTGTTTTCTTTGCCCATTTCCGTGATGCACTTGAGCCACACTTTCGTGATGCGGTGCACTGGGCAGAGTATCGGTCGTGCCGGGACGGCAGGCCGCGGCGGGCCAAAGCGCTTGTTTCGGGGTTGCGATCCGGGCTAATGCTGACGGCGAATGCACTGACCTTCGAGGGACTGGGATGACCTATGCACGCGCGACGCGCCTGATGATCGTCACGACGCTATGCGCGGGGCTGGCTGCCTGCGGCAACGGCTCGACCGAGAATGCAGGCCCGATCCTGGACCGTGACATGCGCCCGGCGGAACGTGGAACCCTGATCCAGGACCTGTTCGTACGGTCGGGGAACCCCGATCAGATGGTCGGCGTGAACAAGTACCTGTGGAATGCCAGCCTGGACGTGCTGAGCTTTTTGCCAGTGCAGACGGTCGATCCGTTTACCGGCGTGATCCAGACAGGATACGGCACGCCGCCGGGCGGGGGGCGGTCCTATCGCGCCACGATCCAGATCAGCGACCCGGCGCTGGACGCGCGCAGTCTGCGCCTGGCGTTGCAGGGACCCGGCGGTGCCGCGGTCGAACCCGGCACCGTCCGCGCGGTAGAGGATGCGATCCTGACCCGTGCCCGCCAGCTGCGCATCCAGGACGGACGCCTGTAAGGTCGCATTCGCGGCACATGGTGTACTGCGGCATCCGGAACACCACCGGTCAGGCCGCATCTGGACCCGCACAAGCGGGGCGTATAGACCCTGTGGGCAACGAATGACGCCCGAGGTTCCCCATGCCCTATGATCCCGCGACAAGCGAAGCCCGTTGGCAGACGGCCTGGGCCGATGCCGAGGCCTTTGTCGCCATCCGCGACGAACGCCCGAAATACTATGTGCTGGAGATGTTCCCCTATCCGTCGGGGCGCATCCACATGGGCCATGTGCGCAATTACGCGATGGGCGATGTGGTGGCGCGGTTCAAGCGCGCGCAGGGTTTTTCCGTGCTGCATCCGATGGGATGGGACGCGTTTGGCATGCCTGCGGAAAACGCCGCGATGGAGCAGGGTGGCCACCCCCGCGACTGGACCTATGCCAATATCGCCACGATGCGCGATCAGCTGAAGCCCCTGGGCCTGTCCATCGACTGGAGCCGGGAATTCGCGACCTGCGACGACGCCTATGTGGCGCAGCAACAGGCGCTGTTTCTGGACATGCTGGAGGCGGGTCTGATCACGCGCAAATCGGCGCAGGTGAACTGGGACCCGGTCGACATGACCGTGCTGGCCAACGAACAGGTCATCGATGGCAAGGGCTGGCGGTCGGGCGCGGCGGTCGAGCGCAAGGAACTGACCCAGTGGTTCTTCAGGATCAGCGATTACAGCGACGAATTGCTGACGGCGCTGGACGGGCTGTCGGGCTGGCCGGAAAAGGTGCGCCTGATGCAGGCCAACTGGATCGGCAAGTCACGCGGCCTGCAGTTCACGTTCCGGACGGTCGATGCGCCCGCGGGGCATGATGCGATCGAGGTCTATACGACCCGTCCCGATACGCTGATGGGTGCGTCCTTTGTGGCCCTGTCGCCGGATCACCCGCTGGTCAGGGACCTGGCCGCGACCCGTCCCGAGATCGAGACCTTTCGCGAGGAGTGCCGCAAGATCGGCACCACCGAAGAGGCGATCGAGACCGCGCCCAAGCTGGGCTTTGACACCGGCCTGACCGTCGCGCATCCGCTGGACGCGGACTGGAACCTGCCGATCTGGATCGCGAATTTCGTTCTGATGGATTACGGCACCGGCGCGATTTTCGGCAGCCCGGCGCATGATGAGCGCGACCACGAGTTCGCACGCAAGTACGACCTGCCGATCCGCGCGACCTTTGGTCAGCCGGGCATGACGCTGGATCAGGCCGACGCGCTGGTGGCCGACGCGCCCTTTGTGCCGGCCAAGTCCGAACCCGTGACCTATGTCCGCGGCTTCAGCGGCATGGCGGACCAGACCGGAGAGGTCGCTGTGGACGCGGCCATCGCCCATGCCGAAAGCGCGGGCTATGGTGAGGGCGTGACCAAATTCCGCCTGCGCGATTGGGGCATCTCGCGCCAGCGCTACTGGGGCTGTCCGATCCCCGTCGTGCATTGCGGCACCTGCGGCACCGTCCCCGAGGCCAAGGAAAACCTGCCCGTGCTGCTGCCGCAGGACGTGACCTTTGACGTGCCCGGAAACCCGCTGGACCGGCACGCCACATGGCGTCAGGCGACCTGTCCGAAATGCGGCGGCACGGCGACGCGCGAAACCGACACGATGGACACGTTCGTCGATTCGTCGTGGTATTACGCCCGCTTTACCAGCCCGCATGCCGATACGCCGACGAACCGCGCCGATGCCGATTACTGGATGAATGTGGATCAATATATCGGGGGCATCGAACACGCCATCCTGCACCTGCTCTATTCGCGGTTCTTTGCGCGGGCGATGGTCGCGACCGGGCATTTGCCCGAGGCGGCCCGGGAACCGTTCAACGCCCTGTTCACCCAAGGCATGGTCACCCATGAGATCTATATGACGCGCGACGCCAAGGGGCGCCCCGTCTATCACCTGCCCGAAAGCGTGACCGACGGTGCGCTGGCCGATGGCACCCCGGTTGAGGTCATCCCCTCGGCCAAGATGTCCAAGTCGAAGAAGAACGTCGTCGATCCGATGAACATCGTCGAAAACTTTGGGGCGGACACCGCACGTTGGTTCATGCTGTCGGACAGCCCGCCGGAACGCGACGTGGAATGGACCGCCGCCGGGGCCGAGGCCGCGTTCAAGTTCCTGTCGCGTGTCTGGCGTCTGGCCGACGAGGTGCCCGCGGGCGATTTCCCGGACGGGGGCGACCACGCCGATCTGACGCGCGCGGCCCATCGCGCCATCGCGGATGTCACCAGGGCGATCGAGGGGTTCGCTTTCAACAAGGCGGTCGCCAAGCTGTACGAGCTGGCCAATGCAGTGGCGAAATCGCAGGCTGGCGGAGAGGCGCGCCGCGCGGCGTTGCGGATCATGGCCCAGTTGATGGCGCCGATGGTGCCGCATCTGGCCGAAGAGGTCTGGTCGAAATCGGGCGGGCAGGGCATGGTCGTGGATGCGGGCTGGCCCAAGGCTGACCCGGCCCTGCTGGAGGATGACAGCGTGACCCTTCCGATTCAGATCAACGGCAAGCGTCGGGCCGAGATCACCGTCGCCCGCGACATGTCCAAGGTCGATATCGAGGCGCTGGTGCTGGCCGACGATACCGTGCTGCGGTTCCTGGACGGGGCTGCGGTGAAAAAGCTGATCGTGGTGCCGGGGCGGATCGTCAATGTGGTCGCCTGATCGCCGCGCGGTCCTGCTGGGGTTGCTGGCCGTCACGGGGTTGGCGGCCTGCGGGCTGTCGCCGGTCTATGGTCCGGGCGGCGGCGGCGCTGCGCTGTTCGGCAAGGTCCGCCCGCGCGACCCGGACACGCCGCTGGACTTTGTCTTCAACCGCCGCCTGGCAGAGCGGTTGGGCCCCGAGGATGCGGCGGTCTATGACCTGGACTATCGCATCAGTGCGGGTGTCGTGGCGCAGGCCATCACCCCGGACGAGGTCACGACGCGCTATTCGCTGAACGGCACCGCCGATTTCGCGCTGACGGGGCCCGATGGCGCGGTGATCACCCAAGGCCGCGTCAGCAGCTTTACGTCCTATTCCACGACCGGCACGACCATCTCCACCCTGGCGGCTGAGGGCGATGCCCGCGAACGGCTGGCGCTGATGCTGGCCGATCAGGTCGTCACGCGCCTGCTGGCCGCCGCCCGCACCCTGCCGGACTGATCCATGCTGCTGAAGGGGGCCGAGATCGCGCGTTATCTGGCCCGCCCCGACCCGTCGCGGCCGGGGGTGCTGATCTATGGGCAGGACGCGATGCGCGTCGCGCTGAAACGGGCCGAGGTCGTGCGCGCCCTGACCGGCGACAAGGCCGACGAAGAGATGCGCCTGACCCGCATGCCCGGCGCCGGCCTGAAAAAGGACCCCGCCCAGCTGATCGACGCGGTGCGCGAGGTCGGGTTCTTTCCCGGCCCCCGCGTGGTCGTGGTCGAGGACACGCCCGATCTGGCCACCGACGCGATCCGCGATGCGCTGACCGGTTGGCGGCAGGGGGATGCGGTGATCGTGGTCACCGCGGCCAGCCTGTCCAAGTCGTCGTCCCTGCGCCGCCTGTTCGAGACGCACGGCCAGGCGGTGACCGCCCCCATCTATGACGACCCACCCTCCGAGGACGAGATCGCCCGGTGGCTGGCGGACGCCGGCCTGCGCGAGGTGCCGCGCGACGCGATGCGCGAACTGGGCCTGCTGGCACGGGCGCTGGACCCCGGCGACCTGCGCCAGACGGTCGAAAAGATCGGCCTGTACAAATACCAGGACCCCGCCCCCCTGACGGTCGACGAGATCGCCCTGCTGGCCCCCGCCACCATCGAGGCCGATCTGGATGAGCTGATCCACACCGTCGCCGAACGCCGCGAGGCCGATTTCGGCCCGCTGATGCGGCGGATCGAACAGCAGGGCATTGCACCCGTGACCCTGTGCATCGGCGCGCTGCGCCATTTTCGCACGCTGCATCTGGCCGCCGCCGATCCGGGCGGACCGGGGGTGGCGCTGGCCCGCGCGCGGCCGCCTGTCTTTGGCCCCCGCCGCGACCGCATGACCCGTCAGGCCCAAAGCTGGGGCATGGGCCCGCTGGAGGAGGCGGTGTCGTTGTTGTTGGCCACCGACATGACGCTGCGCTCGGCCAGCCGCGCACCGCAGATGCCGTTGGTGGAACGCGCCCTGCTCCGTCTGGCGATGAAGCCGCGGGGGCGGCGGTGACCTTTGCCCTGGTGATCGGGGCGGGACCTGCTGGGCTGATGGCGGCCGAGGCGCTGATGGCGCCGGGCCGTCAGGTGGTGGTGGTCGACGCGATGCCCACGCCCGCGCGCAAGTTCCTGATGGCCGGGAAATCGGGGTTGAACCTGACGCGCGACGAACCCCTGACGGATTTCGGTGCCCAGATCGCGTCGAATGGGCGCGATTACCTGTCCACCGATGCCGGGACGTTCGGTCCGCAGGCGGTGCGGGACTGGGCCGAAGGTCTGGGCATCACGCTGTTCGCCGGGTCGACGGGCCGGGTGTTCCCGATGGGCATGAAGGCATCGCCCCTGCTGCGGGCGTGGCTGGCACGTCTGCGGGCAGGTGGGGTCGAATTGCGGTCGCGCTGGCGGTGGGTCGGGCTGGAGGGCGGATTCGTCTTTGACACGCCGGACGGACGCCATGTGCTGCAACCCGACGTGACGGTGCTGGCCTTGGGCGGCGCCAGTTGGCCGCGACTTGGGTCGGACGCGGCTTGGGTGCCGATCCTGACCGGGGCAGGGGTTTCCGTCGCGCCCTTTCGCCAGGCCAATATGGGGTTCCGAGTCGATTGGTCGCCCGCGATGGCGCGGCTGTACGGCACGCCGGTCAAGGGTGTCGCAATTCGCGCGGGCGACCATGTCAGCCGCGGCGAATGGGTCATCACCCCGGACGGGATCGAGGGCGGCGGCGTCTATGCGGTCGCGGCCCCGATCCGCGACGGTCAGGCGGCGCATGTCGATCTGGCCCCGGATCTGGACCACGCGGGCTTGGCGCGGCGATTTGGACAACCGCGCGGGCGGCTGAGCCTGGGGAACTGGCTGCGGCGCGTTCTGGGCGATCCGGCGCGGGTCGGCCTGCTGCTGGAATGGGGTCGGCCTTTGCCGGATACCGCCCATGGCTGGGCCGCGCGGGCCAAGGCGCTGCCCCTGCACCATGCCGGGCCGATGGGGATGGCGCGGGCGATCTCATCTGCCGGGGGCATCCGGTCCGACGCGCTGACGCCGGACCTGGAGCTGCACGCGCTGCCCGGCACCTTTGCCGCCGGAGAGATGCTGGACTGGGAGGCACCGACGGGCGGCTATCTGCTGACCACCTGCATGGCGACCGGGCTGCGGGCGGGTCAGGCCGCGGCCCGCAGGCTTCAGAGCGCCGCGGCCCGCTGATAGGCGGGGCGCTGGCGGGTGCGGTCCAGGTATTCGGTCAGGCGGTGTTCGACGACGGGAAACCGCGCCGACAAGGCCCAGTCCAGGCAATGCGTCAGGATCAGGTCGGGCACGGTCATCCGGTCACCCATCAGATAGGGGCCGTCGGCCATGCGATGGACCAGGGTCTTCTGGCTGGCCTCGAATTCCCACCGCAGGGTGTTCTTGATCGCACCAAGGCGCATCTCCTCGGGCAGGACAAAGCTGTGGCGGGCGGCCAGCCACAGGGCGGCGTCGAATTCGTCCAGCAGGAACTGTGTCAGGCTGTCCTGGCGCGCCCGGTCCAGCGTGCCCGCCGGGTGGGTCAGGTCGCCGTGCCGATCGGCCAGATAGGTCAGGATCGCGGTCGAATCGGTGATCGGCGTGCCGTCGTCGATCAGGACCGGAACCTTGCCCGCGGGGTTGAACTGGGCCACGCCGTCGCTGCGGGGGTTGGCGGGAATGTGTTCGTAGGGTTGTCCCAGCTCCTCCAGCATCCACAGGACGCGCAGGGCGCGGGACTTGGCAGTGCCGATGACGCGGTACATGGGGATCCTCCTGGCCGTTGGACGAACAGAAGGCCCCACCCCCCGTGCCGCGTCAAGCGCGGCGGCAACCCACCAGCTGCTGGCGGTACATCTCGGACCGCTGGCCCACCGATCCCGCGACGCGCACCAACCAGCTTTTCTGACGATAGCTGCCACGGGCAAAGCCGCTGCGCCCTTCGTGATAGGCCAGGTACTGCGAGGTGGCATCGCCTTTGGACAGGCCAAGCCGCTGCTGGCTGCCATGCATGTACCAGCCCATGAAATCGGTCGCATCGCGGATGTTGTCGCGGCGGGCGCGGCGGTTTCCGGTCTCTTGCTGGTATTCCTCCCAGGTGGCGTCCAAAGCCTGGGAATAGCCGAACGCGCTGCTTTGACGGCCGATGGGAATGACGCCAAGCGCGTATTGATGCGGGGTCCGCGCATCACCGATGAATTTCGATTCCTGATACAGGGTTGCCATCTGCACATGGACCGGCACGCCCCATTTGCGTTCGGTCTGGCGCATGGCGCGCAGATAGGCGGGTCGTTCCGACGTGATCGCGCATGCGTTGTCCAGCTGCCGGGGCGCGCTGTAGTTCCCACCGCCCCCGCACGAAGCGACCAGCCCGACAATGGCCAGTTTCAGTAGCCTGTTCATCCTGCCCTCGTTCTATCGTTTTGCGGACAGTCTACGCAAAATCGCCCGGCTGTTAAATCACAAAGCCGGAAGGGGCTGCGGCCTGCCTGTGGATCAGCCCGATCCTTCCGGCCGCAACAGCGCATTCAGCGCCATCAGATCGGCCGCGCCCGCATCGCGCAAAAGCGATTCCAGCGCCCGGTAATGGGTCAGCACCTGCTGTCCGGTGGGGGTCACGGTGGCGCCGCCGCCGCCCGCGCCGCCCCGCGCACTGTCGATGACCGGGTCGGCAAAGGCGGTGTTCATCTCCTCGACCAGGGTCCAGGCGCGCTTGTAGCTCATCCCCATCTCGCGCGCGGCGGCCGAGATCGACCCAAGCCGCCCGATCCGCGCCAGCAATTCGGCCTTGCCCGGCCCCAGGATCAACGGCGAGTCGTATTCCAGGCGCAGCTTGATGCGCAGCCGGGGGCCGGTCTGGGTCATGGGATGCCTTTCGTTATTCCCACACTCCATAGCGCCTTGCGCAGGTGCATGCAATTTGCCGCGACGGCACGGTTGCGGGGGTCGTTCGCTGCGCCCAGACTGGCGCCAAAGGCAAGAGGAGGCCCATCCATGTCCGCATCCGATATCGTCATCCTGTCCGGCGCCCGCACCGCCATCGGCACCTTTGGTGGCAGCCTGGCGGCGGTTCCGCCGATCACGCTGGCCGCCACCGTCACCCGCGCCGCGCTGGAACGGGCGGGCGTGGCGCCCGACCGGATCGAACAGGTGGTATTCGGCCATGTCATCAACACCGAACCCCGCGACATGTACCTGTCCCGCGTGGCCATGCTGGAGGCGGGCATCCCGCACACCACCCCCGCGATGAACGTGAACCGCCTGTGCGGATCGGGGGCGCAGGCCATCGTGTCGGCAGCGCAGGCGCTGATGCTGGGTGATGCCGATTTCGCGGTCGCCGGCGGCGCCGAAACCATGAGCCGGTCGCCCTATATCGTGCCGTCCGCCCGGTTCGGGGCCAAGATGGGCGACCAGTCGATGCTGGACATGATGACCGGCGCGCTGACCTGTCCGATGGGCACGGGCCACATGGGCGTCACGGCGGAAAACGTCGCCGCCGAACATGACATCACCCGCGAACAGCAGGACGCATTCGCAATGGAATCGCAGCGTCGTGCGGCAGCGGCCATCGCGGCGGGTCATTTCACGGATCAGATCGTCCCGGTCGAGGTCAAGTCGCGCAAGGGCATGGTCGCCTTTGACACCGACGAACACCCCAAAGACACCAGCTTGGACAAGCTGGCCGGCCTCAGGGCGGTGTTCCAGAAGGGTGGCAGCGTGACCGCGGGCAATGCCAGCGGCATCAACGATGGTGCCGCGGCGCTGGTTCTGGCACGGGCCGATGCGGCCGAACGCGCGGGGCTGACACCGCGGGCGCGGATCCTGGGCTATGCCGTTGCCGGCGTGCGCCCCGAGGTGATGGGCATCGGCCCGATCCCCGCGGTTCAGGCGCTGATGGCACGGACCGGGCTGAAGGCCACGGATTTCGACGTGATCGAATCGAACGAGGCCTTTGCTGCGCAGGCGCTGGCCGTGAACAAGGGGCTGGGCCTGGACCCCGCCCGCGTGAACCCCAACGGCGGCGCCATCGCCCTGGGCCATCCCGTGGGTGCCACGGGTGCGATTCTGATGGTCAAGGCGATCCACGAGCTGGAGCGGACGGGCGGTCGCACCGCGCTGATCACCATGTGCATCGGCGGCGGGCAGGGCATCGCCATCGCGATCCGCCGCGACTGACGCACGATCCTGGCGACGTTTGCGCAACCGGTCTGGTTTCCAGACCGGTTTTTTCTTGCTTTCCGCCGCGAACCTGTTCCGAATGACGTCAACAATTCGAGGAGGAGTTGGGGTGTCACAGGGAATAATGTTCATCGCCGCGGCATTGCCGGTCGCGGTGGTGTTTGTGTTGCTGGTCGTCATGCGACGGTCGGCCAAACTGTCGATGATGACCGCCTATGCGGTCACGGTGCTTTTGGCGCTGTTTCTGTGGGGGGCGCCGTTGGCGCGGGTTGCGGGGGCCACGGTCAACGGTCTGGTGACGGCGGTGACGCTGCTCTACATCGTTTTTGGCGCGATCCTGCTGCTGTACACGGTGCAGGAATCGGGTGCGATCCGCACCATCCGTCGGGGGTTCA
Source organism: Paracoccus sp. Ld10 (assembly GCF_045064235.1). Lineage (NCBI taxonomy): Bacteria > Pseudomonadati > Pseudomonadota > Alphaproteobacteria > Rhodobacterales > Paracoccaceae > Paracoccus > Paracoccus sp. Ld10. Next base: position 10,648 of record NZ_JBISHD010000005.1, on the reverse strand, counting down.
TGGACATCTCGCCCGACCGGCGCATCCAGGCGATCATCATCGCGTGGATGTTCGGGTCCATGATCGAGGGTGCGTCGGGATTCGGCACGCCCGCGGCCGTCGCAGCGCCGCTGCTGCTGGCCATCGGCTTTCCGGCCATGGCCGCGGTCATGGTCACGCTGATCATTCAGTCCACGCCCGTGTCGTTCGGCGCGGTCGGAACGCCGATGCTGGTCGGCATCAACACCGGCCTGTCCAACAGCCCCGAGGTCGCCAGTGCCATCGCGCCGATGACCCTGGCGGAATACGTGCCGGTCGTGGCCGCACAGGTCGCGTTGGTCCATGCGCTGGTCGGGGTGCTGATCCCGCTGCTGATGGTCGGCATGCTGACGCGGTTCTTTGGCACCGATCGCAGCTTTGCCAAGGGTTTCCGCGCGTGGAAGTTCGCGATCTTTGCCGGATTGGCATTCACGATGCCCTATCTGCTGGTCGCGCGCGTGCTGGGGCCGGAATTCCCGTCGCTGCTGGGCGGGCTGATCGGCCTGATGATCGTGGTGCCAGCGGCGCGGGCCGGGTGGTTCCTGCCGTCCGACACGTTCGATTTTCCGCCGCGCGCCCAATGGGTCGAGGGCTGGCAGGGCAACATCGAGCCCGATCAGGCCGAACTGGGGCCCCAGGATCGCCGCATCGGTTTGCTGACGGCGTGGATGCCCTATGTCATCGTCGCGGCGCTGCTGGTGCTGACGCGGACCATCGCGCCGCTCAAGGCGTGGCTGACCGGGCCCGACACCACGCTGGCAATGCGCGACCTGTTCGGGTCGGGCATCAACGCGACCGCGCAGTTCGCCTATTCGCCGGGAACTGTGATGATCATCGCATCGCTGATCTCGGTCGCGCTGTTCCGCATGCGGGGCAGCGACTACGGCCGGGCCTGGGCGATTTCCGGACGCACGATGCTGGCCGCGGCGCCTGCGCTGCTGCTGGCGGTGCCGATGGTGCAGGTGTTCATCAACTCGGGCTCGGAGGGGGTGGCATCCATGCCGATCACCCTGGCCGAGGGGATGGCCGCCGCGACCGGTGCCAGCTGGCCCCTGTTTGCGCCGATCGTCGGTGCGCTTGGCGCGTTCATCGCCGGGTCGAACACGGTGTCGAACATGATGTTCTCGTTGTTCCAGTTCTCGGCGGCGCAAGGCATCGGGCTGGACATTGCGGGAATCACCATCGTGGTGGTGCTGCAGGCTGTCGGCGGTGCCGCGGGCAACATGGTCTGCGTGCACAACGTGGTGGCCGCATCGGCCGTCGTGGGCCTGACCGACCGCGAAGGCGACATCATCCGCAAGACGCTGATCACCATGGCCTATTATGTGGTGCAGGCAGGTCTGATCGGAATGGCGCTGATCGGCGGCGGGCTGTGGTGGCTGGCGGCGGTGATCTGGGCCGCGGTGGTGATCGGCACGATGCGTGCCAATCGCAGCCGGGCCGCGATACCGGCGCGCGCCTGATATCAGGCGCGGGGTGTTGACACGGGCGGTCCCTTGGGGCCGCCCGTTTTTCATTGCGCCCTGCGGCGACGGTGAAACGCGCGGCACAAAAAGGAACGGACCGCCCAGCAAAAGGCGGTCCGCGAGATCCAAGGAGATGGTCCGGTTAGGGGCGGACGCAGGTCCGGTCCCAACCAGGGGTGATGGCCTTTGGGGCTGCCCTCAGGCCGTGGTCCCCCCGACTGTTCCGAAACGTCTCTCCACTATCACTCTAGACACTGGACCACCTCCTTTCAAAAGATTGCTGTATAGGGACAGGCTGACACAGATCGAGAATCTGTCAATCAGCTTTCTGCCCTTTGGCCCAATAAATTGCGCACGATGATACGGAACGGCACAAGGGCCAGTATCGCCAGACCAAGTTTGACCAGCCAATCGGCAAGTGCCAACGAAACCCACAGCGGGCTGAGCGGTCCCGCGCTAAGCAGCGGAACCGCCTCGTTGGCCCAGCCCGTATTGCCATCCGCGGGCAGCGCCGCGGCAAAGGCGATTCCAAAGAACAGCACCGTGTCCAGCGCCGACCCCAGTAGGGTCGAGACCAGCGGCGCCCGCCACCAGCGCCCGCCGCGCAGCGTGTCGAACACCTGCACGTCGACCATCTGCGCCACCAGGAACGCGGTCCCGGACGCGATGGCGATCCGCAACGTCGTGGCGTCCAGCCCGGCGGCGATCAGCGACCATATGACCCCGGTGACGAACCCGGCCAGCACGACGCGGCGCGCAGCGGCGGCGCCGTGAACGCGGTTCATCACGTCGGTGATCAGGAAGGCCAGTGGATAGGTGAAGGCCCCCCAGGTCAGCCAGGTGGCGACCGTGAACTGGACCAGGACGTTCGAGGCCGCGACGATGGCGGCCATGGCAAGGATGCCGGGCAGAAAGCGGATCATCTGTGGGTTTCCGTTTTTGCGAAGGTTGCGGAAGAACTCGGCCCCCGGTTGGCGGGGCAGCGCGGGCCTTACGCCCGCGCGGGCCGTGTTGTCAATTCCGCAGCGCCTGCAGGTCGCTGTCGCGCAGGCGGTATTCGACGATCTCTGTTCGCTGGACGAACAGGAAGTTGTCGTCCGAGATCAGGGTGATCCGCATGCCCACGCCGTCGTCCCAGACAGAGATGCCCTCGAGGTTGTCGTATTGCAGGGGCCGCGTTTCCAGCAGGATTTCGTCGTCCTGGATCACGCCCGGTGCCAGTCGCATCCGACGCACCCGCGAGGCAAAGCCGAAGATGCCGCGAAAGTCGCGTTCCAGCAGATAGAACCAGCCGTCAGGACCGAAATCGGCGCCCACCGCCCGCCAGCGCGGGTCGCGGCGGATCTGGCCATATTCCGTCCATGCGCCGTCAAAGGACAGGATGGTAAACGGCTGGCTTTCGGAACCCGACCGTTCGGGCACCGCGAACAGCGTGCCGTCATCGGCAATCGCCAGCGCCTCGAGGCCCACGTTCACGCCGATGCCGGGCAGTTCCGGCGGGCGGGGATGGGTGGTGGCGGGGGCGTCGGGGTCGTCATAGGTCGCGACCCGGTCCAGCCCTTCGAAGCTGACATGGATGCGACCGTCGGGGCCGACGGCGATGCCTTCGCTGTCGCCGGTATAGCCGGGGGGCAGGGGCTGGCCCTTGCTGTCGTTCAGGTTGGTGCGCCCGGCGACCGCCATGCCGCGCACCAGCCCCTGCGCATCGCGTTCGACCCGGCCCCAGTACAGGTGCGCCCGGTCGGTCAGCGCGTGAAAGCCGGTGCCGTCGGCGCTGATGTCGATCCCAGAGAACCCCCCGAAGGTCGTCTGGTCCATAGACCAGACATAGGTGCCGACATAATCAAGAACCGCGCCTGCACGGGCAGGCGCGGTTGCAAGGACAAAGCCCAGAAGGGCCAGCGTCAGGGTGCCGAGGCGACGGTCGAACATTGGGCTGGCAGATCGCTCATCCGGTAGGTGCGGGGGTGACGATAGTTCGGGTCCGGGGTGGACGGTTTCGCGCGGCTGGGGTCGATGCGGACATTGATCCATTCCTGCGCCTCGGCGCATCCGTCGCCCGCGGGGATCGGGTTTTGCGCCTGACAGGCGGAGCCCGCCGGGCAGTTCATGCGGACGTGGAAATGATAGTCGTGGCTGTTCAGGGGCCGGATCTTGCGCAGCCAGTCGCGGTTGCCCGTCTCCATCTGGCACATCGCGACCTTGGCGATGGGATCGACAAAGATGCGTTCGACCCGCGGATCGCGGGCGGCGGCGCGCATGATCGACATGTGCCCGCCCGTCCAGTTGGCCGACAGCGCCGTCCCGCCATTCGCCACGACGGAAACCGACGACAAATTCTCGCGCTGTTGCGACGACAGGCCAAGCGACGATGGCGGCAGCATCCAGATGTCGGCGTCCAGGCCCATTTGGTGACTGGCATGGCCGGTCAGCATCGGCCCGCCGCGCGGCTGGCTGATATCGCCGATATACAGCCCCTGCCAGCCGGCCTGCTGGGCCGCGCGAGACAGCCCCTGCAGAAAGCCGATGGTTTCGGGGTGGCCCCAGTTGCGGTTGCGCGACAGGCGCATGGCCTGCCAGCTGGGCCCGCTTTCGGGCATCTGCACCAGGCCCTGCGCACAGCCCTGGGAATGGTTGCCGATGGACACGGCAGGTCCGCCGGACGCCGTGCGGAAGCCGCCGAAAACGTCCTTGGCCAGCGATTGGGCCGATGCGGGCAAAGCCAGGCCCATCAGGACGGCGGCGGCGGTCAGGGTCTTGCGGATCACGTCGTGGCCTCTCCTTCGGGGTCGACCCACACTAGCAGAACCAGCGCGCCAAGGAAGATCACGATCAGGGGAAGAAAGCCGATGCGCTGATTCCCGGTCAGATCGGTCGTCACCGCGATCAAAAAGGGCGCCAGAAAGGCCGTGGCCTTGCCCGACAGCGCATAGAGGCCAAAGCCCTCGGTCGCGCGGTCGGGGGTCGTGTGGCGCACCATCATCGTGCGGCTGGCCGCCTGCAGCGCGCCGCCCGCGCCCCCGATCACCGCACCGCAGGCGAAAAAGATCAGGTCGGGCAGGCGCAGCGCGCCCAGGATCGGGTCGGGCGTGGCAATGCCCATTACCGATGTACGGTCCATGCCCACCAGCAGCGTGCAGACCGCCATCAGCGCCAGGATGGATGCCACGATCACGGCCCGCGGGCCGAAGGCGCGATCGGCGCGCCCGCCGGCCCAACTGATCACCGCGGCCGAGATCGCGCTGACCACCCCGAACACGCCCGCCAGAAACACCGGCCAGCCCAGCACCGTCCCGGCATAGACGCCGCCGAACCCGTACAGCGCGTTCAGCGCATCGCGCGAGAACATCGACGATGCCAGCCACGCGGCCAGGCCGCGCCGGTGCCGCAGGCTGCGGATCAGCGCCCACAGGTCGTGCAGGGCACGGCGCACCTGCACCGGGCGGCCGGGCCCCGGTTCGCGGACCCACAGAAAGAACGGGATCATGAAGACCGCGTACCAGATCGCCGTCAGCGGCCCCACAAACCTTGTTCCCTCGCGCAGCGCAGGGTCCAGGCCGAACAGCGGCGGGATGCCCAGCAGCGTGCGCCCCGAAGGCGTTTCCGCGAACAGCAGCAGCATCACGGCCAGCGCCGCGACCCCGCCCAGATAGCCGAAGGCATAGCCCGACCCGGAGAGCCGCCCGATCTCGGCGCGCGGGGCCAGGGCGGGCAGCATGGCGTTGGTGAAGATGGTGGCGAACTCGACCCCGATCAGGCCGATGCCGAACAGCACGATCGCCTGGATCAGCGGCGGCTGGACCGGGGTCAGGGTCCACAGGCCCGCGGCGCCCACCACGCAGAACCCCGAGAACACCCAGACCCACGGCATCCGCCGCCCCGAACTGTCCGCGATGGCACCCAGCACGGGTGCCGCCAGTGCGATCAACACACCCGTGATCGCGAGGCCATAGCCCCACAGGGCCTGTGCCTGTGCACCGGCCTGGGTGGCGTCCATGCCCAGGGTGATGAAATGCGTGCGCGCGACCTCGGCGAAATAGATCGAAAAGACGAAGGTCAGCAGCAGCGTGTGATACGGCTGGCTGGCCCAGTCAAAGAACCACCAGCCCCAGACCCGCCTGCGATCGATCGTCATGTCCGTCCCTCATGGCTTTTGCGCCATAAGGAACAGCCGCCCCTAGAGTGGCAAGTGAAGTTTCGCATCATCGGGGATGACGGGCGCCCAGGGACGGGTCGCGTCCGCCGCGATCCATGCTGCGATCCAGTCGGGCAGGGGCGGGCTGTCCGGGCCGTGGCCCAGGGCCTCCATCACGCGGGCGGGGGCGACGATGCCTTGGGCCGAGGTCACGGCGGACCGGATCATCACCTGGTTGCAGCATTCGGCGCCCTTCCACATGGACTGGTCCATGTAGACAAAGCGCGCGTCCCAGCCCACGGTCCGCGAGATCATGGTGAACCGTTCAAACGCGCGGATACGACGGCGATAGCGGGTCGAATTGCCCGCCACCGTGATGCCCCAGCCATTCGCGCGCAGGATCGGCACCAGCCCGGTGCGCCGCGCCAGCGGGATGCGACCCAGGTCGAACAGGGTCAGGGTGCGGCCGTTGTTCAGCTCCCACCAAGGGTCCAGATCCCAGGGCCAGCACATGTGCGACGACACATGCGTGCCCAGGGGGTCCAGGGCGGGGGCGTTGCGGAACTTGATCAGTTCCTTGGCAAAGCGGATCAGCGGATACATGGGCGGGGCCTTTCGTGCTGTCCCGTGGGTGGCGCGCGATCACGCGGGCGTCAAGCGGGACGCGGCGGCATCTGGTCGCGTCCCGCTTGCGTCCGGGCGGACGCGCGGCCATACAGTGCCCCAACACGCGCCACATGACCAAGGAGACGACGATGGGAACCCTGTACGAAGCCCTGCAACTGATCCTGCAGGTTCTGTGGTTCATCATGATCGTCCATATCATCATGTCCTGGCTGATCAACTTTCAGGTCCTGAACCTGCGCCAGCCGCTGGTCGCTCAGATCTGGGACGGGCTGAACCGCCTGCTGGAGCCGATCTATCAGCCTATCCGCAACATCCTGCCCAGCACCGGGGGCCTGGATCTGGCACCGCTGGTCGTGTTCATCATCATCATCATCGCGCAGCGCGCCCTGGCGAACAACGCGGGCTTCTTTTACGGCTGATGCCCACCGACCTGCTGCGCCAGGTCTGGGGATTCGACGGTTTCCGCCCCGGACAGCAAGAGATCGTCGAGGCGGTGGCCGCAGGCCGCGACGTGCTGGCGATCATGCCGACGGGTGGCGGCAAGTCGCTGTGCTTTCAGCTGCCCGCGCTGATGCGGGACGGGGTGACGGTGGTCATATCGCCGCTGATCGCGCTGATGCGCGATCAGGTGCGCGCGCTTCGCGAAGCGGGGGTCGAGGCAGGCGCCCTGACCAGCGGCAATACCGAGGCCGAGACCGACGCTGTCTTTTCGGCCATCGCCGACGGGCGGATGAAGGTGCTGTACATGGCGCCCGAACGGCTGGCATCGGGTGGGACCGTGAACCTGCTGCGCCGGGCGGGCGTGACCGCCATCGCGGTCGACGAGGCGCATTGCGTCAGCCAGTGGGGCCATGATTTCCGCCCCGACTATCTACGCATCGGCGATCTGAAGCGCACGCTGGACGTGCCGCTGGCGGCCTTTACCGCCACCGCCGACGTGGAAACCCGTGCCGAGATCGTCACCCGCCTGTTCGACGGGCAAGCCCCGACCACATTCCTGCGCGGGTTCGACCGCCCGAACATCCGTCTGGCGTTTCAGCCCAAGAACAGCCCGCGCACGCAGGTCCTGGCCTATGCCGCAGCGCGCCGGGGACAGTCGGGCATCATCTATTGCGGCGCGCGCGCGCGGACAGAAACGCTGGCACAGGCGCTGCGCGAGGCGGGGCACCCGGCCATCGCCTATCACGCGGGCCTGGAGGCCGAAGCCAGGCGCGAGGCCGAGGCGCGGTTCCAGACCGAGGATGGGCTGATCGTCGTGGCGACCGTCGCGTTCGGCATGGGCATCGACAAGCCGGACATCCGGTGGGTCATGCATGCCGACCTGCCGAAATCCATCGAGGGTTACTACCAGGAGATCGGGCGTGCGGGCCGGGACGGTGATCCGGCGGATACGCTGACGCTGTATGGACCCGACGACATCCGCCTGCGCCGCACCCAGATCGACGAGGGGCTGGCCGATCCGGCGCGCAAATCGGGCGACCACGCGCGTCTGAACGCGCTGCTGGGTCTGGCCGAGGCGACCGGTTGCCGCCGTCGACGCCTGCTGGCCTATTTCGGCGAGGAGACGGCGGCAGATTGCGGCAATTGCGACCTGTGTCAGGCCCCGCCAAAACTGTTCGACGGCACGCTGGCGGTCCGCAAGGCGCTGTCCGCGATGGTGCGCACTGGCGAATGGTTCGGCAGCGGTCATCTGATCGACATCCTGACCGGCACCACCACGGACAAGGTGCGCGAACGCGGTCATGACCAGCTGCCGACATTCGGCGTCGGGCGCGAACACGGACGCGGCCAGTGGCAGGCGATCTTTCGGCAGATGATGGGACTGGACCTGTGCCGCCCTGACCCCGAACGCCACGGCGCGCTGCACCTGACCGAAACGGCGCACCCGATCCTGCGCGGCGAGGAGAGCGTGACGCTGCGCGAGGACACGACCAAGGGGGCCAAGCCCGCCAACGTTCTGCGCACCCAGGTCAGCGAGGAGGACGAACCGCTGCTGTCCGCGCTGAAGGCCAAGCGGCGTGCGCTGGCCGAGGCGGCGCGCGTGCCTGCCTATGTCATCTTTCCCGACCGCACCCTGATCGAGATGGCCGAAAAGCGGCCACAGGACCTGGACCAGATGGCCCGCATCGGAGGCGTGGGGGCCAAGAAACTGGACAGTTTCGGCCGCGCCTTCCTGGAGGTCATCGCCGGTGCCCAGCCCGAGATGCACCCGGCGCGGCGTGCCCTTGCGGGCAAGCCCGAAGGCGCGCTGTTCGACCGCCTGATGGCCATGCAACTGGACCTGCAGCGCGGACCTGATGGCACCGACAAGCCGCTGTCCTGCTCTACCGCGCAGATCAAGCGCATCGCGGAAAGCCGCCCCACGGGGGCCGACGGGTTGGCGCGCCATCTGGACGTGCCGCGGATGGAACGGTTCGGCGATGCGTTCCTGGCCGAGATCGTGCGCGCCGAATAGTCTTGATCCGGCTGTAACGAACAGCCGCGTTTCAGCGAATGGTCAACCGAACGTGATGCATCATTTGCGCAATGCTGTGCGTGGATCATGCGATAACGCATGGGCAACGCCCCGTTGGGGCAACCCGATCGGAGAACATGATGAAGCTGAATTGGTCTGACGTCACGCCGCACAAGATCTTTCTGGACCGACGCAAGTTCATGGCCGCGGGCGCGGCGGCGGTCGCGCTGCCGGCATTGGCCGGACGGGTTCAGGCACAGGGCATGACCGGGCGACCGTCGCCCCTGTCCACAGACCAGACGCCCAACACGTTCGAAGAGATCACCAACTACAACAATTTCTATGAATTCGGCACCGGCAAGGAAGACCCGGCCCGCAATGCGGCTGCGCTGACGACCGATCCGTGGTCGGTCGAGATCACCGGTCTGGTCGACCGCCCCGGCAGTTACGGCGTCGAGGATCTGGCCCCCGACAACGCGCTGGAGGAACGCATCTATCGCCTGCGTTGCGTCGAGGCATGGTCGATGGTGGTTCCCTGGATCGGCGTGCCGCTGGCATCCGTGCTGGCCAAGGTCGGTGTCCAGCCAAGTGCCAAGTTCGTCGAATTCGAGACCCTTGTCCGCCCCGAGGAGATGGTTGGCCAACAGCGCGCCATCCTGGACTGGCCCTATCGTGAGGGATTGCGTCTGGACGAGGCCATGAACCCGCTGACGATTCTGGCCACCGGCCTGTACGATCAGCCGATGCCCAACCAGAACGGCGCGCCCATCCGTCTGGTGGTGCCGTGGAAATACGGGTTCAAGTCGATCAAGTCGATCGTCCGCATCAACCTGCTGGAGCAGGAACCGGTGAACACGTGGAAACAACTGCAGGCCAGCGAATACGGGTTCTATGCCAACGTGAACCCGCAGGTCGATCACCCGCGCTGGAGTCAGGCCACCCACCGGGTCATCGGTTCGGGGCTGTTCGGCGGGCGTGAGGAAACGCAGATGTTCAACGGTTATGGCGATCAGGTCGCCTCGCTGTATGCGGGGATGGACCTGTCGGTGAACTACTGATGATCCGCAGCATCAACAACGCGCTGCGGCGTATTCCGGTCTGGGCGGTATGGCTGGCGGGGGCGATCCCCTTTGCCATCCTGTTGTGGGACATCTTCACGGGCGGCCTTGGCGTCGATCCGGTGCAGGAGGTCGAACACCGCCTTGGCCAGACCGCGCTGTACTTTCTGATCGGCGGGCTTGCGGTGACGCCGCTGCTGCGCCTGACGGGCGTGTCGTTGATGCGGTTCCGGCGTGCGATCGGGGTGGCCTGTTTCGCATATGCGCTGCCCCATGTGCTGTCCTGGATCGTCCTGGATATGGGGCTGCTGTGGGGACAGATGGCGCGCGACATCCTCAAGCGGCCCTATCTGCTGTTCGGAATGGGCTCTTTCCTGATTGTGGTCGCCCTGGCCGTGACATCGAACAACCTGTCCCTGCGGCGCATGGGGGGGCAGGCGTGGCGACGCCTGCACAAGCTGGTCTATGTCGCCGCCCCGCTGGCTGCGATGCACTGGTTGTGGGCGATCAAGGTCAACGAGATCGCACCGATCTTCTGGGCCGTGGTGATCGGGCTTTTGCTGGCCTCCAGACTGGTGATTCGTCGGCCGATGTCCTGGACACGCCCGGCGCGCGCCTAAGGTTTCTTTTACTTTCAATACATTGAAAGAAAACTGACCGGCTGACACGTTTTTTTCACAAAACCCGCTTGCGTCCCTCGGCACCTCGGCCTAAACACCGCTTCACCGAAGGCGGGAACGCTGGAGGGGCCGGGAAGGCGGTGCTGAGAGGCGCGGTTGGATCGGGAGACATTCTGGGGATTTGGTGACGGTTGTGGCGTCGAGTTGACGTCGTGATCGTGATTTTGGTTCTCTTGCTTTTTGACATTGATGGATATCTGAAGAGATAT
>NZ_JBISHD010000004.1:0-217108 GCF_045064235.1 Paracoccus sp. Ld10 | reverse complement strand
CACTGACCTGCCCTGCCGACATGAAGAACCAGATAGGTCTGCCTTTCGCATCGGTGACGGCGTGCAGCTTGGTGTTCATGCCGCCTTTCGTTCGACCGATCTGGCGACCGCGCCCCCCTTTTTCGCACGCAGGCTACACGCCGTGCGGTGCGCCTTCAGATACGTCGCGCAGGTCATGATCGTCTTGGAATCGGTGTCCTTTGCGGCCAGGCCGACCATGATCCGAGCAAAGACCCCGTTATCGCTCCAACGCTTCCAGCGATTATAAAGCGTCTTGGCCGGTCCATATTCCCTCGGTGCGTCGCACCACCGTAAGCCATTGCGATTGATGAAGATAATGCCGCTCAGAACCCGCAGATCGTCCACGCGTGGGCGGCCATGGCTCTTAGGAAAGAACGTGCGAAGGCGCGCCATCTGCGCTTCGGTCAGCCAGAACAAGTTGCTCATCGATCAGGTCTCCTTGCGGCGGCCTGAATCACGCAAAGGGCGTAAAATCAATGGGTCTGGAGCCTAAATGCAGCACTGGGTGAGTACATCGCACATTACCTGCGTAAAACTTCCCTACCATCTTGCACCGTTTCAACTTTTTAGGATAGAAATTTCTCGCATCTAGAGATTAAAATATCGTTGGAACTACTTTCAACTCCGCTGGTTTATTGGACCTATGGGAGTGCCAGATGGCGAATGAAGACGATAGAATGGTTATTCCTCTTGTCGAAGAAAATGTAATACTCGGCAGAAAGAAAACGGTGACTGGGCGTGTTTACGTGCAGACCATTACCGAGACCGCCAATGAGATCGTCCCGGTAGAACTGCAATCCGTCGATGTGGATGTGGTACGCATCCCTGTTGAGCGCGTTATCGACGCCACCCCGGATATTCGGGTGGAAGGCGACGTGACGATTATACCGGTGATTGAGGAGCGAATGGTGATGACCCGCCAGCTGTTTCTTCGCGAGGAAATCCATATTCGCCAGACCGTATATCGGGAGACCCACGATGTTCCCGTATCGGTGCGCAGGCAGCGCGCACAGATCGATCACGTTGAGGTTCAGGACAGCAACTCTCAAGACATGCACGAATCCAAAAAGGAAGTTCCAAATGACCTATGACAACGGAAATGAAATGATCGGTGGCGCACGGAAATCTGTCTCGGCCCTGTTCGACGATCGAGCGGAGGCTCTACGTGCCGTAGAGCGCCTACGCGCCAGTGGGATCTCCGAGAATAACATTCGCATGGTCGAAGGATCGGCGGGTGGGGCAACGGCCCAACGTTCACCTGAAGGGGACAAGACCTTCTGGGATAGCCTAAGCGACTTCTTCTTTCCCGAAGAAGACCGACATGCTTATGCCGAGGGCCTGTCGCGCGGTGGATATTTAGTGACTGTATCCGGCATCTCCACGGCCCATTACGATATGGCATTGGATATTCTGGACGACGAAGGCACTGTCGATTTGAATGAGCGCGAAGCCAGCTGGCGTTCGGAAGGCTGGAGTGGCTATGAGGCCAATCCGTACGGATCAAGCGACATCACGTCGGGCACTACTGCCAGTCTTGCGTCGAACGCGCCGCGTGCTGACAGCCAAGAAAGCATACCGGTGGTCGAGGAGCAGCTCAGCATCGGCAAGCGCGACACCAGCCATGGGCGCGTGCGGGTGCGTGCCTACACGGTTGAGGAGCCTGTAAACGAAACTGTCGAATTGCGTGATGAGCGTGTCGAGCTTGAACGTCGTCCCGTTAACCGGGCCGCAACAGATACTGATGCCGCATTCCAAGATCGCACCATCGAAGCAGAGGAATATGCCGAAGAGGCCGTCGTCGCCAAGGAAGCCCGTGTCGTCGAGGAGATCGGACTGAAAAAGGTTAGTGGCACCCATACCGAAACCATCTCTGACACCGTCCGCCATACGGAAGTCGAAGTGGAGGATGATCGGGACGGGACGATGCGTCGCGACGCCACGGTCCCACCCCGAACCTAATAGGGTACAACCGCGTATTTTCGAGCAGTCCTAATGTACCACTCAATCAGGTGAGATTTAACCCGGCACATTTTATGTGCCGGGGCCTTTAGACCCGTCGCGTATTGTGCCGCTCTAAGTGCTCGTTTGAGCCACCGTCCGTTCGAAGGCGACGGGGCTTTTCTAGCCCAATGCTGAATGGCATCGAGGTGGATTATAGAACCCGTCGATGTATTCGAAGATGGCCATCTCAGCCTGCCGCCTGGTTTCCCACGACCGCCGTCAGATCAACTCGGCCTTGATGGTCTTGAAGAACGTCTCAAGCCGAAGATGTTGCGCTGACCGGCTGAACCAACCGTGGCCTTTTTTTAGATTTCCCGCTCCTCCTAAAGAACACGGTCCTCGCGCCGAAGTCGATTATTCTCTTGGGCAAGGCTCAGATCCTCTTTCGATTCCACATCAGTGTCTCAGTGTGACGTGATCCATTTGTTCGACGTCGACATCCTGACACCCAGATCGTCAGCCACCTATATGCGCGTCAGCCCACTGGTTAGCGCAATGCGCACCGCACCTTTGCGGAATTCGTCCGTTCTTCCATGTCCCATAGTCAGTCTCCTTTGTTGCAGTAAATGCTATCAAAGGAGCGGCATCAAACCGCGACAGGTCCAACCCTCGCTGTCCAGATATCCAGCCGGCGCGCACCGGGCCCTCTGAACCTGCTAGTCGACAGCACCGGGATCAAGTTACTGGGCGACGGTGAATGGCTGGCGCGCAAGCACGGCACACACCGCAGGCGACAATACCACAAGGTCAATCTGGCCATGGACATGGCCACCGGCGACATCCGGGCGGTGGAATTCACCCCAAGCCGCGAGGGCGACAGCCCGGTTCTTCCTGAACTTCTGGACCAGATCCCGGCCGATGAACAGGTCGGCACCGTGACTGGCGACGGCGCCTTTGACACCCGCCGGTGCCACACCGCAATCGTCGATCGCGGCGGCACGGCCATCATCCCTATCCGCAAGAACGGACGCCTCTGGAAGGAGAACTGTCCTGCCGCCCGTGCCCGCAACGACATCCTTCGGGCGAGCAAACGCTTTGGGCGAGCCAACTGGAAGCACTGGTCCGGCTATCACGCCCGAAGTCGGATCGAAGTGAAGATGCACTGCCTGAAGTCCTTTGGCGAACGGATCGCCTCACGAGACCCGGACAGGCAAACGGCTGAAATCCACATCCGTGTGGCGCTCATTAACCGCTTCAACGCGCTCGGCACAGCCGAGACCGAACGCGTGGCATGAGGCTGACGGGGTAATGGGAAATCCCGCTTCAACGCCGAGTTCTGCAACAATGCCCATCAGCATGCCCCTGCGCTCCAGCAGCAGCCCGATGCGCCGATAGCCGAACCGGCGGCGCAGCGCCGCGATTTCTTGCATCGCTGTGCGGATCTCCGGGTTGTCGGGTGGCCGCTCGCGACGCACCGTCTTCGGATCGACACCGACCAAGACGCAGGCCCGGCGTTGCGAGATGGCATGATCCCGCATCGCCTTTAGCACTGCGTCCCGCCGCGCGTTCGGTGTCGTCACGGCTTTCCCAAGAGATCCTTCAGCACGACATTGTCGAGCATGGCGTCCGCCAGGAGCCGCTTCAGCTTGCCATTCTCGTCCTCCAGCGCCCTCAGCCTCTGGGCATCGGACACGTTCATGCCCCCATACTTGGCCTTGAGCTTGTAGAACGTGGCCGGGCTGAGACCGTGACGGCGACAGACCTCCGCCGTCGCCATTCCGGCTTCTTGCTCCTTGATCAACCCAATGATCTGCGCCTCGGTGAAGCGACTTTTCCTCATGTCGTCTGCTCCTTCGTGGTGAAGCAAACTCTACATTAAACTGAGGGACGTTCCGGGGGGCAGGTCACTGTCTCAAAGAAAATTTTTCTTCAGAAAGATGAAGTGTCAGCCATCTCTGCATTGACCGCTGCCGTACCTGTCGATGCACCAGGACCAGACGGCATCGACGGCACTTCCGGATGGGGCTGACCGTTTCCGCAGCAGGTAAAAACCCGTCTCGGCATCGAACCCGGCGTTGCCGAGGTTCAAAAGGCGCCCCGCATCCAGATCCGCTTGGACAAAGGCCCGGCATGCGATCGCAATCCCCTGTCCTGCCAGCGCCGCGTCCAGCGCCAGGGACGTCTGGTTGAACACCGCACCTGGCACTTTGGCATGGGTCCCGAAGTATCTGGACCAGTAGTCGTAGCTGTCATGCAGCAGCGGAAAGTCGGGGATCTGATCAGGTGCTGTCCATGATGAGGTCACGCCCGGCAGGTGCGGGCTTGCCACAAGGACGAGCTCTTGCGGGAACAGAAAGCGTGCCTCCAATGTCGACGGGAACGGGGGGCGGGCCTCCCGGACGGCAAGATCGACCTGATCGCGGTCAAAATCCGAGACACTGGTCGTCGCCACGGTGCGAAGTTCCACCGATGGAAGCGCCGCCTGCAAAGCCGACAACTGCGGGATCAGCATCCGGGTCGCAAAGGTCGGTGTGACGCTGATGGTGACCGCATCGGCACGATACTGCAGCCGGTCGGTGGCGGCACTTAGCAGTGCGAAGGCGCGCGACACGTCAGCAAGGTACTCCTTACCCTGTCCCGTCAGCGCGACGCCACGGGGCAGCCTGTGAAACAGCGGAAGGCCAAGATGATCCTCCAGAAGCCGGACTTGCTGCGCGACCGCACCCTGCGTGACGCCCAACTCCTCGGAAGCCGCACGGAAGTTCAGATGGCGCCCGGAGACCTCGAAGGCGCGGAGGGCATTCAGTGACGGCAGCGTTCGGGGAGAGATCGACATTTTGATCCTGCAGATTTTCTACTGGATAGCGGTGTTTTATCTCGCGCGTAAGGCTCCACGACATCGGTCATAAGGGTCGGGATGCCTTGACCGTTGGGCGGATCGATACCTCTTCCATTTTCCTGCAGATCGGGACCGCCATGACTGCCCACCGTCCACTTCTGATGCCGACCTCCTATTCGGTGATCCTGGCCGTCAGCGGCACACATCTGATCAATGATCTGATCCAGTTCCTGCTGCCAGCGCTCTATCCGGTGCTGAAGACAGAGTACGCGCTCAGCTATTTTCAGTTGGGACTGCTGACGCTGGCGCAGCAGATCACAGCCTGCTTTCTGCAGCCGATCATGGGTCTGTACGGCGATCTCAGGCCCAAACCCTACATGCTGGCAGTGTCCATGGCGGTGGTGGCGGTGGGCGTCGTGATGTTGGCGCTGGCCAACTCATTTACACTCCTGCTCGCGGCTGCTGCGGTGCTTGGCATCGGTTCGGCACTGTTTCACCCTGAGGCCTCGCGTGTTTGCCGCATGGCCTCGGGCGGCAGGTTCGGCTTCGCGCAATCCAGCTTTCAGGTCGGCGGCAACACCGGGACCGCCCTCGGTCCCCTTGCCGCGGCACTGTTCGTTCTGCCCTTGGGGCAAATCAGTACGGTGTGGTTCGGCCTGCTTGCCGTGATGGGGTTCGTGATCCTGATCCGGATCGCGGGCTGGTTCGTCAATCACCAGAGGATGCTGAAGTCGGCCGGAACCCCGCGGACCGAGGGCCCGCAACTGTCACGTCAGCGTCTGATCCTGGCATTCGCCGTCATCGGCGCCCTGTTGCTGAGCAAGTTCGTCTACATCGAGACCTTTAAAAGCTACTATACTTTCTTCCTGATCGAACGGTTCGGGATGGAGATCCGCCAGGCCCAGACCTTCCTGTTCGTCTTTCTGGGCGCCGTGGCCGTCGGCACATTCTTCGGTGGTCCCATCGGGGACCGGATCGGCCGGAGGAGGGTGATCTGGGTGTCAATCGTCGGGGCGCTGCCGTTCTCACTGCTGCTGCCCCATGCGAACCTCTGGGGGGTGATCGTCCTCAGCATCCTCGTCGGCCTGATCCTGTCGTCGGCATTCTCAGCTATCGTGGTCTACGCCCAAGAGCTGATGCCGCAGAAGGTCGGCATGGTGTCCGGCTTCGTCTTCGGTTTTGCGTTTGGGGTCGGGGCGCTTGGCGCAGCAGCCCTTGGGGGGATCGCCGATCTGGTCGGCATGCAGCAGGTGTTCAACGCGCTGTCGCTACTGCTGTTTCTTGGATTTCTGACCGCGCTTTTGCCGGACATCGAGTGAAGCCTTCATGGTCGTTTGACGTGACGGGGAGTCCGAGGTCAGCGCCTATTGGCTGATCGTTGCCGGGGATCCATGGTCGCGCGCAGAGCAGCAGGTGTTCAACTTGCCAGCAGGACTGCTCGAGGCGTAAGCACTGCGCACCGACATGACCGAAAACAGGGCAAACTGATATGATCCGGCGCGTAGTTCGATCCCTGGGTCCCGCGATGCCTGTAGGCAACCTAAAGGAGGCGTTGCGCGCCGGGTTGGGGGCATTGATCGGCTTGGTCGTGGCGGGCGCATTCGTCCTGGCTGCGTCTGCAGATGTCCATCTGGGGCTCTTTCTGATCGCGCCATTCGGGGCCAGCGCCGTGTTGATCTTTGCAGTGCCCAGCAGTCCGCTTGCGCAGCCATGGTCTGCTGTGGTCGGAAACACGGCTTCTGCCCTTGTCGCCATCGTCGTCTGTGCTGCACTTTCCGACCCTGTCCTGCGGATCCCCGGGGCGGTGGGTGCCGCCATCGCGATCATGATCACGTTGCGCGCCCTTCATCCGCCCGGCGGCGCCGTCGCGATGACCGTGGCCATGAGCCCTGATCTGGCCCAGGAGAGCGGACTGTGGTTCGCCTTGAGCCCGGTTGCTCTTGGAACCGCGATCCTTGTCGTTGTGGGTGTCCTCTATGGGCGGGCCACCGGGCGCCATTATCCGTTTCGCCAGTTCGAACAGATCAACCCACAGGGCACGTCTGATCATGTCGCAAGCGAACGCCTTGGCCTGTCTGAAGATGATCTGGTGAGGATCCTGACACGCTATCGACAGTCTCTGAACCTGGGTGTCGAAGACCTGGCTCGCCTCATTGCCGCAGCAGAAGTTACGGCTGCAGGACAGCGAACCGGCAGCACCAAAATTTCGGATATCATGTCGCGTGATTTGATCACGGTTGGCCCAAACACCTCCTTGCGCGATATAGTAGCCTTGTTTCTCCGGCATGAGTTCACTGCATTACCCGTGGTCGAGGCCGGGGAACATTTCCTCGGTGTGATCTACCAGCGTCATTTGCTCGGCGGCGCGCGGTTTCGCCATCCTGAATGGCTGCAACGTATTCATGGCGCTTGTGCACAGAGTAGCCGCGCTCTGTCACGGGCAAGTCAGATCATGGAAACAGATGGCCCCACCGCGTCGGCCGACAGTCCAATCGCTGCGCTGTTACCTCAAATGGCGGACGGGAAATGCGATGCCGTACCTGTCATTTCAGCAGATCGTATCGTTGGCATCGTAACCCGAACCGATCTGATCGCCGCGCTGTCGAGATTCAGCCTTGCGGCCCCGGATCGTTAATAAAAACCCTCGCAAACTTCTAGGTGTTCGGTCCCGGCATCTGGTGGATCGGATTTAAGATGAATCTGTCTGGCTCGGAAGTCCTGATCTTGCAGATGTACTCGTAAGGTGGCTTCGTGCTTTTGAAAGGAACCCCGCCTTCTTGCTGAAGTAGACCGGGTCGTACCACGAAACAGGGAAAAACTCCGACGAGCTGGCGTCTGAATGCCACGTTTAAGGGCAACAAACGCTGCCGAACGCGCCGTGGGCCGGATTCAAAGACAACGCGATAGCAGGCCGGTATGCCGCCGGGTGATATCGCGTCACCTATGCCCCGGCCTTGGCATCGACCAGTTGCGGCAGCAGCTTGGCAACAGGCTAGACGCACATATGTTGCACGGTTTGGTCCGACCACCAGCGGCAACACGGCGGTTCGACAGGGCACCGGTCGGGCAGGACGTCAATTGCTTTAGGAACCTTGATAGCGGTGATCGTCTTATGTCGGCACGGATGACGGGTTCGTGAGCTTGCGCAACGGCCGATCCTACCCATTTCAGCGCTGGAGAACCATGTGCCTCATACCAAGACGACCCTGTCGATAGATCAGAAGGGGACAGCCTCTCCGACACGATTTTCCATGGCGGAATGGAAGCAGATCCTTCTCCGCGTCAAGAACGAGATCGCCAGCGACCATATCTCTGTCGTCTCGGCGGGCATTGCGTTCTACGCGCTGCTGTCGGTGTTCCCAGCCCTTGCCGCGCTGATTTCCATCGCGGGTCTGGTTCTGGATCCCGCCGATATTGTCAGCCAGTTGGACACGGTCATGGGCCTAATCCCGGAAAGCGCCGGGGCGGTGCTTCAGGAACAGGTTCTGAAAGTCATCAGCGGAGACGAAACCGCGACGGGCCTTGTCGCCGTGTTTGGTGTGGCCATCGCGATCTATGGTGCCATGAAGGGTGTCATGACCTTGATGGAAGGGCTGAACATTGCCTATGACGAAGAGGAGACCCGTGGGTTCATCAAGCTGTACCTGAGCGCGCTGCTGTTAACGGTATGCTCCATCCTGGGTCTGGCGGTGGGGATCGCGCTGCTGATCGTGCTGCCCTCTGTCATCGCATTCCTGCCGCTGTCGCCGGCACTGGGAACCGCTGCCGAATGGCTGAAATGGCCGGTGATGGCGGTGCTGACCATGATCGGGCTTGCCGCGATATATCGGTTCGGCCCGTCGCGCGCCGATCCCAAGTGGCGATGGGTCAGCGTCGGCGCCGTGGCCGCCACGATCCTATGGATCCTGGGCACGGCGGCATTTTCACTCTATGTCCAGAACTTCGACGACTACACCGAGACCTACGGGACGTTGGGTGGGGTCATCATGCTGCTGACCTGGATGTGGCTCTCGGCGTTCATCGTGCTGGCCGGCGCGGAACTGAATGCCGAGATCGAACAGCAGACCTCGGAGGATACGACCACGGGTTCCCCAGAACCGATGGGCCAGCGCAACGCTGTAAAGGCCGACACCCCGCCGCCCGGTAAGTCGATACATGAAAGCGAAGAAACGCGGACCGCCGACGGGATCGGGGTTTCCGTAGCAAGGAGCGATGCGGAGGTTGCGCCGTCGCCCAAGTCGGACGCCATCATGGCAATCATCCTTCTCGGGGCCAGCTTGTGGAAGCTTCGGAAGATAAGTGCCCGCAACTGAGATGGCTTTCCGTCGGCTGAATGCCGGGTCTGCCAAGTCCGAAGCGGCTTATCCTCATGTCACCTGCTTCTTCAATGTGAAGCAACTCTATATGAAGGTGGGGACGCTTCGGGAACCAGATGTTAATGACTCGGGACGTCAAACGATTGACACCACAACGTTGCGCGCCGCGGCGTTCGATGGACCAGGCGAGTTACCGCAACGAGGACATGTTGTGCAGGGCGCGATCCAATGCCTCGATCACCGGGGCCGTCAGACCCTGCGGTGGGGGTGGGAGGACATCGGCCCAACCCCGGTCGATCGCCTGTCTGGTTGAGAAGGCTGAAGCCTTGCGGATGCGTGGCAGCTCATCCCAACTGATCGGGCTGGCAACCGGGGCACCGGGGCGTGCGCGGACCGAGAAGGGGGCGATGGCCGTGGCTCCGCGTTCGTTGCGCAGCCAGTCGATGAAGATGCGACCCTTGCGTTTCGCCTTGGACATCTCGGCGGTGAACTGGTCAGGCTGGGATCCGGCGGCCAGCATCGCCACGCCGCGGCTGAACAGCTTGATCGTATCCCAACTGGCCTGTCTGCGCAGCGGCACGATGATGTGGATGCCCTTGCCCCCCGACAGCATGGCCCACGAGGCCAACCCTAGAGCGGCCAGCCGGTCGCGCAGGTCCAGCGCGGCCCCGCGGGTCGCGGCAAAGCTCAGCCCCTCGTCGGGATCCAGATCAAAGACCAGCCGGTCGGGCCGGTCCAACCGGTCGCGGCGCGCGCCCCAAGTGTGAAACTCGACGCTGCCCATCTGAACCGCACCGATGATCCCCGCCGCATCGGTGACATAGGCGTAGGGGGTGGTGACGCCTTCGGCATCCTCGATGTCCTGAACTTTCAGCGCGTCGGGAAAGCCCTTGCCCGGGTGCTTTTGAAAGAACCGTTCTCCCGTCATGCCTTGGGGCAGGCGCAGCAGGGACAGGGGTCGGTTCGCGAGGTCGGACAGCATCAGCGGAGCTGCGGCCAGATAGTAGTCCGCCAATCCGGCCTTGGTCAGGCGGGGCTTGTCAAAGATCACCCGGTCGCCGCTGCTGATCGAAATCCCTGCGACGGTCGGACGATCCTGCTCGGCGGATGGCGGGGGGGCGTGCCGTGGGCCGGGGGTTTCGGATCGCAGTCCCAGAAAGACCGCATGGCGCAACCGGCCTTGCGCGGTCGCCTCGGCATAGTCGACCTTGGCGACCAGCGTGGGTTCGATCCATGTGACGCCCGCCACCTCGCGGCGGGGGGCATCCACTGGCGGCGTCTTGCGTGCCAAGGAGGCCATGCGACGGGCCAAGTCAGCCATGGTGTCATCATCGAAGCCCGTTCCGACCTTGCCTACGTAGACCAGCCCGTCCTCGCGCTGTTCGGCCACGGCCAGAGAGGCGAACGGCCGCCCCCGGCTGGTGCTTTTCTGCCAGCCGACAATCTGGAATTCGCCCTGCCGGCGGCATTTGATTTTCAGCCAGTCGCGGCTGCGCCCACCGCGATAGGGGGCGTCGGTTCGCTTAGCGATCACGCCCTCGCCGCCCGCGCCGCAGATCATCGCCAAGGCCTCGTCTGCCGCGCCGTGAATGATCGGCGACAGGGTCAGCGCGCCCATCGGTGGCAAGGGGCGAAGCAGGCGCTCCAGGGCCTCGCGGCGCTTGGTCAGCGGCAAGGCGGTCAGATCCTGTCCATCCAGATGCAGCAGGTCGAACGCCACATACCGGAACGGTCCACCCGCCTTGATGACGTCCTGCAAGGTGCCAAAACCCTGTAACCCCGCGCCGGCGACGATCTCGCCATCCAGCAAGGCCGATTTGCAGGGCACCCCGCGCAAGCCGGACAGCAGGTCCGCGAAGCGGTGGGTCCAGTCATGACCGGAACGGGTGAAGATGCGCGGCCCGCCTGCGCCAAGCGCTACCTGCGCCCGATATCCGTCCAGCTTCAACTCGTGCCAGTGGGTCGCGGCATCGGCCAGATCGTCGGTCAGCGTCGCCAGTTGCACCGAATGATGGCGCGGCAGGGTGCCGGAATGCTCCTTCAAGACGGCAGGCTTGTCCGCCTTGATCGCCGCAAAGCTGCGCCCCGACGATACGCTGGTCTTGTAGCGGACGACCGGATCGCGTTGGTGGGCGGCGTCATCGTCGATCTTGACCAGCAGCCAGTTCTCGCGCTTGGCCTCTGCCGCCTTGCCCTTCATGCGGATCAGGTTCCAGTCACCTGTCATTCGCTGGCCGTGCAGGCGGAACTTCAGATGGCCCTTGGACAGACCCCGGGCGGCGGGCTCCAAAGGCTGCCACCAGCCCAGATCCCACAGCATTACCGTGCCCGCACCGTAATGCCCCTTTGGGATCTGGCCCTCGAAGGTCAGGTAGGACAGTGGATGATCCTCGGTCCGCACCGCCAGCCGCTTTTCCGCAGGATCAAGGGACGGCCCTCGCGTCACCGCCCAGGACAGCAGCACGCCGTCCCATTCCAGCCGCAGATCCCAATGCAACCGGGTCGCATCATGGTTCTGCATCGAATAGCGCAACCCGAGGCGCGACGGCGTGCCATCGGTCGACGGCTCGGGCGTGGCTCCGAAATCGCGCTTGTCCAGATAGGGGCCCAGACCCGCCATCAAGCAGACTTCGGCTTGGCCCGGGGCTTGCGGGCGGGATTTTTGGCCGGCGCCTTGGCGTTGCCGCCATCCTTCTTCAGGCTGTCCTTCAGCGCTGACATCAGATCGACCACATTGGTGCCCGAGGGTCGGCCGCCATCGTCGTCCCCCGCCTTGGCGCGCGGGGTCTTGCGGTTCTTGCGCTTGGCCTTGATCAGATCGCGCAGTGCCTTGTCATAGTGATCCCTGAAGGCCTCGGCGTTGAATGGCGACGATTTGCGCTGGATCAGCTGGGTCGCGACTTCCAGCAAATCCTTGTCACTGGGGGCGTCCTCGATCGATGCGAACAACGGGTCGGCCTCGCGGATCTCATCTTCGTAGCGCAGCGTCTCCAGCAGCAGGCCGTCGCCGCAGGGGCGGATCGCGCACAAATATTCCCGCCCCCGCATCGTCAGCTGCCCAAGCGCGGTCTTCTTCTCGGCCCGCAGGGCGTCGCGGACGACACGATAGGCATCCTCGGCCAGATCATCGGTCGGAACGACATAGTAGGGCTTGTTGTAATACAGCGGCGGGATCTCCGACTGATCGACGAACTGGACCAGCTCCAACGTCTTCTTGGTGTCCAGCTTGATCGCGTCGATCTCGTCGGGGTCCAGCAGCAGGTAATCGCCGTCCCCGACATCATAACCCTTCAGGATGTCTTCGGCCTTGATCGGCCCCATTCCCGCTACGGTCTTTTCATACTTGACCGGTTTCCCAGAAGGCCCGTGGATCTGCCGGAACGACACCCGCGCCCCGGACTTGGTGGCCGCATGAAGTTCGACGGGAATGGCAACAAGGGACAGGCGCAGCTGACCCTTCCAGACGGCACGTGACGCCATGACAGCCTCCTTTTTTAAGCAACTCGGCAAGCGCTGATCAGTTCATGTGCCCGCTGGAACAGAGTGCCGATGCCGCCATCATTCCGGGTTCGATCATGTGGCTCAAGGTGAATTCCGTTTTCGGATAACGCCGGTGGCTGGATCAATGGCCAAATGAATCTTGCCATATTGGCGCCTAAGGCGTGTGCCGTACTTACAGGCCTGGCATTTACCGTCGCCCATGAATCCGACCTTAATCCGAAAAAATAGGGGCATTACAATTTGATTGAAGCTTTAGGTGTTCAGTCCCGGCATCTGGTTGCTCGGATTCAGGACGGATCTGTCTTGCTCGGATGTCCAGATCCTGCTGATGTATTCGTAGGGCGTGAGCCCTTCGAGGGTCTTGAGCCGGCGGGCGACGTTGTAGGCTGCCATGAAGCCCGCAAGGTGGGTGCGGAGCTGGGCGTGGTCATCGTGATGGAAACGTTCGACGGTCGCGTCCTTGATGGTGCGGTTCATCCGCTCGACCTGGCCGTCGCTCGGGGAAACAGTCCCCAGACTGTTTCCTAATCCTCGCAACTCCAGGGGTGCTTTGGCTTTGTGAGGCGGTGCTCGATACCGCTCGACCATGTCCTCGGACCAATGGCTGACACGGTCTCGCCCTCGCAGATCATGTCGAAGCGCATGAGCCGGGAATGGAGGGTGTTGCGATTTTGCGGCTGCTTGGGCCGAACTGAATGCCACGCGCCATCGGGCTTGAACCGATGGCGCCCGTTGGCTCGATCGGTGAGAATGGCGTGGACCTGACAGGATGAGCCGCATGTTGGCGAATGCTTCCAGCATGTGCTGCAGGAACTCCCATGCCGTCTTTCTGTCCGCCTTGTCGACCAACCGGGTCACGAAAAACTTGCGTGTTCGGTCGATGCCGACGAACAGAAACAGTTTGCCCTCAGCAGTCTGCACTTCGGCAATATCGATATGGATCGAGCTGCGTCCGCCATTGGTTCAAGGGCAAGGGCCGATGGGGTTGCGTTCAGCTTCTGCCGCTTCGGCTTGTCGCCTCCCACGTCAGGCAGTCGAGAGATACCGTGGTGCTGCAGGCACCGATGCAGCGCCGGGCGTGTCAGGTGCAGGATGGATGGCTGCAGGGCATGGAGGCAATCGTCCAGCGGCAGCTGCGTTTGCTGCCGCAAAGCGACAACGGTCGCCTCCTCCGCCTCGGTCAGGATCGTCGAGCGTGGTTCCTTTGGCCCCGTCTTGAGGTCCTCGACCGTCTGGCGCTTGCGCCACTTCGCCACCGTTTTCTGGTTGATCCCCAGCTCTCTGCTCAACTTCGCGAGCGAAGCTTGCGATCATTCGGGCCGCCCCTCGGACCAATGGCGGGCCCGTCCTCATTATTGCAGCTCTGACAGCGTGCGTGCTCGTGGCGCTTCAATGGCGAACCTGGCTCATAATGCTCCTGCCAAACCTGAGAAAGGATCGCACCATCAAACCGTGGGATCAAACACCTACAAGTATGCGACAGAACCGATGGACTGCCCCCCGGGCGGGAGGCGCCGGTTTTCATCGAAGGAACCGTGTCTATGTCCCTGTGTTGTCTTGTCGAACCCAAACAGGAGATGAGGATGCCCGTTAACGTGAAGGGTCTGACCGACAACGCCCGCAAGACTGCCGTGTCCGAACTCAACGCACGCCTTGCCGATGGCCTTGCCTTGGGAATGGCGATCAAGCAGGCGCATTGGAACCTGAAAGGAATGAATTTTATCGCCGTGCACGAGCTTCTGGATACGGTGCATGAAAACCTTCTGGGACACCTGGACGTCATGGCCGAGCGGGTCCAAGTGCTGGACGGAGTCGCGCTTGGGACGGCCGAGATCGTCGCCAAGGAGAGCACGTTAGCGGCCTACCCCACCGACAAAACCAAATCTGAGGACCATATCCGAGAGATCTGCGCCCGGATGCGCGACCATGGCGAGAAGCTGCGCACTGCCATCGACTCCACGGAAGAAGCCGGTGACGCGAACACGGCCGACATTTTCACCGCAGCCTCGCGCACGGCGGACAAGGACCTCTGGTTCATGGAGAGCCATCTGGTATGACGGCATCCGGGGCGGGCGGGGCACTTCTTACGCTGCGATCTGCTGCGGAACGTTGAGGACCGCGCCACACGGGAATCACTAACCGCACCGAGCGAGACAGCTCGGCCAACAGATGGGCGCGACCGTGTAACCAATTGAAATCCACCCTGACCGGGTAGCGGCAGGTTGAGGCATGGACTACTCTGCGGGCAGCGATCCCTTGGGCGTCCCGCAGTGGAGTTCCAGTCTAGGTCGGAAATGTTTGGCATTAATGTCAGGATTTTTTGGCAAGGCTTCCCAACGCGATCCGGAAAAACCGGGGCTTAGAGGCGGTACAGCAAGACATTGGACACGCTTGTGCGGGAATCTCTACATCTTTCAGAACTAGCGGATAACGCGGGAACACAAAAATCTCTTCTAGGGCTGAGATCTTAAATTCTGGATCGGTCGGATCTTACCCAAAGGAACATCTGATGGTGCGTTCTGAACTGATTAATAAGATCGCTGCAGAGAGACCTCATCTATCCCCAAAAGCGGTAGAGGCTTCAGTCAATATTACCTTCAAAACGATCGAAGGTACGTTGGCGCGCGGCGAAAGAGTTGAAATGAGGGGGTTTGGTGTCTTTTTCGTCGGCTCCCGCCATGCTCATATTGGACAAGATCCTCGAAATGGCGTTGCAATATCAATTCCTGAGAAGCGTTTTCCCCGATTTAAGCCTCCTGCTAAGTTACACGACAAACTTAACCAAAAAGGTTGACGACAATAAGGGAAGAAAGCCGCCGGAAGCTCGCGCTGCGGCTTGTTTTAGGGCCGATCCAAATCATAGCGGCCTTGCGCCCACCACGCTCCGATCTGTCACCAGCCTGACAGCATCTGGATTGCCCGGACGACGTCCATGCCCATTGCAGCACTCAGACCTCGTCGAAGTGAACATTCAATTGAAACGGTCGATGCGGTATTGGCCATGATCAGTTGTGGCAGGTGTCCCTAGAACCGCAGCCAAGAGCGTTACGGCTTCGGCACCGTCCAAAGTCTCGTCGGTTGAGCCAGTCCAATTGACCGCGATGACAGGGCCGGATGTGCGTTCGATCAGCCATTGGCCTAAAACGGAAATCTCGTTCGGGGTCAGAAAGTACAAGACCTCGGATAGTAGGACCAGATCGGGACGCAGATCGGGCAGATCGCCCGGTGCCACCCCCTCAATCACGTTAACCTGTGGCTGCGACGCAAGCGCCCGGCGGGCGGATTTGGCGGCCGCGGGGATGCACTCCATCACCGTCAGGCGGGTACAGCGAGGGGCCAGCCGCACAGCTAGCGTGCCATTCCCGCAACCGATTTCCAGCGCCTCGCGGAAAGGTCCAGGACCGAGGGCGTTTAGGCTGGCGGCATATTTTGCTGCCTCATATTTGCTGGTGCGATGGTTCCACGGATCATCATTCGCTGCATAGAGCTGCATCAGGTGGTCCAACGTGTCCTTACAGGGCAATGATGATCTCCGGATGGGTGAGGAAATGGGTTTGGTGCGCCCTTGTCATGACGAAGCCTTGAGGGTCGTCATGGATTACCCCTGTCATCTGTGTTCGATGGCAAGCCAGCGCCTGTGCCTTAGCCGCCCGCGCAGCATCCGTCGCATCGATCTGTCGTGCAGGCACCGTCTGATCGGTGAAGCGCCCCCAAATTGGATAGAACGCCAGTGCAAGGTCGTGACGCTGCTTTGCCAGGTTTCGAGCCAGCCGTGCGACCTGTTGATGATCGATATGCGGATCGCCGTCCCAGCTGGCCAGAACCAGCGCTTGGTTTGGGATCAAGTCCGACAGTTGCTCTACGGCATCGTCATCGTCAGGCGCCTCGCAATCGGGATATCCCAGCCACGTCACTTGCGCCAAAGGTGCCAGGAAGGCGCAGGCTGAGAACAACTCCTGCCGGCGCGCATTGGCCAGTCGCGCAGCTGACCAAAGCTTAGATCCTGGATGTGACCGTGATCCGTCTGTAATGCAGATGATGTGACATTCGGTTCCCGCTGCGGCGGCGTCGTACAGCAGCGCACCGCAACCCAAGGTCTCGTCGTCAGGATGCGGAGCCAGCACGACCAGTTGGCGACCGCTTAGCAGTTCCGCGGCAGTGACACAGGGGGCATCTGTGACCTGATCCAAAAACCCGCTCATCCGATCCACCTGTCACGCAGTCCAGGATCGGAAAGGATACGTGTCACCGAGGCCAAGGCTAGCGTGTCCGGCCCAGCTTGCCTTATATAAAGACTTAGATCCCGCCGGATGCGGTCGGCGGGATGTGCCGTGGCATAAGAGGCCGCGCCAAGCGCCTGATCCATCTGCGTGAGTAGAGATACGGCTTCTTCCGCAGTGCGCAAGCGGGCGAGGATCGCGGCTTCTGCATCGGCCGGGCGGGCATCCGGATGTTCCACCCGGCCGGCAGCCTGTGTCAACCACAGGCGGGCGGTCTCGCAGGACAGGATCATTCTGTGCAGCCGCATCGCCTGCAGTGGGGCCGCCTGCTGGTTACGCGCGACCAGCTGATCTGCCGTTAGCGCAGTCAACGCCTGCATGGCGCCTAGCTGCACAGCAGCATAGCGCCAAACGCCGCCATGGAAATGCGGCTCGGTCATGTACGCGTCGGGCGGCCCAAGGGGGATTGTGTCGGCCAACGCAACGCCGTCGAGATTACAGCGTCCCGATGCCGTGGCCTTCATCCCCGACACCTGCCATTCGTCCGGAAACAGCCGTTCGGAAAGCTGGTCGCGCGACAGCAATAGCAGGCGCAGCCCGTCAACCGATCGAACAGTGACGATCATCCGGTCAAGTACATCCGCGCCGCTGGCGAACAGCTTCTGCCCGCGCAGTATGCCCCCTTCCAGCCGCGCAGGGTCTGGGCCGTCCGCACCCCAGATGCCATGCAACTTCCCCTGACGGACTGCATTCATAGGACCCTCGTACAAGCGCAGCAACTTGACGGCATTAACATGGCCCTCAAAGATTCGGCCCGCAGATAGGTTGGATTGCCCAACGCGCCGCAATGCGTCCATTAGATGGAGGGGATCGGATGGATGATGGGCCAGCGTCGCGCACTGCGCCAGCAGGCCGCTCGCTCGCAAAGCCGCGGCCAGCGACGGTCCGGATGGGCCATCGACCCCGTCCCAGGGTGCATCATCCAACAGGCGGCAAGCAAGATCCAACGATGCCGCGTCGGCGTTTAGGTTTGAAAGGTGGGTCATTGCGCCACCAGCGCAACGCGCCCGCTCTGCGCCAAGCGGGCAATGTCTGGGCGGACGGTCTGCTCGACCAGCGCGCAAAGAGCTGGGTATGCCGCCTCCAGATCTGAGGCGCGCAAGCGGAGGCCCGGGGGATCGCAGCGGCAAGGATAGGGCGCATGGCCCGTAGCCATCGCCTCAGCCCACATCCGTTGCAGCAACTCGGGAGGCAGCATTGCCTGATCGGCTAGTGGGTTCTGATGCTGCATCCGGTGGCGTAGACAGGCTGCCATCCCGCCCTCGGCACGACCATTCAAGCGAGCCGACACGCGGGCTGTCATGCTGGACGCATAGCAGATGCGCAACTGCTTCATCTCGGCTAGATGGACCAGCGCGCGATCCTCGGAATGGTCCCGCGCTGGCAAACCGCCGATAGATATATAGCTATCGGCCCGGATTGCCATTGAGGCGCCCGACTCCACGTAGTGCGGCCGGACCCCGCCCATCGGCTGGCGCCCGGCAATCTGGTCCAGCCCATGGCGGATTTCGTTTTGCAGGGCAGCATGGGCAATCTCAGCTTTAGTGATGCGCGCACCGGACCGGGTCGCCAGCACATGCGGCGCCTCGGCGGTGATTGCACCGCAGACCAGATCAGCGCCCGCTCGGACCGCCTCCAGCGCTGCAGCGATCCAGTTCCGATTTGGTACTGCATCGGCATCAGTGGTCATCAACAACCCGCCCGGCTGCACTGCCATATCCATGGCCACGCGACGCGCTTTTCCCGCACTTGCCAGCCCGGTAGGGAAACGCATTTCGCGGATCCGTACCCGCAGCGCAGGATGCGAAAAGCTCTGTGCGACCGCTATACTGTCATCCACGCAATCATTGGCCAGTACCAGCGCTGAGACCGATGCCCCACAGCCTTGAGCCGCCTCGGCCAGTGCGGCGAGCAAACGTCCGATTCGTGTCCCCTCATCGCGCACCGGAATGGCGATTGTAACCTGGTTCACGGTCTTGGTCATTTTGGTTTCAGATATCGGGATTTCAATTCCGTCCATCGCGCTTCTTTCCTTAGCTGACCTAGGAACGACGGTAATAGCAGCGGTGTTCCCGTAACTATTGATAGCCCGAACCGAATGTTCACCCGAAGACCGTTCAGCAAGCCGAAAAGGGATGGTACGGATAAAAACTTGCTTGGAAGGGAAAGACCGGTGAACGTAGTAAAGTTACGAGATATTAACGGCTCTGTTGCAGAAAGCTGGTGAGGGATTCATGCGGTGAGTCCAGTGTGCTCGCTGGTCCGCATGAGCAAACCGATACCTCAGACGTATAGGACCACGAACTGAGCTGCCTACAATGAGGCTTTGAAGCGTCGCGGGTCACTGACCGTCCGGTTCGATCCCGAGATGAACTGGGATGCCAACCCCTCCGGCAAGAGGGGCAGGTCGCAAACGTTCAGCGACGCCGCCATCCAGACCTGCCTGACCATGAAAGTGCTAATCGGAATGGCGCTTCGCCAGATCGAGCCATGGGAACGCCACCGGTCCGAGTGATAATGGCGAGGGGGCTTCGTCAGGAGCCTGCTGCGGCTGACAGGGCTGGACTGGGTCGTGCCTGACTTCGGCTCTCTTCCATGCGGTCTCTTCCCCATTCTTGAGGCCCGGCGCCAGCCAATCTGGCGCAACCCTCGAACGGAGAATGCCGCGGGAGAGGCCGCTGACCCAGTCAGCTCACTTCGCAATCATGGGGTCTAAACGGAACATGGTTCAGTGCAGGTTCATGCCGTATCCCTGTTTTCCGGCGCGCGTCGTTCTGTCGATCCATGCCTTGGCAGGGTGACCGATGCTTTGCATCCGGCGTTGAATATCAACGTCGATATGGGACAGGGACAGATCACGGAACTGGCCACGGATGGCGCCTGTCACGTTTTGGATCGTAACCGTGATCGCTGTGTTCACGGACTGCTTCATAAGGCGTTAGGGGCTGGGATTTGAGACGCCAAAGGCAAACAGGGATGGCGCGTGCAGCTGGCGATAGACGTCCAGAACGGTGATTTCGTCTGTTCTCTTTGTGATCAACCATCCGCCGCCATCGCCGCGCTCTGCCTCGCCATGACAGCGTTTAATGCCAGCATCACAACGATCTGTTGGAAGGTCATCGGCGCGTCTGCTCTCGCGATATGCAACAGCACATCCAAAAGGCGAGAAAGGCGTGTGACCTTGCACATCCGGGTTCCCATCTGGGGCGACTTTACCTGCCACATGAAAGTCTTGGCTTGTGCCATCATACAACATCCTGGGTTGCATGAGAATGATATCATGCACGATGCACCTGTCCGGAGGGTGATCAGTGTTTTGCAGCACTGTGGCCGGGAATGGCGCTGACCATCGTCGATGTGCCGATGCTTGCCATGGTAGTGCCCGCAATTGGTGGCCGATCTCGCGCTGGACATACAGGCGCTAGAACTAATGGCCGGAGGTTATGTCCCCTCCCTGGCGATACTGCCTCGTCGGCCGGACGTGAAGGCGACTGGCTTGGCAGGCGTCGCATGTCTCTCAGCGGCGGCACGGTGTTTCTGTCGTACGTCGGCCCTTGCCACAGGTCTGATCAGCTGCCTTTGACCGGTTCGCGATGACAGCATCCCTCTCCTCTGTTCGCGGTTGGTTGATTGCCCGTTTCCTGCTGCGTCCGGCACCCGTCTGGATAGCATGGCGGACGATCTTTGTGGCCGGGACGCTGGTCGTCCTGCTGAAGGTCACGCGGCAGCTGCACCCCCAGAGCGCACCCCTGAAACCGGATGCGCCATGTCCCAGGGTGTCATGTGTTGCGATGATGGTTCTTTATCCCGTGTCGCCCACTCTATCGGCCCCCGCCTTGTTTGGCCTGCATCTGCGGTGCTGATACTGGTCGCGGCGTTGCCGTCTGCAGCGGTGTTCAGGCGATTGTCGTCATGGGCCGGGCGGGGTGCATTGGTGCCTTTGGGGCTGTCGCGGGCGCTGACCCTGCGGTGGGGTCTGACCTTTGTCGGCGTGGCTGTTTCGGCCCGGCCGGAGTTTTTGTGTCATCCTGTCGCGGGTGCGGCAGGGCGGACTGGGAATGGCCCGTTGCAGACGGGGTCGGTTACTGCTCGCTTTTCAGCCGGCGTTGCTGTCGGTTCTTGGATGGCTGGGTGTCGTCTGGCCGGTACGCAGAATTGCCGCTACCCGCAGCATCCCGGCCACAGCGTCACGCGCGGTCGACGCGTCGGTGATCGCCCGTTCTTAAGCAGTGTGATCACCCTCATTGCGGCCCATCGCTTCCAGAAAAAGCTGTTGCTTGTTGCCGAACGCCCCATAACTGCTGACGCAGTGACCCCATCGCCGCCGTTGTTCCAAAGCGCGAGTATGGGCTTTTCCTGCACATTCTCGTGGTCAATGGAAAGAGTTCCGCAAGAAGCGGACGTGGTTCGTATCGTTCACGATGGAGCATTGGCAACAGCATGTCCCTTGTCTGCTACTATACCCTCGGCCGATCCGGTCGGTCGTCAGCCCTCTGTGTCCTGGCATGAGGACATTTGGCTCAGACAACTGGGGCGTCGATGAGGCAGGGTCCTGCGCCATCTTTGATGCCTACCGCGACGCGGGGGCAATTTTATGGAAACCGGCACGCGCGACGAGATCATGCTGGCAGCGAAATTTGGCTCCGACAGTTCGCGTCGGTATCTGACAGACGATCAACACGGTGCCTGAGCCCCCATGCCCGCAGGGCAGGATCAAAGAGAACATCTACCGCGCGCTGGATGCCTGCTGCGGCGGTTGGGCGCCGAGTATATTGATCTCTCCTGAATACATATCCGGGATGGCGTCACCCCGGTCGAGGGGATCGGACAGACGCTTGATGATCTGGTGCGGGCCGGCAAGGTCACTGTCGGACATGCCAGCACGGCTGGCGATGAAAGCCTGACCATCGCTGCGGAACGACGCGTGCCGGGACCCATCGCGATGCAGGTCGAATATTCGCTGGTTGGCCACGACGTTGAGGCCAAGCATTTTTCAGCAGTCAGGACGCTGATATTCACAGTCCCGCGGGTGCGGTCAGCTTTGTCCCGCAAAGCGTATCCTTGGAGGCTAGAGGGGGCGATGCGATAGACGCTCACCGCCAGTCGCGCCGCAACGCCAGTCGTTCAAGCTCACCACCTGACATCACGAACGCTATGTTGTTCGAGGGTGCCGCACTTGGCCTCTTATGGAAACGCTACGCGGTAATATCGTCGCATTCAGTCATCCGAACCATCCAGCCATAACCATTTTCAATTCTGGACCGCGCGAGGCAGGCTGGATCGTTTCGGCACATCCGTTACGACGATGGGCATTGGCGACGTCTACCTGGTGCAGATATGGGAGTGACTGGGCGTTAGCTACAGGGCGGAGGGCGCCCGCGCTGGCGCAATCAGCCTGCTCGTCCCTGTCTGTCGTGATGATCAGCTGAGCCCTCTCCCATTGGTCGATGATGTGTTGTGCACGATCACTTTTGTCGCCGCGACCATCAACCAGGTTCACACAAAAGTACCCCTGCCAGTATCAGCCCGGAAAAGGGTTGAAGAAGCTGCAACTGACCGACCGCAGCGATGCCCCCATGGGCAAGGCCGCGATACCAGCAAACGATACAGATCAGCATGCTGAAGACGGTCAGATAAGCCAGACCCATCCAGACCGGAACGGTCGCGCGGCTCCAGTCACCGGGCCGTGTGATCGCTGCGACGATGACCATGGCGGGCACGGCAAGTGCCAGTGCCCAAGAGATGACCTGCCAGCCGCCGAGCCGACGGGACAGGACCGCTCCATCCGCGTAGCGAGGGCCGCAGAGGATGATCGCGGCCAGCATCGTCAGGTCACCGATCAGCGTGTCGTCCGTGCTTTGCGACCAGGCATAGAGGCCGACGATCAGACTGCCCCCGCAAGGAAAAGGCCCAGAATGCCGGCGCTGGCCGCTCCCCACCGGGCAGGATGCCAAAGATGGCGGTCGCCAGCCGTATTAGCCCGATGAACACGATGGAGCGCGCAGAGATGATGTGCTGCAAGGCAAGGGCCGTCCGGAACGGAAAGCCGATGACGACACCTGCTGCGACAACAGCGAGAGGGATGAAATCCTTTCGTGACGGGCGCTTCCGACGCAGAGCCACGAATGCCGTGACAGCCACCGTTCGAGATAATCGCCGCGATGCCGTGATGGCAAATCATTGCGACAGGTGCGGCCACGGTACTGACGGCAATATTGTCTGGCCGCCGTGCACCTCCTGATCGATTGGTACACTTATGACCGCCGACCATCTGCACGACCCCAATGCGTTCCCGGAGGCCTTCCATCTGACCAAGCGCAGGTTCTTCTGCGGCACGGTCTCCGGCACCCTGGGACAGGTCGCAAGGGTCCTGACGCGGGGGACGTTCCATTTTGTGACCGCCCTTTTGCTGCAAGCTCCGGTGGCGTTGGTCCATCCGACGATCGTTGGGCGAGCATGGCGCGGTTGCGTCCGGGTGGATGCATGTTGGTCGTGTTGCCTGTGGCACCACCATTCTGGGCTGTGCCGGCCGCCGTCATAGCATTGGTATTGGTCGTTCAGGCCGGGACGCTGACACGGGTCAGAGTCGGTGCCGGCCAACAGCGCGCGCGTCTGGCAAACAGTTTTGTGCCGGTTCGCAGAGCGTTGTCCTGGTGTTGTGACGTGGTCGGAGGTGTGCGCTTGCACATCGCGTAAACGTAATGTTATTACGCATCGAATCGCGGAGATTTGCTGTGTATCGACAATCATCACGCCCACATGCTCGCGTCCCCTCGACGGTTGTGCCGGTGGGCATCGTCAACGACGCGGCAAAGCATCACGCGATGCGGACGATTTCCGGCGGCTTGTGGATCATGATGATCAAGGCTGACGGGTCGGGAAAATCCGTATCGTTCAAATCCATAACTGGTCGGCCGACAACGGGGCGCAATAACTGCCGCATGCGGTGGTGGGCATTAGTCCGTCTGCTGCCCGCTTCGGTATTTGTCTATATTTTCCAATTGTCTGTAACATCGTCTTCGGTACGATTGATGACCCTGCTCATCGTGGCAGAGCGGTTCTGGATGCCATTCGTGGCAGTGTTTCGCGTGTTCCGGGCCAAGGCCGGAACGGCGCTGGCGGGCATGCTTTCTTGCGATGCGATGTTCCGGGCCGCGCGATCCGCGCCCCCGCTTTCTTGCCGATGATGCGGCGCGATGGCGGCGCTTTCAGCGTGGCGTTTGCCGCCTGCTGATCCAATTCCACACCAAAGGAGACCCATGATGACCAGAACCCTTGCCGGCGCCAGCGCCCTTGCCCTGATGCTGGCCAGCGCCGCCGTGGCGCAGGACAGCCACGACCACGACCACGATCATGCGCATGACGGCGACATTACGCTGTATCGTCTGTTCGTCGGCGATCACGCCGAAGGTCGCATCACCGCGATCGACCTGTCCGATCCGGACCATCGCTGGACGTTCCGGACGACTGGCCAGTCCAAGCTGTTCACCGTCGCGGGCGGGGCCGTCGTGGCCGCCGTGCAGTCGGACGACGACGCCGTACATTTTCTGAACAGCGGCATTTCCTTTGACGACCACGGCGATCACGCCGATATCGCCGTGGCCGACCCCACGGCCATCGACACCGTCCTGACCGGCCCGCGCCCCTTTCATCTGGTCGAACACGACGGACGGATCGCCATCAACTATGACCGCGGCGGCTATGGAGAGATCATCGACGGTGCGGCTCTGGCGCGCGGAGAGGTCGCGCCACAGCGGTTCCCGCAGGCCCGTGCCCATCACGGCTTTGTCGCGCCCATGGGCGATGCGTGGCTGTCCACCGTCGCGGCCGACCAGGAGGTGACGGGCGATGCGTCGGTTCCGCGGCTTGGCCTGCAGGCCTTTGACGACCAGGGCGCGGCCACGGGCGATCTGGCCACCTGCACCGGCATCCACGGAGAGGCGTTTTCCGGCGCCTATCTGGTCGCGGGCTGCGAGGAGGGTGCGCTGACCGTCACGGACGGTTCGGACGGACCGCAATTCGACATGCTGGAATACCCCGCCGATCTGCCGCAGGACGTGACCACGGGCACGATCCTGGGGTCGAACGCCATTCAGATGTTTCTGGGCAACCACGGCCCCGATGGGCTGGTCGTGATCGACCCGGTCGATGAGCCGCATTTCCGACGGATCGCGTTGCCCTTCCGCCGGGTGGACTTTGTGCTGGACCCGGTTAGGCCCTCCGATGCCTATGTGCTGACCGAGGACGGAACGCTGCACCGCATCGACATGCTTGCAGGCAATATCGAGGCGTCGGCCCGCGTCACCGAACCCTATTCGATGGATGGCCACTGGAACGACCCGCGCCCGCGCATCGCGATGGCCGGGGACCAGATCGTGATCACCGACCCGAATGCCGGCGTGATCCGCCGCATCTCGACCGGGGACCTGTCCGAACTGGGCACGATCAAAGTCGAGGGCACACCCTACACCATCACCGTCGCCGGTGGCAGCGGTGTGGTCCACTGATGGCGCCTGCGCCTGGCCTGTCCGAGGCCGGGCGCATTTTGCAGCGATGTCGACGGCGGGCCGATGGTCCCCGTCATCTGTCGGATAGGATGCTCTCTGCGCGGTCGGTCCCGGACAGGCCAGGTCGTTGCGGGACATGTCAGCCATGCTGGCGGGGCCAGACCGCCCGCATGGCGCACCAAATTCCGAACGGTCGCGGCATGGTTTCGCATTTGATTGCGCTCTGCGGCGGTCCCTGGGCAAGCCCGTACGGACGAAACGCCCGCCATGACAGACGGCACCCCCGTCACCCGGCGGACCGTCGCTCTGCGTGATTCAGGAACGCAAGCGGCGCTGAAGGCGTCGCGCGGAGGCGACCGGGGGGGGGCGCCACATAGGGGCCGCATGAGAATGGACCGACTCTTTCAGTGGGATGTTTTCAGGCGAAATGGGACCTGCGACAATTAGGGATCTGTATCCGTCGTCCGGTTTCCGCTGCGCCTACAGGTGGCGGCCTGCGCGTCTGGCCGCGGCCGGTTCGACGACAATGATCGCCTCCGGTTCAGCGAACGCGCCCGGACACGACAACAGCAGCCCGCCAATCTTGCAGATCCCGGGGAAAAGCGTGAGGGTCGTGCATGCCGAAACAGCGCGCCAGTCGCGCAGGGTATTCCGGCCGGTTTCAGTCGGGCTTGCGTCGAAGGGCTCGGCATTCACACAGACGAACGGATACAAATGAAGATGCCGCGACCAAAGGCCAAGCCGGATGCTCCACTCAATCAGGACCCGCATGCCCTGCGCCTCGGCCGAGAGAAGAACCTCGAGGCTGCGATCGGGCGTCAGGTCCGGGAGTTGCGGCATCGCCAGCGTATGACCGGGTCCGAGTTGGCGGTTCAGGCCGGACTGTCGGTTGGCATGCTGTCCAAGATCGAGAATGGCGTGATCTCGCCCTCGTTGAACACGCTGCAGACATTGGCCGATGCGCTGCGGGTGCCGATCGTACAGCTGTTTTCGGGCTACGAAGAGCCGCGCGGTGCCATGCATGTCAAATCGGGCATGGCGGTCGAGGTCGATCGCGCCGGCACCCGTGCGGGCCATCAGTATCACCTGCTGGGTCATATCGGTTCGAACAGCTCGGGCGTGGTTGTCGAACCCTACCTGATCGTCCTCAGCGCCGAAAGCGACCGCTTTCCGACCTTCCAGCATGAGGGGATCGAGATGCTGTATATGCTGGAAGGCAGGCTGGGCTATCGCCATGGCGAACGGCTGTATCAGCTGGAGCCGGGTGATAGCCTGATCTTTGACGCGGACGCGCCGCATGGTCCCGAACAGCTTCTGGAACTGCCATCGCGCTATCTTTCGATCATCTGCTATCCGCAGGCGGGATGACGGAGATTGCCTAAAAACTAAGCGCCCCGGGCTTATTTCTGTATAAGAATAAAAATATCTTGTAAGGCAAAACACATTGCATTTACGTGGCAGCAGATGGCGGAACCGCCAAGCTGAACGGAGATGGATATGTGTGGCATTGTGGGCCTATTCCTGAAGACGGACGACCTGCGTCCGCGCCTTGGCGATCTTCTGACAGACATGCTGATCACCATGACCGATCGCGGGCCGGACAGTGCCGGCATCGCAATCTATGGCGATGAGTCCGACGCGCTGAAGATGACGATCCAGTCCGACACCCCCGACGAGAGCTTTGCCGGGCTGGAGGAGACGCTGTCCGCGCTGCTGGGCCTGCAGGTGCGGATGCGGGCGGTCGATACGCACGCGGTCCTGCACCTGCCCGAGGGCAGCGAGACCCAGGTGCGCGCCTTCATGACCGAAAAGGGCATCCGGGTGATGGGTGCCGGCACTGCCATGGAGATCTTCAAGGAGGTCGGCCTGCCCGCCGATGTCGCCGCCCGTTTCGGTATCCGCCAGATGACCGGCAGCCACGGCATCGGCCATACCCGGATGGCGACGGAAAGCGCGGTGACGACATTGGGCGCGCATCCCTTTTCCACCGACACAGACCAGTGCCTGGTCCACAACGGCTCGCTGTCGAACCATAACGGGGTCCGTCGCGAGCTTGCCCGCAAGGGCTTTGTCCCGCAGACCCAGAACGATACCGAGGTCGCCGCCTGCTATATCTCGTCACGTCTGGCCGAGGGCGACAACCTGGGCCGTGCGCTGGAAGGCACGCTGAAGGATCTGGACGGATTCTTCACCTTTGTCGTGGGTACGAAGAACGGGTTCGGGGTCGTCCGCGACCCCATCGCCTGCAAACCCGCCGTCATGGCCGAAACCGACGACTATGTGGCCTTTGGCTCGGAATACCGCGCACTGGCCAACCTGCCCGGCATCGAAGATGCGCGGGTCTGGGAGCCTGAACCCGCCACCGTCTATTTCTGGGAGCGTTGAGATGCAGATCATCGACATGGCCTCGACCGAATTGCGCCAATTGAACGCCACGCTGCAGGGTCAGTCGCGCGAAACCAACACCACCCAATGGGTCATCGAGAACACCCGCGGCGCACATGCGCTGGCCGTGGGCCTCGACGCGCCGCTGGATGTGACGGTCAAGGGTTCGACCGGGTATTACTGCGGCGGCATGAACAAACAGGCGACGATCCGGGTCACCGGATCGGTCGGGCCGGGCGTGGCAGAGAACATGATGTCGGGTACCGTCATCGTCGAGGGCGATGCCAGCCAATATGCGGGCGCCACCGGTCAGGGTGGCCTGCTGGTCATCAAGGGCAATGCCAGCTCGCGCTGCGGAATCTCGATGAAGGGGATCGACATCGTGGTGCATGGCAATATCGGCCACATGTCAGCGTTCATGGCGCAATCGGGCAATCTGGTTGTGCTGGGCAATGCGGGCGACGCGCTTGGCGACAGTTTGTACGAGGCGCGTCTGTTCGTGCGCGGCGATGTCAAATCGCTTGGCGCCGACTGCATCGAGAAAGAGATGCGTCCCGAGCACTTGGAGCTGCTGGCGGACCTGCTGACGCGCGCCGGGGCGCAGGCAAAGCCCGAAGAATTTCGCCGCTATGGTTCGGCCCGCAGGCTGTACAATTTCAACGTCGATCACGCCGACGCATATTGAGGAGCAAGTGATGGACAAGACCCCGCAGACCATGCCCCGGCACAGCTGGACCTATTCGAACGATGTCAATTCCGAAATTCGCCGCGCGGCGGCCACCGGGATCTATGACATCCGTGGCGGTGGTGCGAAACGCAAGGTGCCGCATTTCGACGATCTGTTGTTTCTGGGCGCCTCGATCAGCCGCTATCCGTTGGAGGGGTATCGTGAGAAATGCGACACTTCGGTCGTGCTGGGCACGCGCTTTGCCAAAAAGCCGATCGAGCTGAAGATCCCGATCACCATCGCGGGCATGTCGTTTGGTGCGCTTTCGGCCAATGCGAAAGAGGCCTTGGGCCGGGGCGCGACGATGGCCGGCACCTCGACCACGACCGGCGATGGCGGCATGACCGACGAGGAACGGGGCCATTCCGAAAAGCTGGTCTATCAGTATCTGCCATCGCGCTATGGGATGAACCCCGACGATTTGCGCCGCTGCGATGCAATCGAGGTGGTGGTGGGGCAGGGCGCCAAGCCCGGTGGCGGCGGCATGCTGTTGGGCCAGAAGATCACCGACCGCGTGGCCCGGATGCGCAACCTGCCCATGGGCATCGACCAGCGCTCGGCCTGCCGTCACCCCGATTGGACCGGCCCGGATGATCTGGAGATCAAGCTGCTGGAACTGCGCGAGATCACCAACTGGGAAAAGCCGATCTATATCAAGATCGGTGGCGCGCGCCCCTATTACGACACCGCGCTGGCGGTGAAGGCGGGGGCCGATGTGGTGGTGCTGGACGGCATGCAGGGCGGCACCGCGGCGACGCAGGACGTGTTCATCGAGAACGTCGGCCAGCCCACCCTGGCCTGCATCCGTCCCGCCGTGCAGGCGCTGCAGGACCTGGGGATGCACCGCAAGGTGCAGCTGGTCGTCTCGGGCGGGATCCGCAATGGCGCCGATGTCGCCAAGGCGCTGGCGCTTGGCGCGGATGCCGTGTCCATCGGCACCGCGGCGCTGATCGCGCTTGGCGACAATGATCCGCGGTGGGAGGACGAATACCGTCAGCTTGGCACCACTGCCGGCGCCTATGACGACTGGCACGAAGGGCGCGACCCGGCGGGCATCACCACCCAGGACCCCGAACTGATGGCCCGGCTGGACCCGGTTCTGGCCGGGCGTCGGCTGCGCAACTATCTGTCGGTGATGACGCTGGAATGCCAGACCATCGCCCGCGCCTGTGGCAAGAGCCATGTCCACAACCTGGAACCCGAAGATCTGTGCGCCCTGACCATCGAGGCTGCCGCCATGGCCGGCGTTCCCCTGTCCGGCACGAACTGGATCCCGGGACAGACCGGCTTTTGACGACCCTCCAGAA
Source organism: Paracoccus sp. Ld10 (assembly GCF_045064235.1). Taxonomy (NCBI): domain Bacteria; kingdom Pseudomonadati; phylum Pseudomonadota; class Alphaproteobacteria; order Rhodobacterales; family Paracoccaceae; genus Paracoccus; species Paracoccus sp. Ld10. The sequence goes on along the minus strand of NZ_JBISHD010000004.1, from coordinate 187,284 downwards.
GGGCGGGACAATGCCTCCCGCCCCGGACCCCCAATCACGTAACAGGGAACCAGCCGATGACGGACCTTGCCGAATTCGCCCGTAAGAACGGCGTCAAATATTTCATGATTTCGTATACCGACCTGTTCGGCAGTCAACGTACCAAACTGGTGCCTGCACAAGCCATCGCGGACATGCAGGAAAACGGCGCGGGTTTCGCGGGCTTTGCCACCTGGCTGGACCTGACGCCTGCGCATCCCGACATGCTGGCCGTGCCCGACCCGTCCTCTGTCATCCAGTTGCCGTGGAAGAAAGAGGTGGCGTGGGTCGCTTCGAACTGTGTGATGGAGGGCGCCGATCTGGCGCAGGCACCGCGCAACGTCCTGCGTCGCCTGATCGGAGAGGCCAGGGAAATGGGGCTGGTCGTCAAGACCGGGATCGAGGCCGAGTTCCATTTGCTGAACGCCGATGGCACCGCGGTGGCGGACACGGCTGATACGGCGGTCAAACCCTGCTATGATCAGGTGGCGATCATGCGCCGTTACGACATGATCTCCGAGATGTGCGACTATATGCTGGAATTGGGCTGGGAGCCCTATCAGAACGACCACGAGGATTCCTGCGGCCAGTTCGAGATGAACTGGAAATACGATGAGGCGATGGCCACCGCCGACAAGCACAGCTTTTTCAAGTTCATGGTCCGCACCATCGCCGAGAAATACGGCTTTCGCGCGACCTTCATGCCCAAGCCCATCATGGGGATGACCGGCAACGGCTGTCACGCCCATATCTCGGTCTGGGAAAGCGAGAGCGGTCGCAACGCGTTTTCCGATGATACGGCCGAACTGGGCCTGTCGGAACGCGGGCGTCATTTCCTGGGCGGCATCATGAAACACGCGTCGTCGCTGGCGGCGATCACCAATCCGTCGGTCAACAGCTACAAGCGGATCAATGCGCCGCGTTCGACCTCGGGGGCGACCTGGGCGCCCAACAGCGTGACATGGACGGGCAACAACCGGACCCACATGGTCCGCGTGCCGGGCCCGGGGCGGTTCGAACTGCGCCTGCCGGACGGGGCGGTGAACCCCTATCTGCTGCAGGCCGTCATCATCGCCGCCGGCCTGTCCGGCCTGAAAAGCAAGGCCGATCCCGGCCCGCGGCACGACATCGACATGTATACCGAAGGCCACACGGTCACGGGCGCGCCGCTGCTGCCCCTGAACCTGCTGGACGCCATCCGCGTCTTTGACGGCGACGAGGTGCTGAAACGGGCCATGGGTCCCGAGTTCTCGAACGCCTATGTCAAGCTGAAGACCAAGGAATGGGGCAGCTACTGTTCGCATCTGACGCAGTGGGAGCGGGACAACACGCTGGACATCTGACGGTGCCCGGTCACGTCATGCGCCGCGCCTGCCGACGTTCCGAGGGGCTGACCCCAAAGCGGGCGCGAAAGGCGCGGCTGAAATGGCTGGGGCTGGCAAACCCGGTGATCAGGGCGATTTCGGGCAGGGGCAGGCCTGACTGGCTCAGCAGGTCATTGGCCTTGTCCAGCCGCAGATGTCGATAGAACTGCATGACGCTGTGGCCCAGTTGGGCCCGCGACAGCCGCTCCAGCTGGCGGGGAACAAGGCCCGCCAGCTGGCCCAGATCCTCCAGCGTCAGGGGGTCGGCCAGATGGCTGTGCATCAGCTCGACCATGGCGATCAGGGCGGGATGGTGCAGATCGTATTTCCGTGCCGGGTCCAGCTGTTGGGGGTCGTTCGCCTCGCGGATACCGGTATGGATGAACCATTCACTGACCGACCGCGCCAGGGCAGACCCATGCCGCGCGGCGATCAGCGCATGCATCATGTCCAACGGCGCCATGCCGCCCGCACAGGTAAAGCGGTCGCGGTCGATGACGAACAGGCGCCGCTCTATCAGGGCATCGGGATAGGTTTCGCGCATCGCGTCGATATGCTGCCAGTGGATCGTGAAGCGCCGCGAGGACAGCAGGCCTGCCGCCGCCAGAATGGCAGCACCACCGGAAATTCCGCCAAGCGCCACGCCCTGCCGCGACAGCCGGCGCAGGACGGACAGGACCCGCCCATCGCGCTGCGCCAGCGGATCACCGCCCGCCACCACAAAGAGGATGTCCAGATCGTCGCCCGCCTCGGACAGATCCTGGGTCAGGAACGCGCCTTGGACCGAACTGCGCATCCAGCCGCCGCCGACCGACAGGAACCGCATGTCGTAAAGCACCCGCCCGCTGAGCAGGTTGGCGGCGCGCAACGGCTCGGTCGCCGAGGCGGTGGACATCAGCGCATAGCCCGGCATCAGCAGGAAGCCATAGCGCAGGGGTTCGGTCGCGATGTCCATGATCCTGCCGCGGTTGCACGTGACAGAATTGTCATGAATGTCCGAAACAGTCAAATGAATGTCCTGTACGGACAAGGTCGGGCGGCATGCCTGTGGCAACATGCTTGTGACACGGAGATCCAAGACATGCATTTTTCAGGCTTTCGCGTTCTGAAAGAGGCGCTGACGGGGCATAAGGGGTGGAAGCCGCTATGGCGCAACCCCGATCCCCAGCCCGCCTATGATTACATCATCGTCGGTGGTGGTGGCCACGGTCTGGCCACCGCCTATTATCTGGCCTCGGCATTCGAGGGATCGCGCATCGCGGTTCTGGAAAAAGGTTGGCTTGGGCAGGGCAATATCGGCAGGAACACGACGATCATCCGTTCGAACTACCTGCTGCCGGGGAACGAGCCGTTCTATGAATTCTCGATGAAGTTGTGGGAGGGGCTGGAGCAGGAATTCAACTTCAACGCCATGGTCAGCCAGCGCGGCATCCTGAACCTGTGTCATACCGATGCGCAGCGCGATGCCTATCGCCGGCGCGGGAATGCGATGCTGCTGGCCGGGGCGGATGCCCAGCTGCTGGACCGCGAAGAAGTCCGGGCGATGGCGCCCTATCTCAATATCGACAATGCCCGCTTTCCGATCAAGGGCGGGCTGTTGCAGCGCCGGGCCGGTACGGCGCGCCACGATGGCGTGGCATGGGGCTATGCGCGCGGCGCAGACCGGCGCGGCGTCGACCTGATCCAGAATTGCGAGGTGACCGGTTTTCGCATCGAAGCCGGGCGCGTCACGGGCGTAGAGACCAGCCGGGGCCTGATCGGCGCGCGCAAGGTGGGCGTGGCGGTCGCGGGATCGTCCAGCCGGGTCATGTCCATGGCGGGAATGCGATTGCCCATCGAAAGCCACGTGCTGCAGGCGTTTGTCTCGGAGGGGCTGAAACCGGTCATTCCCGGCGTCATCACCTATGGGGCGGGGCATTTTTACGTCAGCCAGTCCGACAAGGGTGGCCTGGTCTTTGGCGGGGATATCGACGGCTATAACTCCTATGCGCAGCGCGGCAATCTGCCGGTGATCGAGGATGTGGCCGAAGGCGGCATGTCCCTGATGCCCATGATCGGCCGGGCGCGTCTGTTGCGCGCGTGGGGCGGGGTCATGGACATGTCGATGGATGGCAGCCCGATCATCGACCGCACCCCGATCGAGGGGCTCTATCTGAATGCGGGCTGGTGCTATGGCGGGTTCAAGGCGACACCTGCCAGCGGCTATGCCTTTGCGCATCTGATGGCCCGTGATGCACCCCATGTCACTGCGCGGGCCTATCGGCTGGACCGGTTCGCACGCGGCCTTGTGATTGATGAAAAGGGCGTGGGTGCCACGCCGAACCTGCATTGAGGACCTGCCATGCTGATCCCACACCCCCTTCTCGGGCTGCGTGACGCGCAAGAGTTCACCTATCTGGGTGATGCGCGGCTCATGGACCGTCCCGATGGCATGGCCGCCGGGGCCGCCGCGGCCTTTGCCGATTACGTCTATCTGCGCGACAACCCTGCCGGGGTGCACCGCGAATTGTGGTATCATGAACAGGGCGACCGATCGTGGCTGGTCGTGACACGCGACACCGTCACGCATGAAATCCTGGGCGCCGAACTGGCGCGGGATGTGGCGATGCGCAGACCGGAGGATGCGGCATGACACGCCTGTCCGGCGGCCTGATCGACCGCAGCCGCACATTTGGCTTTACCTTTGACGGGCGCCATTACACCGGCCATCCCGGTGATACGCTGGCCTCGGCGCTCTTGGCCAATGATGTGCGGTTGATGGGTCGCAGCTTCAAGTATCACCGTCCACGCGGCGTCTTTGCTGCCGGATCAGAGGAACCCAATGCCCTGGTCGAATTGCGCGACGGCCCCCGCAAAGAGCCCAACACCCGTGCCACCATGGCCGAATTGTATGACGGCCTGACCGCCAACAGCCAGAACCGCGTCGGCTCGCTGCGCCGGGACCTGCTGGCGGTGAACGACCTGCTGTCGCCCTTTTTCGCTGCCGGGTTCTATTACAAGACGTTCATGTGGCCCCGCGCCTTTTGGGAGAAGGTCTATGAACCCGCGATCCGTCACGCGGCTGGACTGGGGCGGCTTTCGATGCAGCCCGACCCGGATGCCTATGACAAGGGTTTCCTGCACTGCGATCTGCTGGTCATCGGGGGCGGTGCGGCGGGTCTGGCGGCGGCACTGACGGCGGCGCGGGCCGGGGCGCAGGTGGTGCTGGCCGATGAGGATGCCCGCCTTGGCGGGCGCCTGCTGGCAGAGACGCATCCGCTGGATGATGCGCCAGCCATCGAATGGCTGACACGCATCGAGGCCGAGCTGGACAGCCTGCCCAACATGCGCATCCTGCGCCGCACGACGATATTCGGAGCCTTTGATCACGGCGTCTATGGCGGGGTCGAGCGTGTCTCGGACCATCTGCCCGTGCCCGGAGGCGCGGTTCGCCAGACGCTGTGGCGCATCACCGCCGCGCGGACCATCCTGGCGGGGGGCGCGACCGAGCGGCATATCCCCTTTGCCGACAACGACCGCCCCGGCATCATGCTGTCGGGCGCGATGCGCGCCTATGCGAACCGATGGGCGGTCAGTCCGGCACGGCAGGTCGCGATCTTTACCAACAATGATGACGGCCACCGCACCGCCCGCGATCTGCTGGCCAAGGGCGTCGACATCGCAGCCGTCATCGACACCCGCATGGACGCGCGGGCCGAGGGATATCGTGTCATCGCCGGGGCGGAGGTCGCGGGCAGCAAGGGCAGGCTTGGCCTGTCCGCCGTTCAGGTCCGCAGCAGCGCCGGGGTCGAGTGGCTGAACTGTGGTGCGCTTGGCGTTGCGGGGGGGTGGAACCCCAATATCCAGATCGCCTCGCATCACCGCGGGCGTCCTGTCTGGAACGACGATCTGCAGGCATTCCTGCCGGGCAAGGGTGGGCCCGTGGGCCTGACCGTCGCGGGTGCCGCAGCCGGGCGGGGATCGACCGGCGCGGCGCTGGTTTCGGGGGCCGTGGCGGCCGTGGCGGCGCTTGGCGATCTGGGCATCACCGCATTGACGCCGGACCTACCGCGCGCCGAGGATCAACCGCTGAACCTGACGCCCTTTTGGCAGGTCCCGGGCAAACGCCGGGCTTGGGTCGATTTCCAGAACGATGTGACCGTCAAGGATATCACCCTGGCGCATCAGGAAAACATGCGCCCGGTCGAGCATCTGAAACGCTGGACCACGCTTGGCATGGCAACCGATCAGGGCAAGACGGCCAATGTCACCGCGCTGGCGGTCATGGCCGAACTGACCGGAAAAACGATCGCCCAGACCGGGACGACCATCGCCCGCCCGCCCTATACGGGTGTGTCGCTGTCGGTTCTGGGCGGCGGCGATACGGGCCCGCATTTCCGCCCCTGCCGCCTGACGCCGACCCATCACTGGGCCAAGGCGCAGGGCGCGGTCTTTACCGAGGTCGGTGCATGGATGCGGGCGCAATATTTTCCCCGCCCCGGCGAGACGCACTGGCGCGCGACCGTCGATCGCGAGGTGCGCACGGTACGCAGCGCCGTCGGCATCTGCGATGTCACCACGCTAGGCAAGGTGGATGTGCAAGGCGCCGATGCGGCAGAGTTCCTGGACCGCCTCTATGCCAATCCAATGGCCAGTCTCAGGGTGGGCATGGTCCGCTATGGCCTGATGCTGCGCGAGGATGGCGGCGCGTGGGACGATGGCACCTGCGCCCGTCTGGCCGCGGATCATTTCGTCGTCACGACCACCACCGCGCAGGCCGGTCCGGTCTATCGTCACATGGAATTCGCCCGCCAGTGCCTTTGGCCGGACCTGGACGTGCAGCTGATCTCGACCACCGATGCCTGGGCGCAGATCGCCGTGGCAGGTCCTCAGACGCGCCGGCTGTTGCAGCGGGTCGTGGACGGGTTCGATCTGTCGAACGCGGCCTTTCCCTTCATGGCCTGCGCGACCCTGACCCTGTGCGACGGGCTGCGTGCGCGGCTGTTCCGCATCTCGTTCTCGGGAGAGTTGGCCTATGAGGTCGCGGTCCCGGCCCGCTATGGCCATGCGGTGATGGCGCGGCTGCTGGAGGCGGGGGCTGATCTGGGTGCCATACCGTATGGGACAGAGGCGCTTGGCGTGTTGCGCATCGAAAAGGGCCATGCCGCCGGAAATGAGCTGAACGGCCAGACGACCGCGCAGATGCTGGGGCTGGGCCGCATGGTTTCGACCAAGAAAGACGCCATCGGCGCCGTCATGTCACGACGCGAGGGGATGGTGGCGGAACGGCGGGTTCTGGTCGGCCTGCAACCCGTCGATGCCGATGCGCCGGTCGTCGCCGGATCGCACCTGTTCGCGGATGGGGCGGCGCAGTCGACCGAGACCGATCAGGGCTGGATCTCGTCCGCCTGCTATTCGCCGCATGTCGGGTCGCAGATCGGATTGGGGTTCCTGATGGACGGTGGCGCGCGCATGGGCGAAGTCGTCACCGCCGCCAATCCCCTGGCCGGACAGCAGATCCGACTGCGGGTCGTGTCGGCCCATTTCGTCGATCCAGAAGGAGGCCGTCTGCGTGACTGACCTGATCCCTCTCACGGCTCTTGGCGGTGATGCCGCTGCCGACCGGCGCTTTGGCGCGATCCGCCTGACCGAACGGCCCGAAATCGCGCTGGCCTCGCTGGCGCTGCGACGTGGTGCGGCGTATCCCGCGCCGTTCGGCCTGGCGCTGCCGGGGCCGGGGCAATGGGCACAGGCGCCCGGCGTCTCGGCCTTCTGGACCGGCCCCGATCAATGGATGATCGAGGCGCCGGGCCGCGCGGCCGAGGATTTCGCCGCCCTGCTGGCAGATCAGGCGCCGGGCTGCACGATCACCGAACAGACCGATGCCTTCAGCGTCGTCGAGATCGCCTCCGAGGCGGGCCCGGCGCCGCTGATCCGGCTGTTGGAAAAGCTGGTCAATCTGAACCTGCATGGTTTTGCCCCGGGCTGTGCCACACGGACCGGGCTGCATCACACCAGCGTTTTCGTCATCCGCCGTTCGCCCGACTGTGTCGCGGTGATCGGAATGCGCAGTTTTGCGGCGGCGCTGTGGCACGCGCTGGAACTGGCCGCGACCCAACAAGAGGCTGCAGCGACATGACCCTTTCCACGGCACCATCCCCAACGGGGACCCTGATTGACGGCAAGGGGTTTTCGGCCGAGGTCCGCGCCCGGATCGCCGCGCATGTCAGCGCGCTTGGCGCCCGAGGCATAACGCCGGGCCTTGCCGTCGTGTTGGTGGGACAGGATCCCGCCAGCCAGGTCTATGTTCGCAACAAGGGCCTGCAAACCCGCGAGGCGGGGATGGCCTCGTTCGAACACACGCTCTCGGCAGACACCACGCAAGGGGCGCTCATGGCGCTGATCGCGCGCCTGAATGCCGATCCTGCGGTCCACGGGATTCTGGTGCAACTGCCGCTGCCGTCCCATCTGGACAGCGACGCCGTCATCACCGCCATCGACCCCGCCAAGGACGTGGACGGGTTCCACATCCTGAACGTGGGCCGTCTGGCCACGGGCCAGAAGGCGATGGTCGCGTGCACGCCTCTGGGCTGCATCATGATGCTGCGCGCGCAGCTGGGCGACATGTCGGGGTTGAATGCCGTCGTGGTCGGGCGCAGCAATATCGTCGGCAAACCGATGGCGCAGCTGCTGCTGCGCGAAAACTGCACCGTCACCATCGCACACAGCCGCACGCGCGATCTGGCCGATCTGTGTCGCCGCGCCGATATTCTGATTGCCGCGACCGGACGGCCACGGATGATCCCGGGTGACTGGATCAAGCCCGGCGCCACCGTGATCGATGTCGGCATCAACCGCATCACCGAGAACGGGCGCAGCCGGTTGGTGGGCGATGTCGATTTCGACAGTGCGGTGACGGTCGCCGGCGCGATCACTCCGGTTCCCGGCGGCGTGGGGCCGATGACCATCGCCTGTCTTCTGGCCAATACGCTGACGGCCTGCTGCCGGTCTGCCGGCCTGCCAGAGCCCGAGGGGCTGACTGCCTGAACCCTTTTCCATTGCCGCGACCGGCATACGCCATGACTGGAGATTTCGATGAACAAGTTCTGTCTGACCGTCGCCTGCGAATCGGCACGTGGCATCGTTGCGGCCATTTCCGGATTTCTGGCCAGCCATGGCTGCAACATTACCGCCAGTTCGCAGTATGACGATCCGCAGACCGGCAAGTTCTTCATGCGCATCAGCTTTGCCTCGGAACAGGGCAAGACGCTGGCCGCGTTGCGCGAGGCCTTTCCCGAAACCGCCAGCACCCTGTCGATGACCTATCAGTTCCACGACGAGGGACAGAAGATGAAGGTCGTCATCATGGTCAGCCGTTTTGGCCATTGCCTGAACGATCTGCTGTATCGATGGCGGATCGGGGCACTGCCCATCGACATCGTGGCGGTGATTTCAAACCACATGGAGTATCAGAAGGTCGTCGTGAACCACGATATTCCGTTTCATTGCATCAGCGTGCGAAAGGACAACAAACCCGACGCAGAGGCGCAGCAGTTGCGCATCGTCGAGGAATCGGGGGCCGAGCTGGTCATTCTGGCGCGTTACATGCAGGTTCTGTCGGACCGGATGTGCCAGGCGATGTCGGGTCGGATCATCAACATCCACCACAGCTTCCTGCCCAGCTTCAAGGGCGCCAACCCCTACAAGCAGGCCTATGAACGGGGCGTCAAGCTGATCGGCGCGACCTCTCATTATGTGACCAGCGATCTGGACGAGGGTCCGATCATCGAGCAGGATACGATCCGCGTGACCCACGCCCAAAGCCCCGAGGATTATGTCAGCCTGGGCCGCGATGTCGAAAGCCAGGTGCTGGCCCGCGCGATCCACGCCCACGCCAACCACCGCGTTTTCATCAATGGCAACAAGACAGTGGTGTTTCCCGCGTCGCCCGGCTCCTATTCCAGCGAACGCATGGGCTGACCGCCCAATCACCGAAAACCGGATGGGTGCCCAGAACGTATTTTGGGCACCCATTTTGCATTCCGGTTCCCGGCTATCGCAACGTCGTGACACCGATCGCGCCTGAATGGGGTCATCTGCGGCAGTCAGATTTCACGGTGGAACTTTTTTGGGCGTCCTGCCCGTATCGGCGGCGGATCAACGGCGTGCCGGAAAAATATCGGCTATTTATTAACGGGAAATTTTACTCACTTTGAATACATGCGACGATAGGACTTCCTTGCAAAAGCCGGAGCCCAGAATGTCGCTCATATCCAGACTCCCTATCGCATGTCTTGCCGCCGTCGTTCCCGTTCACGCCTTTGCGCAGCCGGTCGAGCCGGCGTTGAGTGCCGGGGACACGGCCTTTGTCGCCACCTGCGCACTGATCGTCATGCTGATGATGCTGCCCGGGCTGGGCCTGTTCTATGCGGGCATGGCGCGCAGCAAGAACGCCCTGTCGGTGCTGACGCAGGTCTTTGCCATCATCGCGCTGATGTCGGTGCTGTGGATCGCGGTCGGCTACAGCCTGACCTTTGATACCGATACCGTGCTGAACCCGGTCATCGGCGGTCTGGGCCGCGTCTTTCTGTCAGGGATCACCGTCGACAGCATGATCGGGACCATCCCGGAATATCTGTACGTCATGTTCATGATGATGTTCGCCGCCATCACGCCCGCGATCATCGTGGGGGCGTTTGCGGAACGGATGAACTTCATGGCCGTCCTTATCTTCATGTCGGTCTGGCTGCTGATCAACTACGTGCCCATGGCTCATATGGCCTGGGGCGGGGGCTGGGTGTTCAACGTCGGTGTTCAGGATTTCGCGGGCGGCAACGTCGTCCACCTGAACGCCGGGATCGCAGCCCTGGTCTGTGCCATCGTTGTGGGCCCCAGGACCGGGTATGGCAGCGTGATGATGGCGCCGCACAACATGACCATGACCTATTCCGGCGGGGCCATGCTGTGGGTCGGCTGGCTGGCGTTCTGCGGCGGCTGCGCGTTGGCCGCGAACGGCTTTTCCATGCTGGTCATGCTGAACACCATGCTTGGCGGAGCGGCCGGGGCATTGGGCTGGATGGCGGCGGAATGGCGTCATCGTGGCCGCGCCAGCACCTTTGGCGTGCTGTCGGGTGCAATTGCCGGCCTGGTTGCCGTGACGCCCGCATGTGGCTTTGTCGGACCTGCCGGCGCCATCGCGATCGGCTTTCTGACGGCACCGGTCTGCGTCGTCGCGGTCGAGGGGGTCAAGCGCCGCTTTGGTTATGATGACAGCTTTGACGTGTTCGGTGTTCATGGCGTCGCCGCCGTGGTCGGCGGTATCCTGACGGTCATTTTTGCAGCCCCCGCACTGGGCGGACTGGGTTATGCCGAAGGGCGCACGATGACGTCCCAGATGGGCGTACAGGTCGCGATCATGGCGTTCAGCATCGCATGGTCGGTCGTGTCGACGTTCATTGCCCTGAAGGTCGCTGCCGCCATCGTGCCCCTGCGCACGGATACCGAGACCGAGCAACAGGGGCTGGACATCGCCCAGCATGGCGAGGCGGCCTATCGTCTTGACGACGCGTCCTATGCCTCGCATGCACCCGCCGGCCATGGCACCGTGCCGGCGCCGGGCATGGCGCATCTGTCGGCTGCGGCGCAATCGACGGACTGATCCACGGACGGACCCGGGCGGCAGTCGCCCGGGTCTTTGCAACTGTGCCAGGGCGCGGGTGTTGCCCGGCAACTGGCACAATTGGTTCAACGGGATTGGCATCGGCGGCTGCTTGGCTATGGTGCGAGGAAGACCTGCCCGAGGAACCGCCTTGACCACATTGCCGCAACTGACGCCGGTGCCGCCGGCCATTTCACCTTGTGGCCCTGCCGTGCAGAGTGTCGCCGACAGGATCGTCTCCGGGATTGCCGCAGGCCACTATCCGCCCGGAACGCGCATGCCATCCGAACGAATGCTGGCTGTGGATTATGGTGTCGCGCGCGGCACGCTGCGCGCCGCGCTGGACCTTGTCGAGGCGCGGGGCCTGATCCGCCGCCGCCCCGGCGCCGGCAGTTTCGTGCAGGGCGCGGCGGCCGAGCGTGTCGCCCCCATCATCGCCGCCACCGGACCGCTGCACCTGCAGGTCATGCGCGGCATCATCGAACCAGAGATGGTGCGGTTGGCCGTGATCCACATGCCCCCTGCCCAGATCGATGAGCTGGCCGCGATCCGCAACCGGATGTACCAGGACACCGACCCCGCGGCGCTGGCGCGGAACGAGGATGACTTTATGCTGACGCTGGCGCGCGGGACCGGAAATCCGCTGCTGATTGCGTGCTATGACCTGATCGTGCGCGCGCGCAGCGACCGCCACCGCCACGCGATGCTGCAGCGCCACATGACCCCCGACCGGATGACCGCGCAGCGCCATGTCTACGCCGATCTGGTCGAGGCCCTGGCAAGTCGTGACATGGATGCCGCGATCGATTTGTGCCGCCATCTGCTGTTGGACGAACAACGCCTGCTTACGCAGGAGGGATGATCGCCCGCCCGCCGCGCTGATGCCACAGCAGGCCCATGCCCGCCATTTCGGCAACCAGCAGGGCCTCGTGCCGGTCCAGCCAATCCAGCACCGACCCAAACGTGACGATCCTTGCCTTGCCGCCGATGACCCGCACCACGGGCCAGCTGCCGATCAGCGCATTGTCGACACCGAACAGCGCCTCGCCGCCCCACCGGGCCGGGCCGAACAGCTGCATCATTTGCGCGCCGCGCTTCATGACCTGCAGGACATGCGCCGGTTCGGTCGTGCGGGCGATCTCGACCGCCGATTGCCACAGATCCAGCACCGATGCGTATTCCCAACTGACCGCCGACCATTGCCCCGGAAAGCGCCGCTGAAAGCTGTCGTAAAAGTCCGATGGCCCGATGGAAAAGAACGCGCGTTCGCGCAGTGCGGGATCGTCGAAATCGGGAAAGTTGAAGATGAAGTTCTCCATGAAGGCCGCCGTTGTCCGTGCCACCAGCCGGCGATAGCGGTCGCCTGTGCAACTGATGATCGGCCCGCCAAAGCCCGCAAGAAACGCCGCTTCGGTCAGGGCCTCGACCATGGGCGGGTCAGAACTGCACCAGCACAGGATCTGTGGATCATGGGCCAGCATCGCGGCAACGATGGCCGGGGCGTCGGGTGCGGCGGGATCGTATTGCACCTGATGCACGATCCCGATCCCCTCGGCTGCAAAGGCCGCGCGATACGTCGCCAGTGACGGCCGCCCCATCATGTCGGTCTGGCTGCACAGGGCCACGCGCCGCAGATCGGGTCGCGCGGTGGCCAGCCAGCTGACAGCGGTGACGACGAACAGCGGATGCACCTCGGCCGGGGCGATCAGGCTGGGCGTATCGGGTGACAGATCGAACGGCAGCAGGGTCGAAACCAACGCGCTGCGCGCCATCAGCCACGGCAGCGCGGGGGCAAGGCTGTCGCCGCCCAGGGTCAACAGGATGCGCACGCCCTCGTGGTCGACCAGGTCGCGTGCCGCCGATCGGATTGCCGCCGGGGATGCGGCGGCATCGCGCGCGATCAGCGTGACCCGCTGGCGCGTCGCGCCGACGGTCAGCCCGCCCTGGCCGTTGATCCGCTCTGCCCAGATTGCGCAGCCGTTCAGACCCGGCCCACCCCACGCGGCCATCGGTCCGCTCAGCGGTGCCAGAATTCCGATGCGCGCCCCGGCCTCGGTCATGCGGCGCCGCGGTATGGCCCCCGTCACGGCCAGTCTGGTTGCCAGAGAGGCATTCGTCATCCGTATCTGCCCCCGAATGTGGCGTCTTTGGCGAGACTAGTCCCGAAGCACAGCGATTGGCACGGGATTTCCGAAAAACTTCTTGACCGAATGATTGGGCGATGCCCCAACTGGTTCATACCAAGGCAGATAGACATTCCAAAATGGTCTGTACCAAAATGGGAGATACTCATGACCAAACGAGTCGCGGTGCTGGGTGCCGGGCCTTCGGGTCTTGCACAACTTCGGGCCTTTCAATCGGCGCACAATGACGGGGCCGAGATTCCCGAGGTGGTCTGTTTCGAAAAGCAGGCCAACTGGGGCGGCTTGTGGAACTATACCTGGCGCACCGGGGTCGATGAGCATGGCGAGCCTGTGCACGGCTCGATGTATCGCTATCTGTGGACCAATGGTCCCAAAGAGGGTCTGGAATTTGCCGACTATTCCTTTGAGGAACATTTCGGCAAGCAGATCGCGTCATTCCCGCCGCGTGCGGTGATGTTCGACTATATCGAGGGGCGGGTGAACAAGGCCGGCGTGCGCGACTGGATCCGGTTCTCGACCGTGGTGCGCAATGTCGAATATGACGACGTGACGGAAACTTTTACGGTCACCGTGCACGATCTGGCCGCCGACCGCGTCTATTCAGAAACCTTTGACTGGGTCGTGGTGGCCACGGGCCATTTCTCGACCCCGAACGTGCCAGAGTTCGAGGGGTTCGGGCGTTTCAACGGGCGCATCGTCCATGCCCATGATTTTCGTGACGCCTGCGAATTCACCGACAAGGACGTGCTGATCGTCGGCACCTCGTATTCCGCCGAGGATATCGGTTCGCAATGCTGGAAATACGGCTGCAAGTCGGTGACGGTCAGCTATCGCACCGCACCGATGGGGTTCAACTGGCCGGACAACTGGCAGGAGGTGCCGCTGGTCTTGCATGTCTCCGAGGACACGGCCTATTTTCAGGACGGCACCAGCAAGCGTGTCGATGCCATCATCCTATGCACCGGCTACAAGCACTATTTCCCGTTTCTGCCCGACACGTTGCGGCTCAAGACCGCCAACCGGCTGGCGGCGGCGGATCTGTACAAGGGCGTGGTCTGGGTCCACAATCCGCGCCTGTTCTATCTGGGCATGCAGGACCAGTGGTTCACCTTCAATATGTTCGACGCACAGGCTTGGTATGTGCGCGACATCATGCTGGGCCGCATCGATGTACCAACGGACAAGCAGGCTCTTCTGGACGACGTGCAGGAACGCGAACAGCGCGAAGTGGCCGACAGCAGCACCAGATACGCGGTCCTCTATCAGGGCGACTACATCAAGGAGCTGATCGCCGACACCGACTATCCCAGCTTTGATGTGGACGGGGCCTGTGATGCGTTCTTTGAATGGAAAAAGCACAAGGCCGCAGACATCATGACCTTTCGCAACACCTGCTATCGTTCGGTCATCACCGGAACCATGGCGCCCGTGCATCACACTTTGTGGAAAGACGCGATGGACGATTCCCTCGAAGTCTATCTGCAGAACTGAGGTTTCTCATGGCCCTTCTTGATCCGGCATTGTTCCGGCCCGGCCCGCCCCGCTCCAGTGCGGGGAACCGCAAGGCGGTCCCGGAACGCCATACCGTCGCGGGCGGCGGGGCGCTGATGCTGGCGATCGCGCCGGGCGACAGGGTGACCCTGACGAACAGCGAAGGAGGCCAGCGGGCCGAACTGATCACCACGCTGGAGGGCGGTCAGGCCGCGCATCTTCTGGACGCGCCCGCGGCGTCGGCGCCCGAGGGCCTGCGCCGCGCGCTGGCCTCCGGCGATGCAAGCCTGGCGCATCTGGCAAAGGCCATCGCGCGGCGGGGCATCGATCTGGGCGCCGCAAGGGCGCTGATCGTGTTCGAGCGCGACAGCCCGGCCGGGACGCAGGCGCATGTGACCGTCACCGGATCGGGATGGCTGATCGTGGCCGCGCCCGCCGCACCGATGATGCCCGATCAGTCGGATACGGCCAGCCCGATCGTGCTGCAGGTTCAGCGAGCCGCGGCCAAGGAGCGGCCCCGATTTCATCTGCCGGACCCCTTGGCGGACCCGCTGCTGGATCTGCGCATCGGCTCTGCCACGGCGCGGGCCTTTCGGGTCAGCGCAGGCGAGTTCATTCAGATCCTGGACGTCGACGGGCGGCAATGCACCGACTTTCAATGCTTTGACGCACGAAAGCTGGACCGGGGCATCCAGAACCCCCTGGACGTGACCACGACACGCACGATCCTGGGTCATGCCTATCCGATGCCCGGGCTGCACGCGAAGTATTTTGATCAGGACGGCACGCCGCTGGTCGAGGTCGTGCAGGACACCTGCGGTCGCCACGATGCTTTTGCGATGGCCTGTTCGGCCAAATATTACGACGATATCGGGTATCCGGGCCATGCGAACTGTTCGGACAATTTCAACGATGCACTGGCTGCGCATGGGGTGTCGCCGCGCTTTGGCTGGATGGCGGCGAATTTCTTCTTCAATACCTGGATTGACGATCATGGGGTGCTGATGACGGACGAGCCATGGTCCCGGCCCGGCGACTATGTCCTGCTGCGGGCGCTGACCGATCTGGTCTGTGTGTCCTCGGCCTGCCCGGACGACACCACTGCCGCGAATGGGTGGGAGCTGACCGACATCCATGTCCGCAGCTATGCCGCCACCGAACGTTTTCAGCGCGCCACCGCCTGGCGCCCCTTTCCCGAGGCCCCGCCGATCATGACCCGTCAGACCGCGTTTCATGACGATTTTGCGCAACTGACGCGCGATTTCGTCGAATACAAGGGATTCTGGCTGCCCCAGAGTTTTCCCGGCTCCAGCCCCGAAGAGGAATATCGTGCCTGCCGTTCCGGCGTCGTCTTCATGGACCTGTCAGCCCTGCGCAAGGTCGAGGTCACCGGCCCCGATGCCGAGGCGCTGATGCAATGGGTCCTGACGCGCAACGTCCGGACTCTGGGGGTCGGTCAGGTCGTCTATTCGGCCATGTGCTATCCCCATGGCGGCATGATCGACGACGGAACCCTGTTCCGGATGGGACCGGACCGTTTCCGCTGGATCGGCGGCAGCGATCTGGGTGCGGAATGGATCCGCGATCAGGCGCAGGCTTTGGACCTTCAGGCGATGGTTCGCTGTTCGACGGATCAGCTTCACAATCTGGCGGTTCAGGGGCCCAAAAGCCGTGATCTGATGGCCGATCTGGTCTGGACCGCACCGCATCAGACCGCGATTGCAGAGCTGGACTGGTTCCGCTGGACGCCGGGGCGCATCGGCGGTCCCGAAGGCGTGCCGGTCGTCGTCTCGCGCACTGGTTACTCCGGCGAGCTGGGCTATGAGATCTTTTGCCATCCCAAGGACGGGCACGCCGTCTTTGCCGCACTGACCGCGACCGGGGCGCCTTATGGGCTGCGCCCGGCGGGGCTTGCGGCGCTGGACCTTTTGCGGATCGAGGCCGGGCTGATCTTTGCCGACTACGAGTTCTCGGATCAGACCGATCCGTTCGAGGCAGGCATCGGCTTTACTGTACCGTTGAAATCCAAGCCTGACGATTTCATCGGCCGCGACGCCCTGATCCGGCGCAAGGAGAGCCCCCGCATGAAGCTGGTCGGCCTGGACATCGCCAGCCGCGTACCCGTCCATCACGGTGATTCGATCATGATCGGCCGCGCGCAGGTGGGTCAGGTCACATCGGCGATGATCTCGCCTTTGCTGGGCCGACAGATCGCATTGGCGCGGGTAGACGTGACCCATGAGGCCATCGCGACAGAGGTGCAGATAGGCAAGCTGGACGGCCATCAAAAGCGGCTGCCTGCCAGCGTGGTTCCGTTTCCTCATTACGATCCGAAAAAGACCCGGCCCCGGTCTTGACCGCCCAGGGAACGGGCAGCCCTCGCCAGGCGTTAATTCCTAGCAGGAAAAATTATTGCCTGCGCGGTATTGTTACGCTTGAATGCCCCAAGGGTATTGATCCGGGTCAGGCAAGGCCATTCCGGCAAAGACGACAAAGCACAAGAGGATTTACGGCATGACAGCATCGTGGAGGTTTTCGGCTCTGGCCGAGCGGCATCGCGCCCTCGGCTCCAACCTTGAGGATTGGAGCGGGATGGGCACAGCCTGGACCTATGACAAGGACCAGATGGAGGAGTACATGGCGATCCGCACCAAGGCGGGCGTCATGGATGTTTCGGGGCTGAAAAAGGTGCATGTGATCGGCCCCCATGCTAGCCATGTGATCGACCGCGCCACGACGCGCAGCGTCGAAAAGATAAAGCCGGGCCGGTCCAGCTATGCCTGCATGCTGAACGATCAGGGCAAATTCATCGACGACTGCGTGATCTATCGCATGGGTCCGCACAGCTTTATGGTGGTGCATGGAACCGGGCAGGGCCACGAGCAGCTGACCATGGCCGCCACCGGGCGCAACGTGTCGGTGCTGTTCGACGACGATCTGCACGACATCTCCCTGCAAGGGCCGCTGTCGGTCGACTATCTGGAACGGCATGTGCCCGGCATCCGTGATGTCGTCTATTTCAGCCATATCCAGACGACGCTGTTCGGCAAACCGGTCACCATCTCGCGCACCGGCTATACCGGCGAGCGGGGCTATGAGATCTTTTGCCGCCGTCAGGACGCGCCGGAGATCTGGGACCGGATCGTGGCCGAGGGCGCCGAGATGGGCATCATCCCGACGCGTTTCACCACGCTGGACCTGTTGCGGGCGGAAAGCTACCTGTTGTTCTTTCCCTATGACAACTCTGAAAAATATCCCTTTGAGAACGAGCCTTCCGGCGACACCCTGTGGGAGCTGGGGCTGGATTTCACCGTCTCGAAAGGCAAGACCGGATTCCGGGGGGCCGAGGAACATGCGCGCCTTGAGGGCAAGGAGCGGTTCAAGATCTATGGCGTCAAGCTGGACGGCACCGAGCCCGCCCAAGAGGGCGCGCCGATCATCAAGGACGGCCAGCAGGTCGGCGTTGTCACGATGGGCTTTTACAGCCCGCTGAACATGCACAATATCGGCATCGCCCGCATGCCGGTCGATTGCGCAGTCGAGGGCACGCCGCTGACGATCCGCAATTCCGGCGGTGATATCGCGGCCATCGCCCATCCGATGCCCTTTTACGATCCCGACAAGATGCGGCGCACGGCCAAGGGGTAAGGCAGGCAAAGGCGAAGGCGGCGTCAGATCGCCTCGTGCCCACCATCCACAGGGAGACTGTATTCGATGATTGCTGAAACGATCGAACACCCGGCCAGTCGGCCCACCTATCGCACGCTGGTCTCTCGCGGGGGGCGGCCTTCGCTGATGGTGGCTGATGGTGCGGGGGCCGCGGCGCTGTTGGCGTTGGCCAAGGGCGATCCCATGGTGATGCGCCATGCCCACGTGATCTATTTGCCGCGCGGGCATGATGCCGGCATGGATTTGCAGGCGCTGCAGCCTGCGGGCTTTACGCAGGCCGCCAGCTATGATGCCGTTCTGTCCCGGCTGCGCAAACTGCTGGCCGAGGCGACGATGACCACGCAGCTGTATCTGGCCGGCACCGAGGCGCTGATCGGGAAGGTCGTCGCAGAAGCCCTGGCGGTCGGTCTTCACCCCGACGCGATCCAGTCGGAGCATCGCGGTTCCGCCGCGCGCCGCATGCAATGCGTGCATTGCAAGGGCATGACCGAAGAGGTGACGACCGACCCCGTTGTCTGCTCGCATTGCGGCCTGACCCTGTTCGTACGCGACCATTTCTCACGACGCCTCGGGGCGTTCCAGGGTGTCTGTGTCGATGCCGAGGCCCCCGGCGACATTCCCCCCACGCAGGAGATCGCGCCATGGCAGGGCTGATGCTGAAGATCACCCGGATCGAGCCGCTGTCGCCGCTGGTCACGAAATTCCGCCTTGAGGACGCCGGGGGAAACCCCCTGCCGCTGTTTTCCGGCGGTGCCCATGTCGTGGTCGAGATGCCGGACGGTGACGTGCTGCGCCGCAACGCGTATTCGCTGATGTCTGACCCGCAGGATCCATCGGGGTATGAGATTGCCGTGCGACGCGATGACTGGGGCCGGGGCGGATCGGTCTTCATGCACCGCAATCTGGCCGAGGGGGACACGCTGCGCGTCTCGATGCCGCTGAACCTGTTCGGGCTGGATCTGCGTGCGCGCAAGCATGTGCTGATCGCGGGCGGTATCGGCATCACGCCGATCCTGGCCCAGATGCGACAGTTGCTGCACCTGCAGGCGCGGTTTGAACTGCATTACGCCGCCCGCTCGCGCAGCGAGGCTGCGGGCCTGCGCCTGCTTCCGGACCTGCCGCAGGTCCACACCCACATTTCGGACGAGGGCGACCGGATCGACCTGACCGCCATTCTGGCCCGCCAGCCGGTCGGAACCCATGTCTATACTTGCGGGCCTGAACGCCTGATCACGTCTGTGGCGCTTGCAGGAGAGGATCTTGGCTGGCCCCCCAGTGCGCTGCATTCCGAGGTGTTTCAGGCCCCGCCGCCGGGCAGCGCGTTCACCGTGACCCTGGCCAGCAGCGACCGCAAGGTGCAGGTTGGCCCGCATCAAAGCCTGCTGGAGGCGCTGGAGGCCGCCAGCGTTCCCATCGATTGGAGCTGTCGGGGCGGTGCCTGCGGGCGCTGCGAAACCGAGGTGACGGCCTGCGACGGCCGGATCGAACACAACGACCACTGGCTGTCCGGGGACGAGCGTGCCGCGCAGACCAAGATCATGCCCTGCGTGTCCAGATTCTGCGGCGAGCAACTGATCCTCAACCGATAGGACGGACCTGATGACCATCCGCTTCAATGACGAGACCTTTCGCGACGATTACACGTTTCGCAATTCGCCAGCGGCGATCCGGCGGTTTCCGTTCCCGTTCGATAGGGACGACTATATGTATTCGGTCAACATGGAGCCGCATGGCACTGGCCGCGTTGGCAGCGTCTTTGAAAAACGATTCGACGTGGACGAACATTACGTCGCCGAAATGCGCGACCGGGCCATCACGCTGACCGATGATCCGCTGCGTTGCCAGTCCCTGCCGCATATGGAACTGGCGGGCTGGGACTTGTTGGAACTGATCATGCAGTGCAAGGCCGAGGATTATCCCGACCTGTTCAGCCTGCACCGCGACGGTGATCGCTGGCACTGGATCAATCGGCCGATGGGGATCGATCAGGTTTTCACCTTTCTTGATCCCACGACGCTGCCCTGCGGCCCGATGGAGTACATCACCCGGCAGGCACAAGGCGATTTTGCGGTTCTGGATCAGCGCGATGGCAATCTGTGGATGGATGCGGGCATGGTGACCAGTCAGGCCGATTGGTCGCTGGATTTCGACATCGGCATGAATTTCTTTGAATGGCACGCGCCGGTGCCCCGGGCGAATGAGATGGGCATCTTCAAGCGGGCACTGAAATTCCTGCTGGCGGTCCAGCAGGGCAAGCCCTCGCGGCGCCTGAACTGGACGTTGACGGTCAATCCGCGGCTGGATACCAGCCCCGAGAATTACCACAAATGGGGCCCGGAAAAGCGGACGATCACGCCTGAAAATGTTGGCGAGAAACAGTTCCTGCGGGTCGAGCTGCAAAGCTTCTGGCGCCTGCCGCGTTCGAACGCGCTGGTGTTTCCGATCCGCTGCTATCTGATTTCGATGCAGGATCTGGTGACGGTGCCGAAATGGGGTCGCCGCCTGCACCGGGTCCTGCGTGATCTTCCTGACGACCTGGCCGAGTATAAGGGATTTTCCGTGAACCGCCCGGTCATCGTGGACTATCTATCGCGCGTGGACGATGGTGCGCCCACGTCTTTGGGCGTCGGTGCCGATGACGATGTGGTGCATCCCGTGATGTGATGGGGTGATCGGTTGCTGCATCAGGGGCGAGCTGGTTGTCGGATGCCGTCGGCTGTGACAAAGGCTGAGGGAGCGCGTGGCGGCATCCGGCAGACGGGCAGTACCAACCTTTGCTGAGCGAACGCCGGTGCCTGGGGCGCTGGCGAGCCGTTCGGAGTGCCCAAGGCGCCTGCGATGGATCCGCGGTGATATCGACCAATGTGGCATGCGCGCCCCGACTGGTCGGATTTGATTGTTGGTGCATGGTGGGCCTGTTGGCAGGACGCTCTCGGGCACGGGCGAGCGGTATGCGAGGCAGCTGTGCGGCCTTACGGTGTTGTAATGGCGGCCATCGTTCGATCAGGCTCCGGGCCTGACGCAGGGGGAGAAGACGTCGCCGTTCAGAAGCTCGTCCCGAAACCGGGAATGAAGCTCTGGGAATAGCCGTTCTCCCATGGCGATCCTGGCCTGATAAAGTCGTTCTGGCACCGACCGCCCCGATCCAGGCCCGCACCTTTTTGGCGGTGAATTCAGCACTATTATCCGACCTTCTGAACTCCGGCGGGGCGCGCAGGATAAACAGATCGGTCAGGGCGTCGACGACGTTGGTCGAGTTGAGTTTGCGTTTGACCCGTATCATCAGGGCCTCCGTCGTAAACTCATCAATGAGGGTGCGGACAATCCTCCCATCCTGCATCCGATCCTGAACAAAACCATAGGACCGGACGTGATCGAGTCGTTCAGGCATCAGCCGGACGCAGGAGCCATCGTTCAACCAAAGCCGCACTTTTCCGGCCTCCTCTGCGGGACGTGCAGCGCTTTCCGCCTCCAGACCTGTTCGACCCTGTTATGGTTCACATGCCAGCCGCTGTTGTTCAGCGTGCCGGTGATCATGCGGTAGCCATCGCCGTCACTGATGCAGGGCTATGAGACTGTCCGGGGAGAAGGGAGCCTCGACCCAAAGCCGATTTGTGAAACAGAGCCGTGGTGGGGGGCATCAGTCGCAATCCCGATGATCTGCCCATGCTGTTCGTCACGCTGACGAGGCACGTCGGCGCATGCTGAAGATGAAGCACACAGTCGTTCGTTCTTATCAGGTGCCAGCGTCGTGTTGGTTCAATCCGATATTTGCGCGCGTTTCCATTTGCCCAACAGAAGCCGACGATGGAATGCGGGAAACTTGAGAAACTCTTCCCAAAGCTGGATCGACAGAACAAGCACGACACCCAGATCAAAATACAGAACCGCAAGCGCCGTCGCGGGAACGCGGAACATCCATTGCGCCATCACGAAAAGGTTCATAACATAGATCGTATCGCCGCTGGCCCGCAGAGTGTTGCCACAGATCGCGTTCGACCCTTTTGGAAAGGGCAAAATCAGCAGGATGGGCAGAAAGGCCAGGACAAAGCCGCGAGTCTCGATGCTGAGGTCGGAATAAAGCGTGTTGGCCGACAGGCATACCATCAGCAGCAGCACCGCCACCCCGGCTGATGCGATGATGGCCCCGCGCCATGCACTGGACAAAAAGCGATCCAGCACGGCACTGTCTTTTTGCTGGCCCAACAGTTGCGCCACGATGATGCCGGTCGCGATGGCCCATTGCATGCCGACCGTGCCGGTCATGTTGATCCAGGGCGCAATCAGGGTCATGGCCGCGAATTCGTTCAGGCTCATCTTGGCATAGATCAACGCGCAAACCTGGGTGGACACCGCAGCGCTGAGGAATGTCGCCGCGATCGGCAGCGAGAACGTCAAATGCCGCAGCAGCGTTCGAACGAAGCTGAGTTCGCGCCACCCGCGTATCTGGCGCAAATGCCCCGCGACCTTGACCAACCGAAAGACAAGGAATGCGACCTGGACCGCCACGGCAATGACACTGCCGACGGCAGCGCCGGCGACGCCAAGCGCGGGCAGACCCCAATAGCCGTGGATCAGTACGATGCTGACGACGACATTGACCGGGACCGACAGGCAAAGGCTGTAAAGGGGCACCTTGGTTTCGCCGCAGGCATTGAGATAGCTGGAAATGCATTGGCCGACGGCCTCGCCCAGGATCACAAGACAGAAAATGGCCAGATAGTTGCGGGCAAGCATCGCCACCTCTGCCGAAGGGGCCAGGGCAGAGATGACAGGCGCACCCAACAGCAGGATGGCAACCATGCCGATGATACCGACGGCAATGCTGATCGCCATTCCCGCGGCGACCGCCGATTTCAGATAGACCGCGTTTCCCGTGCCGAATGCCTGTGCCGTCCGGATCTGCATCGCATTGGAAAACGCCTGGATCGCGCCAAGGACGAACCCCGCAATGGCTGCCGCAAGACCAATTGCGGCCAACGCCGTTTCCCCAAGCGCGGCGACCAGATACGCGTCGATGACCACCGTGCCATGCAGAAAGATGGCCTTGATGGTCATGGGCCACGCCAAGGTAAAGACGTGGCGAGCGGTCGGGGCATCGACGGTGCGGGCAGGCAACTTGGTCGGCTTAGTGGACATGTGTCATCATCATTCAAATCGTGCGCCTGGCCCAAGGTGGGTGCGCCTGCCGGATCGGTCTGCCGTCAGGCCCCTCAGGCCTCGGGTATCTCGAAATAATTGGCGTTCGACGCCGTGATCCGCTGGATCGTTTCATCAAGGCGCGACAGGTGGCGTTTGCCGATATCGACCGCGCGATCCGCGTCATGGGCAATGACGGCATCGGCGATTCCACGATGATCGGCCACCAGTTCCGGCATGCGATCCTCTTTGAACAGGCCCAGCATGCAAAGACGATCGACTTTCGACTTTTCGGCCATGATCACGTCGAATGCGAAATCGACCTTGGCGATGTCGCAGAGCGTTCGGTGAAAATCATAGTCAAGCTGGCCGAATTTCTCGACGTCGCGGTTCGCAACAGAGTTCTGCTGTTCATCAAGCGCGGCATTCAGGCGGGCAACGCCGTCGGCATCGCAATACATGGCGGCACGGCGCAACACCTCGGTTTCCACGGACAGACGCACAAAGCGCGACTTCTCGATCTCTCTCATGGAAAACCGTCTGACCTCTGTCGCCCGCTGCGGGCGGATCAGAATCAGATCGAGGTTCGCAAGGCGGCTGAAGGCATCGCGAACAGGTTGGCGCGACACGTTGAACCGGGCGGCGATGTCCGCCTCTGATATCTTGTCGCCCGGCTTGAGGTTCAGGGCCAGAATCTCGTCGTGCAAGACGTTGAAGATGTCGTCGACGCGCGGGCGACGCTCTCCATCGTTGTTCAGCTGAGCCATGCCATGACCTCCATCATCCTGCCATCCCCACAGCACGGGGTGCGAAGCGTATAATTCCTGTGTGGCGTCTCATTAGTCGGCTTATCCAGAAACAGCCACGCCCAACGAATCCCGACATGGGCGGAACTGTGCGCAGACTGTGCAACCGTAGCCTGAGAAGATCTGGTATACCAGATGAATTACTAGTATACCAGTTTGGTGAGAGGGCGAATCAGCCCAAAGACGTCAGTGCGCTGCGGGGGGCGGCGTATCAGGGGAGACACAATGTCCGGAGTGAGCCTAAAAGGCATCGTCAAAGCGTACGGTGCCGTTCCCGTTGTCCATGGGATCGACCTAGAGGTCCGTGAGCAGGAGTTCGTCGTTCTGGTCGGTCCATCGGGCTGCGGCAAATCCACGACGCTGCGCATGATCGCGGGCCTTGAGGAGATTACCGAGGGCGATCTGACCATCGACGGCCGGAACGTGAACCGCGTCGCGCCCAAGGATCGGGACGTGGCCATGGTGTTCCAGAACTATGCCCTCTATCCGCACCTGAACGTCGCCGACAACATTGCCTTTGGCCTGCGCATCCGCAAGGAAAGCAAAGAGAATATCGCCGCATCGGTCGAGGAGGTCGGCAAGATCCTGGGTCTGACGCCCTATCTGGAGCGTCGTCCGGCGGACCTGTCCGGCGGTCAGCGTCAGCGGGTGGCCATGGGTCGCGCGATCGTGCGCCGTCCCAAGGTCTTTCTGTTCGACGAGCCACTGTCGAACCTCGACGCCAAGCTGCGCACCCAGATGCGGGCCGAGATCAAGCGCCTGCACAAGCGCCTTGGCGCGACCAGCATCTATGTCACCCACGATCAGGTCGAGGCGATGACGCTGGCCGACCGGATCGTCGTGATGCATGACGGCCGGATCGAGCAGGTCGGTTCGCCGATGGAGCTCTTCCTGAATCCGGTCAATACATTTGTCGCCGGCTTTCTGGGCGCACCCCCGATGAACATGGTCAAGGCCCGTGTCGCAGCAGGCCCCGACGGTCCGCGCGCCGAGTTCGACGGCCAGAGTGTTGCACTGTCACCGCTGCCGGCGCTGCAGAATGCCGAGGGCCGCGAGATCATCATCGGCATCCGTCCCGAGTTCGTGCAGGCCGCCAGCAGCCAGCAAGCCGACCGGGTCAACCTGCAGGCCGACCTGATAGAGACCCTGGGATCCGAAGCGTTGATCCACACCACGCTGGCCGGTCAGCCGTTCGTCGTGCGGACCGAAACGGTCGGAAAGATGCAGGTTCTCAAGGATTTCTCGGGCTTTACCATCCAGCCGCATCTGATCCGCGTCTTTGACGCCGAAACCGGCGAGGCGTTCCCCGGACAGAGGTTGGAAGAATGAGCAGCGATCCCGAAGTCGGAGGTGCCCGCACCGAGGAATTGGTGATCGAGGCCCGCGAAGCGCAACGCCGTCGCCGCCCAAACCGGGTCCAGCTGATCGGCGACCACCTCAAACGCGAATGGCAGCTGTACCTGTTGCTGCTGCCCACGATCGTATGGTTGTTGGTGTTTCTTTACAAGCCGATGTACGGGCTGCAGATCGCGTTCAAGGACTATAGCATCTTCCGCGGCGTCGGGGGCAGTCCGTGGATCGGGCTGGAACATTTCTACACCCTGTTTGGCAACGACCAGTTCGTGCGCGCTCTCAAGAACACGGTCATCATCAGCTTTTACAGCCTGCTGTTCGGGTTTCCCGTTCCGATCCTGCTGGCGCTGATGTTCAACGAAGTGCTGAACCAGACGTTCAAGAAGACAGCCCAGACCGTCGTGTATCTTCCCCACTTTGTATCGTCGGTGATCATTGCGGGCATCGTGATCACGTCGTTCTCGCCATCGGCGGGCATCGTGAACACGGTTATGGGATGGTTCGGGGTCGATCCGGTCTATTTCCTGACCAGACCCGAATGGTTCCGACCCATCTTTGTCGGCACCGGCATCTGGCAGGAGGCGGGTTTCCAATCGATCGTCTATCTTGCCGCCATCGCCGGTATCTCTCCCACGCTTTACGAAAGTGCGGTCGTGGACGGCGCCTCGCGCTGGCAGATGATGTGGAAGATCACGCTGCCCTCGATCCTGCCGACGATCATCATCATGCTGATCATCCGCATCGGCAACATGCTGGAAATCAGCTTTGAGATGATCATCCTGCTGTATCAGCCCGCGACGTATGAGACGGCGGACGTCGTGAACACCTTCATCTATCGCCAGGGCCTGCAGGGGGGCCAGTACGACCTGGCAGCCGCCGCCGGCCTGTTCAATGCCGTCGTGGCCTTTGTCCTGGTGATGACCGCCAACACCGTTGCCAAGCGCTATTCGCGCACCTCTCTTTGGTAAGCAGGAGCAGATCATGAAGAACATGAACCTCTATTCCCGCGGCGACCGGATGTTTGTCATCATCAACATGGTGCTGCTGGGCATCTTTGCGCTGTCGACGCTGTATCCGTTCATCTACATGGCGTCGCTGTCGTTCAGCACCGGCTTCGAGGCGCGCGCAGGCAACGTCATCCTGACGCCGGTGGGCTTTACGGTCGAGGCCTACAAGCGTGTCCTGTCAGAGCCGCTGTTCTGGAGCTCTTACAAGAACACGTTCATCTACACGATCTTCGGCACGCTGATGAGCCTGCTGTTCATCATCCCCGGCGCCTATGCCCTGTCGCGGCCCCAGCTTTACGGGCGGCGGTTCTGGAACCTGATGGTGGCGTTCACCATGTGGTTCAACGCAGGCCTGATCCCGTTCTTTCTGAACATGCGCGATCTGGGGCTGCTGGACAGCTATTTCGGGATCATCATCGGGTTCGCGGTCAACGGCTTCAACATCATCCTGCTGCGCAACTTTTTCGAGGGCATTCCCCAGTCCTTCGAAGAGGCCGCCCGCATGGACGGCGCAAACGAGTTCCAGGTGCTGTGGAAGGTGTACATGCCGCTGTCGAAACCGGCCATCGCAACGGTCGCGCTGTTCTGCATCGTGTCGCGCTGGAACGGTTTCTTCTGGGCAATGGTCCTGCTGCAAAGCGAGGAAAAGATCCCGCTGCAGGTCTATCTGCGTCAGGTGATCGCCGAATTGTCGGACGATGAGGAGTTCGCGTCGACCTTGCTGACGTCAGCCTATTCCTTTGAGACGATCAGCGCGGCGATCATCGTCTGCTCGATCATTCCGGTTCTGCTGATCTATCCCTTCATGCAGAAATACTTCAACAAGGGCATCCTTCTGGGAGGCGTGAAGGAATGACCCATACGTTCAAACGGGAGGAAACCATGAGAACATTCAAAGCCACGCTGGTCCTGCTTACGACCACGGCCATCACGACGCCGGTCTTTGCGGATGAGCATCTGCGCATCGTCGAAGATCCGCTGGAACTGACGATCCATATGCACTGGCCCCGTGCGCAGGGCTATGGCGTCGGTGGCTCGCCCAGCAAGGTCTATCCGGTCGAAGAGGCCGCCCGCGAAATGACCGGCATCCACCTGAAGGATGCCACATCGGGCCGAAACACCACCGATGCGGCCGAGGCCATGAACCTGATGATCGCGCAGGGTGATCTGCCCGACATCGTGGGCGGCAACCTGATCAAGCAGCCGGTCAACCAGTACGGTCCCGAAGGCGCCTTTTTGCCGCTCAACGAACTGGTGGCAGAGCACGCCCCCAACATTCAGGCATTCTGGGACGAACATCCCGAACTGCTGGAATCGATCAAGGCTGCGGACGGCAACTATTATTATATCCCGTATCTGCCCGATGGCGAATTCGGCCGTGCCTGGTACATCCGTCAGGACTGGCTGGACACGCTTGGCCTGGAGCAGCCGCAGAATGTCGACGAACTGCATGACGTTCTGACCGCATTCCGCAACGACGACCCCAACGGAAACGGCCGCAAGGACGAAATTCCCTTCTTTGCCCGTGAATGGGAAGAGATCGGTCGTCTGTTGACGCTGTGGGACGGTCGGTCGTCCGGATCTGATACCCACCACGATTTTTACGTCACCGACGATGGCCAGGTCGTGCACCCCTATGCCCAGGAGGCGTATCGCACCGGCATCAAGAATATCGCGCAGTGGTATTCAGAGGGCCTGATCGACCCCGAGATCTTTACCCGCGGGTCGTCGTCGCGCGACTATCTGCTGTCCGAGAATCTGGGCGGCATGACGCATGACTGGTTCGCATCGACCTCGGGCTATAACGTCCCGCTGCGGGAGCGGATCGAAGGGTTCAACTTTGTGCCCTTCCTGCCGCCCGCGTCGGTATCCGGAAAGCGGATCGAGGAACATCGTCGCACACCGGTCAAGCCTGATGGCTGGGCGATCAGCTATATGAACGAGAACCCTGTCGAAACGGTAAAGTATTTCGATTTCTGGTTCACCGAAGAAGGCCGCAATCTGTCGAACTTTGGCGTCGAGGGTAAGACCTGGGACATGGTCGACGGCGAGCCGACCTTCAAGCCCGAGGTTCTCAACAGCGACATGCCGGTCAACAACCAGATGTATCTGGAAGGCGCGCAGATCTATCGCGGCTACTGGATGGACTATCGCTATGAGTTGCAATGGACGTCGCAGGAGGCGCGCGACGGGATCGATCTGTATGCGCAGAATGACCTGCTGATCGACCAGTTCTTGGGCGTTGCTTTCAACCCCGAGGAACAGGCGGTTTATGACCGGTACTGGCCGTCGATCCGCACCTACATGCTGGAGCGCAGCCAGGCCTGGATCCTGGGCACCGGCGATGTCGAGGCCGAGTGGGACAGCTATATGAGTACCCTGGAAAAGATGGGTTATCAGGACGTCATGGAGGTCATGAACACGGCCTATGACCGCCAATATAACTGAGCCCTAAACCTGTTTTGCGCGGCCGGTTCCGTGGCCGCGCAAATTCCAAAACGTTCAAGAAGAAAGTTGTCTGATGCCCGGCAAGTCACTTCCCATGCTCGATGAGCCCAAGGCGGGACGCCTGACCATTCAGTACGGACCCGAACAGGGCGCCGATACCGTTGAAAACCCTCCGCGGTTCACGTGGCTGCCTGTCCTTGAGGATGAGGCTTCCTATGTGCTGCGCATCTCTCGGGATCCGGAATTTCCCGCCGACGGCACGATGCTGTTCGCGGACATTCCGGTGAACTTTTTTACCCCCGACAAGGCGCTGACGCCGGGTGCATATCATTGGTCATATGCCGTCTGCGAGCCGCAGACCGGCAAGCCGGTCACGACCTGGAGCCGTGCGCGCAGCTTTGTGGTTGGTGATGACCTGCCCGAGACGCCGCTTGCCGGACGTGCCGACCGCTTTGCCGATGCCCCGATAGGCCATCCGCGCCTGTGGCTGAACGCCGACCGGCTGGCCGAGTTCAAGCAGGCTGTGGCCGCTGATCCCGATCATTGTACCTGGTCCAGTTTCTACAGCAAATCGGTCCTGCCGTGGATGGACCGCAATGTCATGTCCGAGCCTGCGGGCTATCCGGACAACAAACGCACCGCGCCGGTGTGGCGCAAGACCTATATTGAGCTGCAGGAGGCGATCTATGCGGTTCGCCACCTGGCAATCGGCGGCAAGGTGACCGACGACGCCGAGATGCTGGCCCGTGCCAAGGCCTGGCTGCTGGAGATCGCCAGCTGGGACCCGATGGGGGTCACCTCGCGGGCCTATACGGACGAATGGGCATACCGTGTGACCAACGCCCTGGCGTGGGGCTATGACTGGTTGCACGACTTGCTGGACGATCAAGAGCGCAAGACCGTCCGCGCGGCGCTGCTGGAGCGGACCCGCGACATCGCCGACCATGCGATGGTCAACGCCAAGATCCACCTGTTCCCCTATGACAGCCACGCGGTCCGATCCGTTTCCCTGACGCTGGTGCCGGCCTGTATCGCCCTGCTGGGCGATGACGAGGATGACGAAGCCCGTGCGTGGCTGGATTACTGCATCGAATTCCTGTTCACCGTCTATTCCCCATGGGGCGACAGTGATGGCGGTTGGGCCGAGGGCACGAACTATTGGATGATGGGCATGGCCTATCTGATCGAGGCGGCCAACCGGTTGAAATCGTTCGCGGGCCTGGACCTGTACAAGCGGCCCTTCTTTCAGAACACCGGGGACTTTCCGTTGTTCTGCAAGGCGCCCAATACCCGCCGCGCTACCTTTGGCGATGACAGCACCCAAGGCGATCTGCCCTGCATCAAGACCGGCCTGAACATGCGCCAGTTCGCTGGCGTGACCGGGAACGGCGCCTATCAGTGGTATTGCGACGAAAACCTGCGCCTGAATCCGGGCACCGAGGGGGCGTTCTATAACTGGGGTTGGTGGGACACCAATTTCGACGAGCTGACGTTCCGCACCGATTTTCCGTTTGTGGACGCTTCTGCTCCCCAAGGGGGAATGCGTTGGTTCAAGGGAATTGGCTGGGTCGGCATCCAGCACGCGATGGATGATCCGGACAATCATATCCAGTTCGTGATGAAATCCAGCCGCTTTGGATCGGTCAGCCACAGCCATGGCGATCAGAATGCCTTTTGCATGGCGGGCTTTGGCGAGGATCTGGCGATCCAGTCGGGCTATTATGTGGCGTTCAATTCGACGATGCACCAGAACTGGCGGCGTCAGACGCGATCCAAGAACGCGATCCTGATCAACGGCAAGGGCCAGTACGCGGACAAGGACAAGGCCAAGGCGATGGCGGCGTCCGGTCGCATCGTCACGGCCGAAGACAGGGGCGATCACGTCTATATCAAGGGCGATGCGACGGCAGCCTATCGTTCGCTGTCGCCCGAAGTGACGCTGGCAGAGCGCGAGGTCTATTTCGTGCGCAACAGCTATTTCGTGATCGTCGACAGCGTCGATGCCGAAACGCCGGTCAGCGTGGACTGGTTGTTGCATGCGAACGGGCGTTACGACCTTGGCAGCAATTCGTTCCGATACAGCGGCGAACGTGCGGGGTTCTATGGCCAGGTGATCTGGTCCGAGGCCGGAAAGCCCACCTTGACGCAGGAAACCGGCTTTCCTGATGTCGACATGGCCGAAATCGAGGGCCTGCCCGTCAGCACCTGCCTGCATGCGCAATACCCGCTGGCCACACGTCACCGCATCGCCACGCTGCTGGTTCCCTATAGTCTGAAAGAACCAAAGCGGATCTTCCACTTTCTGGACGATCAGGGCTATGACGCCGATCTGTATTTCACCGACCCCGATGAGAACAGCTTCAGGGTCGTGATGAAAAAGCTGGCAAAGACGTGACCGTGATGCGTCGGGCGATATTTCCTGGAGAAGCAAGATGACTGTTAAGAACTATTTTCCCGCCACCGGAAACACGCTTGTCGACGTGGGGGGCGGGCTGACGCGCAAGGTCGCGGCCCATAATGACAACGTGATGTGCGTCGAGGTGCATTTCGAAACCGGGACCGTGGCCGCATTGCACAGTCATCCGCACGAACAGATCACCTATGTCATTTCCGGCAAATTCGCATTCACCGTGGGGACCGAAACCTACACGGTCTCGGCCGGGGACTCGCTCTACAAGCAACCGAATATCGAACATGGCGCGACCTGCCTGGAGGCAGGGACGCTGTTGGATATCTTTACGCCTCATCGTGCGGATTTCCTCTGAAACCGCAGTTCAAAACCACCAAATGGAGGAAACTCTGGCATGACTAAACCTGTTATCGGCTTCATCGGCCTTGGCCTCATGGGAAGCAACATGGTCGAAAACCTTCAAAAGAAGGGCTTTGATCTGATCGTCATGGATCTCAACAAGGATGCCGTGAGCGCGGTTCTTGCCCGTGGAAACGCCAAGGAGGCTTCGTCACCCAAGGAATTGGCCGCCGCGAGCGATATCGTGATGCTGTGCCTGACGACCTCCGAAGTTGTCGAGAAGGTCGTGTATGGCGATGACGGCATCCTGGCCGGCATCCGTGAAGGCGCGACGCTGATCGATTTCGGAACCTCGATCCCGGATTCCACCCGCAAGATCGGTGCCGCGATCGCCCAGAAGGGTGCCGGAATGATCGACGCCCCGCTTGGCCGCACCCCGGCCCACGCCAAGGACGGATTGCTGAACATCATGGCGGCCGGCGACGAAGCGACGTTCGCGAAAGTCCGGCCGGTTCTGGAAGAACAGGGCGAAAATGTCTATTATCTGGGCGCCCTTGGCGCAGGTCACACGACCAAGCTGATCAACAACTTCATGGGCATGACCACCGTGTGCGCCATGAGCCAGGCCTTTGCGGTTGCGGACCGAGCTGGCGTTGATCGCGCACAGCTGTTCGACATCATGTCCAGCGGCCCGTCGAATTCGCCGTTCATGGCGTTCTGCAAGAAATATGCCGTGGATGGTGTTAGTGATCTGGGGTTCTCGATCAACAACGCCAACAAGGATCTGGGCTATTTCCTCAAGATGACCGAAAGCCTGGGCACCCGCGCGATGATTGCGGAAGGTACTTCCAGCAACCTTCAGGCCGCCGTCGATGCAGGGCTTGGGAACGGCAACGTACCGGAAATATTTGACTATTTCCTTGGATTGAAGCGCTAGACACCGTGTTCGCGCGCCTTTCCCAAGGCGCGCGCGACAACCAGACAGCAGCAGGACAGAACGGCAAATGAAGCTTCAAGGAAAAACCGCGATCATCACCGGCGGCGGACGTGACATCGGTCGCGCCTGTGCCATGCGGATGGCACAGGAGGGCGCAAACGTTGCGATCAACTATTTCTCCAGCAGCGCCGGCGCAGATGAAGTGGTCGCTGCAATCCAGAACGCCGGCGGCCAGGCGTTTGCGTTGCAGGGCGATCTGAACAAGCAGGAAGACGTCGATGCGCTGGTACAGAAGACCGTCGACCAGTTTGGCGGGGTCGATGTCCTTGTGAACAATTCCGGCGGCCTGATTGCGCGCAAAACCATTGCCGAAATGTCGCTGGATCACTGGCGGTCGGTGATGGACCTGAACCTGACCAGCACCTTCATGATGATCAAGGCGTGCCTGCCGCACATGACGTCAGGTGCCATCGTGAACATGGCCAGCCAGGCCGGCCGTGACGGCGGCGGACCGGGCGCGGTGGCCTATGCGGCCTCCAAGGGTGCCGTGATGACCATGACGCGCGGGCTGGCCAAGGAACTGGGGCCGAACATCCGCGCCAACGCCCTGTGCGCGGGCATGATCGATACCGATTTCCACAATGTGTTCACCAAGGACGAGGCCCGTCGCAACCTTGAGAAAACCGCGCCAGCGCGTCGGCAGGGGACGCCCGAAGATATCGCGAACCTGGTTCTGTTCCTGGCCTGTGACGACTCGTCGTTCATCACCGGGGTGAACGTCGACATCAACGGCGGAATGCTGTTCAGCTAAGCGTCCCGCACAACAAGGGGTCGCATCGCATGTCCATGATCGGCGATGCGATCCGATGCGAACACCGCTCTGCATCCAGATCGGCGCAGCCAACAGTCCCGATGCCCGAACGATTTCGGGCGTCAGGATGGCCCCCATCAGGCAATTGAGGAACACGGAATGAAGGTCTTGATCGCGGGTACTGGCTTTGCCGGAGAGGGACATGCCGAGGCCTTTCGTGCTGCAGGCTGCGATGTCGTCGGGATTGTCGGCCGCACGCCGAAGGTCGTTCAGGACGTCGCTGCCAAGATGGCCATCCCCTATGCTGGCACCGACTGGCAGCAGGCATTGCAGGATTGTCAGCCTGACATCGTGTCCATTGCGACGCCGGGCGGGGCCCACTTTGAACAGATCCGGCAGTCCATCGCTGCTGGCTGCCATGTCTTTTGCGACAAGCCCATGACCACAAGTGGCGACACGGCGACAGAACTGTACCGCATGGCGCAGGCGAAAGCTGTCCGAACGGCCTATGCCGCCAGCTTTCGCTATACGCCAAGCGTTCTGCATGCCCGCAAGCTGGTGGCCGAGGGTGTGATCGGCGAACCGGTCGAGGTGGAGTGCATGTCGCACTTCAACTTGGAGCGAGACATTCCGTTTGGCTGGTCGCATCGCGCGGACGATGGTGGCGGGCGGTTGAACAACAACTTTACCCATACCCTTTCCATCGTGTCCTCGGTCGTCGGAGACGAGATCCTGTCGATCAGCGGAGAGGTGCGTGACGACCTTGGTCGCGCGCCCATCGTCGAAGGCGTGCACAATTTCGCGTCCCGCCGGAATTTCATTCCAAAAGACCTGAGCGACCCCGACCTTCGTTGGGGAGAGAGCGATGTCGAATGGTCCTATACCGTCCTGGCCCGCATCCGCAGTCAGCTTGCCAAACAGCCGGTTTCGGTGCTTTTCAAGCATGGTGGACTGGTCCCGCGCTTTCACGATGATCATATCGTCTTTTACGGGCGCGATGGCGCGATCTTTCTGAAGGGCCATTACGGTAGCGGGCCGCTGTTTCTCTGGGATAAGACCGCAGGCTGGCAGGAACAGACCTTGCCGGCCGAAATCGCAGCTGCTGTGCCCGACGTGGCCGGCGATACCGAGCAATGCTGGCACTATCTTGCCCGAGAGTTCGTCAAGGATATACGCGGCGAAGCGGTCGAACCCTATCCGACCTTCCGCGAGGGTGCCCTGTATCAGAACCTGATCGACGTGATCCGTCGCAACGACCACGCGACGGCTGTGACACCGCTCGACTAGTCGTGTCGGGTGCCTCTGCCTGCGAAAACCCCTTGAACCGAAAGCACAGAACATGAAGATCACCGATGCAAAGGTTTTCGTCGGCGGACCGGGAAAGAACTATGTCACGCTGAAGATCATGACCGATCAGGGTGGCTATGGCCTGGGCGACGCCACGCTGAACAATCGCGAGACGCTGCCTGCCGCCTATCTGCGCGACTATCTGGTGCCCAATCTGATCGGGATGGATCCGCGCAACAGCGAGGATATCTGGCAGTTCTTTTATCGCGGAGCCTATTTTCGGCGCGGTCCGATCGCCATGGCCGCATTCGGCGCGATCGACATGGCCCTGTGGGATATCAAGGGCAAGCTTGCCAACATGCCGTTGTATCAACTGTTTGGTGGCAAAAGCCGCGATAGTGCAATGGTCTATGCCCATGCGACGGGCACCGATCTGGAAGACCTGATGGCGTCCATCACGCGTTATGTCGATCAGGGATACGAGGCCGTTCGCGTTCAATGCGGCATTCCCGGAATGCCCGGTTCGGGCTATGCCGTGCCCGAGGAAAAGGGTGCAAAGCGCGATTACATAACCGATTTTTCCGGCGTTCGGCCCAAGGTGGAAATCTGGGATAGCGAGCGTTACATGCGGTTCATGCCTGATGCGCTGATGGCGATCCGCGAGCGATTTGGGCCAGACCTGAAGATTCTGCACGATGTGCATCACCGTCTTACGCCTCGCGAAGCTGCGGCGTTTGCCAAGGCGGTCGAGCCTGCCCGGCTGTTCTGGCTGGAGGATCCTACGCCTGCCGAAGATCAGGGTGCCCTGCGCCTGCTGCGCCAGCATTCGACCGTGCCGGTGGCCATCGGAGAGGTGTTCAATTCGATCTGGGACTGTCAAAAGCTGATCGAGGAAGAGCTGATCGACTTTATTCGCGTGGCGGTCACGTATGTCGGTGGTATCACCCATGCCAAGCGGATTGTCGAACTGGCGGCATTGCACCATGTCCGCACCGGGTTTCATGGCGCACCCAGCCATTCGCCGATCTGCATGGCGGCGCAGGCGCACCTGAATGTATGGGCTCCGAATTTCGGCATTCAGGAGTATCTGGTTCTTGGTACCGACGAATGCGACGCATTGTTTCCGTCAGATCATCGGATGGAGCGGGGTCGGTTCCATGTCAGCGAGGCGCCGGGATTGGGCGTTGATTTCGACGAGTCCCAGGCCGAGCGGTACAGCTTTCAGCCGGGCAGTCATCCGGTTGCACGGTTGGAAGACGGGACGATGTGGAATTACTGAGGCGCGCTTGTGAATCGACATTGAAAAGAGCATTGCCGAACTTTCGATGGTCCAGAATCCGGATCGTCGTTTCGCTGTGCGTCTACTGGCCCATCAGGCCCTGAAACCAGCCTGCGCGGATTTGCTATGACCGTCGTCTACCTTGATCTTTGACACGACAATTCGGGTATTTCGGCTTTTCGATGGCAACGGGCCTACTGCGCCGCCGGGATGATGCGCGGTGATCTGGACCGCGGCATGTCCCTCGCTTGGGCAGCGATTGCTTTGACATGTTGCCTTCGGCGGCTGTGCAAGACGCGCGTGCCCGACCCGCATCTTGCATGGAAGAATGCCAAGCGGCGAGAGAACGACATTCACCCCTGCGCATGATCGGCTGGACAGTATACTCAGCGCGGCGGGGCGTCTGCTCTTATGGTGCCAGCAACCATTGCAAAGAGACGATGGGCACGACACAGCCCACTCTCCACAGATCCATCCGATTGGCCGGCTTGGGGAACACCAGGCCCGTCAGGCCGCCCTGCCTGAGCAGCAGAGGGGATGACCCTGATCATTTCATGGGAAAGCCGATGTCCGACATGCTTGGCGTGTCGCTCCATGTTGGCAGCGGCACCTGACATAAGAACATGCGGCCACCGGCGCGCGGCTCAAGATAATCGCACCAGATCGCAGCAGTATTCCCAAAGTGGCTGTGACCAACCCGGCTGTCCATATGCGCAGGCTGCATCGCCGAACCCCGTTGGCGATCTCGTGGAACGCGACAGGAAAGGAGTGACCGGGTCATTGGCCCATATGGGTCGAGCCTGATCAAGGACTGTCGCCAGCGATGGGCGGTTGTCGGGGGCTGTCGCATGCTGTTCAGCGCGATGCGATTGCAGGCGCTGTGCGATGCTGCATGGCCTGCGCAGGGTAGGGTTGGGCGCGTTGCTGTTCGCCACGATCGTGGACGCCGTGACCAAACCGGGGCTGTCGTTGCCTGGCGGCCTGAACCGGACGATGATGGTGGGCAGCATCGATGCGCCTTGCGGACACCACCATGGGGCAGGGCGCATCAGGCACCCGGCAGATACGGATATCAGGGGCCGTTGATCCGCGCGCATGTGCGGGCGCGTCGGACAGGTGGCGGTTGACTGCGGGGTGGTGCATGGTGGGTCACAACGCCGTTCGAAACGCCAGAAAGTGATCCCGATGAAGCCCGACGTCCTGATGTTGTCCCCCACGCGACCTGCCGCACAAAGCCGCCTGGAGGAGTTGTTTACCCTGCACCGCATGGATCTGGCACAGGACAAGCCCGCCTTTCTGGCGCGCCACGGTGCCACCTGTCGGGGCATGGTCGCGACGGGTCACATCACGGTCGATGCCGGTCTGTTGGACCAGTTGCCCGCGCTGGAGATCATCAGCTGTGGATCGGCGGGGTACGACGCATTCGATGTCGATGCCATCGCCCGGCGGGGGATCGCGCTGACCAATGCCTCTCCGGCGCTGGCGCAGGAGGTGGCGGACATGGCCCTGCTGCTGGCGCAGGTGGGATGGCGCAATGTGGTCGCCGCGGATGCATGGGTGCGCAGTGGAGACTGGGCGCGCAAGGGCGCGTTTCCCCTGCAGCGTAGTTTCCGGGGGCGCAGGCTGGGCGTTGTCGGCATGGGCACCATCGGGCACCAGATTGCCGACCTGGCCACTGCACAGGGATTGCAGGTGACATACTGGAACCGCCGTGAGAAAGACACGGGCTATCCCTTTCAGCCCGACCTGGAACAGCTGGCGCGCGACAGCGATATCCTGATCGCCATCGTCGCCGGAGGTCCGGACACGCAGGGCCTCATTTCCGACCGCGTTCTGCGGGCGCTTGGACCCGAGGGGTTGTTCGTCAACGTCGCTCGCGGATCTGTCATGGACGAACCCGCGTTGATCGCCGCGCTGCAGGATGGCGGCCTTGGCGGTGCCGCGCTGGACGTGTTCTGGTCCGAACCCAACCCCGATCCGCGGTTGATCGCGTTGCACAATGTCATCCTGTCGCCCCATCAGGGGTCCGGCACGGTCCAGACGCGCGACGCGATGGCATCGCTGGTTGTCGATAACCTTCAGGCGCACTTCACCGGACAGCCGCTGATAAGTGCGGTGGACCTGACACGGTCATAGCGCCGGGCCACTGGATTTGAGGGCCTGCGCGTCAGTCAGGCCCGGCCCTGATCGATCGGCGGTTTGTTCCGGCTGACCGCGGCGCCGATCGCTTGCGGTGGCGCCACGCATCAACGGGGATCGCACCGACAGTCGGCCCGAAGGTCCGCAGCAGCCCCAAGCGATAAAGCGCCGCAGCGCGGCCTTGCGGGCACCACGCAAAGCGCACCCTGAAGGATGCGCGGTGCACGGGCCGGAACCAGCCACGGTCAAGCAGGCGCGCCATGCCATCGTCAGCCCTCCGGTCCGTCTAGGAACTGCAATGGCGCTTCGGGTGCTCGGCGCCTGCCGGGTCTCCATCAGGACGGGGGCGGGGCGCGCGCCCCGCTCAGTCCAGGGCGCAACCATTGCGACAGAAGCCGGCTTCAGGGCCGATGGCCGCGATGGTGCCGGCCAGTTCCCCGGTCCAGCGCGTCAGCACCTCTGGCTCACGGGCCGCCCGCGCCTTTCTTAAGATCCTCCCGTGCTTGCGGATCGCAGGTCTCTCCGGCGAGACGCCCAGTCCGACAAACAGCTCTATCCCACAGCCGCCCCGATGGATCCGCGACAGGACTGGCGCCAGATCACCCACAGTATGGCAATGCTGAAGGGCAGGTCGCGGCACAGGCCCGGTGACACGGCCAGAACAGGACGGTCCCGGCCAATACGATTGCGGAAAGGTATGTCTCTGGGCACCTGTCGTAACGCGTGGCGACGCGTTTGCAGTCCTTCAGGTCGTCAAACATGACCTCGATACGATTGCGCCGTCAGAAGCAGCGTTGTCGTCTTAGGGGGCATATGGAACCTGCTGCCCGGGATGAAGGCGTGTATCCCTCTGTACTACAATGCTTTTAGCCGCCAGCTAGCACCACGCCCCCGGTCCGCCAGAAACCAATCGGCCGGTGGCCGGTTGCCCAACAGCGCCGCCGCGCGGGTATGATCGCTGACCTGCTCTGACGATACGAAAACGGTAATAGGCTGGCGTTCCGCAGTGGCGACGGCGTGCAGCTTTAAGTGTCGTTCTTGGGCGACACCATCCGCCAGGCGGTGTCTGCTGCCCCCCAACCCACGTGTTCGACCGATCCGGCGACCGCCCCTCTTTCACACACAAACTGCGAGCCATGCGATGCGCCGTCAGAGACGTGGCATCGATCATGATCGTCTTTGGATCGGCATTCACGGCAGCAAGGCCGACCATGACCCGCGCAAAGGCACCGCCATCACTCCAGCGATAGCAGAGGGCCTTCGCCGGCCCGTATTCCCCGTCCGGGCATTCACTCGAACCAATGTCGGTCATGCCCTCGCCGTCGCACCATCGCAAACCGTTGCGATCAGTACCGATCATACCGCTCAACACCCGCAATTCATCGACACACGAACCACCATGACTGTTGGGAAAGATCGGACGCAGGCGATCCGTCTGCGCCCTTGTCGGCCATAACAGAGTGCCCACCGATCAGGTCTCCCCGCGGGGCCTGAACCAACCGAAACGCACGAAATCAATGGGGATGGGGCCTGGCCCTTGTCCAGCCGACGCCTGCCATTTCAGTGGACGGACGACGGATCGGCAGCGCAGCAAGCAGCCATGCTGCCAAGTCTCAAGATGCCGGCACGTGGTCATGAAACAACCGGACTTTGCGCTGTGGATTGGTGTCGTAAGCCATATCAATGAATGCGGACAGATCACCGCAATTACGGTCATGGTGCTTGCCACATTGGACATTGTGTTTCGTCCGGAGGCGCTGGCCGCCCGGTCCTTGCGACCAACGCCATCGGTATGGCGATTATCGCGCTGGCGGTGATCGGGTTAGGTCATATCGGCGTTGGTGCGGAACTCTGCCTTCGGCAGTTTTTGCGTGGTTGGTCTGGTAGACTATCGTTTTGGGAATGACGAACTCCGATACCGCGCGCCACCGCAGGACGAACTAGGGGGGGGTGCGATGACGTCCTGATACGGCGCCGGGCGTCTCTGCCGCGCGCTGGCGTTCTCCGCCGCCGGCTTCACATCCGCCTGATGACGACGGTGCTGTTCAGCCAGCCGACCGAATGGAACCGGCCATGAAAACGCCACCGGTTCGCATGGCCACGGCCTACTGTCCTGCATTTTGCAGGTGACAGTGCTTTACCAGCCGGTGCCGGACTTTTCCAAGTCGCGTGCCGTAGGCAGGGGAAATTGGCTGCGCAGATCCTCCGCCAACGCGGTCCGGGTTCGCTGAACCTGCCGATCGACAGCACCGGGATCAAGTTCCGGAGGGGGGTAAGAGGGGCCGCGGCTCCAAGGACCCCGCGCCAGCCCGATGCCGCGAGGGGGGAAGGCGCCTTCGACACCAAGCGGCGCCATGCCGCACTTCTGAACGGCGGTAGGACGGTGATCACACCCATGCGCAGAACCGGGCGTCTTTGAACGCAAAGACGCGGCCGCTCGTGCCCGCCACGACATCCTCCGTGCAACCAGACGCTTTGGACGTGCCGACGGAAAGCACGGGTCAAGCCACAGCGCTCAGCCCCTTCGCACTCATGGACCGCTCCGACGTATTCGGCGACGCCGAGGTCGAACACGCGCCCCGTGGATCACCGCCTCCTGCAGCAATACCGGTCATATCTACCTGCAGGTGGAACGTTGCATTGTATTAGCCGATGCATGGCACGATCGGAACGCGCGCCGCGCCGGCGCACCATGGCGTGCAGAATGACGATGGCCGCGATCAGGGTCGCAATCGGGTGATGAGCCAACGGATCGTGGCAATGTGGATCGTGGAGAAGCGCGGACGCCACGACTCGATCACGGCGTTTTGGGGGCGCATCGTGCTGACCAAGGGACTGCACGATGATCGATGCGAGGGGTGGGATGGCGCGCGGATCAGAACCGCGCGCCATCAGGGGCCTTAGCCCAGGATACGGTTCAGCGTGGCCGAAGGACGCATGACCGCAGCGACCTTTTCGGGATCCGCGTGGTAATACCCGCCCAGATCGACGGGACGACCGCGACCCGCGCGCAGTTCGGCCACGATCTGCTCCTCCAGTTCGGTCAGATCGCGGGCGATGGGGCGGAATTCTTCGGCCAGTTCGGCATCGGAATTCTGCTGGGCCAGCGCCTGCGCCCAGTACATCGCAAAGTAATAGTGGCTGTCGCGGTTGTCCGGGTCACCCGCCTTGCGACCGGGAGAGCGTTCGTGGTCCAGAACGCCCTGGGTCGCGGCCTCGACCGCGGCGGCCAGGGTGCGGGCCTTTTCGTTGCCCGTGGCCTCGGCCAGAAAGTTCAGGCTCTCGCCAAGGGCGCAGAACTCTCCCAGGCTGTCCCACCGCAGGTGGTTCTCCTCGGCCAGCTGCTGCACGTGCTTGGGGGCCGAACCGCCGGCACCCGTCTCGAACATGCCGCCGCCCTGCATCAGCTTGACGATCGACAGCATCTTGGCCGAGGTGCCCAGCTCCAAAATCGGGAACAGGTCGGTCAGATAGTCGCGCAGCACGTTGCCCGTGACCGCGATGGTGTCGCGACCTGCGCGGATCGTCTCGAAGGACAGGCGCGTGGCTTCGCGCGGGGCCAGAATCTCGAACCGGTCGGCGACGCCCGCCGCATCCAGCATCGGCTGGACATAGGCCAGCAGCTCGCGGTCATGGGCGCGATCACGGTCCAGCCAGAACACCGCCTTGCAGCCTTCCAGGCGCTGGCGGTCAATGGCCAGGCGCACCCAATCCTCGATCGCGGCCTGACGGGTCGAACACAGGCGCCAGATGTCGCCCTTGTCCACCGCATGGCTGTGCAGTTCGTCGCCATTGGCGGCGGTGACGGTGACGGTACCGGCATGCGCAATTTCGAACGTGGTCGGGTGCGATCCGTATTCCTCGGCCTTCTGGGCCATCAGTCCGACGTTCTGGACGGTACCTGCGGTGCGCGGGTCCAGCGCTCCGGTTTCCTTGAAATACTTTACACTCTCGTCATAGACATCCGCATAGGACGTGTCGGGGATGACGCAGTTCGTGTCGGCCTCGGCCCCGTCGGGACCCCAGCCCTTGCCCCCCGCCCGCAGCAGCGCCGGGATCGACGCGTCGATGATCACGTCGGACGGCACGTGCAGGTTGGTGATGCCCTTGTCGGAATTCACCATGTACAGCGGCGGCCGCTGCGCCATCACCTCGTCGATTTCGGCGCGGATCGCATCGCCGTCAGGCATCTGCGCCACGCGAGCCAGCACGGTGCCCAGACCGCCATTGGGGTCGGCACCTGCCGCGGCCAGCGCCGCACCATGGCGTTCGAACACCGGCGCCAGCCAGGTGCGCACGACATGGCCAAAGATGATCGGATCAGAGATCTTCATCATCGTGGCCTTGAGGTGGACCGAGAACAGCGTCCCTTCGGCCTGCGTCGCCTCGATCTCTGCCTCCAGGAAACGTGTCAGCTGGGCAACCGACAGAAAGCTGGCATCGACCACGGCACCCGCGGGCAGGTCCGGGCCGTCCTTCAGCACGGTCACCTGGCCGTCCGTGCCGGTCAGCTGGATGCGCACGGGGCCCGCTTGTTCGGCCGTCAGCGTCACCGATGTCTCGTTGCGGCGGAAATCACCTGCGGGCATCGACGACACGCGGGTCTTGCTGTCGGGGGACCACTTGCCCATCGAATGGGGGTGCGCCATGGCATAGTTCTTGACCGCACGCGCAGCGCGGCGATCCGAATTGCCCTCACGCAGGACGGGGTTCACGGCCGACCCTTTCAGGGCGTCGTAACGGGCGCGGATATCGGCCTCGGCGTCGTTTGCGGGATCGACCGGATAGTCGGGCAGATCAAAGCCCTGCGCCTGCAATTCCTTGATCGCGCCCACCAGCTGCGGCACCGAGGCCGAGATGTTGGGCAGCTTGATGACGTTGGCGGCAGGCGTCTTGACCCATGCGCCAAGGCCCGCCAGATCGTCCGACTGCGCCTGTTCCGGGGTCAGACGTTCGGGAAATGCCGCGATGATGCGGCCTGCCAGTGAGATGTCGCGCGTCGCCACGGTGATTCCGGCCGCATCCGCAAAACGGCGGATGATCGGCAGCAACGATGCCGAGGCCAGGTCAGGCGCCTCGTCGACCTTGGTGTAAATGATCTGGGGTGTGTCGTGTTCGGACATGGTCAGTTGATCCTCGTTCTTATGCGCGGGATTGTGCGTCGTGTCGGGGGGAAATGTCCACCATCTGACCCGCTATTCCGGGTGGATCGCGGGGCCGCGCGGATCGATCAGCTTTTTCTGGACGGTGCGCAGATGCTGATGCATCGCCTCGGCAGCGTCCGTCAGGTCACGTTGGGCGATCGCGGCGGCGATCCGGTCGTGTTCCGCAAAGGAATGGTGGTCGTCTGGCGGCCGCTGCCGCCCCGACCGCAGCGCCCCCCACACGACCGCGCGACGCACCGCGTTCAGCGCGTCGAACATCGCCAGCAGCAATCGGTTCCCGGTCGCCTGCGCGATCAGGCGGTGGAATTCGTTGTCCGCGGTTTCGTACTGACGCCATGTCTGGGCGCTGCGGGTGCGCAGGATGCACGCGTTCATGGCCTCGATGTGGTCATGGGTGGCGTTCAGCGCGGCCTCGCGGGCCAGCATGGGCTCGATCAGCAGACGTGCGCGCATCACCTCGGCGGGATTGGTCACGCGGTCGATCTCGGACAGGCTCATGACCTCGACACGGCGCGACCCGATAAAGGTGCCCTTGCCGACATGCCGCCAGACCTGGCCCTCGGCCTCCAGCGTGGCCAGGGCCTTGCGCAACTCTCCGCGCGACACGCCCAGAATTTCCGACAGGTCACGCTCGGGGGGCAGGCGGGTGCCGGGCGCGAAATCGTGGCGCATCAGCCAGGCGCGCAACTGCACCAGCGTCGCCTGCCGCGAGCCGCCGTCATCGTCGGGTACCGGATATCCGGCAAGGGGGTCGGGGCTGCCACGCACGATTATGATCCGTAACCAATTCTTTGTTCGGTCAAATTATGCCAGAATTGGTTCGTGGTCAATTGCTTATCGGCACCAGCAAATGCTGTAAAAAATAACTATTCATCGCTGTTGACCAATTAACCAATCGGGTGTCATGATCAAACCAATCGAGGCGCATTCAGGATTCGAGCGCAGATTACCGCTTTGGGAGGAGCGTCGACATGAGGGGAATGAGGACACTGACAGGGCCGATTACGGCCTGGGTTGCGGGCGGCACGATGGCGGTCGCGTTGGCCACCGGGGCTGCGGCACAGACGCCGATGCGGGTCGCAATGGGCGACATCGCCTCGGTCGAGACCCTGGGCCTGCTGATCGCGATGGAGCGCACCAAGGAACGCGGCGTGCCCATGGACATCACCTTTTTCAACTCCGAGGACGTGGCCACGCAGGCTGTCGTCGGCGGACAGGCCGATATCGGCGTGGGGGCGCCCTATGCGTTCATCCAGAACTCCAAGGCGCCGATCCGCATGTTCTATCGCATGAGCACGCTGCAGTTCTTTCCGGTCGTCAACACCGAGTTCTATTCCGACTGGTCCGACCTGGACGGACAGGAGGTCACGGTCCATTCGCGCGGATCGGGCACCGAGGCACTGATGCGCCTGATGGAGAGCCAGCACGGCATCGAATATTCCGCCGTCAGCTATGTCCCCGGATCCGAGGTCCGCGCAGGCGCCATGCTGCAAGGTGC
Source organism: Paracoccus sp. Ld10 (assembly GCF_045064235.1). Classification (NCBI taxonomy): domain Bacteria; kingdom Pseudomonadati; phylum Pseudomonadota; class Alphaproteobacteria; order Rhodobacterales; family Paracoccaceae; genus Paracoccus; species Paracoccus sp. Ld10. The sequence goes on along the minus strand of NZ_JBISHD010000004.1, from coordinate 142,343 downwards.
GGTCAAGGCGACGATCGTGGATTCCTCGGGCTTTCGCCTGCTGACCGAGCAGGGCGACGGCAAATTCGAACGCCTGCCGCTGGACGGCGTGAACGCAACCGACGAGGCGCTGTACGGCAACGAAGCGTTCCTGAACGAACGCGAGGCCGACATGGCCATCTTTGTCGAGGAACTGCTGCGCACCTGGGCCGAGATCAACGAGACGCCCACCGTCGTGGCCGACCTGCGCGCCCAGTACGACCTGCTGCCGGACCTGCCCGAACAGGCCGTGGCTGAGATCACCCCCTATTTCGAGGGCGCGGTGAACGACGGCATGCTGCCGACGACCGGCGGCGCCCCCGGTGATGTCACGGACGATCTGACCTTTCTGGCCGCCGCGGGCCAGGTTCAGGCGCCGGATGCCGACCTCGACCCCGGCCAGTACTGGGATTTCGACCTGCTGAGCGCGGCCCGCAACTGATGGGCGACCTGCGGGCGGCATCCCTGTGCGGATGCCGCCACCCCCTGATCCGCAATCCGGCGGGCAGGGGTCGTATCCCGCCTTGGGGGGCCATGTATTCATGACATCAGCCAACATCACCGCGTCGCTGCCACCGGCTCAGGCCGGCCTGGGCCTGCGCCTGTGGCAATCCGGCCTGCAATGGAAGATCCTGTCGGTCGCCGTCTTTGCCCTGATCTGGGAGATCACCGCCAGATCGGGCTTCAACTTTGCCTTTCCCACCTTCACCGCGACGATGGTCGCCCTGTGGTCGATGATCGCGGACGGAACGATGGGCGCGGCCTATCTGCGCACGATGGAGCCGTTGCTGATCGGTCTGACCATTTCCCTGACCGTGGGGATCAGCGCCGGCGTGGGCATGGGCCTGCGCCAGAGTGTCGAATGGATCACGCTGCCCGTGGTCATCGTCATGCAGGCCGCCCCCATGGCGGCGCTGATCCCGCTGGTCACCTTTGTCTATGGCATCGGGCTGACGTCCAAGGTGCTGGCGGTGGTGATGCTGTCGATGCCGGTCATCGCCATGAACAGCTACAAGGCCGTGCGCAACGTGCCGCCGTCGATGGTGGCGATGTGCGCGTCGTTCACCGGCAGCCGGACACAGCAGGTCACCCAGATCATCCTGCCCGCCGCCAGCCCGATGATGTTCGCGGGCCTGCGCCTTGGCGTGGCCGAAGGGTTTTCGGGCGCGGTCCTGGCCGAGTTGCTGATCACGCCCACGGGCATCGGCGATCTGATCACGTTCCACCGGTCGGTCGCCAACTTTGCCCACATGTATGCCACGATCGTGTCGATCGTGCTGTTCGCCATCCTTGCCGTCAGCTCGCTCCAGTGGGTCGAGGCCAAACTGTTCCGTCCCGAAAGAAGGGGGTCATGATGCAGCAATACGCCATGCCGACGAACGCCACCCGCGTCACCCAAGGGTCCGTGCGCGATCCGATCGTCGAGATCCGCGGGATCTCCAAGAAATACGGCAGCTCGGTCACCGCGCTGCAGAACATCGATCTGTCGTTCGAACGCGGCCACCTGACCAGCCTGCTGGGCCCGTCGGGTTGCGGCAAGACCACGCTGCTCAAGATCGTGGCGGGCCTGCTGGAGCCGACATCGGGGCAGATCCTGGTCAACGGCAAGCCGGTGACGGGGCCGGGCCGGGAACGCGCCTTTGTGTTTCAGGATTTTGCCCTGATGCCGTGGGCCAGCGTTCTGGACAACGCGGCATTCGGCCTGAAGATGCAGGGCGTGGCCAAGCGTGAGCGCGAACAGCGCGCCCGCCATTACATCGCCGAGGTCGGCCTGTCGGGGTTCGAGTCAAAATACCCGCACGAACTGTCGGGCGGTATGCGCCAGCGGGTGGGCCTGGCCCGCGCCCTGGCGGTCGATGCCGACATCCTGCTGATGGACGAGCCGTTTTCGGCCGTGGACGAACAGACCCGGCGCAAGTTCCAGGAGGACCTGATGCGCCTGCGCGAGGTCGAGAACAAGACCTTCCTGTTCGTGACCCATTCCATCGAGGAGGCGGTCTATGTCTCGGACCGCATCGTGATGCTGTCGCCGCGCCCCGGCCGCATCTCCGAGATCATCGACCCGCAGATCCGCGCCGGGATCACCCCCGACGAGCTGCGCCGCGACGAGGCCTATCTGGACACGGTCGAGCGCATCTGGACCAGCATCAAGCAATACGTGGAGTAGCGCGATGACCATTTACGGATACCACATCCCCAAGATGGCATCGCTGCTGATCTGGGTGATCCTGTGGGAGATCATCGGCCGGTTCGATCTGGTCCTGCTGTTCCCTCCCTTTTCCGAGGTGCTGGCCGCCATGACAGAGGTCGTGACATCGCGCAGCTTTGGCGAGGCGATGCGCATCACGCTGTTGTCCTATTTCTCGGGCATCGGGCTGGCGCTGGTGGTGGGGGTTCCCCTGGGTTTCCTGATGGGGCTGGTCCCTGCCGCCGACCGGATGCTGAACATGTGGGTCAACACCTTCCTGTCCGCACCGCTGTCGGCGCTGGTCCCGGTGTTCATGATCCTGTTCGGTCTGGGCACGCCCACGGTCATTGTCACCGTGTTCATGTTCGCGGTCTGGATCATCGTCCTGGACACCCGCGCGGGCGTCCAGCACATCACGCCCTCGCTGATTGAGATGGCCGACAGCTTTCAGGCCACCCGGACCGAACGCATGCGCATGATGGTCCTGTCGGCCCTGCCAGAGATCCTGGCCGGGGTCCGGCTTGGCATGGTGCGCGGCGTCAAGGGCGTCGTCATCGGCCAGCTGCTGGTGTCCATCATCGGGGTGGGGGCGCTGTTCTCGCTCTACCAGCAGAATTTCCTGATGGCCCATTTCTGGGCGCTGGTCGTCATTCTCTTTACCTGCGCGCTGACCCTTGCCGAAGGGGTCGCGCGCCTTGAAAAACGTGTTCAATACTACGCAGGAGTCAGAAACTGATGCCAAACGATCTTTACCAACCGACCGATTACGTGATCGCCCCCGCACCCCCCGCGACCCTGCCGGTCGACGGCAGCGACCAGCGCTTTCCCGTCAACCGGGTGTTCTGCATCGGCCGCAACTATGCCGCCCACGCGGTCGAGATGGGTCATGACCCCGACCGCGAGCCGCCGTTCTTTTTCTTCAAGAGCCCGTCGAACCTGACATCGGATGGGACCTTTCCCTATCCGACCCTGACATCGGATGTGCACCACGAGATCGAGCTGGTCGTGGCGTTGTCCCAGGGCGGCATCGACATCCCCGCCGATCAGGCGCTGGACCATGTCTGGGGCTATGGCGTGGGTCTGGACATGACCCGTCGCGACCTGCAGGGCGAGGCGAAAAAGATGGGCCGCCCGTGGGAGGTCGGCAAGAGCTTTGAGAAATCGGGTCCCTGTGGGCCGCTGGTGCCGGCATCCCGGATCGGCCACCCCGATGCCGGGGCGGTCACGCTGGACGTCAACGGCGAACGCCGCCAGACCGGCGATTTGAACCAGATGATCTGGAAGATCCCCGAAATGATTGCCGAACTGTCGCGCTATTTCGACCTGCAGCCCGGCGACGTGATCATGACCGGCACCCCCGCCGGCGTCGGCGCGATTTCCCGGGGCGATGTGATGGACGCTCATATCGAAGGCGTCGGATCCATCAACGTCAAGGTCGTCTGATCGCCGTGCCGCCCCGCATCAGGGGCGGCACGTTTTTCCCATGGTCGCCGAGACCCCGCCGACAGGGCGATACGTGGCAAGAACCAGGCGCGCACGGTGCGTTCGTGACGCCGTCTGCCGCGGGACCGGGGCTGAAACGCGCAATGTGCCCCCGGACCCGGTTCCGGATTTGTCGGCCCACCGCCATGGGCGACGACACATGGCCCGACGTGGGTCCGGGATGGACAGTTCCGGCATGACAACGCGATGATGTCCGCCGTTGGGCAATCATCGGGATGACAAAGTCCATGGCCGCTGTCGAATGCCATGAGGGTGACAGGCCCGACATGCGCCCACGACCCACGATGGATGGCAAGGCCGGACAGCACCGATATCTGGCGGCTGAACCGTCTAATCCCACGTTCAATCCGTACGGGCTGCGCCACAGTTGTGGGGCAACGCTGACATCTGCACGAAAACGGTTGCGACCGGCCCGGTTGTAAAGCGGTTAGAGGGGACATCCTGACGCGATATGCCCGCTGAAATCGGGGCACGGCCAGACGCATCCCGCGCGATCGTGATCGACCCGTTGATCGCCACGGCACGGCGGCCATGCGCGCTGTTGGAACACCGTCGCGCCATCGAAGCGCGGCCATCTGATAGCGCACAGCCAATCCTAAAAATATTGCGTTATCAAATTTATAGCCGGGAAAGATGATGGACGGGCGCCCTATCTGACGGGGTTCTCCCGGCACCATGGCGCCGCGATGTGCAGGCCACCCTGCACCCATTGAAAAACCTTGTCTCAAGGCTGGCCACGCTGTTAGAAATTTTGTGTTCCGCATGCCGGGAACGCGTGAAAGGGCCCGTGATGAAAAGACGTTCCGTACTGATGCTTGGTGCCGCCTTTGGGCTGCAGGTGGCCATCGGGCTGCCGCGTCTGGCGCGGGCGGCGACGGGTACTGACGTCGGCGGTATTGCCGTGGGGCTTTCGGGTATCTCTGACTGGGGTGCCTCGCAGCCATTCATCGATGTCATGCGCCACAGCCGTGAATGGATGGGCCGGTCCGAGGCCGAGTTCGTGTCCCACACCAATGCCGAACTGCGCGATGGCGGGCATCTGGACGCCGACGGCTGGCCGGTCAGCATCCCCGCCGGGGCCACGGCCGTGGGCACGATCATCCTGTGCGATCTGGCCGCCGACGATACCAGCCTGAACGGCCATTACCGCATGACCTGGGACGGTACCGCCGATGTCCGCATCAACGGGACCGGCACGAACGTGACCACCGGACCGGGATGGGCGGAATTCGACTATGTCGCTTCGGACACGGGGATCGTGGCAATCGATATCGTCGATCAGGACGCCACCGACCCCGCGCGCAATTTCCGCTGTATTCATCAGGTCTTGCAGGCCGATTATGACGCAGGCCAGATCTTTCGGCCCGAATGGCTGGCGCTGATCGGCGGATTCCGGGTGATCCGGTTCATGGACTGGATGGCCACGAACGACAGCACGCTGGCCGAATGGGACGACCGGCCCCGCCTGACCTCGGCCACCTGGACCCTGGGTGTTCCGGTCGAGGTGATGGTGACGCTGGCCAACCAGCTGGGCATCGATCCGTGGTTCTGCTTTCCGCATCTTGCCACCGACGACCACATGACCCAGTTTGCCACGCTGGTCCGCGACAGCCTGGATCCGGGCCTGACCGCCTGGTACGAATTTTCGAACGAGGTCTGGAATTTCCAGTTCGGCCAGACCCAATGGGCGCTGCAGCAGGCCGAGGCGCAATGGCCGGGCCAAGGCGACGGCTGGATGCAGGTTTACGGTGGCCGGGCGGCGCAGATGGCGATGCTGCTGGACGAGGTCTATGCCGATGCGCCCGACCGGCTGCGCAAGGTCATCACCGCCCATACCGCCTGGATCGACCTGAACCATGCCATGCTGGACGCGCCCCTGTGGGTCGAGGGCGGTCAGGACCGCCGCGCACCCAAGACCTATTTCGACGCCTATGCGGTGACCGGATATTTCGACGGCGGCATCGGACGCCCCGCGAATGTCGCGCAGGTACGGTCCTGGCGCGACATGGGCGATGCCGCCGCGTTCGACCTGATGGCCGAACAGGTTGCCGAAGGACGCCACATCGCGGGCGAAGAGGGCGGCACCACCATCGCCACGCTGGAGGAGGTCTGGGCCGCCCAGAACGCCATCGCGCAAGAGGCCGGCCTGTCGCTGGTCATGTACGAAGGTGGCAGCCACATCGTCCCCGACCGCGCCGCCATCGATGAAGACCCCGACCTGTTCGATTTCATCGAGCGGTTTCACTATTCGGACCAGATGGCGGGCCTGTACCAGCGCGCCATCGATGGGTTCGCTCAGGCGGGCGGCGCGTTCTTCAACGCGTTCGTCGAAGTGTCGGGCCCCGGTCCGGCGGGGTTCTGGGGTGCGCGGCGTCACGTCGGGGATGACAACCCGCGCTGGCGCGCCATCGCGGACCGCCGCGCCTGACGCGACAACGATCCGTCGCTGTCGAACGCAGGCGTCCAACCGATGCGGCGCATGGTCATGCGCACTGCATCGCCGTCAATGCCTTTCCAAATGCTTGGGCCATGATGCATCACCTTGGGTGACGTGCCATTCCGGTGCCGCCACCACCATGCGGTACAGAGCCAAGGCTGGCATTTATGCCAATCGCGTCCAAATGGCTCTCGCACCGGGGTGCGGGCGGGCGTCGCGCAGGTCGATTGACCCGTTCGGTCAGCTGGAGCTGCCGGGCTGGGTCGTCATTGCCTGCTGGCGTGTCAGGAAATGCTGGCGCAGGGCCTGCAGCCGTTCGGGGGTCCAGCCGGGCGGGTCGGTGATGGCCAGCCAGGGATCGATGTGGTCGACATGGGCATAGACGTGGCCATGCCCGATCGGCACCTCCAGCGCGATGGCCATGTCAAAGGCCAGCTGCAGCAGCGTGATGATGGGATACCAACGCAGGTCGGGCGACACTTCGGGGGCGCGAGGGGTGGCCAGCCATTCCGGCGGGCGGATCGCGCTGTCCGACCGAAAGAACACGATCGGGTCGCTGCCGTATTGCAGGAACACGATCCGCACGTCTCCCCATGGGCCGTCCTGGTGCACCGACCGGCGGCCATCGGTGAAACGCACCACCTCTCCGGTGGTCAGATGGGGCAGCCAGGCCGTCGAACCGGGGTCGCGTTCGGCGGTCAGGGTCTGCCACAGCTGGCTGACAAAGGGCGGCCCGACCCACAGCGCCCCGTCGATGGGCTGGTCCAGCATCTCGTGCAGGCGCAACGACTGCTGCGAGCTGTGCGCGCCCAGACTGAGGCCGTACAGATACAGCCGGGGCCGCGTCTCTTCTGGCAGTTGCTGCCAGTGACGGTGGACCGCTCCGAACAGGGCGCGTCCGGCGTCCGCGGCCTGTTCTGGCTGCACCAGCAGGGAAATCCAGCTTTGCAGATAGGAATACTGCAACGCCACGGTGGCTACGTCGCCGTGGTTCAGATGCTCCAGCGGTTCGATCGCGGCGGGATCCATCCAGCCGGTGCCGGTGGGCATGGCCACGACCAGCGTGCTGCGGTCGAACCCGCCCGCGCGGTCCAGTTCGCGCACCGCCAGATCGGCACGTTCGGCCAGCGTGTCCGCCGCATTCAGGCCGACATAGACGCGCAGCGGCTGGCGTGCGGGCTGTCCCGTAACGCTGGCGATGGCCTGCGGGTCGGGGGTGGTGGCCACGAAATTACGTCCCTCGCGGCCCAGATCCTGCCAGGCGATCAGGGACGCGGCGCTGCCGGTCTGCCAGGGCTGGTCGGGCGCAATCTGTTCAGCGGGGATCAGGTCGTCCAGCGCCTGCGCCGATCCGTCGATACTGGAGACGACATTGCGCACCAGCACGCCGCTGAACACCTGATAGGTCAGCAGGATCGTCAGCAGCATGCCCACCACCCGTGCCTGCCTGCGCGGCAGGATCTGCGCGATCCGCGCGCTGACATAGCGGCCAAGCGCCACCAGCAGTTTTCCCACGATCAACAGCACCGATGCGACCGCCGTGCCCAGACCGGCCACCACGAACGGGGCCACGCCCTCGGCCGGGGCCAGGGCCATGGCGGCGCGGATGTCGTTCTGCCATTCGGCCGACCGGATCAGGAACACCGTCACGATCACCAGCGCGACCGCGCCCATTGCGGGTACCAGCAGGCGGGCCTGTCGGTCTGTCAGACGCGGCAGCTGCAGATAGCGCCACAGCGTTCCCGCCAGCACCGCCACGCCGTAACCCGCGGCAAAGCAGAACCCCGCCAGAATGCCCTGGATCTGGGGACTGCGCGGGATCAGGCTGGGCGTCAGCGACCCGGCCACGAACAGCGATCCGATGACCAGGCCCACACCCGAGGTGCGCCGGTCCAGCCAATCAAGGATCGTCAGCATCGTGGCCGTCATCGGCGGGACCTTTTGTTGCGGTGCGCCGGGTTGTGGGGCGTTTGACGCCAAAATGTCAAACACTGCACCAATGGGCAAGCGTACGCGCACCCATCGGCGTGTCATGGCTGCCATGTCGCGCCCGGCCATTGTTCCGCTTGCCCGATGTCGCGGCGCATGCGACGCAGATGGCGACCTGCAACCGAAAACGGCCCACATTATCGTGACCAAGCGCCCAAGAACCCGGATCGGAACCCCCCGGCGCAAATCCGGCGCCAGCGTCATGGCGGGCATGATGGGCGCGTTCATGAAATCGGCGACCAGGGCGATGACACAGGCAGCCACCGCCGCCGCAAAGCCACCCCGACCCGCGTCCAAACCCAAAGTCGTCCGATCCAAGCCTGTCAACAGACCCCGTTCCCCCGTCATCCCGCAAGCCGCACGGTTTGATGCCGGAACCCATGCCTGCGTCTTTGGGACGCGCAGCTATCGCATCTATCTGCCATCGGCGATAGCGGCGGGGCGTCCGCTGCCGATGCCGATGCTGATGATGTTGCATGGGTGCGGGCAGACGCCCGAGGACTTCGCAAAAGGCACCGGCATGAATGCGCTTGCCGAACAGGCGGGTGTCATTGTCGTCTATCCTGCGCAGCCGCGCGAGGCGCACCCCAACCGCTGCTGGAACTGGTTCCGCCCCGGGGATCAGGACCGCGATGGTGGTGAACCCGCGCTGTTGGCCAGCCTGACGCGCGAACTGCTGGTGCGCCATGGTGTGGACCCGGCCCGGGTCTATGTCGCGGGCCTGTCGGCGGGGGCGTCGACCGCAATGCTGCTGGCGCATGCCTATCCCGACCTGTTCGCCGCCGTCGGATGTCATTCCGGCCTGCCACCGGCGGCTGCGGGTGACAAGACGTCGGCCATCATCGCAATGAAACAGGGCAGTCCGGGCCGACGCCTGATCACGCCCGTTCCCACGATCATCTTTCATGGCGGTGATGACCGCGTCGTGGCACCCCGCAACGGGCGGTTCGTGGCGATCCGTGCCATCGAAACATTCGCCAGCCTGCGCACGGTCGAAACGACGCGTACCGTTCCGGGCGGACGCACCTATGTCCGAACCACGCATCGCGCGGGTCAGGGTCGGCCTTTGATCGAACATTGGCTGGTCAAAGGCGCGGGTCACGCATGGTCGGGTGGGTCGCGTTCGGGCCGGTTCGTCGATCCGGGCGGGCCGGACGCATCGGCGCAGATGCTGCGGTTTTTCCTGCGCCACAGGACGACGCGCCTGATGCGGACGCTGTCACCAGAGCAACAGGGCCGACCGACCGGCACATGACGCCGGCAAACCGAAAACCGGTATTTCTGCGGGGCAACCCGTTTGGTCGGTTCCGCAATCCAAACGGGCAGCTTTGCCTGTCAACTGCGGCGTCAGACGCCCTTACCCGGATATTCGGCCGCCGAGTGACAGCAACTGAAACAACGCACCGATTGTATTATGTCGTGCGACCGACTGGCTGGTGATCAGCCGGTCGCACGGTCCAAAATGATCGGATCCTTATTCGGCCAAGGCCGCGTCATAACGTTCTGACACCGCACCCCAGTTCACCACGTCCCACCAGCTTTCAAGATAGTCGGCCCGGCGGTTGTTGTAGGTCAGGTAATAGGCATGTTCCCACACGTCATTGCCCAACAAAGGCGTGCCCGGTGTCTCGGCCACGTCCATCAGGGGGTTGTCCTGATTGGGCGTTGCGGTGATCTCCAGCTGATCCTGATCGTTCACGATCAGCCAGACCCAACCCGACCCGAACTGGCCCGCGCCTGCCTCTTGAAAGGCGGTGCGGAATTCTTCGTCCGAACCAAAAGCCGTCTCGATCGCCTCGGTCAGTTCCGGCGACATCTCTCCGGCCTGATCAGCGGGGGCCATCGATTCCCAAAAGAACGTGTGGTTCCAGTGACCACCGGCATTGTTGCGGACCTTGTCGGGATAGGTCCCGGCATTGGCCACCAGGTCCTCGATCGCCAGACCGGCGGGGGCGTCACCTTCGGCGATGGCGGCATTTAGATTGGTGACATAGCTTTGGTGATGCTTGCCGTGGTGCAATTCCATCGTTTCGGCGCTGATGACCGGATCCAGCGCGTCCGCGGCATAGGGCAGGTCGGGCAGCGTGAATTCCCCCTCGGTCTGCGCAAGGGCGGCGGCTGGTGTGACGCATACGGCAAGAATGGCAAGGGCGTGTTTCATCGGGTGCTCCTGTGGCTGTTGTTGCACAACCGCAGCATGCGTCCGATGTTCCATGCCAACGCCGATGTCATGAATGCACACGGTTCCGTGATCCGTGCAGAATGCGGGGGGTTGTGAGAAACGGCGTTTCACCCCACGGTGACGCCGAAACCGTGAAAGGGTCACCGAATGATCACCGGCGATGCGACAAGCCAGCTGGCGGCCCTGCGCGCGGGCACCATCGACGCGCCGCACCTGATGGCGCTGACGCTGGACCGGATTGCGGCCGCGAACCAGGTCGTCAACGCAATCGTTGCCCTGCGCGACCGCGACACCCTGCTGGCCGAGGCCGCGCGGGCCCCCGCAGGGCCGCTGCAGGGGCTGCCGATGGCGGTCAAGGATCTGGCCGACACGGCGGGGATCACGACCACCTATGGATCGCCTGCGTTCCGCGACCATGTGCCGGTGGCCGACAGCCCGATGGTGGCGCGGCTGCGCCGGGCGGGGGCGGTGATCATCGGCAAGACCAACACCCCCGAATTCGGTCTGGGATCGCACAGCTATAACCCCATTTATGGCGTCACGCGCAATCCCTACGATCTGTCGCGGTCGGCGGGCGGGTCCAGCGGCGGCGCGGGGGCGGCGCTGGCCGCGCGCATGGTGGCACTGGCCGACGGGTCGGACATGATGGGGTCGCTGCGCAATCCGGCGGGGTGGAACAACGTGTTTGGGTTCCGGCCCAGCTATGGCCTGGTCGCGCCGTCGAACCCCGGCGATCTGTTCCTGTCGCAACTGTCGACCGAGGGGCCGATGGCACGCTCGATCCGCGACCTGGAACTGTTGCTGGCGGTGCAGTCCGCCCACGACCCGATGCATCCGCATTCCATCGGCCCCTATCGCCCCGCGCCGCCGGGCGGCACGCTGCGCATCGGGTGGCTGGGCGATTGGGGTGGCGCATATGCGACCGAACCGGGCGTGCTGGATTTGTGCGGGGATGCCGTGCAGGTGCTGGCCGATCTGGGCCACGATGTCGTGCCCATGGCGCCGCCCCTTCCGGCCGATGCCCTGTGGGAGGCCTGGACCACGCTGCGCAGTTGGACCATCGCGGGCAGCCTTGGCCCGCTGCTGCACAGTGCCCCCGATCAGGTCAAACCCGAATTGCGGTGGGAGATCGAACGCGGGCTGGCCCTGTCCGCATCCGACCTGCGCCGGGCCAGCGTGATCCGGTCGGACTGGTTCCGGCACACGGCGGGGATGGATGTCGACATTCTGGCGCTGCCGTCGGCCCAGCTGTTCGCGTTCGACGCGGACTGGCATTGGCCGCAGGCGATCGCGGGGCGGCAGATGGACAGCTATCACCGCTGGATGGAGGTGGTGGTGCCCGCGTCCCTGACCGGCCTGCCGGCACTGTGCGTCCCTGCGGGGTTCGGGCCGTCGGGCACGCCGATGGGGTTGCAGCTGATCGGCCATCGCGGGCGCGATGCCACTGTACTGAACCTTGGCCGCGCGTATGAGGCCGCGACATCCTGGATCGACCGCCGACCTACCGCCTGACGCCCCGGTTCGCATCGCCCGCCGGGGCGGGCGGTCGCGTGACGCGTCGCGGTGATCGCAGGCGACTGGCCAACGCCCTGCCACGTGCAGCCTGTGCAAGTTGCCGCAGTGCGGGCCAAGCGTCCTTGCCAAGGCAAATCTATTCTGCAACCCTTGACGCAAGCGGCCTTTGGGAGAGGGCTGCCTGTCATTCACACAAGAGATGATCCGGACCGCCGACCCGGCGGGTGGCCTGCCCACCCGTGTGCGATCCGACATGAGGGAGAGAGAACAATATGGCCAGACTTTTGACATCGGTGGCGATCTTTGGCGCCACGGCCACCGCCGCAATGGCGCAGGTATCCGATGACGTCGTCAAGATCGGCATCCTGAACGACCAGTCGGGCGTCTATGCCGATTTCGGCGGCACCTATTCCTATCAGGCGGCCCTGATGGCGGTCGAGGATTTCGGCGGCACCGTGCTGGACATGCCCATCGAGGTCGTGACCGCCGACCACCAGAACAAGCCCGACGTCGCATCCAACATCGCCCGCCAATGGTACGACACCCAGCAGGTCGACGCGATCATGGAACTGACGACGTCGTCGGTGGCCCTGGCCGTGCAGGCCCTGTCCGCCCAGGCCGACAAGATCACCATGACCACGGGAGCCGCCACCACCGAACTGACCGGCGCGCAATGCACGGAAAACGGCTTCCACTGGGCCTATGACACACACGCGCTGGCGGTGGGCACCGGCGGCGCGCTGGTCGAACAGGGCGGCGACAGCTGGTTCTTTCTGACCGCCGATTACGCATTCGGCTATTCGCTGGAGGAGCAGACCGGCGCGTATGTCACCGAAAACGGCGGCGAGGTGGTGGGGTCGGTCCGTCATCCGCTGTCCAGCAACGATTTTTCGTCCTTCCTGCTGCAGGCGCAGGCGTCGGGGGCCAAGGTGATCGGTCTGGCCAATGCTGGCCTGGACACCCAGAACGCCATCAAGTCCGCGTCCGAATTCGGCATCGTGCAGGGCGGTCAGCGTCTGGCGGCACTGCTGTTCACCCTGGCCGAGGTCCACGGTCTGGGCGCCGAGGCGGCGCAGGGCCTGACGCTGACGGAATCGTTCTATTGGAACCGCACCGACGAGACGCGCGAATTCGCGCAGCGGTTCTTCGAGCGCACGCAGGCAATGCCGAACATGGTCCATGCCGGCACCTATTCGGCCGTCACCCAGTACCTGAAATCGGTTCAGGCCGCCGGCACCGACGAAACCGCCGCCGTGTCCGAACAGCTGCACACGCTACCGGTCGACGACGTCTTTTCCCAGGGCGGCACGGTGGGCGCGAACGGACGCCTGATCACCGACGTCTATCTGCTGGAGGTCAAGGCGCCTGCCGACATCACCACGGACTGGGACTATTTCAACGTGCTGGCCACCATCCCCGGATCCGAGGCGTTCATCGACCCGGCCGAAAGCGGCTGCGCGCTGGTCGCGGCGAACTAGGGCGCGGACGGACCCATGACAGCAATGCCTGTGCAACAGGACCAGCCGCGGGTGGTGTTATCCGCCCGCGGCCTTGGCAAGGATTTCGCCGGCTTTACCGCCGTCAACGATGTCGATCTGGATGTCGAACATGGCCGCATCCATGCGCTGATCGGCCCGAACGGGGCGGGCAAGACCACCGTCTTCAACCTGCTGACCAAGTTTCTGACGCCCACCCGCGGGTCGATCACCCTGCTGGGGCGCGACATCACCGCCAAAAAGCCCGCAGAGGTGGCGCGGCTTGGTCTGGTACGGTCGTTCCAGATCTCGGCCGTGTTCCCGCATCTGACGGTGCTGGAGAACCTGCGCGTCGCGTTGCAGCGGCCCAACGGGCTGGCCACGCAGTTCTGGCGTCCGCTGTCGTCGCTGGACCGGCTGAACCCACGCGCGGACGAATTGATCGCGCAACTGGGGCTGAGCGAATACCGCGACACCCGCGCCACCGACCTGTCCTATGGCCGCAAGCGCGTGCTGGAAATCGCGACCACGCTGGCGCTGGACCCAAAGGTGCTGCTGCTGGACGAGCCGATGGCCGGGATGGGCCTGGAGGACGTGCAGACGGTCGCCGGCATCATCCGCGACGTGGCCCGCGACCGGGCCGTGCTGATGGTCGAACACAACCTGTCGGTCGTGGCCGACATCTGCGACCGCGTCACCGTGCTGCAGCGCGGAGAGATCCTGGCCAGCGGTGATTACGACACCGTGTCCACCGATCCCCGCGTGCGCACCGCCTATATGGGAACCGACGCATGAGCGCGCTTCTGAATGTCGCCGGGCTGAACGCGTGGTACGGCGAAAGCCACATCCTGCACGGTGTCGACCTGCACGTGAACGAAGGCGAGATGATCTGCATCCTGGGCCGCAACGGCATGGGCAAGACCACCACCCTGCGATCCATCATGGGCATCCTGCGCAAACGCACCGGCACCATCACATTCGCCGGCACCGACATGATGTCCATGGCGCTGCACAAATCGGCACGCGCCGGTCTGGGTTTCGTCCCCGAGGAACGCGGCATATTCGCCAGCCTGTCGGTCCAGGAAAACCTGATGCTGCCCCCGGTCGTGGCCAAGGGCGGCATGTCGGTCGACGAGATCTATGCCCTGTTCCCGAACCTGTACGAACGCAGGAACAGCCCCGGCACGAAACTGTCGGGCGGCGAACAGCAGATGCTGGCCATGGCGCGCATCCTGCGCACCGGCGCGCGCTGTCTGCTGCTGGACGAGCCGACCGAGGGGCTGGCCCCCGTCATCATCCAGAACATCGGCACCGTGCTGGGCGAATTGAAGAAACGCGGCATGACCGTGGTGCTGGTCGAACAGAACTTTCGGTTCGCCAGCAAGGTCGCCGACCGGTTCTATCTGATGGATCACGGACAGATGGTGGCCGAGTTTCCGGTGGGCGACCTGCCCGCCAACATGGATATGCTCAATCGCGATCTGGGGGTCTGACATGACGATGATATTCGGCGTGCCGATGGCCGCCCTGATGGGGCAATTGCTGATCGGCCTGATCAACGGATCGTTCTATGCGCTGCTGTCACTGGGCCTTGCGGTCATCTTTGGCCTGCTGCGGGTGATCAACTTTGCCCATGGCGCGCAATACATGCTGGGTGCGTTTGTGGCACTGCTGCTGCTGACCTGGACAGGCGTGAACTATTGGATCGCGCTGATCCTGGCACCGCTGATCGTGGGGACGTTCGGCGCCGCGGTCGAGCGCACCATGCTGTCGCGGCTGTACAAGCTGGACCATCTGTACGGGCTGCTGTTCACTTTCGGCCTGGCCCTGACGATCGAGGGGACGTTCCGCTATTTCTTCGGGTCCAGCGGTCAGCCCTATCCGACGCCGCCTGTACTGGCGGGGGGCGTGAACCTGGGGTTCATGTTCCTGCCGATCTATCGGGGCTGGGTGATCGTGGCGTCGTTGGCGGTCTGCATCGCCGTATGGCTGCTGATCGAAAAGACCAAGCTGGGGTCGTATCTGCGCGCGGCCACCGAAAACCCCGAACTGGTGCAGAGCTTTGGGGTCAACGTGCCGCTGCTGCTGACGCTGACCTATGCGTTGGGCGCGTCACTGGCGGCGTTCGCGGGCGTGCTGGCCGCGCCCATCTATCAGGTGTCGCCGCTGATGGGGACGAACATCATCATCGTGGTGTTCGCGGTGGTCGTGGTCGGCGGCATGGGGTCCATCCTGGGTGCCATCGTCACCGGCTATCTGCTGGGCATCGCCGAGGGGCTGACCAAGGTCTTCTACCCCGAGGCGTCGAACACCGTGATCTTTGTCATCATGGCGATCGTGCTGATCCTGCGACCCGCGGGCCTGTTCGGAAAGGACGTGTGAGATGAGCCATTCCGACGCAACCGCCCCCGCGACCATGCAGGGCGCCGGCCGCATCAAGGCCGTCATCCTGCTGGCCATGCTGGGGTTCCTGCTGCTGGTGCCGATGTTCCTGTACCCGATCTTCCTGATGAAGATCCTGTGCTTTGCGCTGTTCGCCGCGGGGTTCAACCTGCTCTTGGGCTATACCGGGCTCTTGTCCTTCGGGCATGCGGCGTTTTTCGGCGGCGGGGCCTATTTCACCGCCCATGCGGTCAAGGTGTGGGGCCTGTCGCCGGAACTGGGCATTCTGGTCGGGGTCGCGGGCGCCGCTTGTCTGGGTCTGGTCATGGGCCTGATCGCCATCCGCCGTCAGGGCATCTATTTCGCCATGATCACACTGGCCCTGTCGCAGATGTTCTTTTTCTTCTGCCTGCAGGCCGGGTTCACGAACGGAGAGGACGGCATCCAGTCCGTCCCGCGCGGCATGTTCCTGGGCGTGGTGGACCTGTCGGACCAGATCACCATGTACTATTTCGTGCTGGGCGTGTTCCTGGCCGGGATGCTGGCGGTCTGGCGGATCATCAATTCGCCCTTTGGCATGATCCTGAAAAGCATCCGCGAAAACGAGGCGCGGGCCACATCGCTCGGCTATACGGTCGCGCGATACAAGCTGGCGGCGTTCGTGATGTCGGCGGCGATCGCGGGTCTAGCGGGCAGCGTGAAGAGCCTGGTGTTCCAGTTCGCGACCCTGACCGATGTCGGCTGGCAGATGTCCGGAGAGGTGATTCTGATGACCCTGCTGGGCGGCATCGGTACGCTGATCGGGCCGGTCATCGGGGCGGGGCTGGTGGTCACGCTGCAGAACTATCTGGCGACCTCGCCGCTGCCGGTGACGGTCATCACGGGGGTGGTGTTCATGGTCTGCGTGCTGTTGTTCCGGCGTGGTCTGGTGGGCGAGTTCTATGCCTCGCGGATCGGCCGCAGGCTGGGGTTCAAGTCCGACACCTGAACCATACCTGTGCCCGCCCCGTCCACGGGGCGGGCACAGGTTCTGCGGGCCTGACCATGCAGCGCGTGGCGATGCCGCCTATCGCACAATGGAAAATCATTCCGATGATTCGGAAACTATGGGGTGTCACTGAACAAGGGCGGTCCGCCCCTCCCCTGAAAACCGTCAGACCTCTTGGCCTGCGATCCCCCGTTGAAACAACGGGCGCAGCGCGCGAACCGCGTGATCGGCGAACATGCGCACCTTTGGGTCCTGCAACCGACGGTGTGGGGCCAGACAGCCGAATTGCGCGGGCAGGGGCCGGTTCGCGGCCAGCACCTCGACCAGACGGCCACAGGCCAGGTCCTGCACCACCTCGTACAGGGGGCGGTTGGCGATGCCGTGCCCGGCCAGCGCCCAATCGCGCAGCACGTCGCCGTCATCGGTGTCGAACCGTCCCTGGACCATCATCTTGCGCGGCCCGTCCGACGTCTGCAACGTCCAGTAATATTCCGGGCTGCGCGGATAGCGCAGCAACAGGCAGTTGTGCCCCGCCAAATCGTCGGGCCGCAGCGGCGTCCCCGCGGCGTCCAGATAGCCCTGCGACGCGACCAGAACCCGCGGGCATTCCGCGATCTTGCGCCATTTCAGTGTAGAATCGGCCGGATCGCCAAGGAAAAAGGCCAGATCGATGGCATCTTCGACAATGTTGACGTTGCGGTCCGACAGGCGCAGGCGGATCTCGATCCCGGGGTTTTCGGCGCAGAACGGTGGGATCAGCGGCGCGATCAGCCGTCGTCCCAGTCCCAGGGGGGCGGTCAGCCGGATCACGCCCTGCGGCTTGCCCGAAAAGCTGCCGATCAGGGCCTCGGCCTCGTCCAGGGTCTCGATCACGCGGCGGGCGTGGTCGTAAAAGGCGCGGCCGATCTCTGTCGTGGTCAGCTTGCGGGTGGTGCGGTTCAGCAGGCGCAGGCCAAAGCGGTTCTCCAGATCCTTGATCCGGTTCGACGCGACGGCTGGCGACAGGCGCAGGTCGCGCCCCCCCGCGGTGATCGAACCCAGCTCGACCACGCGCACGAACACCCGCAAGCTTTCAAGATAGGACATCGCGTTGGCCAGCCTTTGTTGAAACACCGAAACGTCTTCTATGTCGCGGGCGATTTTGCAACCGAAACCGATGCACTAAGGCGACCGGGCGGGTGGCGTGGATGCGCGCATTGGGGGTGGCCGTTCGCGATGCGCCTGTTAAGCATGACGTGTCCGCGCCGACGACCGTCGGTCGCATCCATCCGGCCGGGCGCCATGACAACAGCCAAGGAATTCCGATGCAGACCCTGACCCGCCTTGACCTTGACGATGCCCGCATCCTGATGGCCGGTGCCGAGGCCCACGCCAGAACGATCGGTGTCCCGATGTGCATCGCCATCACTGACGAAGCCGGCCAGCTGATCGCCTTTCAGCGGATGGAGGGCGGCAAGGTCACCTCGACCACCATCGCCATCGACAAGGCGTTCACGGCTGCAGCGGCCAAAAAGGCCACCCACGAATACAACGTGACCAGCCAGCCGGGCGCGGCTGCCTATGGCATCAACTCTGCCATCGGCGGGCGGCTGATGGTGGTGGGCGGCGGCCTGCCGGTCCTGTGGAACGGTGATGTCATTGGCGGTATCGGCGTCTCGTCGGGGACCCCGGTGCAGGACCAGGCCGTGGCCCAGGCCGGAATTGACGACTGGATGGCACGCCAGGCAACGTGATCACGCGCCCCGCGCGCCCAGATCGGGGGGCGCGGGCACAGGCCAGTGCTGGCAGTGACGCAAAGGATCGCCAGCACTGGCCCAAACGGCCACGACAATCGCGTCGCCGGGCACCGGGTTGCCGATACGCGGGAATACAGCCGCGATCCGGTGGCACCGACACCAAATCAGGCACCGTTTGGGGATGATCACCCGGAAACGCGTGGTGTCCGATCCGGCATAGACCGTCCGCGACACGCCTTTTGGTCCGGGCTGGCCGCAGGCGCCTGAAACCCGTTGACACGTCGCGGCCTGCTGCGCCACAAGGGCGCCGCTACGGTTCCGGCATGCGCGCCGGATCAAAAGGGAACGCCGGTGCCGCCCGTCAGGGCCATTCCGCGGCTGCCCCCGCAACTGTAAGCGGAGAGCGATGGTCGATCACGCCACTGGAGCAGTCCGGGAAGGCCGACCAAGGCATTGACCCGCAAGCCAGGAGACCTGCCGCAGCACTCACCCATTTCCGGCGCGGGGCGTGTCAGGAAAGCGGCCGATCCGCAGTGGTGACAGTCACCGTCCTGCCGCGACCCATGGGGCCCGCGTGCCGGACATTTCTGTTTGCCGCAGGCCGTGCCTGCCTTGAAAGGTTCGTGCCGATGCGCCGTCCGTTCCGTCTTCTGGCGCTTGCCGCCACCCTTCCCGTGGCTGCGGCCGCCCAGGACCCCATCCTGCTGGACGGGATCGTGCTGACCGCGGGGATCACCCCCGTGGCCCAGGATGGCTATGCCCGCGCCCACACCGTGCTGACCGCGACCGAGATCGAGGATCGCGGCATCGCGACCGTGCAGGACGCCCTGCGCGCGCTGCCCGGCGTGTCGGTCAGCGGCAGCGGTGCCAGCGCCGCGCAGGTCCGCATCCGCGGCGCGGAGGCGAACCACACCCTGATCCTGATCGACGGGATAGAGGCGGCGGGCGGGGCTGACGAGTACATCCTGACCGGCCTGGAGACCGCCGACATCGAGCGGATCGAGGTGCTGCGCGGCCCGCAATCGGTGCTTTACGGATCGAACGCATCCGCGGGGGTGATCAACATCATCACCCGGGGCGCGCCGCAGGGCCTGTCCTATGGCGGTTCGGTCGAGGCGGGGAACGGTGGCGCGGCGTCCGTCCATGTCAGCCGCAGGGGCGACCGGGGCGGGCTGCGCCTGTCGCTGTCGGCGCGCGACGATCTGGGCTATGACCAGTCGGGCGATGGCGGCGGCAAGGACGGGATCAACCGCAAGACGGCCGTCCTGTCCGGCGACATCCTGGCCACCGACGACCTGCGTCTTGGGCTGGTCCTGCGCCAGTCCGAGGAGGACTATGGTTTCGACGCCGAGAATTACAGCGCGACCGATGCCGACAGCTATCTGGTCGACGCCGATCTGGTCGGTCAACGCGACGAATTTCAGGGCGCGGTCTGGGCCGAATACACCGCGCTTGGCGGTAGGCTGGTCCAGCGTCTGGACTATCAGCACAGCATCACCCGACAGAACCAGGACAACAGCCCCGTGTCGCGGGGTCAGACCGAAAAGCTGAAATACCGTGCCAGCGTGGGTCTGGACGGGTCGGCGGCGGATGGCACGCAGCTGCTGAACCTGCTGGCGGAACATCAGCGCGACAGCAATTCGACCGCGCCCGGACAGGAACGCCGGATGTCGTCCGTGGCACTGGAATACCGCGCGATGCTGGCCAACGGGCTGGACGTGCAGGCCGGGCTGCGCCACGACGCAAACGAGGTGTTCGCCGATTTCACCAGCTGGAACCTAGGCCTGTCCTGGCAGATGCCGGATCGCCCGTTCCGCCTGCACGCGTCCGCGGGGACCGGGTTGGTGAACCCGTCCTATTTCGAGCTGTATGCAGACGCGGATTTCTTTGGCACGGTCTATCAGGGCAACCCCGATCTGCGCCCCGAAAAGAACAGCGGTTTCGATCTGGGGGTCGAGGCGACGCTGCCGGGCGGTCGCGGGTCCGTGGATGTGACCTATTTCAACGAGACACTGGAGGACGAGATCACCGATTATCTGGTGGGCATCGAAGATGGCGTTGCGTTCTATTCCTTCCGCAACCAGTCCGGCAATAGCCCCCGCCACGGGGTCGAGGTCGCGGCCCGCATCATTGCGACCGATGACCTGACATTGGGCGCCAGCTATACCTATCTCGACGCCGAAAACCCCGATGGCAGCGTCAAGACCCGCCGCCCCCGGCACGAGGCCGCCCTGACGGCAACGATGGCTGTGCTGGACGGCCGCGGATCGGTCACCGGCGATCTGCGCCATGTCGCCGGCACGGTCGACACCCAGTTCTGGGGCAGTTTCCAGACGCGCGAACTGCCGTCCTATACCGTGGTCAACCTTGCCGCGGGCTATGACCTGACGCCGAACGTGCGGGCCACGGCGCGGGTGGTGAACCTGTTCGACCGCGAATACTCCGATGTCTGGGGCTATGCGAACCTGGGGCGGACCGGCACCATCGGCCTGCAGGCGCGGTGGTGATCCGCTGGCTGATCGGGCTGGCGCTGATCGCGTCGCCTGCATGGGCCGACGCGCCCGCGCGGGTGGTGTCGATCAACCTGTGCACCGATCAGCTGGCGATGCTGGTGGCCGCGCCGGGGCAACTGGCTTCGGTCAGCTATCTGGCACGCGACCCGTATTCCTCGGCCATGGCCGAGGAGGCCGCGACCTATCCCACCAACCGGGGCCAGGCCGAGGATCTATTGACCCTGCGCCCCGATCTGGTGCTGGCCGGACCCTATTCCTCGCCTGCGACGGTTGCGATGCTGGACAGGCTGGGCCTGCGGGTTGCGACCTTTGACATGGGCACGGATCTGGACAGCATCCGCACCAATCTGCAGCGGATGGGCGATGTGCTGGGCCAACGGGACCGCGCCGACCGGATCATGGCACAGTTCGACCGCGATCTGGCGGCGCTGCAGGCGGACCTGCGCCCTGAACGCCGCGCGGCGCTGTACGGGGCGAACGGCTATAGTTCGGGCCAGGACAGCCTTGCGGCGGCGATTTTGGCGGCGGCGGGCCTGTCGAACGTGGCGGCTGATCTGGGCCTGCCGCAAGGTGGTTTCGTCCCGCTGGAGGATCTGGTGATGGCCGACCCCGACCTGATCGTGACCAGCCGCCGCCAGCCCCGCGCATCGCGGGCAGAGGAGGTGATGGACCATCCCGTCCTGCGCGCCATCACGCCGGGGCGACAGGTCGTCACGGCATCCGACCGGGACTGGGCCTGCGGCACGCCCCATGTCCTGCGCGCGGTGGCGCAGCTGCGGCAGGTCGCGCCATGAGGCTGACGGTGGCGCTTGGCGCGCTGGTGGGGGCGCTGTTCGTGACATCGCTGCTGATCGGGTCCAGCTGGCAGCCGCCCCTCCCATCGCTGGCGGCGCTGTTCGGGCGGGGCGATCCGCTGTTGGTGCTGATCATGCAGGAACTGCGCCTGCCGCGCGCCATCTTGGGCGCGGCGGTGGGGGCATCGCTTGGTCTGGCGGGGGCGGCGATGCAGGGGTTCCTGCGCAATCCGCTGGCCGAACCGGGGCTGATCGGCACGTCGGGCACCGCGGCGCTTGGGGCGGTGCTGGCGATCCAGACGGGGCTGGCCGCGGCCTTTCCCCTGGGCCTGCCGCTGGCCGCACTGGCAGGGGCGGCGCTGTCGGTCGGTCTTGTCATGGGTCTGGCGGGGCCGCGCGGCGGCGCGCTGGCGCTGATCTTGGCGGGCATCGCGATATCGGCCCTGGCGGGGGCTGCGACATCGCTGGTCCTGAACCTGTCGCCGAACCCCTTTGCCGCCAATGAGATCGTGTTCTGGATGATGGGGTCGCTGGTCGACCGATCCATGCTGCATGTCCGCATCGCGGTGCCGGTGATGATCGCCGGGGCGGTGATCCTGTTGCCCGCGGCCCGCCCCCTGCGCGCCCTGAGCCTGGGAGAGGACACCGCCGCCAGCATGGGTGTCAGCCTGCGCGCACTGCGGCTGCGGCTGGTGCTGGGGACGGCGGCGCTGGTGGGCGGGGCCACGGCGGTCGCGGGAACCGTGGGGTTCGTCGGGTTGGTGGTGCCGCATCTGCTGCGCCGCGCGGTGGGTGGCGATCCGGGGCGGCTGTTGGGGGCATCGGCGCTTGGCGGGGCGGCGATGGTGCTGGCGGCCGACATCGCGGTGCGGGTGATCCTGCCGGGGCGCGACCTCAAGCTGGGCGTGCTGACCGCCCTGATCGGCGCGCCGTTCTTTCTACAGCTGATCCTGCGGCTGAGGGCGCGCGCATGACCCTGTTGCACCTGTCCGCCCTGTCCCTGTCGCGCGGGTCCGTCCCGGTTCTGGACCGGATCGACCTGACCGTGAACGGCGGCGAATTCGTGGGCCTGCTGGGCCCGAACGGCGCGGGCAAGACCACGCTGCTGCGCGCGGCGTTGGGGCTGTTGCCGGCGACGGGGCGGTCGTCGTTGGCGGAACTGGTGCCCGATGCGCGGGCGCGACAGGCGGCCTATCTGCCTCAGGGCCGCGAGATTGCCTGGCCGATGCCCGTGGACGCGGTCGTGGCCCTGGGGCGCATCGCCCATCCCGCCTCGGATGATCACCCGGCGGTCCGGGGCGCGTTGCAGGCCCTGGGCCTGATGGCCCTGCGTCACCGCGACGCGACCACTCTGTCGGGCGGCGAACAGGCCCGCGTCCTGATCGCCCGCGCACTGGCCCAGGACACGCCCCTGCTGATCGCGGACGAGCCGATCGCCGGTCTGGACCCCGCAGCCGCCATCGGCGTCATGGACCTGTTCGCGGATCTGGCAGGCCAGGGCCGGGGGGTGATCGCGTCCCTGCACGACCTGGGGTTGGCCGCGCGGCATTGCACCCGGCTGGTGGTTCTGGACCGGGGCCGCGTCGCCGCCGACGGCCCCCCGGCATCGGTCCTGACCCCCGACCTCATGGCGCGGGTCTTTGGCATCACCGCGCATCTGGCCGACGGTCCCGACGGACCGATCTTTCAGCCGCTGCGGGTCAGCCCCCGCGGTTAGGCGCGAAAGGAGCCGGGCGCATATGGACCCGGCACCCCGTTCCGGGCCATGGTCGGCACTGAGGGTACGGGGTCAGCGGGGAGGGGTGCGAATGTCGTCCAGAGTAAGGTGGTTCATCACCAGGATTTCCCAGAAAATTTGGGTGGTCGCGGCGCTCTATACGGTGCTGGGCATCGGCACCGCCGCCGTCGCGCCGCTGATCGGGCCAATGCTCCCGCCGGGCCTTGGCGGCAAGCTGGGATCGGACGCGGTCGAGGCGGTGCTGTCGGTGCTGGCCAGCTCGATGCTGACGGTCGTCACCTTTTCGCTCGGGATCATGGTGCAGGCCTTTGCGGCGGCATCGGGAACGGTGACGCCGCGGGCGACGGAACTGCTGAAATCAGACCGGACCACACAGCGGGTGCTGTCGGCCTTTCTGGGGTCGTTCCTATTCAGTCTAATCGGCATCATCGCGCTGAATGCCGGCCTCTATTCCGAAAACGACCGGCTGGTGCTGTTCGTGGCCACCATTCTGGTCGTCATCCTCATCGTCATCGCGATCCTGCGCTGGATCGCGCACCTGACCGTCTTCGGCCTGATGGACGATACTATCCGCAAGGTCGAGGATGCCGCCCGCGACGCCCTGGACCATCGCATGGACACCCCGTTCCTGGGCGGTCACGAAGGGGCGGGGCCGCCGCCCGGCGCGCGTGCCGTCCATCACGCCCAGATCGGCTATCTGGTCCATCTCGACATGCCCGCGCTGCAGGCGCTGGCCGACGATGCCGGGGTCGACATCCATCTGGCAGTCCTGCCCGGCAGCTTCTTGCATCCCGGCCTGCCTGCCATGTGGATCACGCATCAGGGCACATCGGACACCGCCCCCGAGGACGAGGCGCTGTGCAACGCGATGACGATCACCGAAAATCGCACTTATGACCAGGACCCGCGCTTTGGCCTGACCGTCCTGACCGAGATCGCCGAGCGCGCCCTGTCCCCCGCCGTCAACGATCCGGGGACGGCGATCGACATCCTGGGTCGGTCGGTCCGCCTGCTGGCCACTTGTGCGGACCCGCGCGATGCGGAACTGGAATACGCACGCATCTGGGTGCCCGCCTTGTCGGTCGACGATCTGCTGGACGACGTGTTCCCGCCCATCGCGCGCGACGGTGCGGCGATCTTTGCGGTGCAGATGCGCCTGCAGAAATCGCTGCTGGCGCTGGCGCAGATCGCGCCCGACCGTTTTGCCGCAGCGGCCCGACACCAGTCGGCCGAGGCGATGGCCCGATGCCGGGACCAGATGCTGTCGTCCGAACGCGACCGCCTGGACCAGATCGTGCAGGCCATCGCCGCGACGGGCTAGACCCGGTTCCAGTCCAGCACGATCTTGCCGCTGTGGCCGGCCTTCATGGTCCGGAAGCCTGTGGCGAAATCGGCCATCGGCAGGTCGTGGGTAATGACCCCGCTGACGTCCAGACCGTTCTCCAGCATGGCCAGCATCTTGTACCAGGTCTCGAAGATCTCGCGGCCATAGATGCCCTTGATGACCAGCGACCTGAACACGATACGGTTCCAGTCGACCAGCGTGGGCGCGGCCGGAATGCCCAGCATCGCGATGCGCCCGCCCATCACCATCGCGCCGACCATCTGGTCGAACGCCGCGGCGTTGCCCGACATCTCCAACCCCACGTCGAAGCCCTGGCGCATCCCAAGGCGGGCGCAGACGGAATGCAGGTTCTCGGACGCGACATTGACCGGGACCACGTCGGCCACCCGCGACGCCAGATCCAGCCGTGTCTGGTTCACGTCGGTGATGACCACGTGGCGCGCGCCGACATGGCGGGCAACGGCGGCGGCCATGATGCCGATGGGCCCTGCGCCGGTGACCAGCACGTCCTCTCCGATCAACGGAAAGCTGAGCGCGGTGTGCACGGCATTGCCGAGCGGGTCCAGGATCGCACCGATCCGGTCGGGCACCCCGTCGGGCAGTGGCACCACGTTGAAGGCGGGCAGCGACAGGTATTCGGCGAACGCGCCGGGGACGTTGACGCCGATGCCGCGGGTTTCCGGGTCCAGGTGGAACTGGCCCGACCGGCTTTGGCGGCTGGTATGGCCGATCAGGTGGCCTTCGCCGGAACAGCGCTGGCCCAGGGTCAGGCCGGTGACGTCGCGACCCAGTTCGACGATCTCTCCGGCGAATTCATGGCCGATGATCATGGGCGCGGGGACAGTGCGCGCGGCCCATTCGTCCCAGTTCCAGATATGCACGTCGGTCCCGCAGATGCCGGTCTTGCGCACCCGGATCAGAACGTCCGTCGGGCCGATGTCGGGGACGGGCCGGTCCTGCAACTCCAACCCCTCTCCGGGGCCGGTCTTGACCAGGGCCTTCATCGGATCGCGCCGGTTTCATGGCCCGCATCCACGAACGCCTGCAGGGCGGTGTCCAGATCGGCCATGTCGATGGCCGCGTTCATCTGGGTGCGGATGCGCGCCTGACCGCGCGGCACGACGGGGAAAAAGAACCCTGCCACATAGACGCCGCGCCGTTCCAGCGCGCTGGCCATGGCCTGCGCCAGCGGTGCCTCTGACAGCATGACGGGCACGATGGGGTGCTGACCGGGCAGCAGGTCGAATCCCGCATCGGTCAGGCCCTTGCGCCAATGCGCGGTCTTGCGCGTCAGATCGGCGCGCAGGTCGTTCGCGCCCTCGACCAGATCGATCGCGGCAAGGCCCGCGGCGACGATCGACGGAGGCAGCGCGTTAGAGAACAGATAGGGCCGCGCCCGCTGGCGCAGCAGGTCGATCACCGCCTGCGGCCCCGCGATATAGCCACCAAGCGCACCACCAAGCGCCTTGCCAAGCGTCCCGGTCAACAGGTCGACCCGCGCGCCCAGATGCTGCGGCGTGCCCGCGCCCCGGGGCCCCATGATGCCCACCGCGTGACAGTCGTCGACCATCACCAGTGCGCCATAGCGGTCGGCCAGATCGCGGATCGCGGGCAGGGGCGCCAGATGCCCGTCCATGGAAAACACGCCGTCGGTGGCGATCATGATGAACCGGGCCCCGCCGTCGCGTGCCTCGCGCAGGCGGGATTCCAGCTCGTCCATGTCGGCATTGGCATAGCGATAGCGGCGCGCCTTGCACAGCCGGATGCCGTCGATGATCGAGGCATGGTTCAGCGCATCCGAGATCACCGCGTCCTCAGGGCCCAGCAGCGGTTCAAACAGCGCGCCGTTCGCATCGAAGCAGGACGCGAACAGGATCGCGTCGTCATGGCCCAGCCATTCCGCCAGCCGCTGTTCCAGCTGTCGGTGCAGGTCCTGCGTGCCGCAGATGAACCGCACGGACGCCATGCCAAAGCCGTGGCTGTCCATCGCCGCAACCGCCGCCGCGCGCAGGGCCGGGTGGTTGGCCAGCCCCAGATAGTTGTTGGCGCACAGATTGATCGTGGGGGCCCCTGCCACCGCGATGCGGCTGCCCTGCGGTCCGGTGATCAGGCGTTCCCGCTTGGTCAGGCCCTCATGGTCGATCTGTTCCAGCTGCTGGCTGACATTGTCCAGAAACGCGCGTGCATCCGTCATGTGGCTGTTACCTCCGTTTTAACGGACGCTAGGGCCTTTGCCGCCGTCGGGCAAGATAAAAGAATTCTGTCCGTGATGACGGATCAACTGTCCCGAACGATCATCATCACGCGGGCGGCCACATCGCCTGCAGTGACGCTGTGCGGGCGGTCGGCGGCATAGTTGGCGGCGTCGTTCTGTGATAACGCTGCCTGTTCATCACCCGAAGTGATCGTGACGGTCCCCTCCAGCACCACGACATCCTCGCGACAGCCGGCACGGTGGGGCGCGCTGTCCAGCGACGCGCCGGGGCCAAGCCGGATCTCATAGATCTCGTGTTCGCCCACCGTCTGCGGCGCGCTGAGGATGCGGATCACCACGTCGCGGCCCCGGTCGGCGATGACCGGCGCGGCGCCGGCCTGCACCACGCGGATGTCGCGTTCGACCCGCGCCTCCCACAGGCCTGCAAAATCGACCTGCAGGGCCTGCGTCAGGTTCCACAGGGTGGCGACGGTGGGGCTGGATTCGGCGCGCTCGATCTGGCTGACCATCGACCGGCTGACGCCCGACAGCCGCGCCACCGCATCCAGGCTGAGGCCCTTGGCGCGGCGCGCCTCCTTGAGGCGGGCGGCAAGGCGCTGGACGATGTCGGTGTTCTGGTTCATGGGGCTTTCGTTCCGTCAGGCAAGCGCGATGGGTCGCTGTTCCTCGATCGCCTCCATCGCGAAATGCGACGTGACGGTGTGCAGCTCGATGCCCGAGATCAGGCGCTGATAGAACAGGTCATAGCGTCCCATGTCCTGCGTCACCACCTTGAGCATATAGTCGTATTCGCCGCCGATGCGGAAGAAATCGATCACCTCGGGAATGGCCGACACGTGCTTGCGGAACATAGCCAGCCAGTCGGCGGAATGGTGGCGGGTCTTGATCATCACGAACACGACCAGCCCCATGCCCAGCTTGTCCCGATCCAGCGTCACGGTGCGGTTGCGGATCACGCCCGCCTTGTCCAGCGCCTGCATCCGCCGCCAGCAGGCGTTCTGCGACAGCCCCACCCGTTCCGCCACCACCCGCTGAGAGACCGCGCCGTCGCGTTGCAGCTCCTCCAGAATGCGCCTGTCGATGCGGTCCATGCCGTTCCCCCTGGTTCTTGGGTCATATGACCCAATATCAGTCCTGAAATGCAATAGATAACGAATGAATCCGCGCCCGCGTGCAAGTATTCAAGGGGAAACGCAGGTTGGATCGGGATCCCCATGACACTTCTTGACGAATTTCGGGCGACGGTCGGTGCGGGGGATGCCATCGCGGGTCTTCGCGCGGGGCTGATCGGCGACGATCTGGTCATCGACGGGCCGTTCGGTCCGGTGCCGATGATCTATGCCGACTATGTCGCCTCGGGTCGTGCGCTGCGACAGGTCGAAGAGTTCGTGATGACCCGCGTGCTGCCCTATTACGCCAACACGCACACGCAGGCATCCTTTGTCGGCGCCTATTGTTCCCGCCTGCGGGACGATGCGCGGTCCTGCGTTGCGGACATGGTGGGTGCGGGGCCGGAATACAGCACGATCTTTGCGGGGTCGGGATCGACTGCGGGCCTGAACCGGTTGGTGGGCCTATTGGACATCGCGGGTATCATCGCCGGGGGCGGCCGCGCTGTGGTGGTCATCGGACCCTATGAACATCATTCCAACATCCTGCCGTGGCGCGAAAGCGGCGCCGAGGTGATCGAGATCCCCGAAGGCCTGACCGGAGGTCCCGACCTGGCCGTGCTGGACGCCGTGCTGGCACAGCATGCGGGGGTCGATCTGCTGGCAGGCAGCTTTTCGGCGGCCTCCAACGTGACCGGGATCCTGACCGACACGGATGCGGTGACGCGCATCCTGCGCGCGCATGGTGCGGTGGCCATCTGGGATTTCGGCGCGGCTGCCCCCTATGTCCCGATGCGGATGCAGGCCGGAACGGATGCGGCCAAGGACGCCATCGTCTTTTCGCCCCACAAGTTTCCGGGCGGACCGGGGGCGTCCGGCGTGCTGATCATCCGCGACGCCATCGCGCGCCGCGCGACGCCGACCCTGCCGGGTGGCGGCACGGTCAGTTTCGTGTCGCCCTGGGGCCATGCCTATGCAACATCGCTGTCCGCGCGCGAAGAAGGCGGCACCCCCAATGTCATCGGCGACATTCGCGTGGCGCTGGCCATGATCGCGAAACAGGCGGTGGGCCAGGAATTCATCACCGCACGCGGTCAGGTGCTGCGCGACCGGGCGATGGCCGCGTGGCGCGACAATCCCGCGATTGAGCTGTTGGCGCCGGACGCGCCGACGGACAGCCTGCCGATCCTGTCCTTTCGCATCCGTGACGGTCAGGGCGGGTTGGTCCATCATCAGCTGTTCACGCGCATGCTGTCCGATATTCACGGCGTGCAGGCGCGGGGCGGTTGCGCCTGCGCGGGCAGCTATGCCCATCGGCTGCTGGGCATAGACCGCGCGCAATCGGATAATTTGTCCGATCGCATCGCACGGGGGCAGGACACGGCAAAGCCGGGCTGGGTACGGCTGAATTTTTCCGTGCTGCTGGATGATGCCAAGGCGGACCGGATCATCCATGCGGTCGATGACCTGGCCCGGAACGCCGCACGGTGCGCCGCGCTGTACGAGGGCGACGCCGCGACATCACGGTTCACGGTGCGGGCCGGGGGGGACCTGGCACGGACAGCATGATATGCAGCGTGCACCCCGGTAGTTTACGTGCTTTGGTGCGGGCCAGCGCAACCAAAGGCCCACCATGACCCGTCTGAAACTCGCCATACTCCCCTGCCGTGGTGATGCCGCTTCGGGCGGGTTTTCCGTGGCACGCGGCACCAGCACCTGTCGGACGCTATTGTGGCCGTTCGGACCGGCAGGGGTCCGGTTTTGCCACCGCACGTTGCCGGCGCGACCACTGCTGGGCGGGTCGCATCGCGCTGTGATGTCGGGTGCGGGCTGGGGCAACCACGCTGTTCTGGCCGGTATGTCCGGTGTTTCCGGTCGCGGGTCTTGGTGGCGGGCCGGTGCGTCGCGTGGCTGATCGCGGCGCGGTTCTGCACACACCGGACGGCCGCTATATCGTGGTGCGAGGTCGGCTGTGGCGGGCATCCGATCCCGGCCTCGAGCCTGAAAACCGCGCGCGCCATGTCGCGGCACTGATGGATGCGCGGCGGATGGTCAAGTCGGCCAAGGCGTCCGGTGATGCAGCGGCGCTGGCCGAGGCGCGCCGCGCAGTGGATGCGGCCAAGGTCCTGTTGGGGGAACGCGGTGCCGTCTGGTGGACCGACGGCGCCCCCGATCTGGGTCGGCACATGGTGCACAACACCCCCTATGCCGCGTGGTTCGCCAGTCTGACGACCAACAAGCCCTAATCGTCCGGGCCGAACCCATCAGGAATGCGGCGGCCGGGAACATAGGTCAGCCCGGCACTGTCGATCAGGTCCTGTGCCATCGTATCGGCGTTCAGCGGAGCATGCTGGACATACTGCCAGATGGTGCGGACCGCGGGAACCATCTGGGGTTCGGACAGAGCACGGGCGGTGTGCATCCAGATGGCCAGCCCGTCGCTGCTGTCGTATTCGCGAGCCTTGCGCAGGGCGGCGATCCGGGTCACCGCCGCCGATGCGAAACGCTTGCGCGCTGCAGGGGGCCAGTCGGAAAGACTGTTCAGGTCCTGACCTTCGGCCAGATGATACGCCTGCCAGAACCATGCAGCGGCGGCATAGCTCTCTATGAAATGCGGTTTGGAATCGGCCATTTTGTCCGCAAGCGATTGGGCTTCTTGGATGAGGGCGGTCTTGGCCTTGTCCTCTTTCCAGCTGCTGAACGACATGGCACCCCCATTGAAAGGAAAGATGCCGTCATGATCACATGACGGCATCGGATCGCAAGGGCGATCAGTTTGCAGGAACGGCCGGCGTCGCGGTTTCAGGGGCCACTGCGGCATCTGCAGGCGGGGGTGCCTCTGCGGGTTCCGCGGACGCGGGCGTCGGGGCGGGTGCCTCTATCCGGTCGGTGTCGATCGGGTCGGGGATTACCGTTCCGTCAGACGTGGCGACGCGCCAGACCGTGTTGCCCGCATCATCGGCCACCAGCAGCGCGCCGGTCCCGTCAATGCCCAGGCCCACCGGGCGCCCATGCACCTTGCCATCGACCAGGAACCCGGTCACGACATCCTGCATCATCCCGTCCGGTTTCCCATCGGCAAAGGGCACATAGGACACCTTATAGCCGTTGAATTCATCCCGGTTCCAGCTGCCGCGCTGACCGACGAATGCGCCATTCGCGAACGCGTCGGGCATTGCCGCGCCATTGGTGAACACCAGTCCCAAAGCCGCAACGTGGCTGGACAGCGCGTAATCGGGCGCGATTGCCGTTTCGACCAGATCGGGCCGTGCCGGACGGACGCGTTCGTCCACGTGGTCGCCATAATAGCTGTAGGGCCAGCCATAGAATGCGTCTTCCTGAACCGAGGTCATGTAATCGGGGACCAGGTTCGGGCCCAGTTCATCGCGTTCGTTGATGACCGCCCACAGCGCGCCGCTGTCTGGGTTGAAGGTCAGGCCGTTCGGGTTGCGCAGACCCGAGGCATAGATCCGGGACGCCCCGGTTTCACGGTCGATCTGCCAGATAGCCGCCCGGCCCTTTTCGGCCTCCATGCCGTTTTCAGCGGCGTTAGAGTTCGACCCGACCGACGCGTACAGCATCGTCCCGTCCGGGCTGAGCGCCAGATCCTTGGTCCAGTGGTGGTTCAGCGGACCGCCCGGCAGCGGGGTGACCGTCGTGGGTTCCGCGTCGATCACCGTGTCGCCAAGGGCATAGGGATACGACACCACCTCGTCCGCAGCGGCGACATACAGGGTGTCGTCGATCCACGCCACGCCGAACGGCGAATGCAGTCCGCTCAGCAAGTCGTGGCGTTCATCCACCGTGCCGTCACGGTCGGTGTCACGCAGCAGCGTGATCAGATTGGTTTCGGCGGGGGGACCGTCGCTGCCGCCGGCAGCGAATGACATGATCCATCCGCGCACGTAATCCTTGGGCCGATATTTTGGCTTGCCCGACGGTGCGCGGGACTGGACCACCAGCACATCGCCGTTGGGCAGCGTGTGGACAGTGCGCGGGTTGACCAGATCGGTGGCATAGGCGCTGATTACCAAGCCCTCGGGGACAGCAGGCGTCTGGCCGTCGGACCAGCCGACGACTTCGCCGACGTTGACGCTTGGCAGCGGATTGACGAACTGCGGTTCTGGCAGGGTGGGGTCCGGGCCGATCTGGCTGTTGATGTCGAAACCGTCGGTTTCCTGTGCGGCAGCGGCCATTGGCAATGCAAGGCCAAGCGCCAGAATGGTGGAACCGGACAGCATCAGCCTGCGCCGCAGCAGAGAGGTATGGGTCATCATGATGGGTGTCCTTTTCAGGCGGTGCGCAGGGTCAGGGGAGCGGCGGCACGGCGGTTCAGCAGGGCAGCAAGAAACATCAGCACGCAGGTTACGGCCGACAGTGTGACGCCCCAAGGCAGGATGGCGGTCCAGCCATCACCCGCGTGCAACAGACTGTTGAAAAACGCGGCCGCCATGACCAGCACGTACAGGCCCACGGAACCCCAGGTCGGACCGGGACGACGTGTCACCAGACCGATCAGCCACAGCACAGATGCGACCCCGGCCACGATCAGGCCAAAGAACAGCAGCCAGGATGAAAAATCTTTCCACATCAGGATCGTGGTCTGCAGATAGGCCACGTCCGTCACCACCGGCAGCGCCAGAAGACCTGCCGACATATGGGTCAGGACCGACAGTCCCGGAACAGGGCGCCGCACCTCAAGAGAGCGCGGGGAATAGGCGGTTGCGGCCATGGGATCACTTTCGTGTAATGCGTTATGTTCAATAGAACGGACAAACACGCATGATGTTCCATGACCGTGTGGGAACCGCGCCCTGAGCGGGCGCGGCCCGTGATCAGCTATGCCATGGCCCGCGACCGTGACCCGCGCAGACGGCGCATCGCGACGTCCAGTCCCAGCATCACCAGCAGCGATGCCCCTGTCAGCGGAAACAGGATGCCCCCCACCGCCAGAATGCCCAGCAGGCCGCGGAACACCCGTCGGTCGGCGGGCATCGGCGGCACACCCATCGACCGCGACGGGCGACGCTTCCACCACATCACGCCTGCCGACACGGCCAGCAGGATCACCCCCGCGCAGACCACCAGCAGCACGATCTGGTTGGCCAGTCCGAACTGCTGACCCATATGGGTGTTGATCCCGAATTCCAGCCAGCGACCCAACGGACCGTAATCGGCATAGCTCATGTCGACCAGGGCCTGGCCGCTGTATTGGTCCAGATGGATCACGCGCTCTTGCGCGACGTCATCGGGATAGACCGACCCGCTATAGACCCCCGTCGGCGTTGACGGCAGCGATACGGCATAGCCCTGATGCAGGCCAAGCCGCTCGAACTCCGCCACCGCGGCGTTCAGGCCGATCGGCATGGCGCCATCCATCGGGGGCGAGGTTTCGGGAATGCGTGCCTGTTCCAGCGACCACGACGTCTGCGCGGTGTCGGTCAGGCGCTGGTCCGACATGGGCACGTCGACCCGCACGCCCGACGGATAGCCAAAGTTGTTGCCGTTGGCCCATTCGTTGACCTTGCCGCCCCAGACCTGCGACCATGGCATGCCCGTCACCGCCAGAAACACGATGAAACCGCCGACCGCGATTCCGGTGACGGCATGCGTGTCGCGCCAGAACACGCGTTTGCGGGCGGTGCCGCGGACCGTCACCACGCCGCCCGCCTGTCCGCGCGGCCACCACAGAAAGATGCCCGTGGCGACCAGCAGGATCGTCCAGCCACCAACGATTTCTATCACGCCGCGGGCGACCGGCCCGAAATAGCGCAGGCTGTGCAGATAACGGACCGTCCACATCACGGTGCTGCGGTCGGGGCGCGCGCCCAGCACATAACCTTCGTAGGGGTTCACATAAACGGCCATGCGCCGGCCGTCTTCGGTGGCCACCGTCACCTCGGCAGACACATGGGGGGCGGGCGGGTCGGTGTATTTGACCGCGCGTCCGGGGACCGCGGTCACCGCCGATGCCACCAGCGCCTCGGCGGCAAGCGTGTCGGTCTGGGCAACCTCGACCCGCTTGATGTCGGCATGCACGATCATGTCGATCTCGTCACGGAACAGATAGGCCGCACCGGTGATGGCCAGCGTGATCAGAAACGGCAGGACGAACAGCCCCGCATAGAAATGCCATCGCCAGACGGCGCGGTACAGGTCGGACGCTGCCGCGCGAGGGCGGGTCATGGCGTCCAGGGTCGTGTCGGACATGGGTTTCCCTGTCGAATTCGATGTCGGTGTGGCGGCGCGACCCCCGCGCCGCCCAAGGGGTCAGCTGGCCATCAGGCGGCGGACGGTGCCCATCGCGCGGTCGTGGTCTTCCTGATAGGAGACCAGGCCAAAGAAATCGCCGCGATCGTCGAACAGCAGCACCTGGGTCGAGTGGTTGACCGTATAGTCGCCCCCCTCCAGCGGCACCCGCTGCGCAAAGGCGCGAAAGGCGGCCACGGCCTTGTCGATCTGCGCGCGCTCTCCGGTGATGCCGGTGACGCCCGGCACCCATGACACGTACTCGCCCAGAACCTCGGGCGTGTCGCGTTCGGGGTCCACGGTGATGAACAGCGTGCGCAGTTCCTGGCCGTCCTGTGCCAGTTCGTCCTGCCAGGCGGTCACCTCTCCCAATGTGGTGGGGCACACGTCGGGGCAATGGGTGAACCCGAAAAAGACCGCCGTCGGCTGGCCCGCCATGTCATCTTGGGTAAAGGTCTGCCCGTCCGCGGTGATCAGGGAATAGTCCCCCTTGCCCAGCTCCTGCATCGCGATCTGGTGATCGGTCGGGGCGGGCCGCAGGACCGTGGCCCACAGCAGGGCGGCACCGGCCACCACGACCGCGGCCCACGACAGAACGCGGACCATGCGAAGGTTATTGCGCGTCATGATCAGTGCCCCGCGTGCGGATCGGTGCCATGCGGCGCGGCGGCACGGGCGTTGAACGCCTGGATCGACAGCGGCACGGTCAGATCGCCCGCCGTCTCGAACGTCAGGGTGACCTCGACGGTGTCGCCTTCGACCAGCGGGCCGTCCAGCTGCATGAACATCAGGTGATACCCGCCAGGCTCCAGCGTCACGGCCTGGCCCGCTGCGATCGGCAGGCCGTCCTCCAGCGCGCCCATCGTCATGACGTCGCCGTCCATGGTCATCTGGTGAA
This sequence comes from Paracoccus sp. Ld10, assembly GCF_045064235.1. Taxonomy (NCBI): domain Bacteria; kingdom Pseudomonadati; phylum Pseudomonadota; class Alphaproteobacteria; order Rhodobacterales; family Paracoccaceae; genus Paracoccus; species Paracoccus sp. Ld10. Next base: position 107,069 of record NZ_JBISHD010000004.1, on the reverse strand, counting down.
TTTCGGTTCGGCCGGCGATATCAGTTGATGCAGCAACAAGACGGTCGTCCGTCGCCCCGTCATTGGTGATCGTCAGAAACCCGCCTGCGACGGGGGCATTGGGCAGGGTCGCGCGGGAATAGGGCGCCGTAACGGTCATGTCTCCTGCCTGCCACGCGGCATCAGCGTCGGGCAAAGACAGCCCTGCGTCGTGGGTTTCGGCGCCGTGGTCGGCATGGGCCGCCCCGTCATCGGACCCATGGGCCCATGCGGCGGGGGACAGCAGGGTTGCGGCGACAATCGTCGCCATAAATCGGGATCTGGTCATGTCTGTGTCTCATCTGTGAACGGTCGTGTCCGCGACTGCCGGAATGCGGAAGCCGGACGGTTGTGACGCCTGCCTGTGCGGCAAACGCGTCGCGTCGGTCTCAGATAAGGGTTGGGGGTCCGCGTGCGGCGGGGGTCAGAACCTCGGCCCGGCGGACATGCAAGGGGATATCGACCCCGTGGTCGGCATCCAGTTCCTGGGTCCGCAGCGGGGCCAGATCGACCGCAGGGGCCGCAACGGCCGATTGGCCATGCAGCGCCCAATCGCAGGGCGGATTGCCGGAATGGTCGTGACGCCCCGGTTCGTCATCGCGATGCACCTGCCCGTCGGCGGTCATGATCGCGTCGACCATGCCATCCCCGGTGCACAGCACGATGCGCATGCCGCCCATGGGGGCAGCCTCTATCATCGTGCCCTGACTGATCGTGGCAAGCATCAGGAACGGCACCAGCAACATCCAGCACAAGGCACGGCCCGGTGTCAGGCGTGCCCTTGGCGGTCGGCTGATCTGGGAACCACGACGGATCAACGCCTACTCCTGCTTGCGCGGCATCGATAGCGCAGCCCGGTGCCAAAGTGAAGACGTCATGAATGCCCGCTGCCTCGGGCCAGCGTGCGTCACGCTGCCGCCAAAGCCCACGTAACACATCGGTTCGACATGACAGGCGTCAAATGTCTGCCGATGCCAATCGTCGGGGACATGGCATCGTCACGAATGTTGCACTCTGGGTGATGCCATACCCGTCAGGCGCATAAGCCACCGCACCAAGGATCGTCCGCCAGTCGGTCGGCGCTGTGCCCAAGGCCTTGGTCGCCCCCACCCCGGGTGCCTGCGTGGTGGTTCCCCACCCCCGTTCCGGTCCCCGCGAGGTTGAAAAGGCTTCTGCCTGTCCATTTTCGCGCATGCCCCCTGACGTGCCTGAGACGGCGCGGACAAAAAGCAGTGCGGCGGCCATCGTTCCGCGTTCGTTGCGCAGCCGGTCGATCAGGATGCCGCCCCTGCGTTTCGCCCCCGGCATCGCGGTCGGACTGTCAGCATCACCATATCGCGGCGCGGTGAAACCCGACCGCGTCGGGAACCGGGGCACCGTCCATGCGGTACAGCGGGTCACGGCGCACGCATCAGATGATCATGCCACCGGTTTCACCTGCACCGCGCCCTGCCACTATGCAGCGTCGGCGACATGGGCGCGGGGCCGCGCGACGATTTGGTCCGGCATCAGGCATGGTGCTGGGCAATAGTGGCCGGCCCCGCCCTGATCAGGCGCCGCATGTCAGCGATGGTCGCTCATGCGGACCACGATTGTTATCTGTCCCCCCGGACGGTCAATCGGGCTGATCAACAGCCCGTCGGACACTGTAAGGGCAACGGCGTGGGAGAGGGCATGTGACCTATGACAAGGGAACCGTGGACCCGGAGTGGCTGCGCATGCTCTGACCAACAGCTTGGACCGTGTGTAATCAATGCCTGACCGCACGAGATGTTCGACGACCTGACCCAGTATCGCCGTCGCGTAGCCCAATTGCGTTGCAACCCCAACGATGGCAGCGTGCATTCCCCGTCTGGCAATCGGCGCGGCGCGGCATCGCATCGGATGCTTTGGTGACGTGGTGCCTCAGGATCGGGCGCGTTTGCCTAATCCCAAAGTGACCACTGTCAAGCGCATCGCCGCCCCGGAGGGTCCACCAACAGATCATTGCCGTCGCCGGTCTTGTGCGCCTTGGGGATGTGATCTCTTTTGATCGGACCCACCCCGGTCACCGCCCTGTCAGAGCGGACCGGCCTGCCGGAAGACCGATAAGTTTAACCGCGCCACGGCAGCGACCCTGCCGCCTGGCGCCCAAGGGCCAGTTCCGCCAACGCACACAGCGACAGCAGCAGCAACGTCGACAGAACCGACACCGCCGCCGCCGCGGTCGAACTGCCCTCGTATTGCAGGGCAAAGACCATGACGCCGATCGTCTCGTGGCCCGACGACCACAGCAGCGCCGACAGGGTCAGCTCGTTCATGGCCGACATCACGATCAGGATCGCCCCGGCCAGCGTCGCGGCCCGGACGGAGGGCGCAAAGACATGGGTGATGCGTCCCGCAAGGCCGATCCCGGCGATGCGGGACGCCTGATCCTGCATCGGGTCGCCACTGCGCGCGCCCGCCACGACCGGGCGCAGGATCAGCGGCAGAAAGCGCGCCAGATAGGCGATCAGGATGATTGCCATGCTGCCGTACAGCGACACGCCAATCACCGGCAGCGGCGGCAGGAATGCCAGGATCATCGCCAGCGCGACCACCGTGCCCGGCACGACCCACGGCCCCTCGGCCAGCAGGTCGGCCAGGGCGATGGCGGGGCTAGGGCGGCGCGTGGCCAGATAGGCCATAGGCAGCGCGATCAGCGCGCAGATCGCCGCCGCCGCGACCGACAGCATCAGCGAATTGGCGAACCCACGGATCACCGCCGGGTTGGCCAGCACGCGGCGGTATTGCTCCAGGCTGGCCACATCGACCGAAAACGGTACCCCGATCGCGGGCGTCAAAGAGGTCAGGGCCAGTGCCGTCAACGGCAGGATCGCGATAACGACGACCACCGCCCAGATCAGCGCCTGTGCCCATACGGGGGCGGCGCGGGTGGGGGTGTGCGGGGGTCCCGCCTCGATCCGCAGATGCAGGTGGCGCAGCATCAGCGCGCGCAGGGCCAGCGCCGCGACCGCCATCAGCGTCAGGATCAGGGCCAGCACCGCCACCTGTCCCGCCGCCGCGGGGCCAAAGCTGTTCAGCCGCTGATAGATCAGCGTGGTCAGCATCGGCACCCTTCCCGGAATGCCCAGCAGCGCGGGGATGCCGAAATTGCCCACCGCGGCCGTAAACGCCAAAAGCGCGCCCGCCAGCGCCGAAGGATAGGTCAGTGGCAGGATCACCCGCGTCAGCACCCGCCGCGGCGGAATGGCGGCCAGGCGTGCGGCCTCGACCAGGTCGGCGGGCACGGACCGCAGTGCCGCGCGAATGGCGATGAAGACCAGGGGCATGTGTTCGATCCCCATGACCAGCGCGATGCCCGTGGGGGAATAGAGCGGGTTTCCCTGCCCGGGCGGCGGTGCCAGACCCAGGGGACGCAGGATCGGGGAGTTGGTGCCCAGCAGTTCGATCCAGGACAGGGCCAGCGTCTGCGACGGGATGATCAGCGGCATCAGGATCAGAAACGACAGCACCCCCCGCAAACGCATGCGCATCAGCCCGACCGCCAGCGCCAGCACCGCGCCCAGCCCGACCGATACGCCGACCGAGATCAGCGACAGCATCAGCGTGTTGCGAAACGCCCGCCCCGTTGCCCGCGCCGACAGCGTGTCGCGCAGCACGCCCAAGGGATGACCATCCGCATCGGGCCGAAAGGCCGCGATCAGCAGCTGGCCAAGCGGCCAGACCGTGATCGCGGCCAGATACAGGCATAGAATGACCGCCAGCGCGCGTTCGGCGCTGCCGGTCCTGCGGTCTCCGAACAGGTGCAGCTCAGCCGCCATAAAGGTCCGCAAAGTCCTGCTTGACCGCATCGCCATCCGACAGCAGCCGCGCGTTGTCGGCCTCGATCAGGGTCAGGCTGGCCGGGTCGGGATAACCTGCGGGCGCGGCCATCCCGGCCTTCAGCGGGAAATAGCCCTGGGCCACCGACTGTTCCTGTGCCGCCTGACCCATCTGCCAGTCGACAAAGGCGCGCGCCGCGTCAGCCGCATCGGTGCCCGCCAGAATCGCCACCGGCTGCGTCACCGCGGTCACGCCTTCGCTTGGAAAGACGAAATCGACGGGCGAGCCTTGGGCCTTGGCGTTCATCGCCATGTATTCGACCAGCACGCCATAGGCCTTTTCGCCGCGCGCGACGGCCTCCAGCACGGTGCCGTTGCCTTGGCCCGCCACCGCGCCGTTGTCGGCCAGCGCCTCGAACCACGGCCAGTCAAAGCCCGGCTGCTGGACCATCGTGCCGACATGGATTGCCGCGGCGCCCGAATACAATGGCGACGGCATGATCGTCTGTGCCGCGGCATCGGGTGCCGACAGGTCCGCCCAGGATGTCGGCGCGGTCTGCACCAGGTCGGTGTTGTAGACGATGCCGGTGGTGATCAGCTTGGTCGGAAAGAACGTCATGTCCGCATCCAGCAGGGCGGGGTCGATCCCGTCCACGGCGGCCTCGGGATAGGCCATCAGGCGGTCGTCCTGCTTCAGCTCGGTCATCGCCACCGCGTCCGCGATCAGCAGCACGTCGGCGGGGCTGCCCCCGGCCGCGAATTCGGCCTGCAGCTTGGCCATCACCTCGGTCGTGCCCGACCGGAACAGCTCGACCTCGATGTCGGGATGGGTTTCGTTGAAGGCGGCGATCACCTCGGTCATCTGTTCCTGCGGCTGCGAGGTATAGACGGTCAGCGTCTGCGCCTGCAGGGGCAGGGCGATACAGCCAAGAGCGGTCGAAAGCATCATCAGGCGGGTCATGGAAACCTCATGGGTTCTAGGGGGGGGTAAAACGATTTGCGGCGGTCGCGCAGGCGCGATGCGCAATGATCATGGCAGAGCCTTGGCTGCATGCCCCGGATCCGGTGCCCCGTTCAGGCATGCATGGCCATCCTGTCGGCATGCTGCACCGGCGCGGGGTCGGCGTCGCGGCCGATGATCCAGCCTCCGGTAATCTGGACGCGGATCGTCGATTGCGGAGGCAGGGGCTCGTCCAGCGACAGGGTCAGCGTGTCCGTCCCCGCAATGCGCGGCAGGATCAGCGTGGCATGGCGCCCGTTGCGAAAGCTGTGGGCGATCACCTGCGCCTCGAAATGGCCGGGACCGGTGGCGGGACACAGATCATCGGGGTGCAGGCACAGCCAGCCCGCGCCGGGATCGGCCCGACCCGGCAGGGTCAGCGGCAGCGATCCCAGCAGCACGTCGCACTGGTCGTTGCGCCGTGCGGTCACCTGAACCGGGATCGTGGCGCCATGGCCGATAAAGCGCGCGACCATCGGTGTGGCGGGGCGGCGGTACAGCGTCTCGGGCGTGCCGATCTGCTGGATGCGGCCGCCGTCCATCACCGCGATGTGGCTGGCCACGGTCATCGCCTCATCCTGATCATGGGTGACCAGGATGAAGGTCGCCCCGGTTTCGGCATGCAGGCGGCGGAACTCGACCAACATCTGCTGGCGCAGATGCGTGTCCAGATTGGCCAGCGGTTCGTCCAGCAGCAGCATCGCGGGGCGCAGCACCAGCGACCGCGCCAGGGCGACGCGCTGACGCTGGCCGCCCGACAATTCGTGCGGGCGCCGGTCGGCATGGGGGGTCAGTCCGACAGTGCGCAGCATCGCGTCCACGCGCGCACGGCGGTCGGATGCCGCCATGCGGCGCGCCTTGAGCGCGAATTCCACATTGCCGCGCACGGTCATGTTCGGCCACAGGGCATAGGATTGGAACACCATGCCCAGGTTGCGATCCTCGGGCGCGACAAAGGTGCGGGGCGACAGCACGACGCGGTCGTCCAGCCGCAGCTCTCCGGCATCGGCGGTTTCCAACCCCGCGATCAGGCGCAGCAGCGTGGTCTTGCCGCACCCTGACGGCCCCAGCAGCGCCAGAAAGGCGCCCTGCGGCAGATCAAGGTCGATATCGGTCAGAACCGCGCTGCGGTCGAACGATTTGCGGATTCCACGGGCGGTAAGTGACGGCATCACGCCTCCTTGCGGGGCGGTCCTAATCGCGTCAGGTGACGTTTGAACGACGCAAAGGTAACAATTTGATGGCATGGGGCGGCAGGCCCGGCCCGGTCATCTGGCTATCGTTTGCCTTTTGGCTGTCCGTTCATACATTGTGCGCCCGGGAGCAGGTGATCACGCTGGCTCTCAGACGACGCCCGCCAGACGCAGCACCAGCCCGGCCAGCGCGCAGACCGCCAGCACCGGGACCGTGCCCATGCGCAGGCGGAACACCGCGACCATCGCGGCCAGGATCAGCACCAACGCCACGGGGTCCAGTGTGCCCCACACCGGCAGGTCAAGGTCCAGCCCCATCGCGGTCACGGGGCGCAGCCGGTCGAACAGCACATGCAGCCCGAACCACAGCGCAAGGTTGCCGATCACGCCCACCACCGCCGCCGTCACCGCCGTCAGTGCGGCGGTCAGCGCATTATTGTCGCGCAGCCGTTCGATGAAGGGCGCGCCCAGAAAGATCCACAGAAAACAGGGCAGGAACGTGACCCAGGTGGTCAGCAGCCCGCCCAAAGTCGCGGCCAGCAGCGGCGGCAGACCGCCCGCCTCGCGCAGCGCGCCCATAAAGCCCACGAACTGGGTCACCATGATCAGCGGCCCCGGCGTGGTTTCCGCCATGCCTAGCCCGTCCAGCATCTCTCCCGGTGCCAGCCAGCCATAGGTTTCTACCGCCTGCTGGGCGACATAGGCCAGCACGGCATAGGCGCCGCCAAAGGTCACCACCGCCATCACGCTGAAGAACCCGGCGATCTGCGAGAACACGTTCTGTGGCCCAAGCGCCAGGAACAGCGTTGCCACCGGCAGCAGCCACAGGCCCAGGAACACCGCCGATATCCTTGCGGCCCACCCGGCGCTGACCCGCGTGTGGTCGGGCGTGCCGTCGCCCAGCAGCGTGTCTGCGTCCGCGACCTGCGGGCCGCCTGTCGCGCCATGACCGCCGCCGCCCCGGAACGCGGGCAGACCCGCCCGGGCGCCAACATAGCCCGCGACCGCGGCAGACAGGATGATCACCGGGAACGGCACCCCGAACGCAAAGATCGCGACAAAGGACAGGCCGGCGATCGCCATCATCGCCCGGTTCCTCAGCGCGCGCGACCCGATGCGGATCACCGCCTGCACCACGATGGCCAGCACCGCGGCCTTGAGGCCGAAGAACAGCCCCTCCAGCGCGCCGGTATCGCCCCAGATCGCATAGATCCAGGACAGGACCATGACCGCGACCATGCCGGGGACCACGAACAGCAGCCCTGCGATGATCCCGCCCAGGGTCCGGTGCATCAGCCAGCCGATATAGACGGCCAGCTGCATCGCCTCGGGGCCGGGCAGCAGCATGCAATAGTTCAGCGCATGCAGGAACCGCCGTTCGCCCAGCCATTTCTGTTCCTCGACCAGGACGCGGTGCATCAGGGCGATCTGGCCGGCGGGGCCGCCAAAGCTCAGCACCCCGATGCGCGCCCAGATGCGTGCGGCCTGGGCCAGGGTCGGATAGGCACGGTCGGGCATCACGGGTCCTTTGACAGGCGTCGTCCGCGGATATCCCGCGGCGTCCGCACCGGTCAAGATGACGCGACCCGATGGCGGTCCCGTGACACGCGCGGGCATTCCCTTGGCCCGCGTTCCGTGTCAGGGCATGCCTGACGCCCGACCAAGGAGACCCCGATGCGGTTCTGGACCACCATCACCCTGATCCTTGTGTTGTCGGCGGTCGGCCTGACCTATGAAATTGCCGCCGGGCGCGTGCTGGCACCGTTCTTTGGCACGTCGCTGGTCACTTGGACATCGGTGATCGCGACGATCCTGACGGGGTTTTCGCTTGGCAGCGCGCTTGGCGGGTTGGTGGCGGAACGTGATCCCGCAGTGGCTGTGGGCCGCGTCAGGCTGGCACTGGTGGCGACGGCGGCGCTGATGGCCGCGTCGCCCGCGGTTCTGGGGCTGATCTATGGGCTGGGCGCACGGAACACGGGGGGCATGCTGCTGGCGGTGGTGCTGGCGTTCTTTCCGGCATCGGTTCTGGTCAGCTTTCCGTCGCCCTTTCTGGCCAAGATGGCCGTCGATGCCCGACCGGGACGCGCGGGGTCGTCGCTTGGGCTGGTGCTGGCGGCAGGCTCGCTTGGCGCGATCGTGGGCGCGGTGCTGGCCGGGTTCGTGGCGCTGCCGCTGGCGGGATCGGTCGCGACCTTTGCCGGATGCGGCGCGGTGGCGCTAATCTGTGCGGGGCTGGTGCGCGCAGGTGGCGCCCCGGGCACGGGCCGCCTGTCACGCCCCGACGCGGTGATCGCAATCGCGGCAGGGGCGGTTGCGGTCGCGGCGATCACCGCCAGCGGGCCGCTGTGCCGGTACGAATCCGGGATGTCGTGCATCGACGTACAGCGCAGCGCTGGCGCGGCGCATCTGTATTCCGACCGGACGCAACAGGCGGCCGAACGTCTTGTGGCCCAAGGCGCCGACCGCCTGACGCTGCCCTATGCGCAATGGATGTGGTCGCGCATGGATCACGACCTGGGCACCGCGCCATCGGTGCTGTTCATCGGCGGGGGCGGCTATACGCTGCCCACGATGCTGCTGGAAGCGCGCGCCGATGCCCGCGCCGTCGCGGTCGAGATCGACCCCCTGATCACCCGCGTGGTCCGCGAGGCGCTGCCCTGGGCCGGTGCGATGATCGACCGCGAGGCTGGGCCGGGGGGCCGCCTCGGCATCGTTCATGCCGATGGCCGGGTGTACCTGAACCGGACAGAACAGCGCTTTGATGCGGTCGTGATGGACGCGTTCTCTTCGGGGTCGGTGCCCGCGCATCTGGCAACGCACGAGACCTATGCCCACCTGCGCCGGATCGTGGACGGCCCGGTCTATGTGAACCTGATCGACGAACCGGACGGGGCGCTGGCGCGTGGCATCCATGCCATCCTGCGCGACCTGTACCCCCATGTCGAGGCGATCCAGGGCCCGGTCAGCGCCCGCGGACGGGCCAACGTCCTGCTGGCGGCGTCGGACAGGCCCCTTGGCCCGGTGGCCGCCTATCCGGCGGATTACGGCCCGGTCCGGCTGGCGGCGGGGCGCGCCTTTACCGACGACCGCGGCTGGATCGGACACCGCTAGGGCACATCCGCGGTCATTGTGGGGCAGCCGACGGACGGTGGCAGGGGCCTGTGTCCGGCATTCCCCATTGCCCGAACCGGCGCGAATGACCGTCGGGCCGTCATGTGACTGCATCAATCTTGTCGACCACGCGTCGGCCGTTTCAGGCCAAACGGCTTGGCATGGCGACCAAAGGGATGCATCGTGCCGCAGGTCCACGGACGCGGCGCATCGTCTGATCCCGCATGGGCCCACAAGACAACGGACCCGCATGTGAAACCCATCCGCGACTATTTCCCGATCCTGACCTGGGGTCGCCGTTACGACCAACAGACCCTGTCGGACGATCTGCTGGCCGCGGTGATCGTGACGATCATGCTGATCCCGCAATCGCTGGCCTATGCCCTGCTGGCAGGGTTGCCACCCGAGGCGGGGCTGTACGCATCGATCGCGCCGATCATCCTCTATGCGGTGTTCGGGACCAGCCGGGCGCTGGCCGTGGGGCCGGTCGCGGTCGTGTCGCTGATGACGGCGGCGGCGATCGGCAGCATCGCGGAACAGGGTACGATGGGTTATGCGGCGGCGGCGCTGACGCTGGCCGGGCTGTCGGGCGCGATCCTGTTGGCGATGGGCGTGCTGAGGCTGGGATTTCTGGCGAATTTCCTGTCGCATCCGGTGATCGCGGGGTTCATCACCGCGTCGGGCATTCTGATCGCGACCAGCCAGCTGGGCCATGTGATGGGTATTGCCGCCGGGGGACATACCCTGCCGCAGATGGTCACATCGCTGATCCGGGGGCTGCCGCAGGTCAACCCGGTCACGCTGGCCATCGGGGTGACGGCGACGGCCTTTCTGTTCTGGGTGCGCCGCGGGCTGCGGCCGCTGCTGCGCGGCATGGGGTTGGGCGCGCGCGCCGCCGACATCGCGACCAAGGCAGGGCCGGTGCTGGCCGTTGTGGTCAGCACGCTGGTGGTCCGGGGGCTGGGTCTGGGCGACATGGGGGTGCGCATCGTGGGCGCGGTGCCGCAGGGCCTGCCGCCGCTGACCTTGCCGCCGCTGTCGGGCGACCTGATCGGCATGCTGCTGGTGCCGGCGGCGCTGATCTCTGTCATCGGGTTCGTGGAATCGGTGTCGGTCGCGCAGACGCTGGCGGCCCGGAAACGCCAACGCATCGATCCCGACCAGGAGCTGATCGGGCTGGGCGCGGCAAACCTTGGCGCGGCCTTTACCGGGGGCATGCCGGTGACGGGCGGTTTCGCGCGGTCGGTCGTCAATTTCGACGCGGGCGCGGCCACCGCGGCGGCGGGCGCCTTTACCGCCATCGGGCTGGGCATTGCCGCCGTGGCGCTGACACCGCTAATTTATCACCTACCCATCGCCACCCTTGCCGCGACGATCATCGTGGCGGTGCTGTCGTTGGTCGATATCACGATCCTGCGCAGGGCCTGGGCGTTTTCGCGCGCCGATTTCATGGCCGTGGCCGCCACGATCCTGCTGACCCTGGGCGTGGGGGTAGAGGCCGGCATATCGGCCGGGGTCATCCTCTCCATCGGCCTGCACCTGCGCAAATCATCGCGCCCGCACGTGGCCGAGGTCGGGCTGGTCCCCGGAACCCAGCATTTCCGCAACATCCTGCGCCACGACGTGCTGACCGATCCCGCCATCGTGACGCTGCGCATCGACGAAAGCCTGTATTTCGCCAATGCCCGCTTTCTGGAGGATTACGTCGCCGACCGCGTCACCCCCGATTGCGTGGTGCGCCACGTGGTGCTGATGTGTTCGGCGATCAGCGACATCGACCTCAGCGCGCTGGACAGCCTGGAGGCGATTGCCCATCGCCTGTCGGACATGGGCGTGACCCTGCACCTGTCCGAGGTCAAGGGCCCGGTGATGGACCGCCTGAAGACGTGCGATTTCCTGCATCAACTGACGGGTCAGGTGTTCCTGTCGCAATATGATGCATGGGACGCGCTGCGGACCCGCGCCGCCTGACGGCGTCAGAACCGGTCGACGGGTACCTTGAGGTAATGGTGGCCGTCATCCTCTGCCGGGGGCAGGCGGCCACCGCGCAGGTTGATCTGCAGCGCCGCCATGATCCGGTCGGGCAGGGGCAGCGTCGCGTCGCGGGCATCGCGCAGGGCGATCCAGTCCTCGCGCCGGGTGCCGTCGCGGACGTGGCGGTTGGTGGCGCGGTGGTGGGCCACGGTCGCCTCCCATTGCGGCTCGTCCCGGTCGTCGGTGCCATAGTCGTGGCCCACGAACAGGCGCGTGTCGTCCGGCAGGGACAGGATCTCCTGGATCGACGTCCACAGCTGGCCGCTGTCGCCGCCCGGAAAATCGGCACGCGCCGTGCCGACATCGGGTTGCATCAGCGTGTCATGCGTAAAGGCCGCATCGCCGCAGACATAGGTCACCGACCCTAGCGTGTGCCCCGGTGACAGCATCACCCGGATGGACAGATCGCCCAGGGCGATCGTCTGTCCGGGGGCCAGCAGACGGTCGAAATCGCGGGCGGGATCGAATGCGTGGGGCAGGTTGTACAGCTCTGCCCAGATGCGCGCGATGTCCCCGACCTTGTCGCCGATGGCGGTGGGCGCACCCGTCCGTCGTCCCAGTTGGGCCGACGCCATGACGTGGTCGGCATGGGGGTGGGTGTCCAGCACCCAGGCCACCGACAGCCCCTGTTCGGCCACCAACGCCAGCACCCGGTCCATGCTGTCGGTCGAAAAGCGGTAATGCTTGGGGTCCAGGTTCCAGACCACGTCGATCAACGCCGCCTGTTTCGTGGCGGGGTCCGCGCAGACATACTGGATCGACCCGGTATCGGGTTCATAGATGCCCCAGACATCCGGGCTGTTCGCGCCGGTGGACGGGGAATGGCGGATGACGGGTTCTTTCAGCAGGCTCATGCGGGTGTCCTCATGACGGGTGCGGATTTCAGGCGGGCGCCGACCCACAGGCCCAGGATCATCGCGGGAACAAAGACCAGCGTCCCCGGCGCCAGTAGGGGCAGGGCGGTCAGGGCCGGCCCCGGGCAGAACCCACCGATGCCCCATCCTGCGCCGAACAAGGTGGCACCGGTCAGCAGCGGTCGGTCGATCCGGCGGTTGGTCGGTACGTCAAAGGTCGGGTTCAGCACCGGCGCCGCCCGACGCCAGACCAGCCGATAGCCGATATACGTGGTCACGGTTGCACCGCCCATCACGAAGGCCAGGCTGGGGTCCCACGCCCCGGCAAGGTCCAGAAAGTTCTGCACCTTGGCCGGATCGGCCATGCCCGACACGATCAGCCCAAGGCCAAAGACCAGCCCGGACAGAAACCCCCACAAGACCCGCATCACAGCCCCCCGATCAGATGGCGCAGCACAAACACAGTCACAAAGCCCGCCGCCATGAAGGTCGCGACCGCCGCCATCGACCGTCCCGACAGCCGCGCCAGCCCGCAGACCCCATGCCCTGAGGTACAGCCCGATCCAAGCGCGGTCCCTGTTCCGACCAAGAGGCCCGCGACGATCATCAGGACCAGATTGCCCGGCACGGTCTGCACGATCGTGCCCCCGACGGCCAGGATCGCCAGCGGCGCGGCCATCAGGCCGATGGCAAAGGCGATCCGCCAATCGCGGTCGCCCGCCGCACCGGGCAGGGCCAACGCGCCTTGTGTGATGCCGGCAATGCCCGCGATGCGGCCGAACAGGCCCATCACCATCACCGCGCTGATCCCGATCAGGATGCCGCCGCCAAGCGAGGCCCAGGGCGTAAAGGTCGTGTCCGTCAGCATGATCACCTGTCCTGTCCACGGGGATTGCGCCCACAAGCGCTTCTGCTAGGGTGTATATTCGATTCCTCTAAATAAGGCAAAGCTAATATATTGGACGATTTTCCCGATCCATCCGTCGTGGCGCTGCAGGACATGGCCGATCACGTGGCCGCGCGGTTGGCGCTGGTCGCCAATGCAAAACGCCTGCTGATCCTGTGCGAACTGGCCAAGGGCGAGCGTCCGGTCGGGGCCCTGCAGGCAGCGGTGGGGCTGGGCCAATCGGCGCTGAGCCAGCACCTTGCCCGCCTGCGCGACGCCGGAATGGTCGCCACCCGCCGCGAGGGGCAGACAATTCATTACCGCATCAGCGACCCCGACCTGGAGGTGCTGATGCAGGCCCTGTACGCGGCCTTTTGCCAGCCGCGCGAGGAGCAGGGCGCCTGAGCGATCAGGAATAGGCGCCCGCGGAATAGGTCAGTTCATAGCTGTGGCTGTACAGTTCGAACACGTTGCCGAACGGATCCTCGACATAGACCATCCGATACGGCTTTTCGCCGGGAAAGTATTCGCGCACCGGCATCCGCTGCTTGCCGCCCGCGGCGATGATGCGGGCCAGCAGACCTTCCAGATCGGGATCCTGAATCGCGAAATGGAACGTCCCGTGGCGGCGAAATGCGAAATTGTCGTCAGCCGCGTGGTTGCCTGCGAATTCGAACAGCTCGATCCCGATCCCGTCGCCGGTGGACAGGTGGGCGATGCGCAGCCGGTCCCAGCCCGGGCCGAAAACGTCGGTGCACATCACGCCGATGGCACTGTCATCCTCGGTCACGGTGCTGGGCTGCATCAGGACGTAGAAACCAAGAACGTCGGAATAAAAGGCAACGGCTGCGTCCACGTCCGGGACGGACAGGCCAATATGGGAAAAGGTGCGGGGGGTAGGGGTCATGGTCATCTCCTGTGTCTGGTCCATTCGATCTAGAGAGGCACGGGCGACATGTTAAATTATCATGTAGAATATAAACTAAAACATGACGTTATCATAAATGCTCAACGCCACCTGGATCGAAACCTTTGCCGTCCTTGCCGAGGAGGGGCATTTCACCCGCGCAGCGCAGCGGCTGAACATGACGCGACCCACGCCACCCGCGCATCGCCGCCGACCGGATCGGCCAGGAAGAGCTGTGCCTGGTGGTTCCGTCAAATTGCACCGGCAAGGTCAGCTTCACTGATCTGGAGGCGCTTGGGCTGGTCGATCACCCGGACTGTCATCGCCATGCGGACAACCTGATCGCGCGCAATTTTCCGGACGATTACACCGGGGCAGACAGGCTGCACGTGCGCACCCGTGTGAACCAGATCGGCCAGATCCCTGCACCGGTGGCGCAAGGCGTCGGCTATACGCTGCTGCCGCGTAGCGGTCTTGCCGCCTTCCCCGACGCGGAGCGCTTGCGGATCGCCGTGCTGCCGGAACGCCGGTACCTTGAGTTATGGTCGATCACGCCCCGCGGGCATCGGCCTGGCGCCGCGCTGGACCGGATCATGGCCATGATCCGGTCGCTGGCCTCCGACCTCGCGTAAACATCTTTCAGTGACATAATCAAGATTATCAATATAATGCGCTGCTGTCTGGTCAGCGTGCGCCTCCGGCATTTACCGACTGCGCAGTCCGAACAGTGATGGATCAACGATCCGTATCGTCAAAAGCGCCTGTGACCATGCCGATGCTTTTTAACTCTATCCGTCCGGCCTTAGGCGCGCTGTCACGTCTACAGCCGCGACCCCACTGTTTTGAGCATCTCCGTGCCGCATGGTCGCCGCAGCCACTCGTGTTCATATCATTGAGGGCACCGTCAGGTCGTGTCGACGGCAGGCATCTGACCTTGTTGACCTTGTGCACGCGCTGGTGGTTTGTGCCGTACGACGGCCTGTGCCCGTGATGCGGCAATACCGGTAAAATCGAGAGCCTCGCCACCCGATACCAAGCCCCCTACACCCCGTATTTCCATCGTTCCGAAGCGGTTTTGCGCGGTCTGTCCGGCGACCTGCGACAGGGTCTTCGGTTGTCGTTGTCCGATGCGCCCGAGGGCAAGACAGACCGGGATTAGATCTTAACTCGCCGCGCTTGGGTGTTCGACAGATGACATGGCACCTGCAGAGCAACGATTGCGCCGCGAAAAACACGTGTATGCGCCAACTCATGCGCCTGGAGGCCCCTATACTCCTATCGCAAGCCAAACACAGGCAGGCCCGCGCCCGTCCCCGGCCATGAATGTGCACTGTAATCCACCGTCGCCCGCACATGGTCCTGGTCGGCCTTCTGCGGGTAGTGGTCTGCGTACAGCAAATCGACGTCATGCAATCCGGTCAGCAGCATGAAACCCGGATCGTTTAATGCAATGGCCGTTTTCGTGATCCGTAGAATATCATGATTGCTGGATTGGTTTGGGTTCAACCTATCGGGCCTTGCTGCCATCGGCGCTGTTGGTCACGGGCCCGATCGGCGCAGCAGATGACATGGCTGGCGGGGTGGCGATCCGATGCTGTGATCTGGTACGGCGGCGCGGTTCATGGACAGATCAGTCCCCTGCCGGGCTGTCAGTCTGCGCAATGGTGCGGTCCCTGTGCGTGGGCGGCTGGAACCACGGCCACCGATGATTTGTGTGCCGTTGCCTGTCGGCCTGTCCCGGCCCGAAAAACGCAGTCACGGATGCGTGGTATCAGACGGCCTGCCGTTGGTTCACGCGTTGCGACAACGCATCATGGCTTTCGACCCGTTCCGAATAGCGGTCGACCAGATGGTCGCGGATATCGCGGGTCAGCACGGTGAAACGCACCAGCTCCTCCATCACGTCGACGATACGGTCGTAGTACGGCGACGGCTTCATCCGGTCATCGTCGTCGAATTCGTCCCATGCCTTGGCAACCGACGACTGGTTCGGGATCGTCAGCATCCGCATCCAGCGGCCCAGAATACGCAACTGATTCACAGTGTTGAAGCTTTGGCTGCCGCCGCAGACCTGCATCACGGCCAGGGTCTTGCCCTGCGTCGGGCGCACGCCGCCCAGGGACAGCGGGATCCAGTCAAGCTGGGTCTTGATCACCCCGGTCATTGCGCCATGGCGTTCAGGCGAACACCAGGACATGCCCTCGGACCAGCCGACCAGGTCGCGCAGTTCGGCGACCTTGGGGTGGTCCGCCTCTGTCGCATCCGGCAAAGGCAGGCCACGGGGATCAAAGAACCGTGGTTCGGCCCCCAGGGCGGTCAGGATGCGGGCGGCCTCCTCTGTCACAAGGCGGGAAAAGCTGCGCGGGCGCAGGGAACCGTACAGCATCAGAATGCGCGGCGGATGCGTGCTGTGCGTGGCGGGCACCAGATCGGCGGCCCGGACCGGACGAAAGCCGTCGGGGTGCAGGTTCTTGGGTTGGGTCATTGCACGGGTCCTTTCGGGGCATGGTCGTCGCTGACCGGCGGGGTGTCGGGGAACCGCCCCCGCGTGCGGTTGGCGAATGCCACAAGGGTCAGCATGACCGGCACCTCGACCAGCACGCCCACGACTGTAGCCAGCGCCGCGCCCGAGTTCAGGCCGAACAGGCTGATCGCCACCGCCACCGCCAGTTCGAAAAAGTTCGACGTGCCGATCATGGCACAAGGGGCCGCGATGCGATGCGGCACGCGCATCAGCCATGCCGCGCCATAGCCGATGGCAAACATCAGATAGCTTTGGATCAGGATCGGCACGGCGATCAGCGCGATGACGGCGGGGCGGTCCAGGATGGTCCGGCCCTGCAGCCCGAACAGGATCGCCACCGTCGCGATCAGCCCCAGGACCGACCACGGCTTGACCCGCGCGGAAAACGCCGCGATCCGCGCGGGGTCACGCAGGATGCGGCGCGTCAGCAGGCCCGCCGCCAGCGGCAGCACGACATACAGCACCGTCGCCAGCACCAGCGTCTGCCACGGCACCGCGATGTCGGTCACACCCAGCAGCAGCGCCACGATCGGCGCAAAGGCCACCACCATGATCAGGTCGTTCACCGACACCTGGACCAGCGTATAGGTCGCGTCCCCGCGCGTCAGCTGCGACCAGACAAAGACCATCGCGGTGCAGGGCGCCGCACCCAGCAGGATCAGCCCGGCGATATATTGCTGCGCATCTTCGGGCGCGATCCAGGGGGCGAACACGTGGTCGAAGAACAGAACCGCCAGCAGCGCCATGCTGAACGGCTTGATCAGCCAGTTCACCACCAGCGTGATCAGCAACCCCCTGGGCTGGCGTGCGACGCCGCCGATGGCGCCGAAATCGACGCTGACCATCATAGGATAGACCATCGCCCAGATCAGCACCGCCACGACCAGGTTGATCGACGCGACCTCGGCCGCGGCGATGGCCTGCACCGCGCCGGGCGCCAGGGCGCCAAGGGCCAGCCCCGCGATCATGGCCAGGGCGACCCACAGGGTCAGCCAGCGTTCGAACACCCCAAGGGGGCTGGATGGGCCGGGGGAAATATCGGTCATGCAACGGTGTCCTTGGCCATGGCGGGCGCGGGGGTCACGGCGGGCGCGGGCCCGCACGCACAGATGATTTGGTCCAGCACGGGCTGGCACAGATCAGGCCGCCCCCCGCAGCAATCCTGCAGCAGAAAGCCCAGCAGGCCACCCATCGTGTCCATCCGCGCGAAATAGCGGATAGAGCGTCCCTCGCGGACCGGGCGGATCAGACCGGCCGCCGTCAGAATGGTCAGATTGTTCGACAGCGTGTTGGGGCGGATGTTCAGGTGCGTGGCGATGTCGCCGGCCGCCATGCCGACGGGCCCGACCTGCACCAATCGTCGAAAAACGTCCAATCGGATATCATGGGCAAGGGCGGACAGGACATCCAGTGTCTGATTCTTTTCCATACTTCATGTTATATAGAAATACTGATGCCCTGCAATCGCCTTGCCGTCAGCGGAAATCGCGGGTTTTCACGCTGATGCCGTCACGGGGCAGATCACGAATATAAATCTGCCGGGCCTTTGGGGTTTGGCTGCGCGGGTCGGGGGGCGGTGCGCCGCGGTGAAATTCGTCGCCGCGCCCGTGCGGCAGGGGAAACGCACCCTGACGGCCGACGGATGCAAGCTCTGCCGACATGTCGGTCAGGCGGTGGGCGACAAGGTGGACCACCTCTCCGGCGCGCTGGACACGGCCCTCGACCCCGATCATGCCCGCGCCCAAGACGATGCGGCGGTGCCGATCAAAGACCTTGGGCCACAGGACAAGGTTGGCGATGCCGCTTTCATCCTCTAGCGTGATGAACATCACGCCCTTGGCCGATCCGGGGCGCTGGCGGACCAGAACCAGCCCCGCAACATGGATCCAGCGACGGTCGGGACTGGCCATTGCCTCGGCGCAGGGGCGGATGCGGCGGCGGGTCAGGCTGTCGCGCAGAAAGGACAGCGGGTGTTGCCGCAGGGTGACGCCCGTATGGGCGTAATCCTCGACCACCTCGCGGCCGGCGGGCATGGGGGACAGGGTGACGGACGGTTCGGGGGCAGGAATGGCGGCGAACAGGGGCAGGTCCGGCTGATGGCCGCGAATGACCCACAGCGCCTCGCGCCGCGCCAGTCCATAGGTCGGGCGAAAGCCGTCGGCCTCGGCGATGCGGGTCAGGGCGGCGGCGGGTACGCCCGCACGGCGGCACAGGTCCTGGGCCGTGGCGGCGGGCTGGGCGGCAACAATGGCGCGGGCATGGGTTTCGGCCAACCCCTTGACCATGCGCAGGCCCAACCGCACGGCGAACCCCTGCCCCGCCGGTTCCAGCGTACAGTCCCAATCCGACACCGCGATGCAGACGGGGTGGACCCGGACGCCATGGTCGCGGGCGTCGCGCACGATCTGGGCGGTGGCATAGAACCCCATCGGCTGGCTGTTCAGCAGGGCCGCGCAGAACACGTCGGGATGCCAGCATTTCAACCAGGCCGAGGCATAGGCGATCAGCGCAAAGCTGGCAGCGTGGCTTTCGGGGAAACCATAGCTGCCGAATCCCTCCAGCTGGCGAAAGATCTTTTCCGAAAATTCGGGGTCATAGCCGTTGGCGGTCATCCCCTCGACGACGCGGTCGCGAAAGGCGGACACGCCGCCGGTCAGTTTGAACGTCGCCATCGACTTGCGCAGCATGTCCGCCTGGCCAGGGGTAAAACCCGCGCATTCGATGGCGATGCGCATCGCCTGTTCCTGAAACAATGGCACGCCATAGGTGCGGCCCAGCACCCGTTCCAGTTCCGGCTTGGGATAGACCACCGCCTCCAGCCCCGCCCGGCGGCGTAGATAGGGGTGGACCATGTCGCCCTGGATCGGGCCGGGTCGGACGATAGCCACCTGGATGGTCAGGTCCGCGATGCTGCGCGGCCTGAGCCGTGGCAGCATCGACATCTGCGCCCTGCTTTCGATCTGGAAGGTGCCAAGCGTGTCCGCGCGGCAGATCATATCGAAGGTCGCCGTATCATCGGCGGGGATCGCGGCCAGGTCCATACGCAGGCCCTTGTGCCGGTCCAGCAGGTCGAAACAACGGGCGATACAGGTCAGCATGCCCAGGGCCAGCACATCCAGCTTCATGAACATCAGCGCGTCGATGTCGTCCTTGTCCCATTCGATGATCTGTCGATCCTGCATCGCGGCCGGTTCGATCGGGACCAGTTCGTCCAGGCGGTCCTGGGTCAGCACAAAGCCGCCGGGATGCTGGGACAGGTGCCGGGGCGTGCCGCGCAACTGCGCCGCCAGTTCCAGCGTCAGCCGCAGGCGGCGGTCGGCGGGGTTCAGGTTCAGCGCGCGCAGCAGGGTTTCGGGCACGCCCTCCTCGGACCAGGCCCAGATCTGGCCCGAGATGGCGCGGATCACGTCCTCGGGCAGGCCCAAGGCCTTGCCCACGTCGCGCAACGCGCCCTTGGTGCGATAACGGACGACCACGGCCGTCAGTGCAGCACGGTCGCGGCCATAGGTGCGATAGATCCACTGGATCACCTCTTCGCGCCGCTCATGTTCGAAATCGACGTCGATGTCGGGCGGCTCGTGGCGTTCCTCGCTGATGAAGCGTTCGAACAGCAGGTTGCCGCCCTGGGGATCGATTGCGGTGATGCCCAGCACATAGCAGACGGCGGAATTGGCTGCCGACCCCCGCCCCTGACACAGGATTCCCTGCCCCCGGGCATGGCGGACGATGTTGTTCACGGTCAGGAAATAGGGCGCGTATTCCAGCTTGGCGATCAGGGCCAGTTCGTGGCGCAGGGTGGCCGCGACCGTGGGCGGGGTCCCCCCCGGATAGCGGTTGGCCGCGCCCTGCCAGGTCAGCGTCTCCAGCGTCTGTTGTGGGCTGACCGAGGGGTCGGGTCGTTCTTCTGGGTACTGATAGCGCAGCTCTTTCAGCGAAAAGCGACAGCGGTCGGCGATGTCGGCGGTGCGGGCCAGCGCATCGGGATAGCGGGCGAACAGGCGGGCCATCTCTGCCGGGGTCTTCAGGTGGCGGTCGGCATGGCGTTCGCGGCGAAAGCCCAGGGCATCGACGGTCGTATTGTGGCGGATCGCCGTCATCACGTCCTGAAGGATGCGACAGTCATGGGCGTGGAACAGCACGTCGTTGGTGACGACCGTCGGCACCCCCGTCCGCGCGGCCATCGCGGACAGCTGGTGCAGGCGCAACGGGTCATTGGGCCGCCGCCGCAGGGTCAGGCCCAGATAGGCACGATCGCCAAACACGTCGCGCATCCGGCGCAGGCGCAGGGCGCAGTCGTCATCGGCCATGTCAGGGACCAGCACCGCCAGCAGCCCCCGGGCGTGGTCCGCCACATCGGCCCAGTCCAGATGGCACGCCCCCTTGCCCGCCCGCGCCTTGCCCAGGGACAACAGGCGGCACAGCCGGCCATAGCCGGCGCGGTCCATCGGATAGACCAGCACCGACATGCCGCAGCGCAGGTCCAGACGACACCCGACGATCAGCCGGACGCCCGTATCGTTGGACGCCTCGAACGCGCGGACGATGCCGGCCAGGCTGTTGCGATCCGTGACGGCCAGCGCCCGCATGCCCATCAGTGCCGCAGTGGCGAACAGCTGCTGCGCGGAGGATGCGCCGCGCAGGAACGAAAAATGCGACGTCACCTGCAGTTCGACATAGCTCATCCAAAGACCCCGTGCAGGAACCAGTTGTGGGAACCCGTCGTCACGTCCTCTCCGTCACCTTGGCGAAAGATCCAGAACCGTCGGCCCGCCTGATCCTCTATGCGGAAATAATCGCGCACGGCGCGGGTTTCGGCGTCGCGTTTCCACCATTCGCCAAAGATGCGTTCCGGTCCGTCAGCGCCTTCGACGTCATGACGGGTGCCGCGCCAGACGATCCAGCGGGGCGGCTGGTCGGGCAGCAGAGCCATGGTATCGATCGGTTCGGGCCGCGCCAGCAGGCGCGCGGGGCGCGGCCAGTGGTCGGGCCAGCCCTCGGCAATCACGCTCAGCGGCGCCACGCGGACGACCGAGCGTTCGGGAACGTCGCTGGCCACCGGCGCCAGACGATAGACGGCCCGCGCGCCGACGCGGTTCGTCAGGCTGTCGATCAGGCTGGACATGTCGGGGGCCGCGGGTTCCAGCAGGCTGGCGGTCTGGCGCGGCGCCAGGGGTTCGGCAAGGGTGGCGGTCAGGGACATGATCTCGATCCCAAAGCCCGGGTCGATGGTGGGGATCCTGTCGCACAACAGCCGAACCAGACGGGCCGGATCGCGCAGCGGTGCAGCCAGGCCCACGCGGACGGGTTGGGCACGGCTGTCCACACGCCAGCAAATCAGGTCCAGCCGCCGCGCGCCCAGGCCCTGTGCCTCCAACTGGCGGCACAGGTCGCGGACCAGCATGTCGATCTGGCGGGCGATGGTCTCGGCCGCGCCGATCGGTTCGGCAAAGACGCGCCGCGCAGTGACCAGGTCAGCCGGGCGCAGCGGATCTATGGGTTCGCCCATGGTGCCCAGGGCCTGGTCCAGACGGCGCATCACCTGCGGCCCGAACCGGCGGGTCAGCGGCGCGCGGGGAACCGCGACCAGATCGCCAATGGTCACCAATCCCAGATCCTGCAGCCCGCCGACCGTAGCGGGGGGCAGGCGCAGCGAAGACAGGGACAGCGGTGCCAACGCCGACCGCGTATCGTCCGGCGCGACAATGGACAGCGCCGCACCATGGCGGGCCAACGCATGGGCCGCACCCCAGGTGTCGGCCATGGCCAGCCGCGCGACGATGCCCGACAGGGTCAACCGACCCATGATCGCCTGCAGCATCGCGTCCTCTCCGCCATGCAGATGGTCGGTGCCGGTCGCGTCGATCACCACCCCGTCGGGGGGATCGACCGCGACGATAGGCGCGAAACGCTGCATCAGCCACAGCGCAAGCCGTTCCAGCGCAGCCATATCCGCATCCGGGTCCGCTGGTTCGATGCGCAGGTCCGGCACCATCGCCTGCGCCTTGCCGATCGGCATGCCCGGCCGCAGGCCAAGCGCCAACGCGCCGTCGCACGCGGCCGTGACGACGCGGCGGCTGCCCGCCCGGCCCGACAGGATCAGCGGCGCGCTATCCGAAGGCGTATCGTCCACCCGCCGCAGCCGGTCGATCGGCCACATCGGCAGGCAGACCGAGATGACCCGTGCCATCGCATGCCTCCACTTCCAGATCGAAGGTTTCGCCCGCACGTGCGCGCATCAGCTCGACCAGCCACAGCGGGCGGCCCAGCCCCGGCACCGGCAATGCGGCCGAGGGGCGTTCCGACACGCGCCAACGCGTCATCGCCGCAGTGGGCTGGCCGAAATCGTCAGCATCGGCCAACCAACGCCAACGACGCAGCGCGATGCCCGTGGTGCCGGTATTCTTGGCCGCCAGATGCAGCCTGCGCGAGGCGGTCATAGACAGGCGCCCGATCTCGGCCACCACGGCGGCAAGGCCGCCATGGCGCAACCCTTCCTCCATGCAGGCCAGAACGGACGTTTCGTCCCCGGCATCGACATGGATGACCCGGTCGGGAGAGAGCCCGGACTGTGCCAGGCCGGGTGCGAACAGGTCTGCCCGCGTCACGCACCACAGGACCTGCCCCGGCAGGCGCGCTGCGATCCCGGCAGCAAAACACGCGGCGGCGGCCCCGTCATCGGTTCCCGCGCCACTGCCCGCAACCTCGTGCAGGCAGCCAAGGGCCAGCCCGCCCTGCGGCAGCCTGCGGTCCAGATCCGCCAGTCCGAAGGGCAATACGGCATGGGCCTGCATCGTGCCTTCCAGGTGGCAGATACGGCGACGAAGCGCGGAAAGGGTGGCAGAGGAGGCAGGCATGGGATGACCGGAACAAGGGTATAAGTTCCTGTTTTGTTCTTTTCGACGACAAAAGTCAACGCATCAGGCTGCATGGTCCGCCCTGAAGGTTCCCGTTCTGACGTTCGGCGCGATGATGCGCCGAACACCACGCCCCGGTGGTTGCCGGATGATGAAAGCCGCGATGCCTGTCCGTGGTGAAACAGCCACACTGGCCGATCCTGCGGCCGCGATGATCGCGGCCGCAAAACGTGTTCTTCAGTGTATTGCGGCCTGCGGATTGTTCCGGTTGAAGCGGATCGACGACCACAGCGAGATACCGATCAACGTCGCGCCGCCCAGTCCGGTGATGACCTCCGGGATGTGGATCAGGGCCTGTGCGAACATGACCACCGACAGCGCGATGATCGCGTAAAAGGCACCATGTTCCAGATACCGGTATTCCGACAGGGTGCTGTTCTCGACCAGCATGATGGTCATCGACCGGACATACATCGCGCCGATGCCCAGACCGATCGCGATGACGAACAGGTTCTGGCTGAGCGCAAAGGCACCGATCACGCCGTCAAAGCTGAAGGACGCGTCCAGGACCTCCAGGTACAGGAACGCACCCAGACCGCCCTTTGCGGCGCCTTGCAGGACTTCCTGGCTGCTGTCCAGCAATCCCCCCAGCACTTCGACCAGCAGAAAGGTCATCAGGCCCCAGATCGCCGCACTGAAGAACGTGGTGCGTTCCACACCCTCCAGCAGGTGCGAAAAACCCAACACGAACAGCAATACGACCGCGACTTCGACGCCACGGATGGTGGCATACTTGGCCATGTGCTGTTCGATCCATCCGACCCAATGCACGTCCTTTTCGTGGTCAAAGAAAAAGCTGAGACCGACCATCATCAGGAACGTGCCCCCAAAGGCGGCGATGGGCAGATGCGCGTCATGCATGATCCGGGCGTATTCGTCGGGCTGGCTGGCGGCCAGGACCAGAGCCTGCCACGGGCCGATGCCCGCCGCGACCACCACGATCAACAGCGGAAACACGATCCGCATGCCGAAGACGGCGATCAGGATGCCCCAGGTCAGAAAGCGGCGCTGCCAGACCGGCTGCATGTCCTTGAGTTTGTTGGCATTCACGATGGCGTTGTCAAAGGACAACGAGATCTCCAGCACCGCCAGCACCGTGACGATGAAAAGAATCGACAGCATGCCCCCAAGCGTGCCGGTCGTCTGCCACCCCAGCACCGCGCCCAGAACCAGGCCCAGGAACGTGACGATGATCGCCCATTTCAGATAGGAAAGGACCGGGCGTTTCTGCGCGGTGGAAAATGTGTCCTGTGTCATGAGGAAATAGTCCAGGCGGTGGATTTGAAATCGGGTGCCGACATCACGAAAGCGCCGCCACTTTCGTCAGAGGGGCCCGGCCACCACTCGATGCGTTCACGACGCCGTGCGACCGTGGGTCCGTCAGAAGGATTTGGCAAGCCCTTCCTTCTGTTTTCCCGCAAGCGCGCATGGGGACATCAGCCCTCAAGGGCCAGGTCCAAGCCATTGCATTCGACAATCGAATTCCAGCCTTACGCCTCTGGCAACGTGGCCTTTTCAGTCGGGCGGTTTTGCGGATGCGCGGCGGGCCGCCATGTCGCGGTTTCGGCTATTTCGGCCGTTCTGCCCTGCGCCGCAGCCTTTGTCCGAGATCGTTCGGGTGCATGCCTTGGTCCTTGGTCCGTGGTCGGCGGGCGGGCCCGGATGATCGCGCCGGATACGTCACGCTCGCCCGACCGGTTGCGCGCAGGGGTGAGGCCGACCCATGGCCCTGCATTCCTCGACGATGTGCACCCGAAGGGATCATCAACCGCTGAACGGCAGGTCGGCGCGCGCATCAGACGGTGACAGACAGGATCATCCTGCGCCAGCAGACGGACAGGACGCCCCAACCTTGCAGGTTCCTGCTCCACGGATGCCTGCGTCCGCAGCATCGGTTCTGTCGCGGCAAATGGCATCGTAACTCCTGAATGCAAGGGTCGAATCTGCCACGGGAGATCGCACCGGCCGTCGGCCCCCGGGTCCGTCCTGGAACGAGGTGGCGCTCCGGGCGCTCTGCGCCTGCCGGGTTTCCATCAGGACGGCGGCGCTGCCCGCCCCCCGCTCCGTCCACGGTGTTTTGTCCCGACATCTGGTGGATCGGATTTTGGATGGATCTGCTTGGCTCGGTTGTCCAGATCTTGCAGATGTATTCGCAAGGTGCGAGGCCACCGGTTGTCTTGAGCCGGCGCGCGAAGTTGCAAGGGGCCATGAGGTCGGCGAGGTGGGTGTGGAGCGGGTTCTGGTCATTGCTGAGAGCGTCTGGCCGTTGCGTCCTTGATGGTGCGGTTCATCCGCTCGACCTGACCGTCGCTCGGGGAAACAGTGCCCCGGACTGTTTGCTAATCCTTGCAGCTCCATAAGTGGTTGGGCTTTATCAGGCGTTGCTCGATCCCGTTGGCGTCACACATCATGTCAAAGCGCACAGGCCTGAAAGATATGGCGTTGCGGTTTCGGGCTGCTCGGCGAACTGAATGCCCCTCGCCATTGTCCTTGGGGCTGATGGCAGTCCAATGGGTCGATCCATGAGAACGGTGTGGACCTGGCATGGCCCAGACCCGGTGGTGCAAAAAACCCCAGGCCGTCATCCTGTCGGCCTTTCCGACACTTTGGTCACGGCAAACCGGCTTGTGCGGTCAATGCCGACGAACGGAAACAGCTTACCCTCAGCGGTCTGCATCTCCGCGATATCGATATGGAAGAAACCGATGGGACAGCGCGTGAACGTCTGCCACTTCGGTCTGTCGCCTTTCACATCGGACAGCCTGGCTATGCATTCGCCACAGGGCTTGAACCGATGCCGCCGCAATGGCAGCGCCAAGAGTGTCAGATGCGGGATGGAAGGCTGCGTGGCATAGGGCCAAGCCAGGCGCCGTCCAGCCGCAGCAGCGCATACCACCGGAAGGCCGCGAAGCCGCCTCCTCGGCCTCTGTCACGCTCGTCGAGCGCGGGCCTCCCGACCCGGTCCTAAGGTTCTCGACTATCTGTCGCTGCCACTCCCTCGCCACCGCCTCCCGGCTCAGCGTCGCAAGCAAAGCTTGCAACCCTTCGGATCGACACCCGAACCGATGGCGGGCCCGCCCTCATCATTGCAGCTCTGAAAACGCACGTGCTGGTGCCGCTTCCATTGGCGAACGTGGCTAATAATGCTTACCGCCTGTCCTGAGAGAGGAACGCACCGTCAAACCGTGGAATCAAAGAACAGGCAGTGCATCCCGGCCTGACCCGGTTTCGGCTGCAATATCCTGTCTGACGCCTTCGGAAACAGTGTCGTCGTGCCGCGCGTGGCGAGAGCTTGTTTCTGGCCTGTAAAGCAGGGCGATCGGCCTCCTACCGTGGCGATTTTTTTTGAATGAGGAACACAACCAAGGCCTGCCGTTCGATGACAGCGCTATAAGAATAACGGCTGTCATGGCTCCATCAGCAGTCACCACACCTTTGGTGACCATGTCGATCGCCCCGTTCATGACCGGCAATCCCGGTCGCGGCCAAAGGGCGAAGTTCACAACCCGCATGCTTGAAGTGGCGGTGTCCCTTGCGACATCCACCATGCGCCATTCACAAAGCCCTGAATGTCATGCCTGCGTGTCGACCACCGCCTGTGATCTAAAAGCCAGCGCGGTCAACCGGCATGATCAAAGGGCCATCGTCGCGGCGATACGAAATCTGAACGACTGGCGTTGTCGGTCGTCAGCACAAAAGTTGGTGCAGCTGGTCACCGCCCAACCGACGCTCCGTCTGCAGCATGCTGCCAATCATTCCGTCCCTCTGCCGCGGCAGAGGCTCGACAGGACATTGATCTGCAGTGTGAAATGGACCGGTGCATCCCAGATCACCCTTCGGGGCAGCCAACGTCCGTCTCACATGGCAGGAGCCTGCTTGTCACGTTGTCATATCAGACCGGCATTGACGCGCACATTTTCAGTAACGCGGTTTGGCTGGTCCCGTTTTCCCGGTGATCGTCAGTGCATGACCACCGTTCACGACACATGTCTGAACCACATGAGGTTCGTCCCGGAATCGGCGAAAACCGCTGTCATCCGATAGTTCACTGCACGCCATGATCAAAGAACGCCTTATTAAACGGCATACAACCGACGAATGCATAAAATGTATGCATATCTGGACATACTGCCTTTGACATTATTTTCGGCGATTGCCGTCCGCCTCATGCTCGTCAAGGTTTGGGATGAGTTAAGCGGCTAGGGTTCCGGCATGGTGACATGCGTCTGGACCAAGAGCCGCACTTGGAGGGCAGACAGATCCTTCAGGCACACGGCGGGATAAAAGCCCGGGAGACCTCGAACAGCCAAGGGATTGGCGTCGAAGTTGTGCGACCAATCCACTCATACTGAAGGGGATTGTCATGAAATCATTGTCCACCATCACAAAGCTGTCCAAACTTGCTGTTCTTGGCGCCGGTCTTTTGGCAACGCCCGTGGCCGCACAAGAGCAGACCGAGTTCAATGTCGCGTGGTCGATTTATGTCGGCTGGATGCCATGGGGTTATGCCGAAGACACAGGCATCGTGGACCGTTGGGCCGAACAGTACGGCATCACCATCAACGTTACGCAGTTCAACGACTATGTCGAATCCATCAACCAATATACCGCCGGCGCTTATGACGCGGTGACTGTGACGAACATGGACGCCTTGTCGATACCGGCCGCTGGCGGCATCGACACCACCGCCGTCATCGTGGGCGATTTCTCGGCCGGAAATGATGTCGTTTTCCTGAAAGATGCCCAGAGCGTTGCCGATATCGAGGGGCGGCGGGTCAATCTGGTGGAGTTTTCGGTATCGCATTACTTGCTGGCCCGCGCGCTGGATTCAGTGGGCCTGTCCGAACGGGACGTATCTGTCGTCAACACCGCTGACCCCGACATGGTCGGAGCATTCCAGACGGATGATGTCGACGCACTGGTCACCTGGAACCCGATGGTCTCGGAAATCGCAGCGTTGCCAGATGCAGTCCCGGTCTTTGACAGCTCCATGGTTCCCGGTGAGATCATCGACCTGATGGTCGCCAATACCGACGTTCTGAGCGCCAACCCTGATTTCGGCAATGCACTGGCGGGAATATGGTATGAAACAGTCATCCTGATGGCGTCCGATACCCCGGAAGGCGCAGAGGCCCGGGCAGCAATGGGTGCTGTCTCCGGCACCGATCAGGCAGGATTTGAGGCGCAGATGGCTGCGACCCAGCTGTTTGCCGAACCTGCGGATGCCGTGGCCTTCACATCATCGCCTGATCTGGGCAAAACGATGGACCTTGTCCGGGAATTCCTGTTCGACAAAGGGTTGCTGACGCCCAACGCGACATCCAGTGATGCCGTGGGAATTGAACTGCCGGATGGCACGATCCTGGGCGATCCGAACAATGTAAGGTTTCGCTTTACGACCGAGTTCATGCAGATGGCCGCTGACGGCGCGCTGTGAACCGGCCTGCCACCATGCGCCTGATCAATCAAAGACTGTCGCCGCCAGCGCTGCTGGCGCTGAAGCTTGCACCTTTCGCGCTGCTGATCATCGCCTATGTGATCGGGTCGGCGGCACGACTGGCCGACAATCCAGCGGATAAATTGCTGCCGGCATTCTCCAGCATGGCCAACGCCATTGACATGATGGCCTTCACGCCTGATCGGCGGACGGGCGATTACCTGCTGTGGTCCGATACCGCCGCCAGCCTGCAGCGGTTGGGCGCGGGGTTGGGCATTTCGACGGCCTTGGCATTGGTCATGGGCGTGGCGATCGGCATCTTTCCGGCGATGCGCGCCTTGCTGGGCTCTTTCGTAGGCTTCATTTCGATGGTCCCACCGCTGGCATTGTTGCCCATCCTGTTCATCATGCTTGGCCTGGGCGAGGTTTCAAAGGTGGCGCTGATCGTGATCGGCATCGCGCCGTTGATGATACGCGACACGTCGCAGCGGGTGATGGACCTGCCGCGGGAACAGATCGTCAAGGCAGAGACACTCTCTGCCAACAGCTGGTTGATTGTCTGGCGTGTGGTTCTGCCCCAGATCCTGCCGCGCCTGATCAGCAGCCTGCGTCTGCAGTTGGGGGCCGCCTTCTTGTTCCTGATCGCAGCAGAGGCGATCTCATCTGAAAGCGGCCTCGGCTACCGCATTTTCCTCGTGAGGCGCTATCTCTCGATGGATATCATCTTTCCCTATGTCGCCTGGATCACCTTCATCGCCGCAATGGCCGACTATACGCTGGAGCGACTGCGCCGCTGGCTGTTCCCCTGGGCACAGATGGAAGGCACGACATGACCGAACTGAGCATCAAGAACGTCTGGAAAGAATACGGCGACCAGATCGTTCTGGAAAACATCAACCTGGAAATCACGCCACGGTCGTTTGTTGCCCTTGTCGGAGCCTCGGGCTGTGGCAAGACCACATTGTTGCGCATGCTTCTGGGCCAGGAACAGCCGACCCGGGGACAGATACTGCTGGATGGCGATCCGCTGCCGTCAGAGCCGGGACCGGACCGCGGCGTTGTCTATCAGCGATACTCGGTCTTTCCGCATCTGACGGTGATCGGCAATGTCATGCTGGGGCCGGAAATGGCGGGTTCGCGCATTCGGGGCCGTCTGTCTGGTCCCCGCAAACGGTTGTTGCAGGAACAGGCGCGCCAGATGATCGCCGATGTGGGGTTGGCGGGTGCCGAAGCCAAATATCCCGCGCAACTGTCGGGCGGGATGCAGCAACGGCTGGCCTTGGCGCAGGCGTTGATGATGCAGCCGCGGGTGTTGTTGCTGGACGAGCCGTTTGGCGCGCTTGATCCGGGCATCCGGTCCGACATCCACGACCTGATGCGACGCCTCTGGAACAGCCTGCCCATGACGGTGGTGATGGTGACGCATGACCTCCGCGAGGCTTTTACCCTGGGGACCAGGATCATCGTGCTGGAGCGTACCAGTACACGCCCCGAAGAGGCCGATCGCTATGGCGCGAAAATTGGAAAGGACATTGCCATCTGGCCGCCGCGCGTGGCCGGTGGTGGCACGATTTACGATACGCCGGCGCTGCGGGACGACCCCGTGCTGGATCAGATGATCGCGGGACGACCCGAATTGCTTGTGAGGCCCTAGATGCATATCCACCGCACCCCCGATCAGATCGCCGCAGATCGCCAGAGATATATCGCGTTTCAGCGCGACGGGATGGAGGCAAAGACCTTGCCCCAGCCCAGCCCGCGTCCTGCGCCGATTGCCGAAAACTACCGCCTGTCCGAAACCTTGCCAGGCGACTGGTATACCACCCTGCATGTCAAAAAAGGAGAGGTACTGCGCCTTGCGCCGGGCGGTGACGGGTCCACCGTGTCGCTTGCCGCATGGGCGTTGGCCGATACGTCGGAACGTCTGTGCCTGCCTGATACGGTGAAACTGCAATGGACGACGGACCTGACCAAGGGCCGGGTGGTCTTTTCGGACATGGGCCGGGTCATGCTGTCATTGGTCGAGGATAGCAGCGGCGCGCATGACGTGCTGACAGGTGGCTCGACCCCTGAATCCGTTGCTGGCCATGACAGCGGCAGGCGGCGCAATACGCGCGACAACATGGTGCTGGCCGCTGCCAAGATCGGGTTGGGCCGACGCGACATCCCCCCGGTCCTCAATCTCTTTGCACCCGTCCGCGTCGATGCACATGGCCGGTTCACGTGGCGTGCGGCGATGCTGGCAGCGGGCGATTGGGTCGACCTGCGCGCCGAAATGGATCTGTTCATTGCGCTGTCGAACTGCCGCCACCCGCTGGACCCCCTGTCAGGCAAAGCGCCGCCGGACCTGTCTGTCACGTGCCTGACGGCTCGGCCCGTGTCCGACGACGATCTGTGCCGGACAGCGACCGCCGAAGCGCAGCGCGGATTCGAGAACAATGCTCGTCTGCAAGGGGCACAATGATGGACCAGATTTTTGACATCCCCGCCCGTGCGCCATGGTCCGGCATCATTCGCAAGGGTCAGACCCTGCGGATCGAGGACACGTACGGACAGCAGGCAATCGATACCCTGTTCTACAGCGCTGATGACCATGGCGAACGTTACTCTTCGCAGGATACCCTGCGCGTGCAGGGTGCGGCCTATGTCACCACGGGCACGGCGATCATGTCGAATCTGGGCCGGGTGATGCTGCGGGTGACCGCAGACAGCGCCGGACGGCACGACACCTCAGCTGGCTGTTGTTCGTGCGAGAGCAACACCGTCCGTTTCGGCCATCACACGCGGTTCCAGCATTCCTGCCGCGAGAACTTCATCCTGGAACTTGCAAATCACGGCATGACCAAGCGTGATATCACCGCAAATCTCAATTTCTTCATGAACGTGCCGATCAGCCCCAATGGCGCGATGACCGTGGATGATGGCATCTCTGCACCCGGAGATCATCTGGAACTGGTTGCGGAAATGGATGTGCTTTGCGTCATCTCCAACTGTCCGCAGATCAACAACCCCTGCAACGGGTTTGATCCGACGCCCTGCCGCGTCATCATCAAGGGTTGAGCCATGTTCAATAAGGTTCTGGTCGCCAATCGTGGCGAAATCGCCGTGCGCGTCATCAAGACGCTGCGCAGCATGGGTATCGCGAGCGTTGCGGTTTGGTCCGACGCCGACAGGTTCGCGCGTCACGTTCGGATGGCCGATGAGGCGGTCCGGTTAGGGCCTGCCCCGGCTGCGCAAAGCTATCTGGATGCGGATGCGGTCATCGCTGCGTGCAGGCAGACCGGCGCGCAGGCGGTCCATCCCGGCTATGGATTTCTGTCCGAGAACGTCGGTTTTGCCGAAAGGCTGGCACAGGAGGGCATCGTCTTTATCGGGCCTGACCCCGTCCATCTGCGCGATTTCGGTGCGAAACATACAGCGCGTGATCTGGCGCGCCGTGCCGGTGTGCCGTTGTTGCCTGGCACCGACCTGCTGCCCGATGTCGATGCCGCCGTTCTTGCCGCATTGGATATCGGCTATCCGGTCATGCTCAAAAGCACTGCAGGCGGTGGCGGCATCGGGATGCAGCTCTGCGCTGACGAGGCGTCATTACGCGACGCCTTTGCTGCCGTGCAGCGGACCGCCACGGCCAGCTTTGGCGATGCGCGTGTCTTTCTGGAACGCTATGTGTCCAAGGCCCGCCATGTGGAGGTCCAGGTCTTTGGCGATGGACGAGGCCATGTCATCGCTTTGGGCGAACGGGACTGCTCGCTTCAACGTCGCAATCAGAAGGTGATCGAGGAAACGCCTGCGCCGGGCCTTTCGGATGCCGTGCGCCGCGCATTGCATCGCGCGGCGGTCGATTTATGTGCCTCTGTGTCCTATGCGTCTGCCGGGACGGTTGAATTCATCTATGACCCGCTGCGCGAGGATTTCTTTTTTCTGGAGGTCAACACGCGCCTGCAGGTAGAGCATCCGGTGACCGAGACCGTCTGCGGCATCGATCTGGTAGAGTGGATGATCCGCCAGGCGGCTGGTGAAACGTTCCTGCCACGGACCGCCCCGACGCCCAGAGGCGCCGCCTTTGAGGCGCGCATCTATGCCGAGATCCCGCACGCCAACTTTCGTCCGGCAGCCGGGCGTTTGACCGAAGTCAGCTTTCCCGGCACGGCCCGCATCGACAGCTGGATCGAAACCGGCAGCGATGTCACGCCGTTCTATGATCCGATGCTGGCAAAGGTCATCGTTCATGGTGCGGACCGGGATGCCGCGATCACGGCCCTGCAACAGGCATTGAACGACACCCGGATCGGCGGCGTTGAAACCAATCTGCGATACCTGCGTGCGATTGCCGGGTCGGAGCTGCTGGCCTCTGGTCAGGTGGCCACGACTGCGCTGGACAGCTTTGCGTTCGATCCACAATGCATCGAGGTCATCGCACCGGGCGCGCAATCAAGCCTTCAGGAACTGCCGGGACGTCTGGGACTGTGGCATGTGGGCGTGCCGCCCTCAGGACCCATGGATGCGCGGTCCTTTCGCAATGCAAACCGCGTTCTGGGCAATCACCCCGACACCGCGGCCCTGGAGCTGACGGTCAACGGCCCCACCCTGCGCTTTGCGACAGCCGCAAAGGTCGCGCTGACGGGTGCGCAGATGGCAATGACACTGGACGGCGCGGTCGTGGGTCCGGTCGTGGATGTTCCTGCAGGTGGTATTCTTGCGATAGGTGCGATCACTGGCCCCGGACAGCGTGCCTATCTTGCCGTGGCGGGGGGATTTGCCGCGCCAGAGGTGCTGGGCTCGCGCGCGTGCTTTGGCCTGGGGAAATTCGGTGGTCACGCCACCGGCACGCTCCGTACGGGTGACGTCCTGGGGTTGGCGCGCATGCCATGCGGCGATGCGGTGCCGCCCGAACCCGCCGATCTGACTCAGGACTGGCAGATCGCCGTCATCTACGGCCCCCATGGCGCGCCCGATTTCTTTCAGGACGATGACATTGCCACATTGTTCGACACCGCCTATGAGGTCCATTTCAATTCCGACCGGACCGGTGTGCGCCTGACCGGACCCGCGCCGAAATGGGCCCGCGCTGACGGGGGCGAGGCAGGTCTGCACCCGTCGAACCTGCACGACAACGCCTATGCCGTGGGCGCGATTGATTTCACGGGCGATATGCCGATCATTCTTGGTCCCGACGGCCCAAGCCTTGGCGGCTTTGTCTGCCCCGCGGTCATTGCCAATATCGATCTGTGGAAGTTGGGTCAGTTGCGCCCCGGTGATCGGGTTCGGTTCATTCCGGAAAACCGCGATGCCGACCCTGTCGCGGGACCGGCCGTCATCGGTGCCGGATCGCCTGTTCTGGGTGGGGACACTGACGGCCCCGTCCCGGTGGTCTATCGCCGGCAGGGCGATGACAACGTGCTGGTCGAATACGGCGACATGGCGCTGGATATAGAACTGCGCCTGCGGGTGCATCTGCTGATGCAGGCTGTACAGGACGCAGGCCTGCCCCTGATCGACGTGACGCCGGGTATCCGTTCGTTGCAGATCCAATATGACAGCACCAGACTTGCCCGTGGCACGTTGCTGGACGCATTGACCAAGATTGAACGCACACTGCCTCCGGCCGAGGAAGTCACCGTGCCTTCCCGTATCATCCACCTGCCGCTCTCCTGGAACGACCCCCAGGCGGTGCTGGCCATGGAGCGGTATCAGGAGCTTGTGCGCCCTGATGCGCCATGGTGTCCATCAAACATCGAATTCATCCGCCGGATCAACGGCCTGCCAAGCGAGGACGCGGTCCGTCAGATCGTTCATGATGCCAGCTATCTGGTCCTGGGTCTGGGGGATGTCTATCTTGGGGCGCCGGTCGCCACACCGATCGATCCACGCCACCGGTTGGTGACGACCAAATACAACCCTGCCCGCACCTGGACGCCTGAAAATGCCGTCGGGATCGGCGGCGCGTATATGTGTATCTATGGAATGGAGGGGCCCGGAGGCTATCAGCTGTTTGGGCGCACGATCCAGGTCTGGAACACGTGGCGACGCACCGAGGCTTTTGCGCAGCAGCCATGGTTGTTGCAGTTCTTTGACCAGATCCGGTTCTTTCCCGTCTCGCACGAAGAACTGACCGAGGCGCGCGCGGCCTTTCCGCACGGCGGCTATGACGTCAAGATCGAGCAGACAAGCTTTCGTTGGGCCGACCACAAGGCGAAACTGGCGGCAGAGGCCGACAGCGTCACCGCATTCAAGACCCGTCAGCAATATGCGTTCGAGGCAGAGCGCGCCCGCTGGAAAGCCAATGGCCTGGACAGTTTTATCAGCGACAGCGGGGCCGCAGAGGTAGCGACGTCCGACATTGCGGCAGGCTGCATCGGCGTCGAAAGCCCGATCCCGGGCAATCTGTGGAAATACACCGTCGCCATCGGCGATACGGTTGCCCCCGGTGATACGGTCGCGATCGTGGAATCCATGAAGATGGAAATCAGGGTCCTGGCCCCTGCCGCCGGAAAATTGCTTGAATGCCGTGTGACGCCGGGCAAGACCCTCCGCACGGGCCAAGTCATCGCCATATTGGAGGCTTGCTGATGTTTCCCGAAATTCTGACCCTTGATGCGGTACGTCAGGCCTATGCAAAAGGGGCCACCCCCCTGGATCTTGTCGAAGAGATCATCGCCCGCCGCCATGCCGCGACGGACCGCGCGATCTTCATCACCCCGGTTGCCGATGATGCCCTGCGTGCAGCGGCGCATGATCTGATGACCGGTCCGCCCGATCTTCCGCTGTGGGGTGTGCCTTACGTCGCCAAGGACAATATCGACGTCGCCGGCCTGCCGACGACTGCAGGTTGCCCTGCCTATGCTTATGAGCCGACACGGAACGCTGCCGTGATTTCGCGCCTACGCGCGGCGGGGGCGTTGATGGTCGGCAAGACGAACCTTGACCAGTTCGCCACCGGGCTCAACGGAACACGGTCACCGTATGGCGCACCGCGGTCGGTTTTCAACGCCGCGTATGTGTCCGGCGGGTCGTCCTCGGGTTCGGCTGTCGCGGTGGCGTCGGGGCTTGCAACCTTCGGGCTTGGGACCGATACCGCCGGTTCAGGCCGCGTGCCTGCCGCATTCAACAATCTGGTGGGCATCAAACCCACACCGGGGTTGGTGCCCAACACTGGCGTCGTGCCCGCCTGCCGGAGCGTTGATGTGGTCACAGTCTTTGCGGGATGTGTTGGTGACGGCATCGCCGTTCGCGCCGTGATGGACGGTGTGGATGCGGGCGATGGCTTTACAAGGGTGGCACAACCGGTCGGAATAAGGCCAGCGCCTCGCATCGGCGTTCTGGCGGGGACCGAGCGTGAGTTTTATGGCAACAAGGCCTACGAGACGCTCTATGACAAGGCCATCGCCCGGGCCGAAGGACTTGGCGGGACGATCGTGCCCTTTGATTACGCACCATTCCGCGAAGCGGCGGCGCTTTTGTATGAGGGACCATGGGTCGCCGAGCGGCTCGCCGCAGTCGGGAGTTTTCAAGCCACCAATGCCGCCGATTTCGATCCGACTGTAGGCGGCATCATTGGTGCCGCAGGCCGCTATGATGCCGTTGATGCGTTTAACGGACGCTATCGACTGGAAGAGTTGCGCGCCCAGGTCGCCGCGGTCTGGGACAGTGTCGATCTGTTGTTGCTGCCGACATCGCCCACGACCTATACGGTGGCCGATATGCTGGCTGATCCTGTCACCAAGAACAGTCATTTCGGCCGCTATACCAATTTTGCGAACCTGTTGGGCTATGCCGCCATCGCTGTCCCCGCAGGTCTGACCCCGGACGGACTGCCGGGAGGGGTCACTCTGATTGGTCCCGCCTTCAGTGATGATGGTCTGGCCCCGTTTGCCGCCGCGATGCATCAGGCCGCCAATTGCGGCATGGGTCGTGACACCGCGGCTATGCTGCCGGCGCTGGAACCGTCTGCCGTCCCGAACGGCATGATCGCCATCGCCGTGGTTGGCGCCCATCTCAGCGGCATGCCGTTGAACCATCAGTTGACGGATGCCGGTGGACGCTTGCTACGCAAAACCACGACGGACGCGGCCTACAGATTGTACGCGCTCGAAGGTACCGTGCCATCGAAACCGGGTTTGATCCGTGACAGCACCGGTGCCGCGATCGACGTCGAAATCTGGGCGCTGCCCGATGCCGCGTTCGGTCGTTTCGTTGGCGCGATCCCGGCACCACTGGGTATCGGCAAATTGACATTGGCAGATGGCAGTACAGTGTCAGGGTTCCTCTGCGAACCATATGCCCTCACGAACGCAAAGGATATTACGAGTTTCGGTGGCTGGAAGGCCTATTGTGCAAGTAAATAGCATGCCGCGATTTCAAACGCCCTGATGTTCTGGGATTCCTGACGTCGTCAAATCAGCCAAGGCGGTCGGTTCGGTCAGTTGGACCAAGCGACCACTGATTGAGCCGCGCAGCCTGATTCACGGCTCGTGAACCAAGCTGTCGATGCGGGCGATCCGTTCCGGTTTTCACAGGCGCCGATAGGCCGTCAGCGGCATTGTTCCCTGATCTGACCTGCTGCGGTTGTTATGGAGACGACGACGACAGGAAAGCGACCAAGAACGGTGAGAGTGGACATGATCAGACGGAGTGCCCTCTCTGACGTGTTCCACCGACAGGGATATGATTATCCCGTTTGCAGCAGGACCGGAAGATGGCTGGAAAGCCAGAGACACTCTAGTCTCTGGACCCATTGATTTCAGATTGGCTGCGTGATTCAGGGTTCTGGAAACGGAGCGGTGATATGTCTGATCTCTTCTGGCTGAGCAACGCGCAGATGGCGCGTCTGGAGCCTTGTTTTCCGAAGTCCCACGGCAGGCCAAGGGTCGATGACCTCAGGGTGCTGAGCGGGATTATCTTTATCAACCGCAATGGTTTGTGCTGGCGTGATGCACCTGCGAAATACGGCCCGCACAAGACACTCTACAACCGTTGGAGGCGATAAAGTGACAAGGGCGTCTTTGCCCGGATCATGGCCGGCCTGGCCGCAGAGTGCCGCGAAAAGAATACCGTCATGATCGACGCGACCGACCTCAAGGCACACCGCACCGCGACCAGCATGGGCGTGAAAAAGGGGGGGGCGGTCGCCTGATCGGTCGGACCAAGGGCGGCATGAACACCAAGCTGCATGCCATTTGTGACAGCCAGGGCCGGCCGTTGAACCTTTTCGTTGCCGCCGGGCAGGTCAGCGATTACATCGGCGCGCGGGCGTCCCAGAGCAGCCTGCCGGATGTCGGCTGGCTGCTCGGGGACCGCGGATATGATGCCGACTGGTTCCGAAAAGCGTTGGAAGACAACGGGATACGCGCATGCATCCCGGGGCGCAAGCAGCGCAGGACAACCGTGAAATACGACAAGCGTCGCTCCAAACGCCGCAATCGCATCGAGATCATGTTCGACAGGCTCAAGGACTGGCGGCGTGTCGCAACTCGGTATGACAGGTGCCCCAAGGTCTTCCTCTCGGCGATCGCGCTCGCCGCAGCCGTTATCTATTGGTTATGAGTCCAGAGCCTAGGATATTGTGCTGCAGTCGCGGCACGTTGCAGTTCTGTAGGGCCGGGGCAAGTCGGTATCGGAGGCTGTGCGGCAGATCGGCGCGACGGTGCAGATCTATTGCCGGTGGCGTAAAGAGGATGTTGGGATCAGCCGGGATCAGTGCAAACGGCTGAAGGAGCTTGAGACAGAAAATCAGCGGCTCAGACGAGCGATATCTGACCTGACGTTGGATAAGATTATCTTGGGGGAGGCTGCCCGGGAAACCTCCCCGCCCTTCCCGCCGTCGACAGCGCATCGATCATGTGCGGCAAATTCTCCGGATTTCCAAGCGTCGGGCCTGTTGCACACTGGGTCAACACCGATCCATGCCAGCAGCAAAGGTCCCTGCGGTCTGGCCGACGAAGAGCGGCTGACCGAGGACATCACCGCGCTGACGCAAGAGTTCGGGCGCTATGGCTACCGCATGATCACCAGAATGCTGAGCAACGGCGGCTGGCATTTGAACCATAAATGGGTCGAACGGGTCTGGAGGTGGAGAGCGCTGCACGTCCCGCAAAAGCAAGCCAGGAAAGAGCGGCTTTGGTTGAACGATGGTTCCTGTGTCCAGCTGAGGCCGGAACGATTCAATCACGTCCGGTCCTATGATTTTGTCCAGGACCGGACGCAGGATGGGCGGATTATCCGCACTCTTACACTCACTGACGAGCTCACGACGGAGGCGCTGATAATACGGGTAGAACGCAAGCTCAACTCGACCGACGTCATCGGCGCCCTGACCGAGCTGTTTATCTTCCGCGGCCGTCCGGAGTTCATAAGGTCGAATAACGACGCTGAATTCACGGCCAAAAAGGTGCGGATCTGGATTGGGGCGGTCGGTGCCAGAACGACGTATTTTCCGCTAGGATCACTATGGGAGAACGGCTACTGCTAGAGCTTCACTCCCGGTTTCGGGACGAGTTCCTGAACGGCGAGGTCTTTTCCGCGCTGCGTGAGGCCCGGATCCTGATCGAGCGATGCCGCCGCCATTACAACATCGTAAGGCCGCATAGCTCCCTCCGATACCGCTCGCCCATGCCCGAGAGCGTCCTGCCAACAGGCCGACCATGCACCAACAATCAAATCCGACCATTCGGGGCGCACACCCACGGCGACCCAACACTGATACGCTTACGTCTCGCGGTCGATTGTTCCGGGCTTCCATGGTGTGCGTTTCTGCGGGGCGGTATGACTGCGACGACATCATGGGCGGATGGCATCGTGGCGTTTGCGGATATCAAAGGCGCCATCAGCGGCGACGGTGGCGATCTGGTCGGGCAGTATCAGTGCGTCACCGACATCAGCGGCGGTAAGCTTGGCCGCGCGTAGTGCCAGCGTTCGCTGGTCAATTCCCGTGTGGATGTTGCGTCCAACCCGGCGCTTGGTAGCCCCATGCTAGCGTGTTCATCCAGACTTCACTTTCTTTTGCCCAGACGCTTGTGCTGTCGGTCAAGAGGTCACTGGACCATCCGGGTCTTCTGGCGCGGTGCCAACGTACAGACGTTGGGAAAGGTTCAGCAGTAACCGGTCGGGGGCGGCAGGCTGTTCACGAAACCGGTTGTCTGCCAGAGAGCGCCATGCCGACCAGCCCCTTCACGGTCAGACGGATCTGAAAGGCGGCGTGCATTCGGCGTGTTGGCTGGGTTTGCCGGTTGGCTTGGCCCGCCCCGTCATCACCGGATCGCACCGGATGGTTAGCGCCCCACACTGTTCGGCAGCATCGTTACAGGCGGGCTAGTTCTTGATCGTGTGCAAGAGGGTATCAGTCCGCCCCGGCGACCACGCAGGAAGCACCAGATCACTCCCTCAACCAATATGCGGAACAGAGCCTTTGTCACCATCAGGCATCGTCAGTGCTGAACCCCGGTTGTGCCTGCATTCTTGATGTCGGTCCCATGGGCCGGACATGACTACTCAGCCTTTCAACACCTAGGGGCATGACAGTTCACCCAGCACTCACCCGAAATCCTTTCGAAACATGACCACTTGATGAAATTTACCACCGCGCGTCCGCTGTCCCGGTATTTCGGTCATCATCGCCACGGGCGGTTTTGGCAGCGTTGGTGGACGTGACTGCGACTCTTGCTGTACCAGAGAGCAGGGGAAACCATAACTCTGTGATACCGTCCAAGGCGATCGGGATCTCGCAGCGCTTTCGGTCACATGTCACAGGGCCTTGTCTTCAACGCATTGCGATCGGACGACTGAATGCCTCAGGACGGTCCGGCTTTTTCCCGTGCAAGCGCCAGACTGGCCTGCAATGCAGCCAGATGGCTCAGGCCCTGAGGCATGTTGCCCAGCCATTCCCCGCTGTCAGGATCGATCATCTCGGGCAGCACGCCGACTGCGTCGCCGATGCGTCCGCGCAGCCCCGACATCAGCGTCTGTGCCTTGTCACGCTGATCCAGCAGAACGCGTGCTTCGACCATCCAGAAGGAACAGGCCAGGAAACACCCCTCCTCTGCATCCATCCCCGAATAACGGTAATGCAGGTGTCCGCCTGCCCCCAGTTGCGCATCAATGGCGTCCAGCGTGCTGCGCAGTCGGTCGTGGCCGTCATAATCGAACCGGACAGCCAGTATCAGCGCCGCGTCCAGCCGCGTCGTGCCGGGATGCATGACATAGGCGCCGATGCCTTCGTTCCAACAGTTCGCGTCGATCCACTCTGCAATGCGGGCGCGCTCGCGGCTCCATCTGTCGCGGCAGGTGGTGGGCAGCTGGCCCGCGTCGGCCAGTTCGACCGCGCGGTTCAGCGCCTGCCAACAACTGATCTTGGACATCGTGTAATGTTCCAGTTCGGGCAATTCCCAGATGCCGCTGTCCTTCTGCTTCCAGCGGTCGGCGCATTCGTCGGCCAGATGCGACAGGGTCTCTGCACTGCGGGAATCGATCAGGCCACCAGCGCGGGCAAAGGCCGAAACGGTTTCAAAGATGTCACCATAGATGCCGTGCTGATGCTGTCGCGCCGCGCGGTTGCCCGACAGGACAGGGCGCGACCCGCGATAGCCGGGAACGGGGATCTCCTCCATGGCCTCCTCGACGCCGCCGTCCAGGGCAAAACAGACCTTGGCGCCATGCGCGCACAGTTGGTTCAGCAGCCAGGTCAACGCCGCCTTGGCCTCGGCCATGATGCCAAGATGCAGAAAGGATTCAATGACATAGCCCGCATCCCGGACCCAGGCAAAGCGATAGTCATAGTTCTTGTCGCCGCCGATCCGTTCAGGCAACGACGTGGTCGCCGCAGCGGCGATCGCCCCACTGGGCGCGTACAGCAAAAGCTTCAGCGCCAACGCCTGACGCATCAGAAAGTCGCGATCCGGTACGTCCGGTGCGATAAGCGCGCTCCAGTCGCGCCATTCCTTGTCCGACAGGTCGATCCGGGCATCGATATCGGACAAAGGCGGCACGACAAGCGGCTCGTTCGCACCTGCGACGATGGCCATTACCTCGCTCTCGCCCGCGCTTAGCGACAGGCGCGCCACAACCCGGTCGTCGCCGTCATCGTCGACATGCAGTCTGTCGCCATGCAGAAACAGGCCCAACACCGATCCGACCTGGAAGGTCTGATACGGACCGCGCTTTGCCATATAGGGGCTGCGCTTTCCAGCGCGGTGCCCCAATTGCAGAACGACGTCGAAACTCATATGCCCTTCCAGAACCTGAACGCGCCGCGCCAGTTCTGCCCACGGCAGGCGTCCGGCGGTCGAACTGTTCAGGCTTTCGGTCAGGACGGCCACACCGTCATCCGTCTGAAACCGTGTTTCCAGCACATTGCTGTCGCGCCGATACTGTCGGCTGGCAGTAAAGGCACCCTGCGGCGAAATCGTGAAATGCCCGCCCTGCGCACCGTTCTCCAACGGCCTGTGACCGATCAACAGGCGATCGAACAGCGGCGGACTGTCCATGTTCGGCACGCACCACCAGTCGATGCCCCCGTCCACGCCCGTCAACGCCACACCGCGGCCGTCACCCAGGGCCGCGTAATCCGACAGGGGCAGATAGCCCTCGGCATCGCGCAGCATCACGCGCCCTGCCCCAGATTGATCGACAGCCCGCCATCGATGAAAAAGCTTTGACCGGTGATGTAGCCTGCGGCATCCGAGGCCAGATAGGCGATCAGGTCCGCGACCTCGTCGGGCTGACCCGCACGGCCCAACGGGATGTTGCGCTCCATCCTGCGGCGCAGGTCGGCGTCGTCTTTGGCCGCTTGGTTGATCGGCGTCAGAATCATCCCGGGTGCCACATTGTTGACGGTGATCGCCTCGCTGGCCAATTCCAGCGCCAGGGTCCGTGTCAGCATGCGCAGTCCACCCTTGGCCGCATCATATGCGGCAGAGCCGATACGCGGCGTATCCTCGTGGATAGAGCTGACATTGACGATCCGCCCGCCGTTGCCCGCCGCTATGGCGCGGGTGGCAAAGGCGCGGCACAGCATGAACGGCCCGGTCAGGTCGGTGGCGATCGTGCGCAACCAGTCATCATCGGCCATGCATGACGCGG
Source organism: Paracoccus sp. Ld10 (assembly GCF_045064235.1). NCBI lineage: Bacteria > Pseudomonadati > Pseudomonadota > Alphaproteobacteria > Rhodobacterales > Paracoccaceae > Paracoccus > Paracoccus sp. Ld10. Next base: position 64,315 of record NZ_JBISHD010000004.1, on the reverse strand, counting down.
GGGTTCCGCTGGCGTCGATGCCAGCGTTATTGACCAGAACGCTGGCAACGACCCCGTTGTCATCCACCCCAGAAAACAGGGCGATGATGTCCTCTGCCACGCTTTGGTCACAGCGTGCATAGCGTGCCTGACGCCCGGTTTCCGTGATCATCCTGACCGTCTCGGCAGCACCGTCCTTGTCCGAATGATAGGTGATCACCAGATCATGCCCCGCCTTGGCAAGCGCGATGGCCGTCGCCCGCCCTATGCCTGAATCGGCTCCGGTCACGATGGCAAGGGGATGGTGCTGGGTATCTGGCATGAGGTTCCGTCCGAATTGCGTTGTTCGCGGGCCAACGCCTGCCCCCATCCCTCGTTCCATCACGTGCCGTTTGGTCACATGGTCCAATACAATCAGGGAGATGGCTGCGGGTGGCGATGCTGTCGGGTGGGCGCCCTTAGTGTTCCCCCATCCAGCGCCGCCAGAAAATTGCCGATCTCGCGCATGCGGTTGCCGACATCGGTCACCTGATCATCGACGCCCAGCTGCCATGACAGGTCACGACGGGCCGGGTCGTCGCTCAGCGACTGCAGCCTGTCAGCGTGATCTTCGACGTCCTTGAGGCTGACAGCCAGCCCCTCTTTGACAAGGTCCGACGACTGACGGCGCAGGGACGCGGCAATCTCGGCAAGGCTGATCTCCGGATGGTACTGGACGCCCCAGAAGATACCGTTTTCATGACGGATTTCGGCGGCCTCGACCGGGGTGTCGGCGTTCCATGCAAGGACACGTGCCGAAGGTGGCAGAGCCGTGACGATGCTGGAGTGCATGGCGGGCGCCGTCCAGACCGACGGCCGCCCGGACAGCATCGGATGATCCCGGCCCTGTTCCGTCGTGACGATATTTCGCGCAAAAGCCGCCTCTATGCCGGGTCGTCGCGGCCCTGTCGCGCCCCCGGCAGCGACCGCCGCGATCTGCAACCCGGCGCACGATCCAAAGGATGGTGTCCCGGAACCAAAGACACGGCGCATGAAATCTGCGGCCATGCGTGCCTCTGTGTTGGCATGGTGCATCTGGATCGGCGAACCAGCAAAGATGATGCCGTCGAATTGCGCCAGATCGCCCAACGCCATCTGCGCCCGCCCGTCGACACAGGATGTCGAAGCGATCGTCAGATCGTCCCGCAACGCCTCCAGCGCCAGAATATAGCTCTCATGGGATGCGGTATCGGCATAGCGCCGGCGTTCTGCACGCTGATCTTTGGTCTCGCTGGCGACAACGAGGATGCAGAGAGGCACGTGAAAGGTCCAATCAAAACGGATGCGTCGTCACCAGAACCTGACAGCGATGCGGTTGTTCACACACAAATGCGACAGTCCGAGGGGTGCTGCGGGCCCTCGTCCTGCCCGCAGCGGTATTTCATTCCAGGTCCAGCTTGGCTTTCAATGCGTCGATACGGGTCGATGCCTCTGCCTTGCTGATGGATTCGTCATATGCGTCCGGCTGATGAGCCTGCTCGCTGAGTGTCTTGAGATAGGACGCCTGTGCGCCGGTCATCGGGTCATCGCCGCTGACCCATGACGAGGGATCTTTTTCCGCGTTGTCAGCGGGGTTCGATTTGGGATCGGTGTCATCCATTGGAGCTGCCTTTCATGATCTGCGTGGACAACGCAGCCTGCGTGTTCCGGTTCCGTTCGCGTCGCCGCCGATGCATCGCGGCAATGATCGCAGTCATCAACGCCAGGCCACGCCGTAAGGGGTTTGTGTGTCGCGCCGGGGAGGCATATGCGCAACAGATAGGCAGCCATGGAGGCCCGATCTTGCGTACCGACATCACCACAGGGCGGAATGCCATGGGCGCCGCATGGATGATCATCGCCATGGCCGCATTCGCGGTCGAGGATGCGCTGGTCAAAGCCGTAGCCGACCTGTTGCCGGCGGGTCAGGTCATGGTCCTGTTCGGTCTGGGCGGTGCGACGATCTTTGCGGCCGTCGCCCGCGCACAGGGCGATGCGCTGATGACGCCCGACGTGTTGTCGCGGGCCATGCGGGTCCGCGTGCTGTTCGAGATCACGGGCCGGCTGTTCTATGTCGTCGCGCTGGCACTGATCCCGCTGTCGACCGCGACCGTGATCCTGCAGGCGACACCCTTGGTGGTGGTGGCATGCGCCGCCCTGATCTTTGGCGAACGCGTCGGCTGGCGTCGGTGGACTGCAATCGTTCTGGGCCTGATGGGCGTGCTGATCATCCTGCGACCCGGAACCGACGGGTTTTCGGCGCTGTCGCTTTTGGCGGTGGTCGGAATGCTGGGGTTCGCGGGGCGCGATCTGGCAAGCCGCGCGGCCCCGCGCAGCCTCAGCACGGCCATCCTGGGATTGTACGGGTTTCTGGCCCTGGTCGTGGCCGGACTGCTGTTTTCCCTGTGGCAGGGACAGGGATTCGTAGTGCCCGATGCGCGCGCGGCCCTGCTGCTGTCGGGGACGGTCCTGATCGGGATCGGCGCCTATTCAAGCCTGATGAAGGCGATGCGCACGGGCGACGTGTCCGCCGTCACCCCGTTCCGCTATACGCGGCTGCTGTTCGGGACCGCATTGGGCATTGCGCTGTTCGGCGAGACGCTGACGCCGGGGATGCTGGTCGGGTCGGGCCTGATCGTGCTGTCGGGCCTGTTCATCCTGTGGCGTGGAAAAGTCAGGGCGGTCAGCATCGAGGACCCGTCACCGCAGGCGGCCCCGATCCTCGCCCGCCCCGGCGCGCAACGCCCGTCACCCGGCCCGGACAAATCCGCTCAGGATCCGGCGTGACGACGCGGATCCATCAGGTTCGGTATCATACGGACCTCACTTTGGGGCATCGCCGGGCAAAAGGCCGTCGTCACAAGCATCTCGTCGCGCATGCGGATGACGCCCTGCTACCGACACGATCGGACACATCTGGTTCATTCCGCCGGTTCGACAGTTTTTTCGGGAATATTTTGGGTATCATGCGCGTTCAGAACACGGCTTTGATCCGGGTGGGAAAGACAGACATGATGCGACGCTTGATGATATCCACGATGCTGGCAGGCGCACTGGCGATGCCGGGCCATATTGCCATGGCACAGGCCGATCTGGAGGACATGATCGGCACCATCGCGCGGTCCCTGCTTGAACAGCAGCAGGGCACCCAGGAGACGTCGCTGTGGCAAGGCGTCGTCCAGAATGGATCCGCCGCGGGCTATCGCCAATACCTGGAGGCCTATCCCAATGGCACCCACGCACGCGACGCCCGCGAACGGCTTTCACAGCTGGACGGTTCGCCCGCTGTCGAAAACAACGCCGCCCGGGCGGAGGCCAACCTGGGACTGTCGCGCACAAGCCGGATGGCCATTCAGCGTCGGCTGGCGGCGCTTGGGTTCTACAGATCGGGGATCGACGGTGATTTCGGGTCGGGCACGCGACGGGCGATCGCCGCGTGGCAGGATGCCCGACAGCTTCCGGGCAACGGATACCTGAACGCCAACCAGGCCCGGACATTGCAGCAGGGGGCCGCCGCAGCGGCTTCGACCACGCCCGATGCCGCCACATCCGCGGCCCAGGCCGAACTGGACCTTGGCCTGTCCAGAACCCGGCGGATACAGATCCAGCGTGATTTGATTGCCTTGGGCTATGACCCCAAGGGCGCGGACGGCCTGTTCGGCACCGGCACGCGCGAGGCGATCCGCACGTGGCAGCGCGACACCGGCGAACGTGTGACGGGCTATGTCACCGCGGCCCAACTGCGGTCGCTGCAAAGCGATGCGGCAGGGCGCAATCCCGCACCGTCCCAGGACCGCGCCGCAGCCATAGACGAGGAACTGTTGGGTCTGACCCGCGACGAACGCGTTGCGGTTCAGCGACAGCTGATCAGTCTGGGTTATCTGAAGGGACGCGCCGACGGGGCGTTTGGACCGGCCACCCGCGATGCCATTGGCCGCTGGCAGGGGGATAACGGCGTGACGAACAGCCGATACCTGACCGCCGAACAGGTGCGGACCCTGCAGCGGCAGGCACGCATCTGACGGCGTGTCCTGTGCGGCGGGCACGCTTTGCGCAGGTGAGGGGCGCGAACAGGTGTCCCTCCGGTCTGCTGGTTGCGGGCGCCCCGTGGCTGGGAGTGATTATCCAGACGGCGGGTTCCTGCTGAAAATGCGCGGTGTTTCTTCCTTTGTCCGCCAGTTCGTGAAAGAGGAGGTTCAACAAAAACGGCGCGGCACCGAATCGCGACCCGCCATGGAGCAGGAGCAAAGTCTGAAGGTGTCCCAACGATACGCCCGGAACCGGCATGAACCCGTGCCGGCGACCGTAGCCGCCTTTCAGGTCCGCGGCCGATTTCTGACCGCACTGGTGCTTCGCATCGATCGTGACAGCCCGGACGACGCCTTCTTTGCCCAGCTGGACGAGCAATTGCGCACGACACCGCAGTTCTTTGCGGGCGCGCCGATGGTGTTGGACCTGGCCAACGCCCCGGGTTTGCATGACCCCGACCGCATCGGTGCGTTTCTGGCACAGTTGCGGCAGCGCGAATTGCGGGTCTTTGGCGTCCAGAATGCGGACAGCCTGGACGACGCGATGCTGGACCGGCACGGGCTGATCCCGGTGACCACGGGACGCGACGCGCCATTGCCGCGAAACGCTGGTGCCAGCGCTCGTCCCGGAGCCACACGGACGGCGGACGTGCCGCCTCCGGTACAGAACAAGGTCATTCAGGCCCCGGTCCGGTCCGGACAGCGGGTGATCGCGGAACATGGCGACCTGACGGTTATCGGGTCGGTCGCATCGGGCGCGGAACTGGTGGCGGCGGGCAACATCCACGTCTATGGCACGCTGCGCGGGCGGGCGATGGCGGGATGCCACGGAGACGAGAGCGCGCATATCTTCTGCCAGACCCTCGACGCGGAGCTGGTGGCCATCGCGGGACTGTATCAGACCAGCGAAACGCTGGATGCGGCGGCCCTCCAACGCTGCACGCACATATATCTCAGGGATGAAAAACTTTGCATGGAGGTGATCGCATGACGACAGAACCCAAGACCAACCCGCCCCTTGGGCGGGTCATCGTGATCACGTCGGGCAAGGGCGGCGTGGGCAAGACGACGTCTTCGGCGGCGATCTCTGCCGCGCTGGCCAAGCAGGGCTTTCGGACCGTCGTCATCGATTTCGACGTGGGTCTGCGCAACCTGGACATGACGATGGGCTGCGAACGCCGGGTGGTGTTCGATTTCATCAACGTCATCCAGGGCGATGCCAAGCTGAAGCAGGCGCTGATCAAGGATAAACGGGTCGACACGCTGTCGATCCTGCCGACGTCGCAGACCCGCGACAAGGACGCCCTGACCAAAGAGGGCGTCGAAAAGGTCCTGACAGAGCTGAAGGCCGATTTCGACTATATCATCTGCGACAGCCCGGCCGGGATCGAACATGGTGCGCAGATGGCGATGTATTTCGCCGACGAGGCCGTGGTCGTGACCAACCCCGAAGTGTCCTCGGTCCGCGACAGCGACCGCGTGCTGGGCCTGCTGAGCAGCCAGACCAAGCGCGCCGAAACCGAAGGCGCCGAGCCGATCAAGGCACAGGTCCTGATCACGCGCTATGACCAGGAGCGTGTCGACCGCGGAGAGATGATGACCGTCGACGACGTGCTGGAGATCCTGGCCGTCCCCCTGCTGGGCGTCGTACCGGAAAGCAAGGCGATCCTGAAGGCATCGAACGTCGGCACGCCCGTCACGCTGGACGGACCGTCCGCGGCCGCACAGGCCTATGACGACGCAGTGACCCGCCTGACCGGGACAGAGGTCGAAATGCGCATCCAGGGCGAACGCCGCCCCGGTCTGTTTCAGCGTCTGTTCGGGCGGGCGTCATGAACCTGTTCGGATTTGCCCGCAAAAAGCACCCGCCCAAATCCGCGCAGACGGCCAAGGACCGCCTGCAGATCCTTCTGGCGCATGAACGCAGCAGCAGTGGCTCTGCCGAGGCGGATTATCTGCCCATGCTGCAACGCGACATTGTTGCTGCGATCCGCAAGCACGTCCCGATCAGCGACAAGGACGTCGACGTCCGCATGGAGCGTGGAGACAACATGTCCAGTCTGGAAATCAACATCGACCTGCCTGCCGTCAAGGCAGGCTGATCAAGGGCCGGCCACGTTTCGGGGCCGGTCCCGTGCGTTCGATCAGACGAACAACAGATCCAGGACGGCTCCGGATGTTGCTGCGGGCCGCCATCGGTACGTAAGACCTGTTGTGGCATAACCATGCAGCGTCATGCGCAGCAAGAAAAGACGGTCGCCCACACGTTGCGCCACGCGGGGCTGGTCAGGCATCGGGTTGCGGCGCAAAGCCGGATTGACCAGGCGGGCGGTGCGACGGAACGCGCAGAACCACTGTTCTGAGATCGTATGATGATCGCATGCGGCAGCGGTTAGACACCCGAATCGTCCGCCATGTCGTGCGCATCACAACCTGCCGCCCAGTTCGGTTTTCGATTTGCGGCCCGTGCTGAGTCCTGCATTTCCCCCGACCCTAATCCGGTCATTTACCCAATCGCCGCTGGTCTGTCAGGTGACGCGGCGCGCCTGACATGGCTGGTCACCACTTATATCACCACTGCAGGACCCCTTACGAAAGAGACAGGCTGACTGTCTGGTCAATTTTAGGCATAATACCCTTAACAACCGGGAATGTTGAGTGGTTGGTTTGTAAGTTCTTTTCCCGGTTGTTTATCTTTCCCTGAATGACGCACATACGACCCCGCCCCTTGGCGGGCCGGTGATGGGCATGGATGCTCTTGGTGGGCCACATCACATGACTGTGCCTTATGCGCGGGAACTGCCTGCAATCCGTTCTGTTGATCATGATCGCAAACGGGAGACGATGAGATGGATGACACCAGGGTCTGGAACTTTGAGGAAAGCCTTTGGCGCGCATCGGAGGGACGCTATCACGAACGGGTCGACCCGGAATGCGTCATGGCGCTTAGCCACGCACCATACCTGTTTCAGGGACAGGCAGCGGTCGACGCGGTCACCGGAACGCCGGAATGGGACGAGGTCAGTTTTTCGAACCAGCAGATCTCGCGTCCGCAAGAGGGCTTGATTGTCGTGGGATACGAAGTCCAGGCGCACAAAGGGGACACAAAGTTCACCGCCGCCTGTACCTCTGTCTATCGTAAAAGAGCGCACGAGGACTGGACTGTGGTTCAGCACGCACAAGTCGTGCAGGGTCACAGCGAATAACCGCAGTAATTGTCGCCAGTGACCACCAATTTAAAAATCCCGGTATTTGTACCGGGATTTTTTCTTGACCGGCCGATCCGTCACGCCCCTTTGGCACCTGGTTTTCTACAGTCCGGTGCCACGACCCTTTCATTCGCCTTATCCATGAGGGCCGCTTTTCCGATAAGTGTCCCAATAGCGGCACCGCGTTACCGGCTCTTGATCAAGCGTGGCCCGACCGCCTTTCCAATGCCAGTCCAGCCGTCAGGTCGCGAAACAGCGGCGTAGCGATCAAATCGTTCAGCGGCATGGACAGTTTGCGACGCCAGTTGGGGTATTCATCGACTGTTGATGGAACATTGACCGGGTGCAATTCCGCCGCCAGGTCTTCCAGCCGGACGGCGAACAGGCGTGACGGCGCGCCAGAGAGGTGGCGATGCACCGCAATCGTCAGCGCCGCGGGGGCATCATCCGGGTCGATCCCGTCGGCAACATCAGGCGCCAGCAGCCCTGCCGCGACAAGGTCGGCCAACAGGTCGGCCCGTTCAGTATCACGCGCATCGCGCTGTTCGACCGCCGCAGCATCGCTGATAAAGCCGAAACGCTGACGCAGCGCCACGTCGTCGGCCCGCCACCAGCCGCGAAAGGTCGGCAGGTCATGGGTGGACAGACAAGCCAGGGCGTCGCGCGGATAGTCTGCAGGGGGAGTGAACCCATCCGAACCACGCTCGAAAAAGAAGATTCGATAGGACAGGATGCGGCACGCCTCCATCACCGCGCGGAACCCCGGAGGGACGTTGCCCAGATCCTCTCCGATGATGGTCGTTTCGTTTTCCCGCGACGCATCAGCCAGTGCGGACAGCATGTCCTCCAGCGGATAACGGGCATAGGTGCCGTCAGCAGCGCCTGCCCCCTGCGGCATCAGGAACAGCTGCCACAGTCCCATGGCGTGGTCGATGCGCAGCGCACCCGCCTGTCGCGCGGCATGGCGGATCAGGTCGCGGAACGGCGCCGCGTGGGTTGCGGCCATTGCCACGGGGGACAATGGCGCAAGGCCCCAGTCCTGACCCTGTTCATTGAAATAATCGGGCGGGGCGCCGATGCGCACGTCTGGCAACACGATGTCGCTGCCCCAACTGCCGGACCCGTCCGCGGCCTCTCCGACGGCGAAATCCAGATACAGACCGATCACCATGCCAAGGTCACGACAGTGATCACGCAGGGCCTGCAATTGCGTCTGACACAGGAATTGCAGCCACATGTGGAACGCGATGTCATCCGCGCGGTCCTGCGCCAGCTGGCGCATGGCATCGCCGTCAATGTCGCGCCATGCCTCGGGCCAGCTGAGCCAACCGGCACCATGTCCGGCATCGACCATCGCGGCCGACGCGACCTCGAACAGGGCGTGGCGGTGCAGGTCGTCACCGCCCTCAGCGACGAAAGCATCCGGTAGGGTTGCCCCATCATCCCAGATGGCGCGCAGCGCGGACAGTTTCGCCGCAGCCACGCCGGGATAATCGACCAGCGACGCCCCCCGCAGTGCATCCAGCACTGCGCCATCGGCCATATCAGCGCGATAGCCGGGCACCTGATCGACGGCCAGATACAGCGGGTTCAGGAACCGCCGGTTCGATGGCGAAAACGGGCTGCACCGCGACGGATCGGCCAGAAACATCGCATGCAGCGGGTTCAGCCCCAGAAAGGCCGCCCCCACCCGTGCGGCATGCCCGGCCAGCACATGCAGGTCGCCAAAATCACCAATGCCCCAGTTGCGATCGCTGCGCAGTTGATACAGCTGCAACGCGATCCCCCAGTGACGACCCTGACCCGGCACGTGGCACAGGGCACCGGCAGGCGCGGTCAGGCGCGGTTCCGATGCCAGCGGCGGCAGGGTGTCCGCTTCGAATGCCGCCAGCAACCCACGCAACGTGTCGTCGGGTGCATCATGCACCGCGCCCCCGATCAGATCGTATTGCGGTTGGATGCCATAGGCGCGGGCGCGGGCGTGCAGGGGGTTGCCCTCACCCCCCGTCGGACGGGCCGATATCATTCCTGCACCGGCATCAGCACGACGGTCGCCAGCGGTGGCAGCGTCAGGCTCAGCGATTGGTCGCGACCATGCCAGACGACGGCTTCGGCGTCACGCACCGCGGGGTTGCCGACGCCTGATCCGCCATAGGCTTGATCGTCGCTGTTCAGCACTTCGCGCCACGCACCGGGCAGCGGCACGCCGATCCGGTAATCTTCGCGCACCACGGGGGTCAGGTTGCTTACGACGATGGCCGGGGGTGCACCGTCATCGGACTTGCGCATCCAGACCAGCACGCTTTGGGCACTATCGCTGTTGTCGATCCATTCAAACCCGTCAGGGTCGCAATCCAGCCGGTGCAGGGCCGGCGTGTCGCGGTACAGGCGGTTCAGGTCCGCGACCAGCGACTGAACCCCCGCATGCAGCGGATCATCCAGCAGATGCCAGTCCAGCGACTGGTCGTGGTTCCATTCGCGATCCTGGGCAAATTCACAGCCCATGAACAGCAGCTTCTTGCCCGGATGCGTCCACATGAACGTGTAATAGGCCCGCAGGTTCGCGAATTTCTGCCAGCGATCGCCGGCCATCTGACGGATCAGCGATCCTTTGCCATGCACCACCTCGTCATGGCTCAGCGGCAGGACGAAATCTTCGGAAAAGGCATAGACCAGACCGAATGTCAGGTCGTGCTGATGATGCTGACGGTGGATCGGATCAAGGCGGAAATAGGACAGGGTGTCGTTCATCCAGCCCATGTTCCATTTGAACGCAAACCCAAGACCCCCTTGGTCGACGGGGCGGCTGACCATCGGAAAGGCGGTCGATTCCTCGGCGATGGTGATTGCGCCGGGGTGGTCGCTGGTGACGCGGGTGTTCACCTCGCGCAGGAAATCGATGGCCTCCAGGTTCTGGTTGCCACCATGACGGTTGGGCACCCACTCACCGGGCTGGCGCGAATAATCCAGATACAGCATCGACGCGACCGCATCGACGCGCAACGCATCGACATGGAACTTGTCCACCCAGTACAGCGCGCTGGCCTGCAGGAAATTCGCGACCTCGCGGCGGCCGAAATTATAGATCAGCGTGTTCCAATCCTGATGGAACCCCTGACGCGGATCCGCATGCTCATACAGGGACGTGCCGTCGAACCCGGCCAGTCCGTGCGCGTCGGACGGGAAATGCGCCGGTACCCAATCCATGATGACGCCGATGCCCGCCTGATGCAGACGGTCGACCATCCGCGCAAATGCCTCGGGGGAGCCAAAACGACTGGTGGGCGCGAACAGGCCGACGGGCTGATAGCCCCACGATCCGGTAAAGGGATGTTCGCCCACCGGCAGGAATTCGACATGGGTAAAGGCCATGTGTTCCAGATAGGGCACCAGAAGATCCGCCATCGCGTCATAGTCCAGAATCTCGTCATCGCCACCCCGGCGCCACGACCCCAGATGCACCTCATAGATCGAGATCGGGGCCTGACGGTCCTGACGGCGCGCCCGCACGGTCAGCCACTCGGCATCGCGCCAGTCATGGTCGGGCAACCCGTGCACGACCGATGCGGTTTCCGGCGACTGCTGATGGGCGAACCCGACCGGGTCCGCCTTGAGCGGCAGGCGTTCGCCATGCGCGCTGAGGATCTCGTATTTATAGACTTCGCCGGTGGTCAGGCCGGGGATGAACAGTTCCCAGATGCCGGGCCCAAGGCGGCGGCGCATCGGGTGGCGGCGCCCGTCCCACGCGTTGAAATGACCCACCACGCTGACACGGCGGGCATTGGGCGCCCAGACCGCAAAGGCAACACCCTCGACGCCTTGATGGGTGACCGGACGCGCGCCTAGCTTGTCATACAGGCGGCGGTGGCTGCCTTCGGCGATCAGGTATTCGTCCATCTCTCCCAGCACAGGGCCAAAACGATAGGGGTCGTCGACCTGCCATTCATGGTCCCCCGCCCGCACCGCCAACCGGTACGCCCCCTGCGGACCGGGGCCGCAAAAGAACCCTTCGGGATGGATCCGGTCCAGCGAAAAGACACCGTCATCGGTCACGGCCTGAACCTCGGCGGCCTGGGGTGCAAACACCCGCAGCTGCCCGTCATGCGGGCCCAGAATGGCAAACGGGTCGTGATGCTGTCCGCGCAGGATCGCCTCGATCCCGGAAGACGTCAGCCCATCGGGCAGATATGCGAGATCGGTCATGCGTTCTCCTGCGACAGCAGTTCCAGGATACCGGCCAGCGGAATGCCGACCCATGCAGGGCGGTTGCCCAGCTCGTACCCGGTTTCGTAGATGGCCTTTTGCAGCAGGAACAGATCCAGCAACGCATCGGCCGCGGCGCGATCGGACGGCAGGTTGGCCGCCCCGTCGATATGGTCGCGATAGCTCTCCAGGAACGACGCGCTGGCCGTGCGCCGCCAATCCTCGATCCGCTCCAACGCCTGTTCGGCAGTCCCGCCAAAGCTGGTACGGTGCCGCGCAACCACGGTCAGTGCCGCATAATCGAACGACCGCAGCATTCCCGCCACATCGCGCAACGGCGACGACAGCGCCCGACGTTCGTCCAGCGACCGCGCAGGTTCGCCCTCGAAGTCGATGATCGCAACGTCGTTCTGCGCCAGCAGAACCTGACCCAGGTGATAATCCCCATGAATGCGCGACATCCCACCCGACGGGGTCAGGTCGGCCACGCGGCGCAGCCGGTCCAGCAACTGATCACGTTGTGCCAGCACCTGTTCGGCCAGCGGCGCGGCGTCCTCGGGCAGGTCCGCCTGCTCCAGCCGGTCCAGCATTGCCGTAGCATCAGCGACTGCGTCATCAGCCCATCCGCGCAGCGTGTCCGCGGTCAGATCCTGCAACGCGAATGCCGGATCGTCGGTCGGCGTTGCCAAGGCACGGTGCAGTTCCGCCGTCCGCTGTCCCAGCAGCGTGCCGATCGACAGCGGGAAATCATACCCGTGCCGCACCGGTGCGGCATCGCCCGCCGACGTCCAGCCGTCGCTCTCGTTCAACTCCAGCATCAGCGCATCGACGATACCCGTCCACGCATCGCCCCGGTTCGGGACGAACGCGAATGCCGCCGCCAGCGTCGTATTATGATTACCCTCGTGGTCCAGATGGCCCAGATAACGCGGCGTGTTGGCGTAACCCGCGACGGTGGTCAGGAACTGTGCGACCTCGACATCGGGCTGATGCCCGCTGCGCAGACGGCGATACAGTTTCAGGATGATCTGGTCCGAGAACGCAATCGACAGGTTCGACTGTTCGACCCCCATCTGGCGCGGCGTTCCCGGTTCGGTGATGGCACGCAGCGCATCGGTGCCGTGGAATTTCAGATCGCCCTGGGGCGTGCCCTCGATCATTCCGTCCAGCAGCAACTGCGGCAGGCGTTCGTCGAATGCACCGTCGACCAGTGCCCCCACCCGCGCGGTGTGGCGGATCTTGGCCAGCGTCCAGGACAGCTTGGGCGCGCCAGGGCGCAGGTTCTCGTCGCCCCACCGGGCCGACAGGGGCAGGAAATAGCTCTGTTCCTCTCCGTCACCGCCGGGCGTCACGTCCAGCGCGACCATCGCGTGTTCCCCCTGTCCCAGATCGCCCAGCTGACGCAGGCGGGCACGGGGGGGCACGGTCTGGTCCTTGGCGGCGAACCAACGCTGCAACGGCAGCCATTGCGGCAGGACCTCTGCCTGCAGTTGCGCCCCTTCGCGTCCGGCCAATGCGGTGCTGACCTTGCCGTCGCGGGTGGTCAGGGTCATGAACTCGGGCAGGATGTCGGGCAACTGTTCGTGCCACGACGGCATCTCCTCCTCGCCCGACAGGGCGAACCAGAAGAACCCATAGGCCGGCAGCGTCAGCATATAGGGCAGATCGCCGATCGGCGGGAATGCCGACCGCCCGGTCAGTTCCACCGGCACCATGCCCCGGCGGCTGGCCAGGTCCAGCTCGACCGCCTGCGCGCTGTCCGACAGGTTGGCGACGCACAGATAGGCCCGCCCCTCGTATTCGCGGATATAGGCCAGGATCTTGCGGTTGCGCGGATAGAGCAGCGTCATTTCCCCACGGCCAAACGCCGGGTGCTGACCGCGCACGGTGATCATCCGGCGCATCCAGTTCAACAGCGAAGACGGGTCGTCCGCCTGCGCCTCGACGTTGATGACCTGATGGCCATAGACGGCATCGATGATCGTGGGCAGGTAAAGCTGCTGCGGTTTCGCCGTGGAAAAGCCCGCATTGCGGTCGCCCGACCACTGCATGGGCGTACGCACCCCGTCCCGGTCGCCAAGGTAATAGTTGTCGCCCATGCCGATCTCGTCGCCGTAATAGATGATCGGCGTCCCGGGCATCGACAGCAGCAGCGAATTCAACAGCTCGATCTTGCGGCGGTCGTTCTGCATCAGGGGCGCCAGACGGCGCCGGATGCCCAGGTTGATGCGCGCCCGCGTGTCGGTGGCATAGGTCTGCCACAGATAGTCGCGCTCCTCGGACGTCACCATTTCAAGCGTCAGTTCGTCATGGTTGCGCAGAAAGATGCCCCACTGACAGTTCTCGGGGATCTCGGGCGTCTGCCGGATGATGTCGGTGATCGGGTGACGATCCGCCTGTGCCAGCGCCATGTACATGCGCGGCATCAGCGGAAAGTGGAACCCCATGTGGCATTCATCACCCTCGCCGAAATAGGGGCGGGTGTCCTCAGGCCACTGGTTGGCCTCTGCCAACAGCATCCGGTCGGGGAAATGCTTGTCAAGATCGGCGCGGATGGCCTTGAGGACGTCATGCGTCTCGGGCAGGTTCTCGTTATTGGTCCCGTCGCGTTCGACCAGATAGGGGATCGCGTCCAGACGCAGCCCGTCGACGCCCATCTCCAACCACATGCGCATGACCTTGAGCACCTCGGCCAGCACCTTGGGGTTGTCAAAGTTCAGGTCCGGCTGATGCGAATAGAACCGGTGCCAGTAATAGGCCCCGGCGACCGGATCCCAGGTCCAGTTCGACTTTTCGGTGTCCAGAAAGATGATCCGGGTCTCGGGCCATTTCTCGTCCGTATCTGACCAGACATAAAAATCGCGCGCCGCCGAACCGGGCTTGGCATGACGGGCCTTCTGGAACCACGGATGCTGATCGCTGGTGTGGTTGATCACCAGTTCGGTGATGACGCGGATACCCCGCCGATGCGCCTCGGTCACGAAGGCCTTGAAGTCGCGCATCGCGCCATAGGACGGGTTGATCGACCGGTAATCCGCGATGTCGTACCCGTCATCGCGCAGCGGCGACGGATAGAACGGCAACAGCCAGATCGCCGTCACGCCCAGTTCCTGAACATAATCCAGCCGCTGCATCAGGCCGGCGAAATCGCCGATGCCGTCGCCGTTCGAATCCATGAACGCCTTGATGTGCAACTGATAGATGACGGCATCCTTGTACCAGTCCGACTGGTCACGGTCGATACCGCCGGTCATGGCAAAGGTTGCGCCGTCGCGCTTGGGGTTCGGGATGTTCATGGGCGCGGCGCTCCGGGTGCGATGAGTTGCCAGACGGCATAGGGACGGGTCTGGGGATCAAGATCCAGGGTCTGGGCCTTGCCATGCCAAGTAAAGCTGTTGCCGTTGATCAGGTCGCGGACCTCGATCGAGGCATCGTCGGGCAGCCCGAATTCCCACATCGGAACCTCGAACTGGAAGGTCTGGGTTTCGTGGGGGTCCAGGTTCACATGGATCAGCACGTAATCGTCGCCAGCGCGCTTGGCATAGGCCAGCACCTTGTCGTTGTCGGCCACGTGAAAGGTCAGGTCGGTGAACTGTCGCAGCGCCGGGTGATCGCGGCGCAGACGGTTCATCAGGCGGATGTCGTCCTGAATGTTGCCCGGCTGGTCCATGTCCCACACCCGCAACTGGTATTTCTCGCTGTTCAGGTATTCTTCCTTGCCCGGCACAGGCGCTGCATCGCAGACCTCGAACCCGCTATAGACGCCGTAGTTGCCGCCCAGGGTGGCCGCCAGCGCCAGCCGGATACGGAACCCCGGCCTGCCGCTGGACTGCAGAAAGCGCGGGTTGATGTCGGGCGTGTTCACAAAGAAGTTCGGGTTCATCACCAGACGGCTGTCGGTCTGCGTCAGCTCTGTCAGGTATTCGGTGATCTCGGTCTTTTCGTTGCGCCAGGTGAAATAGGAATAGGATTGCGAAAAGCCCACCTTGGCCAGCCGCTTCATCACCTTGGGCCGGGTGAACGCCTCGGCCAGAAAGATGACGCCGGGATCGACGCGGCGAACCTCGGCGATCATCCATTCCCAGAACGGGAACGGCTTGGTGTGCGGGTTGTCCACGCGAAAGATGCGCACCCCGTGATTGACCCAGAACAGCACCACGTCACGCAGCGCGTACCACAGGCCCGGCAGCGCATCGCGATAGAAATGGACGTTGACGATGTCCTCGTATTTCTTGGGCGGGTTCTCGGCGAACTTGATGGTGCCGTCGGGGCGCCAGTCGAACCATTCGGGATGTTCCCTGATCCACGGATGGTCCGGCGAACATTGGATCGCGAAATCCAGCGCGATCTCCAGCCCGTGATCGCGGGCGGCATCGATCAATCGCCGGAAATCGTCGAAATCGCCCAGTTCCGGGTGGATCGCATCATGACCGCCGTCGACCGACCCGATGGCATAGGGGCTGCCCGGATCGTCCGGTCCGGCGGTCAGGCTGTTGTTCGGACCCTTGCGGTTCGTGCGTCCGATCGGGTGGATCGGCGGGAAATACAGCACGTCAAAGCCCAGATCGCGCACATAGGGCAGCCGCGCGATCACGTCGTCGAACGTGCCGTGCCGCTCCATGCTGCCCGATTGCGACCGGGGCATCAGCTCGTACCACGCGCTGAACGCAGCGGCCAGGCGGTCGACGTACAGCGGCAGGATGTCGGACATCGTCAGATCGGTGCGGGGTGCCGAACGATCCATCAGCGCCGTCACCCCCTCTGCTGTGAATGCGGTCAAACGCGGCGTATCGCCCTGCGCCGACAGGGCGTCGTCCTGTTCCAGAACCGCCTTTAGCGCGGCTTTGTCCTGGGCCGTTGCACGACCCTTGGGGCCTATCGCTGCCTCCAGCAGGGCGCGCCCCTCGGTCAGTTCCAGCGATATGGCCTGACCGGCTGCGTGTTTGGCCAGAACCTCCTTCCGCCAGGTCGCGAACAGGTCGCGCCACGCGGCAAAGGCGATCTGGTGCTCGCCTGGTTGGTCGAAAACATGGCTGGCCTGCCAGCGATCGTTGATCACAAAGGTCATCGGCACCTCGGCAAATCCGTCCTGACTGATTGGACGCCACAGCAGGGCCGCAGCGATGATGTCATGCCCGTCCGAAAAGATGTCCGCCTGAAACTGGTCGGCCTGTCCCGCAACCACCTTTGCCGCAAAGCGACCACCGTCCACCTGATGGGAAATCCCCTCGATCGCCAGCCGCGCCGCGGCAAGGCGCGTCAGGTTAGGGTCTGTATCGCCACTGTGATGCGCCGCCCGGTGGACGACACCTGCGGGACCGGAGATTGAGGGGGATGTCGTGGCGGGCTGCTCGTTGGACACGGATATGCCTCCTTGGATCGGACAGGAACAGAACAGGCATCGCCCGTGAATGTTCCTGTCCAAGGCGAAACAAGGGTTGATTTGCCTGCCCTGACGGCACGATATGACCGACCGGGCGGGGTTTGCGCGCATCACGGTGCCGCCTGCTGGACGGCATTTACCGAACGCATTCAAACCGCCCCGCCGCGATGCGCGTCGCGATGCCCTTGATGCGACCGACGGCCCGGCGGTATCGAAGATCGCGCGCGGATCAGTCTCACCATGCGCGCCGACGACACATCGGATGCGGTTCACATCTGCGCGGGTGACCGGGAACATATGCCGATTGCCCCGGTTGGGACCGTCCATGCGCAGATGACGCAAGATTTGATCTCGGAGAACCAACCATGACCTTGACACTGTCCCAGACCAGCCGTGCCGCCCTTGTCGCCACCGCCCTTGCCGCGTCGTCGCTGGCCGTGCCGCATCTGGCATACGCCCAGGCCACCGCGCCTGCGACAGATGACGCAATGCCCGATGCGACCGACGACAATGGCAGCACCGCCGACATGTCGACGATGACCGGCAGCGGTGAAAATACCGGTTCGGCCGCCCAATCGGGTGGCTCCGCCGACACGGCGCTGACATATGAGCGCGTGGTGATCGACCTGCAATCAGGCCGCGATTTCACCGAGCTGCTGGACGGCATGAACGCGGACACATCTGTCACCGTCACGGGCCTGAGCGCGCTGGAACAGGTGGGCGGCGGTGCCGTGTCCACGGCAGAGGACGGCACGCCCCCGATGACCGGTGGGCAGACCACGAACGACACGACCGGGACGGCGATGGCGCCATCCAGCGACATGGCGGGGGCATTGGGCGGCGGCGCCACGGATGCGCCGGACGGGATCGCCACCGGCCTGTCGACCGGTGGGGGGACCCAGACCGCGACGATTTCCGAAGGGACGCCCGGCGACATCGACACGGCACTAGCTCAGGCGCAGGACACCCTGTCGGCCTTGCGCATGGCCCTGTCTGGACAGGACGCCGTCACCGAGGCGCTGGAATCTGCGGACTACACCGCCGACGATGTCATCGCGCTGCATCGGGACGGTGCCGACCTGACCATCATCGTCGACGACCGAAACGACTGATCCAAGCCGCGGGGCCCGGAAACCGGGTCCCGCCACGTGGACACGATCGCGCAGCCACCGTCGGCAGCCCCAAAGGCGGCCCCCATCGCAACCACTGCACCGCGTCATGGCGCGCGCGGGACCGGCCATCCGTCCATGTTGCATCGATATGACAGGACGTTTGCAACGAATGCCCGACATGATCGTTGGGCGTGCAAGAGGACGATGATGGTACAATACGACCGGCTTGCCGCGCGCATCCTGATGATCTGCCCGCCCTATCCCAGCCACCGGCAAGCCTTTGCCGCACTGGCCGAGGCGTTGCGCGCGCGTGGACATCATATCCGGTTTCTCGATGGTGGCATGGTCCGGTCCCTGCCCTGCCCTCCGGACGTCCACCGACAACCCGCGCACCTGCACGCAGAAATCGCCGCAGGGGCCGATCGCACGCGGATGCTGTGCAAGCATGGACCAGCAGCCATCGCCACCTATCGGCCCGATCTGATACTGGGTGACCAGACGGAACCGGCAGCGGGCCTTCTGTCGCGCCATCTGGACATTCCCATGATCTCCATCGCCTGCGCGCTGCCTTTTGACGACGAACCTGGTGTGCCGATCCCGTTCCTTGGCTGGCAGCCCGATCGGTCCGAACGCGGGGCAAGGCGGTTGCAGACGGCGCGCCGGATTGCGCAATGGGTGATGCGACGCCAATCCATGGTCATCCGTACGGTTGCGCTGGAGTGGGGCCTGGGCCCCCTGCGCGATTTCAGTGATTGCGTGTCGCCCCTGATGACGCTGGCGCAAACCGTGCCCGGGTTCGACCATCCGCGGCCTGTCACCGGCAATCACGTACATCACATGGGCCTGTTTCGCGACCCCGTCGCGGAACCCATGCCCTGTGACATCCGCCCCGACCCGACGCGGCCACTGGTCTATGTCAGCCTTGGCACGTTGCAGGGGCATCGGCATCGGCTGTTGGCCCGCATCGCGCGGGCCTGCCGGACGGCGGGCGCACAGGTGCTGGTGTCCCTTGGCGGCCAACCGGCAGAACAGGCGCACGACATCCCCGCCGATTGGGTCCGCAGTTATGTCCCGCAACGCGCCGTTCTGGGCCGGGCGCAGGTTTGCGTGACGCATGCGGGCCTGAATACTGTCATGGAATGTCTGGAACAGGGTGTGCCGATGCTGGCCCTGCCGTTGACCAACGATCAGCCCGGCGTCGCTGCCCGCATTGCGCGGACCGGAACCGGCCTGCGCCTGTCGCCCGTTCTGGCGACCGAGGCGCGCATCCGCACGGCGGTGCGCAGCCTGTTGACCGATCCGTCGTTTCGCATGAATGCCGACGCATTCGCACAGGATGCCTGCCATTGGCCGCGCGCGCGCGGGGCCGTCGATGCGGTGGAACATGTGCTGGGCCGACCTCCGGCGCTGGTCATGCCGCCTGCCGAACGGCACGAATGGCGGCAATGATGAAACCGTCCTGAATCCACAGTGACAGCGCGATCTCTGTCACCACGGCCAGCACGATGACGACCATGGGCGACGCCGTCCGCGAAAGCATCGCCCCTGTCACGGCCGCCGCCGTGTCGGCCAATGCATTCACCCGACTGTCGCCATGATACGCCAACGGATCAGAGGCGTCGTATGCGAACAGGCGAATGCTAATTGGCAGGTTCTCTATCACCTCCCATGTCGTGCTGCTGGCGACGACGACGGCCAGCAGGGCCCACAGGCCCAGATCCGGCCGCACCCGCGCCACCATCATGATCAGCAACGCACCAGTCACCGCATGCAGCGCCGTGTACGGGTCCAGCAGGGTCCGCGAATTCAGCGTCGGATCGCCCGGCATCGCCCAGACCTGTCCGCACCCGCAACCCCATGGCCGGTCCAACGCAGCTAGGACGGCCAGCTTGATCGCGGTCGCGATGACGATCACCGCCACCGCCTGAACGGTCTGGCGCGACCGCGCGGTCTGCGGGGCGGCGTCGGTATGCGCGGTCATGTCAGGTCTTGGGCGGGGTTTCTTCGGCGGGCGGCCTTTTCATCTTGGCAGGGTTCATCACGTCGAATTCCTCTGGCGCGTGCGGCACGCCCTGACCTTGTCCCTGCCCGTTCTGCCGGGGCACCACAGGGTCGGATTTCTTCTTGTCGTCCATGACGCGGTCCTTTCTGTCTTGTCCGCATCAACATCCTGATCGGGGCGATGTTCCGTTCGCCTCTCCCGATCGGTCAATGGGTCGCGGGGTGACCTGCGCGCCAGGGGCGGGGAACCGATGCCGTTCCCATCACTTGAAAGGGGGCGCGGGCCATGCGGTGGGTTCCGCGCAAGGCACAACACGGACGAGGACCATGACCGAAAGCAAACTAGGCTGGGCGGTCCCGCTGATGCGGGCGGGTTATATCGGCAAGGGACTGGTCTATCTGGCTGTCGCGGGCATTTCCCTCTATTCGATCTGGCGCGGCGGGAACGCGCGGGACACGTCGTCGGCCTTGGGCTGGCTGGACACGACATGGGGCGGCGGCGTCACGCTGTTCGTCATCCTGGTGGGGATGGTCGCCTATGCGCTGTGGCGCGTTCTGGACGCCACCTTCGACCTTGAGGATTACGGCCGCGAGGCCAAGGGCATCGTCGCCCGCATCGGCATGCTGGTCACGGGCGCTGTCCATCTGGGCATTGGGGTCACCGTCTTTTCGCTGCTGTTCGGCAGCGGCGGCGGGTCCGGCGAAGGCTCCTCCATCCCGCGCCATGTCGGCACCATCATGTCATGGCCCGGCGGTCGCTGGATCATCGGAGCGGTGGCCCTGCTGATCGTCGCCGCGGGCGCGCATTACATGCGCCAGGGATGGACGAACGAATACCGCCAGCATCTGCGCGCGAACCCCGTCACGACACGCTGGAACCCGGTGCTCAAGGCGGGCCTGATCGCGCACGGGGTGGTGGTCGGCGTGGTGGGCCTGCTGTTCGGTTTCGCGGCGTGGCAGGCCAACCCCGAACAGGCCGGTGGCACCGGAGAGGCGTTCTCATGGCTGTCCGGTCAGATCTATGGCCAGATCCTGGTCACGGCCATCTGCGTGGGGTTGCTGGGCTTTGCGCTGTTCTGCCTTGTGAATGCCGCATACCGGATCGTGCCCAAGGTGTCGGGCCCCGACGTTCAGACCCTGGCCGCCAAGCTGATGCCGCGCTGAGACCGGGGGGCGTCCTTACGCCTCCCGCGTCGCCCAATCGGCCAGACGCCGCAGGAAACCGTCACAGGCATCCAGTTGCGACATTTCGATATATTCGTCCGGCTTGTGCGCCTGCGCAATCGCGCCCGGCCCGCAGACCACCGTCGGCACCCCCAGCATCTCGGCAAAGCGCCCCCCTTCGGTGCCGAACGCGACCTTGGAATGGCCGTTGCTGCCGGTCAGGCGCTTGACCAGAGTGACCACCTCGGCGTCGGGCGGTGTCTCCAGCCCGGGGAACTGGGCAAAGACCTCGATCTCGATCCCGGCTTCGGGGGCCGTGCGCCGCATCATCGGTTCCAGATCGTCGCGGGCATAGGCGCGCAGCTCGTCGACCAGGGCATCGGCATCCTCGTGCGGCAGCACCCGGAACTCGCAGTCCAGCGTGCACAGGTCGGGAACGATGTTCAGCGCCGTGCCGCCGCGGATGGTGCCGGTATGGGCGGTGCTGTGGGTGATGTCATAATCGGTGTCGCGCCCACCCGTCGTCGCCAACCGGGCGGCGATGTCCTGCATGCGCACGACCAGCCGCGCGGCATAATCGACCGCATTGACCCCCTGCGGCGCCAGTGACGAATGACACCCCCTGCCCCGCACCGTGACCCGCATCGACCGTTTCGCCTTGTGCCCGATCACCACCTGCATCGACGTGGGTTCCCCGACAATGCACAGCGCGGGGCGGATACCCTCGTCGCGCAACATCTCCAGCAGGTCGACGACGCCCACGCAGCCGACCTCCTCGTCATACGAAAACGCCAGATGCACGGGCCGGTCCAGATCGCGCGCCACCAGGTCAGGCACCGCGGCCAGCACGCAGGCCAGAAACCCCTTCATGTCACAGCTGCCCCGCCCGTACAGCCGCCCGTCCCGCTCGGTCAGGGCATAGGGGTCGCTGGTCCAGTCCTGGCCCTCCACCGGCACGGTGTCGGTATGGCCCGACAAAATCACCCCCGCCCGGTCGGCGGGCCCGATGGTGGCCCACAGGTTGGCCTTCTGCCCGGTGGCATCCATGACGAGCCGACTGTCCACCCCGTATTCCGCCAGATAGGCGCGGACATGGTCGATCAGCCCCAGGTTGGACCGGTGACTGGTCGTGTCAAAGGCGATCAACTGTGCCAGGATCTGCTGGCTGGTGGGGGTCTGCATCGGAATTCCTTTATCGCAGGGCGGTGGGGGTCGGATAGGCAGAGCGGTCCAGGCTGTCGGTCACGTCCTGCACGAAGGCCCGCGTCACCGCGGAGGGCGCCCGGCTGGACGGCAACAGGTAATGCGTGCTGTAGCGGATCGCGGGCAGGAACGGGCGCATCACCACCCGGTCGCCCATCTGGTGGATCAGCGGGAACGGGTTCAGCAACGACACGCCCAACCCCTCGCGCACGAACTGGATCAACGAGACGTTGGTCGACACCTCCAGCACGATCCGCGGGGTCAGGCCCGCGCGGTCGAACAGGCGGTCGATGGCGGCGCGGCTGGAATGGCGGCGCGACAGGGCGATGAACGGCTCGTCCTGCAGGTCTTCGGGGCGGATGACCTCGAACGCGGCCAGGTGATGGTCGCGGGGCAGGACACAGATTGCCTGCGTTTCCAGCAACAGTTCGGATGTGATGCCTTCATGGGCAACGGTGCTGTCGCTCATCCCGATGTCAAAGCGCCCTTCGGCAATGCCGGTCAGCAGGCTGTCGCTGGCCAGTACGTCAAAGGTGATCTGGCAGCCCGGATTGGCCTTCTTGAACGCGGCGATGCGGCTTGGCAGGAACCGGTGCGCGATGGTCGGTGGGGCGACGATGGACAACGTACCCTCATGCGCGCCCTGCGGCCGGTCCGCGCGATGCACCAGCCGCGCCAGCGTCTCCAGCACCGGCGCCAGCTGCTCGCTCAGCGACAGGGCCTCGATCGTGGGGACCAGGCGGCCGTTGGTGCGCAGGAACAGCTTGAAGCCAAGCCGCTCCTCCAGCTGTGCCAGCCTGCGGCTGACCGCCGACTGCGATATGTCCAGCCGGCGCGCGGCACTGATGGCCGTGCCGGCACCCACCAGCGCCTGAAGAACCTCCAGTTCGCGCAGCGATATTCCGGCCCGGCGGTCCCGGTCGGCGGCAGTGTCATCCGGTTCCATCGGCACCCTATGAGAAAAACGCATCGATATTCGCGATTGACATCTGGTTATCGCATCATACGCTGAAGGCCAAGCGGGATTGCACCACCGGGGGCCAAACCCCGGGGCGACCGGACCGCGCACCAGCAACAGAGAGGATCTTGCAATGAGAGCATTCGGCTTGCCCCTGATCGCGGGCGTCGTCGTGGCGGGACTTGCCCCGGCAACGGCCCAGACCCTGTCCATCGGCCTGAAATCCGAGGCCACGTCGATGGACCCGCTGTTCCACCAGCTGTCCACCAACATCCAGGTCTCCAAGAACATCTTCGAGGCGCTGACCACACAGGACGCGCTGCAGATGGTCACCCCCGGCCTTGCCGAAAGCTGGGAGGCGGTGGACGACACCACCTGGCGGTTCAAGCTGCGCCAGGGCGTGAAATTCCACGACGGCGGCGATTTCACCGCCCGCGACGTGATCTATTCGTTCTGCCGGGTGCCGCTGGTCGAGAATTCGCCCTCGGCCTATACCATCTTCACCGGCGGCATCGCCGACATGACGGCCGAGGATGATCACACGCTGACCATCACCACCAAGGCCACGAACCCCCTGCTGCCCACCGACCTGTGGAGCCTTGCGGTCCTGTCCGCCGACGCGCTTGGCGCCGAGGACCAGGTGACCTACGGCCCCGACGGCACCTGCACCGGTATGGGCGACGTGCCGCAGGCCCCGGCCTTCAACGACCCCGCGGTCGCGGTCGGCACCGGCCCCTATGTGCTGGACCGCTATAACCGCGGGTCCGAGGTCGTGGTGAATCGCTTTGACGACTATTGGGGCGGCACGCCGCAATGGGAACAGGTCACCCTGCGCCCCATCACCAGCGACGGCCCCCGCGTGGCGGCCCTGCTGGCGGGCGATGTCGACATGATCGAATCGCCGCCCATCCAGGACATTCCGCGCATCGAACAGGGTGGTTTCACCATCGTGGACGCGCTGTCCAACCGGGTGATCTATCTGCACATGCTGCAACAGCCCGACGCGCCCGGCATCGGCGGCACCGACGGGGAAAACCCGCTGATGGACGCGCGGGTGCGCAAGGCCATATCCATGTCGATCAACCGTCAGGCGATCACCGACCGCATCATGGGCGGCTATGCCCAGCCCGCGGGTGAACTGCTGCCCCCGCCGATGTTCGGCACGTCCGATCGCCCGGTCGAGACCTATGACCCCGAGGCCGCGCGCGCCCTGCTGGCCGAGGCGGGCTATCCCGACGGGTTCTCGATCACGCTTGGCACGCCCAACGACCGCTATATCAACGACGAACAGGTGGCGCAGGCGGTGGCCCAGATGCTGGCCCAGATCGGCATCACCGTCAGTGTGGATGCCAGCACCGCCAGCCAGTTCTTTTCCCGCCGCAACGCGCTGGAATTCCCGATCTACATGGCGGGTTGGGGTGCGTCCTCGGGCGACATGTCCTCGCCGCTGAAATCGCTGGTGGCCACCTATGACGAGGTGACGGGCATGGGCCCGACCAATGCCGGCCGCTATTCAAACCCGGAAATGGACGCGTTGCTGACGACCGCGATGGCCACCATCGACGATGCCGAACGCGACCAGATGCTGCAGGATGCCCAGACCCTTGTGCTGGACGATACCGGGATCATCCCGCTGCATTACGAACAGACGGTCTGGGCGATGAAGTCCGACCTGACCTACGAACCCCGCGTCGACCAGTACACCCTGGCCGCCGAGGTGAAACCCGCCGCCGAATGATGCGCCCCTCCGGCACCTCGCGTCGCGGGGTGCCGGACCACAGCCTCATTACAGGGACCCCGTCATGATCGTCTATCTTGTCCGCCGCGTGGGCCAAAGCCTGCTGGCCGTCATGGCCATGGCCGTGCTGGTCTTCATCGGCGTCTTTTTCATCGGCAACCCGGTCGATGTGCTGGTCAGCCCCGAGGCCAGCCAGGCCCAGATCACCGCCACCGTCGAACGGCTTGGCTTGGACCGGCCGCTCTATGAACAGTTCGGGATCTTTGTCTGGAACGCCCTTCATGGCGATCTGGGCACCTCCTTCGTCTATGGCCGCCCCGCGCTGGAGATCATCCTGGACCGCCTGCCCGCCACGCTGGAACTGGCGCTGGTGGCGCTGGCCTTGTCGGTGGGCATCGGCATTCCGCTTGGGGTGTGGGCCGGACTGCGGCCCGACAGTGTCGCGGGCCGCACGATCATGGGCGGCTCGATCCTGGGCTTCTCGCTGCCCAATTTCTGGCAGGGCATGCTGCTGATCCTGGTCTTTGCGGTGCTGCTGGGCTGGCTGCCCGCCGGCGGGCGCGGCGAGACGACCGAATTTCTGGGCATGCGCGTCAGCTTTCTGACATGGGACGGACTCTCGCACCTGATCCTGCCCGCCATCAACCTGGCGCTGTTCAAGATGTCGCTGATCATCCGCCTGGCCCGCGCCAACACGCGCGAAGTCTGCATGCAGGACTATGTGAAATTCGCCCGCGCCAAGGGCCTGTCGCCCCGCCGCGTGGTGCTGGTCCATGTGCTGAAAAACATCATGATCCCGGTGGTGACCATCATCGGGCTGGAACTGGGCTCGATGGTGGCATTCGCCATCGTGACCGAAACCGTGTTCGCCTGGCCGGGCATGGGCAAGCTGCTGATCGACAGCATCAACCTGCTGGATCGGCCGGTGATCGTGGCCTATCTGATGCTGACGGTGCTGATCATCGTGGGCATCAACCTGTTGGTGGACGTGATCTATTCGGCGCTCGACCCCCGCATCCGCCTGTCGGAGATGAAGGGATGACCGATATCGCACCCCCCTCCCCCGTCCCGATCCGCATCGACAGCCCCGCCAAACGCATCGCCAAGCAGTTCGTCGAGGACCGCATCGCCGTTCTGGGCCTGATCCTGTTCGTGCTGATCGCGATCATCGCCATCGCCGCGCCCTGGATCGCGCCCCAGAACCCCTACGACCTGATGCAGCTCAGCATCATGGACGGCGGCCTGCCACCCGGAGAGGTCAGCATGGCCACCGGCCAGACCTTCTGGCTGGGCACCGACCAGCAGGGCCGCGACATGCTGTCGGGCATCATGTACGGGCTGCGCATCAGCCTGATGGTCGCGGTCGTGTCGCTGACGCTGGCCATCACCATCGGCACCGTCGTCGGCGTCGCCGCGGCCTATTTCGGCGGGCGCTTCGACAGTTTCGTGATGCGCATCGTCGACCTGCAGCTGTCCTTTCCCGCCATCCTGATCGCGCTGATCCTGCTGGCGCTGCTGGGACGCGGCGTGGACAAGGTGATCCTGGCGCTGGTCATCGTGCAATGGGCCTATTACGCGCGCACCGTGCGCAGCTCCGCGATGGTGGAAACCCGCAAGGATTACATCGACGCCGCCCGCTGTCTGGCCCTGTCCGACCGGCGGATCATGTTCCGCCACCTACTGCCCAATTGCGTGCCCCCCCTGATCGTGGTCGCCACCGTCCAGATCGCCCAGGCCATCGCGCTGGAGGCGACGCTGTCCTTCCTGGGCGTGGGCGTGCCCATCACCGAACCCTCCCTGGGCCTCTTGATCGCCAATGGCTACGACTACCTGCTGTCGGGCCGCTACTGGGTCAGCGTCTTTCCCGGCATCGCGCTGGTCGTCACCATCATCGCCATCAATCTGGTGGGCGACCGCCTGCGCGATGTCCTGAATCCGAGGTTGCAGACATGAGCCCCCTTCTGGACGTCCGCGACCTGCAGACGCATTTCATGACCCGCGACGGCACCGCCCGCGCCGTGGACGGGGTCAGCTTTACCCTGGACCGGGGCCAGATCCTGGGCCTGGTGGGCGAATCCGGGTCGGGGAAATCGGTCACCGGTTTCTCGATCCTGGGACTGGTCGATCCGCCGGGCCGCGTGGTCGGGGGTCAGATCGTCTTTGACGGCACCGACCTGATCGCGGGTGGCGAGGCGGCCATGCGCCCCCTGCGCGGCAAGCGCATCGCGATGATCTTTCAGGACCCGATGATGACGCTGAACCCGGTCCTGCGCATCGACACCCAGATGATAGAGACCGTCCGCGCCCACGAAACCGTCTCCCGGTCCGAGGCCCTGCGCCGCTGCCGCGAGGCACTGGTCCAGGTCGGCATCTCGTCGCCCGACGAGCGGTTGAAAAGCTATCCGCACCAGTTTTCCGGCGGCATGCGCCAGCGCGTGGCCATCGCCATCGCGCTGTTGCACAAGCCCGACCTGATCATCGCCGACGAACCCACCACCGCGCTGGACGTCACCATTCAGGCCCAGATCCTGTCCGAGGTCCAGAAACTCTGCGCGCAATCGGGCACCGCGCTGATCTGGATCACCCATGATCTCGCCGTGGTGTCGGGCCTGGCCGACCGCCTGGCGGTCATGTACGCGGGCCGCATCATCGAGGACGGGCCCACCGCCGCGATCATCGCGAACCCTCGCCACCCCTATACGCGCGGCCTGATCGACAGCGTGCCCCACGGCAAACGCCACGGCGCGATGCTGACGCAGATCAAGGGCATGACGCCGTCACTGCTGAACCTGCCGCAGGGGTGCAAATTCGCGCCCCGCTGTCCGCGCGCCGATGCCGCCTGCCAGGTCGAACCCGCCCTGACCCCCGCCGGCCCCGGCCGCCAGGTGCGCTGCCACCACCCCCATGCCGACCACGAGGTCACCCCGTGACATCACAACCCATCCTGCAGATCGACGGCGTGTCCAAACGGTTCACCAAGGACCTCGACATCGCCGAACGCACCGCCCGCACGCTCGGCGCAAAAATCGCCCCGGTGACCGTCCACGCCGTCGACGGCATCGACCTGTCCGTCCGGCGCGGTGAGGTGCTGGGGCTGGTCGGCGAATCCGGCTGCGGCAAATCCACGCTTGGCCGCATGGTCGCGGGGCTGTCCCGCCCCAGCCAGGGGCGCATCCTCTATAACGGCCAGGACGTCGCCACCCTCAGGGGCGCCGCCGCCCGTGACGCGGCGCTGAAGATCCAGATGGTGTTTCAGGACCCCATGTCGTCGCTGAACCCCCGCCTGCAGGTCCGCGACATCGTCGGAGAGGCGCCGCGCGTCCACGGCATCGTGCCACGCCGCGACATCCCTGCCTATGTCGAACGGATGCTGGAACAGGTGGGCCTCGATCCCAGCATGGGCAAGCGCTATCCGCACCAGTTCTCGGGCGGGCAGCGCGCGCGCGTCGGTATCGCCCGCGCACTGGCAGTGCGCCCCGACTTCCTGGTCTGCGACGAATCCGTGGCCGCCCTGGACGTGTCGATCCAAGCACAGGTTCTGAACCTGTTCGTTCAGCTGCGACAGGACTTCGACCTGACCTACCTGTTCGTCAGCCATGATCTGGGCGTGGTCGAACACATCTCGGACCGGATCGCGGTCATGTATCTGGGGCGCCTTGTGGAACTGGGCGAGGCCCAGGACCTGATCGCGCGCGCCAACCACCCTTATACCCAGGCCCTGGTGGCCGAGATCCCGACCTTCGAGACCGGGAAAAAGACCTATCACGCCATCAAGGGAGAGATCCCCTCGCCCCTGAACCCGCCGCCGGGGTGCCATTTCCACCCCCGCTGTCCCCACGCCCACGACCGCTGCCGGGTCGAGGTCCCTGCCCTGCGCGAGGTGGCCGCGGGCCGCCTCTCCGCCTGTCACCTGAACGACCGCGCCTGAACCAAAGGAACCCCCGATGCGAAACGACAACCCCCTCTGGCCGCTGGTCGATGCCCGCGCAGACGCCTTCACCGGTCTGGCCGACGCCGTCTTCGACACGCCCGAACTGGCCTATGGCGAGGTCAAATCCTGCGCCGCCCACACCCGGATGCTGCGCGACCAGGGCTTTCGCGTGACCGAGAACCTGGCCGGCATCCCCACCGCCGTGATGGGAGAGGCGGGCACCGGCGGCCCGGTCATCGCCATCCTTGGCGAATACGACGCCCTGCCCGGCCTGTCCCAGCAACCCGGTCTGGCCAAGCCGCACCAGATCGCCGATCACGGCTTTGGCCACGGCTGCGGCCACAACCTGCTGGGCTCGGCCGCGCTCTCCGCCGCCACCGCCGTCAAGGACTGGCTCGAGGCGCAGGGCGTCGCCGGTCGCGTCCGCTACTATGGCTGCCCGGCCGAGGAAGGCGGCGCGGCCAAGACCTACATGGTCCGCGACGGGCTGTTCGACGATGTCGACATCGCCATCACATGGCACCCGGCCAGCTTCAACGCGGTCGATGACATGCGCTCGCTGGCCAACACGCGAATCGATTTCACCTTCCACGGCAAGGCCGCCCATGCGGCGGGCGCGCCGGAACTGGGCCGCTCCGCGCTGGACGCGGTCGAACTGATGAACATCGGCGTCAACTACATGCGCGAACACATGCCCGACGCCGCGCGGGTCCATTACGCCTATCTGGACGCGGGCGGCATCGCCCCCAACGTGGTCCAGGCCAGGGCCACCGTCCGCCAGCTGATCCGCAGCCCCGACCTTGCGGGCCTGTCCTCGCTGGTCGACCGCGTGCGCAAGATCGCCGATGGCGCGGCGCTGATGTCGGGCACGACCGTGACCTCGCGCGTGTTTTCGGCCGTGTCCAACCTGACAGAGAACCTGCCCCTGTCCCGCGCCATGCAGGCCCAGTTCGAGGCCCTGGGCCCCGTCCCCTTCGACGCCGCCGACACGACCTTTGCCACCGAAATCCGCGAAAGCCTCACGCGCGAGGACATCGCCGACACGTTCAAGCGGCTGGCGATGAAACCCGATTACGACCTGCCCCTGTGCGACTTCATCGCGCCGCTGGAACGGCCGTTCATGGGCGGCATGGGCTCGACCGACGTGGGCGATGTCAGCTGGGCCGTGCCCACGGTCCAGGCCCGCGTGGCCACCTGCGCGGTCGGCACCGCGCTGCACAGCTGGCAGCAGACCGCCCAGGGCAAGGCCCCCGCCGCGCACAAGGGCATGCTGCACGCAGCCAAGGTCATGGCCGCGACTGCCCATGCCGCCCTGACCGACCCCTCCCTGATCCGGGCCGCCAAGACCGCCCATGCCGACCATCTGGAGGGCCAGCCCTATCGTTGCCCCATCCCCCCCGAGACACGCCCCCGGTCGACAGTCTCTAGCACCATGTGACACCACGCGACCGCCAGCGGCCGCCACATTCGACGGCGGCCGCTGGCGGGATGTGCCCTAGTATCACCGCATTCCATGTGCCGACGATCGTCGATCGTCGGCAGGATGTTGGCTGACGTAAAACAGATTGCGCGTTAGACAGGTGTCCGATGACACGCACCACTTTTTCTATATTACTATTTAAAAACAATGTGCTATAGCTAAATACCCGATTAAGCATGAACAGGGCACCCTGCCCTGCCCGCAAATGTGATGTTTCGCTGCGAAACCCTATCGCTCTAACAGCGCCCGAATTTCCAGCATCAGGCTGTCCATCAACTCCGTCGTCAATGCCGACCCTTCAAGCCGCAACAGATGCCCCCTGCTGTCGCTGGACCGCCGTATCGTCACGCCGCTTGATGTCCGCAGCGTCTTGTCATCCAGCCAGCCATGCACGGTTCCGGGACGCTTTGGGCGCCCTCCCCGCGTCGGATCCCGCACGACCTGATCCTGCTGCCGGATCACCGGCTCGATTAAGGCCCATTCGGCATCCGCGTCGTCGGGCGCTGCATGGGACAAGGCCTGCCTGACCTGGCTCTCCGCCCCTTGCCGCAAAGCAGTCGCCAGCTGCAGCCCGCGACGTTCGGTCAACTGCTCGGGGAACTGCAACATATCCCCAAGCTCTTCGAAGATCAGAGAGAAAGACCGGATCTTTGACCGTTTTGCCTTTGATCCCGTCCCGAACAACTTGTCCACGGCGTCTTCGGTATTGGCAAAGGCGCCGTGGTTCGCGGCGATCACGGCGATCCGGCCGCGTTCGAAATGGCTCAGGTTCTCACGGACCTCGTTCTCCTCGATCATCTGGACAAAGGCGTTGCCCGCATCGGCACGAGGTCGGATGATTGCGCGGATCGTGGCGTACTTGTCGGCCTGCGTCAGGTCGCGCAGACCCCGCGTGGCCAGCAGACGGCGATAGCCCGACAACAGGCCAAACCGCTGCCCGGCCCTGCCCTCCTGTTCCAGTTCGAACACTTCGATGGGCAATCGCAACCCGTGCGCCGCGATCGACTGGCGCAACTCCAGCATCTCGGCCTCGCCCATGGTCATGCGGTCGCGGATCATCGCGTCCTCGTCGATCTGCTCCAGCGGCAGCTCGACCATCAGCAACCCGCCCTCCTGCGCCGCGTGCAGGCGCGCGGCATCGGCCTCGGCGCGGGCGCGCGCCGTGCGGGCGTCCGCCCCATCGGGCTGGAACTGCGAGGCGCTGTCGGCCGCCACCTGGGCGATCGGCGCGATGCCCCGGACCGCCGCCGCCCGGTCAAAGGTTTCGCTGCGAAACTCTGCCTCGATGCGGGTCAGGTCATCGGTGCTGGGGGCTTCAAGACGTCTGCGCTTGACCATCGGTCGGCTCCTGTTCCTGCTGTTCCATCTGAAGATCGCGCCACCATGCCCCCAGGATCAGCTCCTTGACCTCGGCCCAGGTGCGATCAAAGGTCTCGCGCCCCCGGACATAGGTGTCGCGGTTGAACTCTCGGTAATCGGCCTCATAGATGCCGTTCACCTGCTCTCCGGCCTGACCCACCATCGCGGTCAGTTCCTGGCGATAGGTGGTCATGAAGTCGCCGAAATAGGCCTGGATCACGTTGGCAAGGTCAGTCTGCTGACCGGCCTCGAAGCGGGTGATGATGGCGCGGACAGCATCCCATTCGAACCGCATCTCTGGCAGGCCGTCGCGGCGGCGGGCGGTGTTCTCTCCATCCTCGACGCTGGCGAAGGTTGAATAGAGCATATCAAAGAACCGGCCTGTCGAGTCGAACTCCAGGAAAGTCGCGCCAAGAGGGACCAGCAGAATATCGGCCGCCGCCAGTGCGTTGATCGTCAGGTACCCAAGAGCAGGAGGCGTGTCGATGATGATGATGTCATAATCGTTCACCACCCCATCATGGGTCAGACCGTTCGACAGCGCATCCCACAGCGGCCAGCCGCGCAGGCCCATCCGCCAGACAGGTACCTGAAATTCGGCCCAGTACAGGTTCAGCTGTGCGCCCAGCAGGTCGATATTGGACCAGTGCGTCTTTTGAATCAGGTCGCGGGCGCCGATCTTGAGCGCCTCGGTCAGGGTCTCGTCAAAGGGCAGGGGGGGCTGGTTGCGGGCCTCGCGGACGCGGTTCTCGTCCTGCAGGGCCAAGGCATAGTCCTTGGCCAGCAACGGGAAGGCCGTGGACCATTCGTCGGTCACCTGACCGCCCATAATCGAGGTCATGCTGCCTTGGCTGTCCAGATCGATGACCAGCACCTTATAGCCGTCCAGCGCCGCCGACATGGCCAGGTGCGCCGCGGTCGAGGTTTTGCCGACCCCGCCCTTGAAGTTCGCCACGGCCAGGATCTTGGCCGGCAGGCCCTCCGGGCGCCACGGGCGGTATTCCCGGTCGGCGGCGCCTTCCTGGGCAAAATGGTCGCGCAGGCGCAGAACGTCGTCGAGGGTGAACCACTTGGAATTTCCCTCGCCCACGCCTTGGGGGAGGTCGGGATTCTTGCGCAAGACGCGGCGAAAATGCGCGGTTGCGACGGGGATCAGATAGCGGCAAATCTCCCATGTGGAAAACCGGCGCAGGCGTTTGCGCCCGTCGGGGGCATAACCCCGCTCTGCCAGGTCCTGGCGTCCGCGGGCCGCAAAGGCGGCGGCCTTGGCGAATCGGGCGGTGCCGATCGGTTCTGACAGGCGTTTGGCGGCGCGGGCGGGGTCTATGCTGAAATAGGGGGGAAGCGGCTCTTTGCCTGACATCTCGTTCCTGCTGCGATGTATCGTGTTCCGAGGCGTACTGCGCTTTCTATCGCACATCGGTGCCCGATTGGGAACGGAATTGACCGGTTTCGCCGCGAAACCTTGTCCATATGCAGGAAAGCAGCCGCATAAAGCTTGTATTTTGTTTAAGGTCTTTAGAGTCTTTGCATATAAAAAAGCGATATTTGCCAATTGTATAGCGAAAAAGGGGTGCCCGTCAGCAGGACGAAGGGCACCCCTTTGCAGGACGATGGGTGCCCGGAAACGGGGGGAGCGGTGCCGATTCGCGGGTTGATGGGTGCCGTTGAACGGGAGAGGCCAATTTGGGCGCGAAAAACCCTACAGCGACGCGGTCTGGGCGCAATGCCATCCCGGAAACGGGTTCCTAATGCGCGCTGTTCGGAACCAAGGTGCCCGTTTCCGGGACAGGCCACAGCGGGATAAGGGTGCCTGAAAGCATGTTGCCCAAGGGTTCCCTTTGCGGCAGCATGGGCATGTAGGCAGGACAATGGCAGACCCCATGGACGACATTCCACGCAACCAGCTGTCCGGCGCGCTTCGGCGTGGCGCGGTCAAGAAGCACGTGGCCGCGATCCATGTGTCAGGCAAGCTGACGCTGTTGCAGCGAAAGCTGTCCAACGTGCTGTTGCTGAATGCCTATGACACGCTGATGTCGCGACCCAGCCACCAGATCGATGCGCGAACGCTGTCCCTGATGATCGGGTACAACAGCAACGACATGGACACGCTGAAGCAGTCGCTGCGCGGCCTGGTCGAGACGGTGGCGGAATGGGACATGCTGGATGACAAGGGCCGGCAGGAATGGGGCGTGTCCAGCCTGCTGAGCTATGCCAAGCTGAAGGGTGGGATCTGCGAATACGCCTATTCCCCGGCGCTGGCGGAAAAGCTGCACGACCCCAAGGTGTTCGCGCTGATCAACCTGAACATGCAGCGGCGGTTCACGTCAGGGCATGCGCTGGCGCTGTACGAGAACTGTTACCGTTTCGTGCGGACCGGATCGACGGGGTGGTGGCCGCTGGACCTGTTCCGGCGGCTGATGGGGGTCGAGGGGTCGGCCTATTACGAGGTGTTCAAGCAGCTGAACGCCAAGATCATCAAGCCCGCCGTGACCGAGGTGAACAAGACCTCGAACATCATCCTGACCCCCGAGACCAAGAAGCAGGGCAGGGCGGTCACCCATATCCGGTTCCTGATCAAGGAGAACCCGCAGCTGGCGATCCTGGACATGGATGACGGCGAGGGCGCGCGCCACGGTGCGGTCTATGCCCGGCTGCGCGCGCTTGGGGTCAGCGACCGGCTGGCGCGGCAATGGCTGTCGGCGCATGGCGAGGAGGTCGTGCAGACCAAGCTGGATTATGTCGAGGCGCGGCAGAACGTGGTCAGCAAGGTCGGCTATCTGAGCGCCGCGCTGGACGGTGATTTCGGCACGCCCGACCCGGTGACGGTCGAACCGCCGAACCCGCAGGCCGAACGGTTGCGCCGCATTCTGGAGGTGATCCGCCAGCGCACGCCCACACAGCGCGACGCCGACCGGCGGCTGTTTCTGAACCAGCTGACCGACCGCGCCGCACGCGCCGATTTCGAGCGTCACGGCTGGATGTCGCCACTGAACGCCGCGCGGATCGGGGCGTTCTGGGAGGACATGTCGCCGGGGCTGTTCGGCTAGGGCATGACCAGCAGATAGCGGGTCGAGCGGCCGCCCTCGGGGCCGCGGCGCAGGATTCCGGCGGCCTCCAGGTCGGTCAGGTCGCGGGTGGCGGTCGCGGCGGACACGCCCGCGATGCGGCCATAGGGCGCGGCCGAAATGCCCTGTTCCACGCGGGCCGGGCCTTCGGCGAACAGGCGGCGCAGGACGCGTTCGGCGCGCGGGGCAGGGTGGTGGCGCAGAAAGAAGGCGTTGCGCGCGACCAGGAAGCGGGCATCCGCGACCGCATCATCGACCCCTGCGATCAGCCGGTCCAGGAACCACAGTACAAAGGGCGTGGCGTCGATCGCGTCGCCCACAACCTGCCGCCCGGCCTGAAGCGCCGCGTAATAGCCGCGCTTGTCGGCCTCTATCTGGCGCGACAGCGAAAAGGGCAGGGCGGTCCCGTCGCGTGCGAAAACATGTTCGACCAGCGCCCGGCCAAGCCGCCCGTTGCCGTCGGAAAACGGGTGGATCGATTCGAACCATAGATGCGCCAGCGCCGCGCGGATCGGGGCGGGGCGGTCGTCGGTCTGCAGCGCGGCCAGAAAGGCGTCCATCATTGCGGGGACGTGGTCGGCGGGCGGGGCGGCATAGAGGACCTCGTCCCGGCCGGCGGTCGCGCTGCGGGTAATAACCATGGCGAAACGCCGCCAGCGGCCCTTGTCCTCGACCTCGAGCCCGTGGAACAGCAGGCGGTGCCAGTGCCACAGGGTGGGCGTGTCCAGGGACGGTCCCCCGGCGCGGGCCTGCAGCATCAGGTCGGCGATGGCGTCGCTGCGGCGCACGGGTTCCGCGCCGCGATGTGCCATGGAGGCCACGACCGAGGCCTGGACCTGGGCCGCGGGCAGGCTGGCCCCTTCGATCGCGAATGAGGACACGGCCTCGGTCGTGACGGCGCGCAGGAAGGCCTCGCGCCGTTCATCAGGGGTCAGGGCGTGGTGCAGGCCGGTGATGGCACCAAGGCGTGCGGAAAACGCCGCCAGCCGCCCTTCGGTCAGGGACGGGTCGTGGCGAAAGTTCGGCCAGGCAGGGCTTTGCCAGATCTGCATGAGGGGATTATGGCGGTTATTCGCATCATGACAAGGTGTTTCATGATGCGAATAATCCGCGCAATCGCCTCAGCCGCGTTGGGTCATCAGCGGATGGGACAAGGCGGTTTCGATGCCGCGCAGTTCGGCCAGACCCTTGAGCCGTCCAATGGCGGGATAGCCGGGCTGTGTCTGGCGGGACTGGTCGTCCAGGATGTCCTGGCCGTGGTCGGGGCGGAAGGGGATCTGCCAGTCGTCGCGGCCCTGTGCGCGGCGGCGTTGTTCTTCCGTCAGGATCGCGGCGATCATCGCGACCATGTCGGTGTTACCCTCCAGATGCGCGGCCTCGTGGAAGGACCCGCCCAGATGCGTGTCCTCCAGCGCGACGTTGCGCAGGTGCAGGAAATGCACCCGGTCGCCCAAACGGTCCATCATGCCGGGCAGGTCGTTGTCGGCGCGCGCGCCAAGCGACCCGGTACACAGGGTGATACCGTTGGCGGAGAGGTCCACCGCGTCCATGACAGCGCGATAATCGGCCTCGGTCGACATGATGCGAGGCAGGCCCAGCAGCGGAAACGGCGGATCGTCGGGGTGGCAGCACAGGCGCATGCCCAGTTCCTGCGCAAGCGGCGTAACCTCGGCCAGAAAATCGACCAGATGGGCGCGCAGGCGGTCGGGGCTGATGTCGTCGTAACGGGCCAGATGGTGACGCACGTCGTCCAGCGTCATGCGTTCGGCGGCACCCGGCAGGCCGAAGACCACGTTGCCGGTCAGCTGTTGGCGGCGGTCATCGGACATGGTGGCCAGCCGGGCGCGGGCAGTTTCCGCAACCTGCGGGGCATAGTCGTCGGCCGCGCCCCGGCGTTGCAGGATGAACAGATCGAACGCCGCGAAATCGATCGCGTCATAGCGCATGCAGGTCGCGCCGTTGGGCAGACGATAGACCAGATCGGTCCGCGTCCAGTCCAGGATCGGCATGAAGTTATAGCAGATGACCCGCAGGCCCGCGGCATGCAGGTTGCGCATCGAGACCTTCCACGCCTCGATATGGGTGCGCCAGTCGCCGGTCTGGCGCTTGATGTCCTCGGAAACGGGCAGGCTCTCGACGACCTCCCATGCCAGGTTGGACGGCGCGCCGTCACGCATCACGGCCAGCCGGGACTGGCGCTCCGCGATCTGGTCGGGCTGCCAGACCTGGCCGGTGGGGACGTGGTGCAGGGCGGTCACGACGCCTTCGACGCCCGCCTGCAGCATGTCGTCGATGGACACCAGATCCTTGGGTCCGAACCAGCGCCAGGTCTGTCTCATGATTGGGTCTCTTTTTCGGCAAAGGAAAGTTGCACCTTGACGGACCGCGCGCGGTCGGCGGCGGTGCGGAACGCCGCATCGGCGTCGGTCATGGGGAATGTGGCGGTGATGATCGGGCGGGGGTCGATGGCGCCCGTGCCGATCAGGGCGACGGCATCGGCGAATTCGGTGTCGAACCGATGAGAGCCCGCGAACAGGATCTCCTTGCCGACCATCAGGTTCAGGGGCAGGGGGGTCGGCCCCGCGACGCCGACCTGAACCAACGCGCCAAGCGGGCGCAGGCAGGCCACCGCGTCGCGGATGGCCGATGCCGCCGCCGAACATTCGAATACCAGATCGACCCGGCCCTTGCCGTCCTGCCAGGGGGTCAGTGCCTGTGGGTCGGCCATCGGGTTCACCGCGTGATCGGCGCCCATCCGGCGCGCGACGGCCAGCGTTGCGTCCTGGATGTCGGTCACGATGATCGTCGCGGCCCCGCGCAGGCGGGCGACCGCCACGCACAGCGCGCCGATGGGGCCCGCGCCGGTGACCAGGACGGTCTTGCCGGTCAGGGGGCCGGCGATCGCCTCGGCCCGGTTCGCGGCGTGCAGGCACACGGCCAGCGGTTCCGCGCAGGCGGCGGCGCCGGGGGTGATGGTGTCGGGCAGGGGGTGGCATTGCGCGGCGCCGATGGTCATGGCGTCGCGGAACATGCCCTGTTCGTGGGGCAGGTACATCGCCGACCCCTTGAACCGCATCGCCATGCAGTGATGCGGCAGCCCGCCCCGGCAGAACTCGCACCGCCCGCAGGGATGCGAGGGGTTCATGGCGACCAGCTGGCCTACGGTCAGCCCGGTCACATCCGCGCCCACGGCCTCGATCCGGCCGGCGGCCTCGTGGCCCAGGATGATCGGTTCGCGCACGCGGATGGTGCCGATGCCGCCCTCCTGCCAGTAATGCAGGTCCGATCCGCAGATACCGCCCGCCAGGACGGCGACGCGGACCTGATCCGGGCCAGGGGCGGTCAGGTCGGTCGTGGCGATGGTCAGGTCGTCCTGTCCGTTCAGGCGGACGCATCGGGTCGGGGTCATGGTGCCTCCTTACGGCATCAGGCGGTTGGGCAGCCAGGTGGACAGCGGCGGGAAATAGCTGACCATCAGCAGCATGATCAGGTTGGTGACGATATAAGGCGTGATCGCCCGGATCACCGGCGACAGCGGCAGGCGCGCGATATTGGCGGCCACGAACAGGCACACCCCCACCGGCGGCGTGGTCAGCCCGATCATCAGGTTCATCACCGCAAAGACCGCGAAATGCAGCGGGTCGATGCCCACCGCCAGCGCCAGCGTCTGCAGCGGCACGAACAGGATGATCAGCGCCGCGATGGTTTCCATGAACATGCCGACGAACAGCAGCAGCAGGTTGATCAGCAGGATCACCACGAACTTGTTCTGGGTCATTGACAACACCCCGTCGGCCAGCATCTGGGGGATGCGTTCCGACACCAGGATCCAGCCGAAGACGTTGGCCGTGCCGACCAGCACCAGGATTCCGGCGGCGCTGATCGCGCTGTTGGTGACGATGCGCGGGATCGCCCGCACGGGCAGTTCGCGATAGACGAACAGCCCGAC
Source organism: Paracoccus sp. Ld10 (assembly GCF_045064235.1). NCBI lineage: Bacteria > Pseudomonadati > Pseudomonadota > Alphaproteobacteria > Rhodobacterales > Paracoccaceae > Paracoccus > Paracoccus sp. Ld10. The sequence goes on along the minus strand of NZ_JBISHD010000004.1, from coordinate 25,532 downwards.
CAGCATCGCGTAAAGGCAGGCCACGATGGCGGTTTCCGTGGGCGTGGTGATGCCGGTCAACAGGCCGCCCACGATCAGCACCGTCATGGCGATCGCCCAGACCGCCCCGGTGAACGAGCTGAACAGTTCGCGCAACCCCTGCCAGGGTTCGCGGGGAAAGCCCTGCTTGCGCGCCAGGACAACGGTGGTGGCCATCATCGCAAGCCCCATCAGGATGCCCGGAATGGCGCCGCCCAGAAACAGCTTGCCCACCGACATGCCCGACAGTGAGCCCACGATGATCATCGGCACGCTTGGCGGGATCATCGGTCCCACGGTCGAGGACGCGGCGGTGACGGCGGCGGAAAACGCCGCCGGATAGCCCGCGCGTTTCATGCCGGGGATCATCATGCCTCCGACCGAGGCCACGTCGGCCACCGCGGTGCCCGAGATGCCGCCGAACAGCATCGAGGCGGCGATGTTGGCCTGTGCCAGCCCGCCGCGCATCCATCCGACCAGCGCATTGGCAAAGCGGATGATGCGTTCGGTGATGCCGCCCGAGTTCATCAGGTTGCCCGCCAGGATGAAGCCCGGAATGCACAGCAGCACAAAGCTGTCCATGCCCGCATACATCTTTTGCGGGATCACCACCAAGGGGATGTCCGCGAACAGCAGATAGGCCATCGAGGACAGGCCAAGCGTCACCGCCACCGGCAGGCCGATGGCCAGCCCCAGCACGAATACGCTCAGAAGCAGGGTCAGTCCCATCACAGGTCCTCCGATATCGGGATGGCGCGCCCGTCATGGCGGCCGGTCAGCATCTCGAAGACGCGCATCAGCGCCCACAGGCCGAGCGTTGCGAACAGCACCACCATCGAGGCGTGCACGAAATCCATCCGCCAGCCCAGGGACGGCGCGGTCTGGCGCACGCCCACGCGGGTGTATTGCCACGCCGCCGCCAGCAGGCCAGCGCTGAACAGCACGGTCAGCACCGCGCTGAAGAGCCGCAACAGCCATGGCCAGCGTCCCGGCAGGCTCTCGCAGAGCAGGTCCACGTTCACCATGTCGCCGCTGCGCAGCGCCAGCCCGGCGCCGATCGCGCCGATGTAGATCAGGCAAAAGCGCGTCAGTTCCTCGGTCCAGACGGGAGCGGTGGGCAGAAAGGTGCGCGCAAAGACCTGCAGCAGGACCGATGCCGACAAGAGCAGGAACGCCGTCAGGATCGTCAGGCGGCACAGCCGCTCCAACCCCTTGAATGCCTGTGTCATGGGATGTCTCCGGGTGGGGGCGGGGCCAAGCTGTCCCGCCGCCGTGCCATCAGTTGTTGAAGATCTGTTCGGCCAGCGGGCGGATGTCCGCGTCCACGGCACCGATCACCGCGTCGCGGGCGGCATCGGCAAAGGCCTGCTGATCGACCTCGACAAAGGTGACGCCAGCGGCCTCCAGTTCGGCGACCAGTTCCTTTTCGTCGGTCAGGAACAGCTCGCGCTCGAACGCTTGGGTGCTGTCGGCGGCGGCCTGCACGGCGGCCTGATCGGCCTCGGACAGCTTGTTCCACGCGTTTTCCGAGATGGTCAGATAGATCCACGACCGGACATGTTCGGTCAGGTTGACGGTCTTTTGCACCTCGTAGAAGCCGCCGGACTGGAACAGCGCCAGCGGGTTTTCCTGCCCCTCGATCGTGCCATTCTGCAGCGAGGTGAACACCTCGGAGAAGGCCATCGGCGTGGGGTTCGCGCCAAGCGCCTGCCAGGCGGTCACGAACAGCGGCACGTTCGGCACCCGCAGTTTCAGCCCGTCCAGTTCGTCGGGCGTGGTGACGGGACGGTTCGACGACAGGTTGCGCGGGCCACGTGCGAAATAGGTCAGCGGACGGATATCGGCATTGGCGATGATCTCGGCCTCGATCTGCTCACCGATCTCGCCCGAGGCGACCGCGTCCATGTGCTCCAGCGAGCGGTAGGCATAGGGCAGCGCCAGCAGCGCGGCCTTGGGCGCCCAGTTCTGCAGGCTTTCGCCGGTGATGGTCATGTCGGCGGTGCCCAGCTGCATGCCGTTGATGACGTCGATCTCCTTGCCCAGGGATTCGTTCGGGAACACCTGGACCTCGACGCGACCCTCGGTTCCGGCGGCGACCTCTTCAGCGAAGTGCAGGGCGGCCTGGTGCCAGATGTTTTCCTCGTTGGCCAGGTGGCCCAGCTTCAGCGTGACGTCGGCGGCCATCGCGGTGCTGGTGGTCAGGGCGGCGGCCAGGGTAATGGCGATCATGCGGGTCTGTGTCATGGTGTCCTCCTCCAAGGATTGTCCGGCGGGGCCGGGATCAGGTGAAATAGTCGGGGCAGTCGGCCCGGATGACCGGCAGGTCGTCCAGGATGCCGCGCAGATGGGCGCGGATGGCGGTTTCGGCATGCGGGACGTCGCCCGCCCGGATGCCCGCCACCAGCGCGCGGTGCTGGTCGATCAGGCGGTCGACGGGGAAATGCCGGCTGGACAGAAAGCGGACGCGGTCCATCTGGGATTTCATCTCGACCACGACGCGCCATGCGCTGGCCTTGCCTGCGCCTTCGGCCAGGGTGCGGTGGAACAGTTCGTCCGCGTCCAGGAAATCGCGGGCCGATCCGCCGATCAGGTCCATCTGGCGGTCCAGCTGTCCGTCCAGGTCCGCGATCAGCGCGGGGTCCGGGTCGGCGGCCAGCAGCTTGACGATGTCGGCCTCTATCGCCTCGCGCACAAAGCGCGCGTCCATCACCGCCGCCCGAGAGATGCGCGTGACGAAGGTTCCCCGCTGCGCGCGCACATCCAACAGGCCCTGCGCCGCCAGCGCAATGAACGCCTCGCGGACGGGCTGGCGGCTGACGCCGTATTGCTGGGCGGTCTCGACCTCGGACAAGCGGGTGTCGGGGGGCAGGGTGTTGTCCATGATCGCCGCGCGCAACCGGTCGGCCAGCTGCGAGGCCGCGTTGACGCGGGTCTGGGGCAGCGGTTCGGGACGGGTGCGGAACGACGTGGCCATGGTGATCTCCTCCGACGGCACCGCTACACTATACTACCATACCAGTAAAGGGCTTTTTCTAGGTGGCGGGTTTGGTCTGCGGCGCTATGGTGGCGACGTAATGACAAAGAGGGCGCGATGACCGTCACGAACCAGGACGAATTGGAGGGTTTGCAGGTCATCGGCCGCATCGTCGCCACGACGCTGCAGACGATGGCCGGCGCGATGGAGCCGGGCATGACCACGCGCGAACTGGACGACATCGGCCGCGCCCTGCTGGAGCGTGAGGGTGCCGTGCCTGCGCCCGAAGACAGCTATGGCTTTCCCGGTGCGACCTGCATCAGCGTCAACGAAGAGATCGCGCATGGCATCCCCGGCGACCGGGTGATCGCGGCGGGCGATCTGGTCAATATCGACGTGTCGGCGTTCAGGAACGGCTATTTTGCCGATACCGGTGCCAGTTTCGGCATGGGTGCGGTGGCACCCGCCATCGACCGGCTGTGCCGCGACGGACGGCGCGCGATGGATATCGGCATTGCGCAGGTCGGGTCCGACAAGCCGCTGGACGGGATCGGCAATGCCATCGGCCGGTTCGCCGCCGCCCGCGGCTATACGCTGATCCGCAACCTGGCCAGCCATGGCGTAGGCCGCGCCCTGCACGAGGCCCCCGAGGTCATCGCGACATGGCCCACCAAGGGCGACCGCCGCCGCATCAACCGCGGGCTGGTTCTGACGGTCGAGCCGTTCCTGTCGCGCGGCGGGTTGCGTGCCGCCGACGGGCGTGACGAATGGACCCTGTTCAGCCAGCCCCGCGCGCCCGTTGTACAATACGAACACACCGTCGTCGCCACCGACCGCGGCGCGATCATCGTCACCCTGCCGCACTGACCGCGCGCCGCCAACTGCCCGCTGATTGGGCAGTTCGCGGCCCCGGCACCCGGTGCGTGTGGGTGGGGCTTGCCATCGGCCCGCCCGGTGTCGTCAGTGGCGGCATGGAACGGCTGTCAATCATCGTGGTCGAACGCGACCGTGACCGGGCGATCAGGATCGTCGACGGGCTGCGCGCATCCGGCGACCACCAGATCACCGTCATCGCCGAAGAGACGGGGCTGGCGCGGCGCATCGCGCAGGCGCAGCCCGACATCGTGCTGATCGACGTGGCCGACCCGTCGCGTGACGTGTTGGAGGAGCTGGCCCTGGCGTCGGGGCCACTGGACCGGCCGGTGGCGATGTTCGTCGACCGGTCCGACGAACAGCTGACCCGCGCCGCGATCGAGGCGGGCGTGTCCGCCTATGTCGTCGACGGGCTGCAGCGCGACCGCATCAAGCCGATCCTGGATGCGGCCATCGCGCGGTTCCACCTGTTCCACAAGATGCGCGCCGAGCTGATCGCCACCAAGGCCGCGCTGGAGGAACGCAAGATCATCGACCGCGCCAAGGCCATCCTGATGAAGGCGCGCGGCATCGACGAAGAGGCCGCCTATGCCCTGCTGCGCAAGACCGCCATGGACCAGAAACGCCGCGTGGCCGATATCGCGCAGCAGCTGGTGATGGCGGCGGGGCTGCTGACATGACCGACCGCCTGCGCCTTGGCTATGTTCCGCTGACCGATGCCGCCCCCCTGATCATCGCGCGCGAACTGGGTTTCGCCGCCGAGGAGGCGCTGGATCTGGACCTGATCCGCGCCGGCAGCTGGGCGCAATGCCGCGACATGCTGGGCACGGGGTCGGTGGTCGCGGCGCATATGCTGATGCCGCTGCCCATCGCGCAGGGGCTGGGGCTGGGCCCGGCATTTCCCGATTTCGACCTGCTGATGATCTTGTCGCAGGGCGGGCAGGCCATCGCGGTGTCGCGCGACATCGCGGCGCGGATGCGCGAACAGGGCCACGGTTTCGATTTCCGCGACCCGCGTGCGGCGCGCGACGCTTTGGCACGCGCGCATCCGGAGCCGCTGCGGGTGGGGGTGCCGTTTCCGTTCTCGACCCAGGCCGAGCTGGTGCGGCACTGGCTGGACGGGACCGCGCTGGCGGGGCGCCTGTCCATCCACACCGTGCCGCCGCCGCGGATGGCCGATGCGCTGGCCGCCGGAGAGGTCGACGCCTATTGCGTCGGAGAGCCGTGGGCATCGCGCGCGGTGGAACGCGGCGTGGGCGCGCTGTTGCTGCCCGGTTGCGCGATCTGGGCGGCGCCGTCGGAAAAGGGGCTGGTGATGACCCGCGCCTTTGCCGACGGTCACCCCGACATCACGGGCCGTCTGATGCGGGCGCTGTGGCGCGCGGGACGCTGGCTGGACCAGCCCGGCAACCGCGGCACCGCCGCCGAGATCCTGTCGCGTGCCGAATGGCTGAACCTGTCGCCGGAACTGTGCGAACGCGGGCTGCTGGGCCGGTTGCATGTCACGCCCGAGGGCGATCTGCGCGACTGTCCGGGGTTCATCCGGTTTCACGCGCAGGGCGCGACATTCCCGTGGCGCAGCACCGCGGCGATGCTGGGCGCACGGCTGGCCGCGCGGCACGGGCTGGACCCGGACCGGGCGATGGCGCGGGCGGCGGCGTGTTTCCGCACCGACCTGTACCGCCTGCACCTGCGCGAGGCGGGGGCGCATCTGCCCGCCGCGTCGGCCAAGGTCGAGGGGGCGATGGCCGTTCCGACCCCGGTCGCGTCCGAACAGGGCCAGATGATTCTGGGCGCGGATGCGTTCTTTGACGGCCATCGGTTCGACCGGGCGTTCGCGCGGCGCTGAATTCGCGGGCAGGGTGGCGCAATTCGCGGCGTCCGGCGGGGCAGGGGGGGCATTGATGCCCCGAACGCTTGACCGACGCGGCCCGCGTGGCGAATGATCGGGAAAAGGCGGATGCAACGGCGCACCGCGTTTGACCCCCGACCGCAAGGATGCGGTTCCCCATTTTCGGCAATGACGCCATCTGATCGTGCCCCTTTTTCCGGGGCTGCGGCAGGTGGCTTTTCGTGTTCGTGCGCCCTGCTGCGCGCCAGTCCAAGGACCAGCCCCATGACCCAGATCACGTCCCTGATCACGCCCCCCTCGCGCCGCCGTTTCCTGCAGACCTCCGGCGCGTTGGCCACGATGGCCGCCGCCCGCCTGGCCCTGCCCGCAGGGGCCTGGGCCGCCACCCCCGGCACGCCCGAGGTCACCGGCTGCACCCTGGGATACATCGCCCTGACCGACAGCGCGCCACTGATCATCGCGTCCGAAAAGGGGCTGTACGCCAAATATGGCATGCCCGACGTGCTGGTGGAAAAGCAGGCCAGCTGGGGTGCCACGCGCGACAACATGGCGTTGGGGTCGGCGTCCGGCGGCATCGATGGCGGGCATATCCTGCGCCCCAAGGTGCACCTGTATTCCACCGGCAGCGTGATGCAGAACAGCCAGCCTTTGGCGATGTACACCCTGCTGAACCTGAACGAGGACGGGCAGGGCCTGTCGGTGCGCCAGGAATACGCCGACAGCGGCGTGGGCATCGACAGCGGTCCACTGAAGGAAATCTTTGCCGCCCGCCGCGCCGCGGGCGAGGAGATTCCGGTCGCCATGACATTCCCCGGCGGCACGCATGACCTGTGGATGCGATACTGGCTGGCGGCGGGCGGGATCGACCCGAACACGGATGTTGACCTAATCGTGGTGCCGCCTCCGCAGATGGTTGCCAACATGAAGGTCGGCAACATGGAGGCGTTCTGCGTCGGAGAGCCTTGGAACGAGCAGCTGGTCAACCAGAACATCGGGTTCACCGCCGCCACCACCGGAGAGCTGTGGGCGCGCCACCCCGAAAAGGTGCTGGGCATGCGTGCCGAATGGGTGGACGCCAATCCGAACGCCACCATCGCGCTGATGATGGCGGTCATGGAGGCCCAGATGTGGTGCGACCTGCCCGAGAACAAGCAGGAGATGGCCGAGATCATCAGCCGCCGCCAATGGTACAACGTCCCCGTCGCGGACATCGTCGGCCGCATCCAGGGCCAGATCAATTACGGCAACGGCCGCAACGAATTGCGCCCCGAGCTGGCGATGAAGTTCTGGGGGCAGAACGGCGAGACGTCCTACCCGTGGAAATCGCTGGACGCGTGGTTCATCACCGAGAACAAGCGGTGGGGGTACCTGCCGGGCGATCTGGACACCAAGGCACTGGTGGACGGCACCAACCGCAGCGACCTGTGGCTGACCGCCGCCGCGGGTCTGGGTCTGACGCCCGATTTCGGCGACAGCCGCGGGGTCGAGACGTTCTTTGACGGCAAGACCTTTGATCCGGCGGACCCCGATGCCTATCTGGACGCCCAGTCCATCAAGGCGATGGTGTGATCCAATGAACGTCACAGCACTCAAGCGCCGTCTGGACCTGACCCCGAAGCCCGCAGCCCCCGTCGTGGCGCTGCCCCCCCGCAGCGTCGACCGCCTGGCCCCCTGGCGCAAACGCGGCGTGTCGCTGGCCAGTAACGTCCTGCCGCCGCTTGCCGTGATGATCGTCCTGATGACGATCTGGCAGATCGGCGCATCGGGCGAGGGCAGCGGCCTGCCCACGCCGGTACAGGTCTGGATCGACAGCGGTTTCCTGATCCTGGAACCGTTCTATGTCTATGGCACCCAGGACATCGGCCTGGGCTGGCGGGTCCTGACATCGCTGGAACGCGTCGCCTATGGGTTTGGCCTTGCCGCCGTGGTGGGCGTGCTGACCGGCGCGGTCATCGGGCAATCGGCGCTGATGATGCGCGGGTTCGACCCGATCTTTCAGATCCTGCGCACGGTGCCGCCACTGGCATGGCTGCCCATCAGCCTGGCCGCGTTCATGGATAGCGGACCGTCGGCGATCTTTGTCATCTTCATCACCGCGATCTGGCCGGTGATCATCAACACCGCCGCGGGCGTGCGCGCCATCCCGCAGGATTACCGCAACGTCGCCGCCGTCCTGCGCCTGAACCAGGTCGAGTTCTTTTGGAAGATCATGGTGCCCGCCGCCGCCCCCTATATCTTTTCGGGGCTGCGCATCGGGGTGGGCCTGTCCTGGCTGGCCATCGTCGCGGCCGAGATGCTGACCGGCGGCGTGGGCATCGGGTTCTTTATCTGGGACGCGTGGAATTCGTCCCGCCTCAGCGACATCATCGTGGCCCTGGCCTATATCGGCGGCACGGGCTTCATCCTGGATCGTCTGGTCGGCTGGATCGGACGCGTCGTCTCTCGCGGTACGGCCGCGTAAGGGGAATGACCATGAAATATCTGTCCATCGAACATCTGTCCAAATCCTTTGTGAACGGGTCCAAGACGGCGCATGTGCTGTCCGACATCACCCTGACCATCGACAAGGGCGAATTCGTCAGCATCATCGGCCATTCCGGTTGCGGGAAATCGACGCTGCTAAACCTGATCGCGGGTCTGACCGACGTGACCACAGGCGGCATCCTGCTGGACGGGCAGGAGGTCAATGCGCCCGGCCCCGACCGCGCCGTGGTGTTCCAGAACCACTCCCTGCTGCCGTGGCTGACTGTCTATGACAACATCAAGCTGGCCGTGACCAAGGTGTTCGGCCGCACCAAGACGCGCGCCGAACGCCACGACTGGATCATGCAGAACCTGGATCTGGTCCAGATGAGCCATGCCGCAGACAAGCGCCCGGCCGAGATATCGGGCGGCATGCGCCAGCGGGTGGGCATCGCCCGCGCCCTGGCGATGGAGCCAAAGGTCCTGTTGCTGGACGAACCGTTCGGCGCGCTGGACGCGCTGACCCGCGCGCATCTGCAGGACGCGGTGATGGAGATCCACGCCCGGCTTGGCAACACGATGATCATGATCACCCATGACGTCGACGAGGCCGTGCTGCTGGCCGACCGCATCGTGATGATGACCAACGGTCCCGCCGCCACCATCGGAGAGGTGCTGACCGTCGATCTGCCCCGTCCGCGCGACCGCATCCGGCTGGCCAGCCAGCCCGATTACGTCCGCGCACGCGAAGGGGTTCTGCGGTTCCTCTATGAACGTCATCGCTTTGTCGAAGCCGCGGAGTAGCGCCATGACCAGAAACCTTGTGGTGATCGGCGCGGGCATGGCGTCGGGCCGGATGCTGGAACATCTGTTCGACCAGGCCCCCGGCCAGTGGACCGTGACGCTGTTCAATGCCGAGGCACGCGGCAATTACAACCGGCTGATGCTGTCGCCGGTGCTGTCGGGCGACAAGACCTATGAGCAGATCGTCACACATGACGATGCCTGGTACGGCGCCCATGGCGTCACCTGCCGGTTCGGAGAGAGCGTGACCGCAATCGACCGCGACGCGCAGGTGGTGCACGGCGCGAACGGGCCGGTGCCCTATGACGCGCTGGTGGTTGCGACCGGATCGGCGCCGTTCATCATCCCGCTGCCGGGGCACAAGCTGCCCGGTGTCGTGGCCTATCGCGACCTGGAGGATACCAACGCGATGATCGCCGCCAGCCGCCCCGGTGCAAAGGCGGTCGTGATCGGCGGCGGTCTGCTGGGGCTGGAGGCCGCCGCCGGCATGGCCGCGCGGGGCGCGGAGGTCACGGTGATCCACCTGATGGGCCACCTGATGGAACGCCAGCTGGACCCGGCCGCAGCCTATCTGCTGCAGCGCGATCTGGAGGGCCGCGGCATCCGCGTCCATTGCCAGGGCGCCACCAAGGCGATCCTTGGCGAGGACCGGGTCGAGGCGGTTCTGCTGGAGGACGGGACCGTCTATCCCGCCGATCTGGTCTGCATGGCCGTGGGCATCCGCCCCGAGACGCGGCTGGCCAACGATGCGGGGCTGGAGGTCGCGCGCGGCATCACCGTCGATGACCGGATGGCCACCAGCGACCCGGCGATCTTTGCGCTTGGGGAATGCGTCGAACATGACGGGCAGCTGTTCGGCCTGGTCGCGCCGCTGTACGATCAGGCCCGCGTGCTGGCCGCGACGCTGGCGGGGCAGGACGCCGTGTTCCGGCCCGTCCAGACCGCGACGAAGCTGAAGGTCACGGGCTGCGATCTGTTCAGCGCGGGCGATTTCGCCGATGCGCCGGGGCGCGAGGATATCGTGTTCCGCGATCCGGGACGCGGCATCTATAAACGTCTGATCCTGGAGGGGGACCGCCTGATCGGTGCCGTGATGTACGGCGACACGGCGGACGGGGCGTGGTTTTTTGACAAGATCCGCACAGGGGCCGACATCACCGCCGACCGCGACACGCTGATATTCGGTCCCGCATTCGCCGGGGGGGCCCAAGCGGACCCTTTGGCAGCCGTTGCAGCCTTGCCGCCTGAGGCGGAGATCTGCGGGTGCAACGGCGTATGCAAGGGAACCATCACCGCCGCGATTCAGGGCGGCGCGCACAGCCTGGACGCGGTGCGTGGCCTGACCAAGGCCAGCGCGTCCTGTGGCACGTGCACGGGGCTGGTCGAACAGGTCATGGCACTGACATTGGGCGACGACTTTGCCGCCAATGCCAATCCGCCGATGTGCAAGTGCACCGACCACACCCATGAGGACGTGCGCCGCCTGATCAAGTCGATGGGGCTGAAATCGATCCCGGCGGTGATGCAGGATCTGGGCTGGCGAAGTGTCGGCGGCTGTGCGTCCTGTCGTCCGGCGCTGAACTATTACCTGATCGCGGATTGGCCGACGGAATACCGCGACGACCGACAAAGCCGTTTCGTCAACGAACGGAACCACGCCAACATCCAGAAGGACGGCACCTATTCGGTCGTCCCGCGCATGTGGGGCGGCGTCACAACCGCCGCCGAACTGCGCGCTATCGCGGATGCCGCCGACCGGTACACGGTGCCGATGATCAAGGTCACGGGTGGCCAGCGCATCGACCTGCTGGGCGTGCGCAAACAGGACCTGCCCGCGATCTGGGCCGATTTCAACGATGCCGGGATGGTGTCAGGCCACGCCTATGCCAAGGGTCTGCGGACGGTCAAGACCTGCGTCGGCGAACAGTTCTGCCGTTTCGGCACCCAGGATTCGACGGGCTTGGGAATCCGGTTGGAAAAGCTGTTATGGGGGTCGTGGACGCCCGCCAAGGTCAAGCTGGGCGTGTCCGGCTGTCCGCGCAACTGTGCCGAGGCGACCTGCAAGGATATCGGCATCATCTGTGTCGACAGCGGATTCCAGATCAGCGTGGCGGGCGCGGCCGGCATGGACGTGCGCGAAACCGTGCCGTTGCTGACGGTTCCTGATGCCGACGCGGTCTGTGACGTGGTCGCGGCCTTCGTGCAGCTGTATCGCGAGAACGCCCGCTATCTGCACCGCATCTACAAATGGGTGGACAAGGTGGGGTTGGACTGGTGCCGCGACCAGGTGGCCGACCTGGATATCCGGGCCGCGCTGGTGGCGCGGTTCGCGGTCAGCCAGGCGGTCTATCAGACCGACCCCTGGGCCGATCACGCCGCCAGGCCCGCCGAATGGGCCCCGGTGGCCGACCTGACACTTCGCGCAGCAGAATGAGGGGGACCGTCGCATGAGCATGATCGACATCGCCGCACTGGACGACATTCCGCAACAGGGCGCCCGCGTGGTGCGCACGCCGCAGGGCTGTGTCGCGGTGTTTCGCACCGCGGACGACCGGGTCTTTGCGCTGGACGACCGCTGCCCGCACAAGGGCGGCCCCCTGTCCGAGGGCATCGTGCATGGCACGTCCGTCACCTGTCCGCTGCACAACTGGGTGTTCGACATGGCGACCGGGCAGGCGCAGGGCACCGACAGCGGCCATGTCGCGACCCACCGCGTGAGGGTCGAGGGCGGCCGCATCCTGATGGACATCTGCGCATTGCGGCGGGTCGCATGACGGTGCGCACCACCTGCCCCTATTGCGGCGTGGGCTGCGGGGTGCTGGCCACGCCGGACGGGCAGGGCGGGCTGGTGGTCCGGGGCGACCCGGACCATCCCGCGAACCACGGCCGCCTGTGCGTCAAGGGCGCCGCGTTGGGCGAAACCGTCGCGACCGAGGGCCGCCTGCTGACCCCGCGCATCGACGGGGCGGATGCGCCATGGGACGTAGCGCTGGATTTGGTGGCCGACCGTTTTGCTGATGCGGTGGCGCAGCACGGGCCGGATTCGGTGGCCCTGTACCTGTCCGGCCAATTGCTGACCGAGGATTACTATGTCGCCAACAAGCTGATGAAAGGGTTCATCGGCAGCGCCAACATCGACACCAATTCGCGCCTGTGCATGGCGTCGTCGGTTGCCGGGCACCGCCGCGCCTTTGGCAGCGACACCGTGCCGGGCCTGTACGAGGATCTGGAACTGGCCGATCTGGTCGTGCTGACCGGGTCGAACCTGGCGTGGTGCCACCCGGTCCTGCACCAACGGCTGATGGCCGCCCGCGCGGCGCGCCCCGAGATGCGCATCGTCGTCATCGACCCGCGCCGCACCGCCACCTGCGAAGGGGCCGACCTGCATCTGGCCATCGCGCCGGGGGCGGATGCGCATCTGTTCAATCTGCTGCTGTGCCACCTGTTCGACACGGGCCGGGTGGATGCCGATTTCCTGCCCCATGTCGCGGGGCTGGACGCGGCGCTGAGCGTGGCGCGGCTGGCCGACCCGGCAGCCACCGGGCTGAACCCGCGCGATCTGGCCGCGTTTCTGGACCTGTGGGCGGGGTGCGACAAGGTCGTCACGGTCTACTCCCAAGGCATCAACCAGTCCGACACAGGCACCGACAAGGTCAACGCGATCCTGAACTGTCATCTGGCCACGGGGCGCATCGGTCGCCCCGGCATGGGTCCGTTCAGCGTCACCGGACAGCCCAACGCCATGGGCGGGCGCGAGGTCGGCGGCCTGTCGAACATGCTGGCCTGCCATCTGTCGCTGGAGGATGGGGCGCATCGCGACGCGGTCGCGGGGTTCTGGAACGCGCCCCGCATGGCCGACCGCCCCGGCCTGAAGGCCGTCGACATGTTCCGCGCGGTCGAGGAGGGACGCATCAAGGCGCTGTGGATCATCCACACCAACCCCGCCGTCACCATGCCTGATGCCGACCGCGTCGCCCGCGCCATCGCCGCGTGCGATTTCACCGTCGTCAGCGAGGCCTGGCCCGATACCGACACCGCGCGTCTGGCCCATGTGCTGTTGCCTGCCGCCGCATGGGGCGAAAAGGAGGGCACGGTCACCAATTCCGAACGCCTGATCAGCCGGCAACGCGCGGCCCTGCCCGCGCCGGGGCAGGCGCGGCCCGACTGGTGGGCGGTGGCGCAGGTGGCGCGGCGGATGGGGTTCGACGGTTTCGGCTGGACCGAACCGGGGCAGATCTTTGCGGAACACGCCGCGCTTTCCGGCGTCGCGGGGGCGTTGGGCAGTGATTTCGACATATCAGACCTGGCCGCGACAGATTACGAAACGCTGGCGCCTGTGCATTGGCCGCAGGGGCCAGCACAGCGCGGCGGGCGGTTCTTTGGGACGGGGCGGTTCCACACGCCGGACGGGCGCGCGCGGATGGTGCCGGTCGCCGCGCAGGTTCCCGAACGCTCCGCGGGGCGGATGCTGCTGAACACCGGGCGGACGCGGGATCAGTGGCACACGATGACCCGCACCGGCCTGTCGCCCCGTCTGGCGCGGCATCTGGCGGAACCCTATCTGCAGTTGCACCCCGACGATGCGGTGCGCCTTGGGCTGAGCGCCGCCGATGTCGCGCAGGTGGACAGCCCGCAGGGCCGCGCCATTCTGCGCGTGATGATCAGCGACGACGTGCGCCCCGGCCACCCCTTTGCCCCGGTTCACTGGAGCGGGCAGACCGCATCCGCCGGGCGCATCGACACGGTGGTGCCGGGACAGGTCGATCCGATTTCCGGCCAGCCAGCCAGCAAGTCGGCACCGGTCACGATCAGTCGACTGACCACGGTATGGCATGCGTATCTGGTCAGCGACGCCCCGGTGACGCCCGATTGCGCCTATTGGGCGCAAAGCCGTCTGCCCGGCGGCTGGCAGGTCGAGATGGCGGGAGCGCATGCCCAAGGCGACTGGCAGGCGTGGGCAGAACGCCTGCTAGGTCTGGGTGCGCCCGCCCAGCAGTTGGGCGATCCGGCGCGGGGTCTGTACCGGATGGCGTTCCACCGAAACGGCCGTCTGGCGGCGGCGCTGTTCGTCGGCCCGGACCCCGTGGCGTTGTCGCGGTCGCATCTGGCCGCGATGCTGGGGCGCGCACCGGCGGGGGCACTGGCCGGGCGTCCCCGGACGGACATGCCCGATCCGGGGCCCGTGGTCTGTGCCTGTCATGGCGTGGGGGTGAACACGATCCGGCTGGCCATGGGGCGGGGCTGTCGCAGTGTCGAAGCCCTGGGCAAGGCGACCGGCGCGGGCACGAATTGTGGATCATGCCGGCCTGAACTGGCGACGCTGCTGGCCCGCCCACCCCAGATACAGGCCGCAGAATAGCGATCAGGCCAGATCCTGTCGCGATGAGATCGCCGCGCTGTCAGAGGGTCGCGTGACAGGTCGTCCGCGTGGGGCGGGCGCGGCCTGACAGGGGCGGGGTTGGTCACCCGTGTGATGCGGCGTCGAAACAGGCCGCGAACCGTGCGCGATTTCACACGCGCTGATCAGGGAAGCCAGATCTCTACGGTGCCGCCCCTTGGCGATGGCTGAAAGAAGGTGAAATCCGACACGGTCGCCCTGCCGCCTCCGCCGATCGCGTCGCCGATGATTCCGGACACATCCCGGTCAGCCGCGAAAAAGTAACGGATGCTTTGGCGGTCGATGATATAGGGGACGGGGCGCGTCTCGACCTCGCCTGTGCCAACCGCGCGAAGCAGGCGGGCGACCTGTTCGACACGCTCTGGGTTGTCACGTTCGGAATAATGGATAACGACGCGCGCCTGGCCGAGCGTGCGTGACGATGTGGCGGGATTTGCCGCCGGCGGGTTCTGCGGTCGCGCGACGGGCACTGCTGCCACAGGGGCTGCGGAGGCCAAGGTCTGCGGCGCGGGTTCGGCTGCGGCGGGACGCGCGGGTCGTGGCGCTGGCGGAGCAGCGGACAGAGCCTCTGGCGCGGGTTCCACGATCTGCCCGGGCAGAGCGGGCAGATGTCGCCAGATGTCGCGTGCAGTCGGGCCATTGCCCCCGCCTGTCTGGGCACCGGCTTGTGTTGCGATCAGGCAGGCGATCACGGACAATGCCCCAAGACGGGCTTTCAGCGGACGATGGGGTTGCATCATGGCACGGACCTTTGCGGTGATGCGTGCGTCCCGGATATCCCGTCACCCGCACGTCTTGATCACAAGTGACTGGATCCATAGCGAAACGTGCCCGCCTGTCACGTAAAGTTAAGGTTATCCGCGGCAATTGGCAAAAAGCCGCCTGCGCGGCGTCGTCAGTCCAGCGGAATCATAATGACTATCTGTTCGAAAATGAGGCACGACGGTTCCCTGATCAGTGACGCCGCTGCCGTGCCCGCAGGCGGCGCCCGACCGGCCGGAGGGTTTGCGTGGCCCCTTTCCGTGACGGACCGGACGGGCATGTGTGCCACCGCATCGACCACGCAAGACTGCGCATATTGGGATGCGCTTTGCCTATGCGCCCGCGGATGTCATCGCGGGCGCAACGCAGGCCGCGCGACCGGTTCCGCCGGCCCGCGACCTAAGAAGGGCGCAGGCCGGCGTCATTGGCCGATCACGCGAATGCCATCGCGCCGCATCCGAGCGTCGCGGGAGGACATCTCTGTTGACCCTCCAACACCTGTCACGGGCTGCTGCCGTTTGCGCATTCGTGTCTGCTCATGATTATCGACGGCGATGATCATGGGCTGGGTCGTCTTGGGCGAATGCGGCGCTGCCCAGTGCGGAATGCAGCCCTGCCATGACATCAGTCTGCATGATGACATTGGGCGTTTGGTCCGGGTTGCAGGATGCGCCGCGTGGTTTCCGGCCGTGTCCGGATCCCCATGGCGCAGGCGACTCCCATGGGGCCGTATGCAAACCAAGCGCTGCGTGGATGTCGCGGCAGGTTCGCGGGTGCGGGACGAGCCGCCGGAACTGTCCCCTGTCTGGGTTCATGCAGGGGCGATGCGATGGCAGGGTGCCGTCTTTCGTGCCTTCAGGCCGGGCTGAGACCCTGGTGGTGCAACGCTGTGGCCGTTTGACGATGCGCGCTGATCTCATCGGCCAGGTCCTGCGCCAATAGTTGCAAGGCCAGCGGATCCGTCTCTCGCTGTGCCTGGATCTTCAGGCCAAAGACATAGGTCTGCATCCGTTTGGCCAGCCGCGCCGGGTCCGCGTCGGGCGGCAGTTCACCGGCCGCACGGGCCTTGGCGAAACCATCCTCCAGCAGGGTCAGGATGGTGTTGAGGTGATCGACAACGACGCGGCGCAGCGCCGGATGATCGGTCTGGATCTCCAGCAGCGACTTGACGAGCATGCAGGCGGTCGACGGCTTGTCACAGCGATCCAGTCCGCCAAGCGACACAAGATAGGTCCGAAGCGCGGTCAGGGTGGATGGGGCATTGGCGATCGTCGCCGCAAGCTCTGTCCTCATGCGTCCGGCATAAAGCTCCAATGCGGCGAGGAACAATGCCTCCTTGCTTTGGAATGCCGCATAGATCGAGCCGGGACGCATTTTCAGCGCCTCCTCCAGATCCTTGAGCGAGGTCGCGTTGTAACCCTTGAGCCAGAACAGGGTCATGGCTGCATCAAGGGCCGTTTCGCGATTGTATGCGGGTGCGCGTGGCATATCGCCTTGTACACGCTTGGACGCGCATCAGACAGATCGAAAACCACGAATAGCCGAATTTGAGCGATCACTCTTTTATGACTTGAGTGATCGCTCAAGAACGTGCATGTAGGTGCCACATCCATTGCATGACGCAATTCAGGAAGGATCATTTCATGACCACGCTAGACCGCCTTGACGAGACCAATGCCCCGGAAAAGTCGATCCCGCTGATCGAAAAATCCAAGGCAGCCTTTGGCCGCCTGCCGGGCCTGCACAGCGTTCTGGCGGCATCGCCCGCCGCCTTTGAGGGCTATCAGGTCCTGCACCGTCTGTTCGCCGAAGAGACCGCATTCGATGCCGACGAAAAGACCGTGGTGTGGCAGACGATCAACGTCGAACATCAGTGCCATTACTGCGTCCCGGCCCATACCGGCATCGCAAAGATGATGAAGGTCAGCGACGAGATTTCGACCGCGCTGCGGGACGAAACGCCCCTTCCGACGCCAAAGCTGGAAGCGCTGCGCACGTTCACGTTGGCCATGGTGCGCGAACGTGGCAACGTTGATGATGCCACGCTTCAGGCATTCTACGATGCGGGCTTTGAGCAGCGCCACGTGCTGGACGTGATCCTCGGCCTCGCGCAGAAGGTCATGAGCAACTATACCAACCACATCGCCAACACGCCTGTCGATGCCCCGATGCAGCAGTTTGCATGGACGCCCAAAGCGGAGCGATAAACAAAACGGCCCCGGCAAGGAAACGCGCCGGGGCTGGGTCACGATGGCCTGTCAGCGTTTCGGACGGGCGTCCGTGTTTTCACGATTTTCCCTGTACCCGTGGGCCCGTCCCGACATGACCGTGCAAACGATCAGTGGCGTGCCAAATACACCATCAGCAGCGGACGGGATTTCCCGGCCGCTGCTTTGGCATTTCAGGGCGATGGCGCATCCCATGTGGCAGTCGAATTCCGGGACGGCGTCATTCGGCTGCCGTGTGGGGTTCGTCCGGTGTTGACGGGTCAAATTCGCTCAGCGCAGGCCGCTTGCCGATGGTGATGTGGTCGATCTCTTCTGCGGCGAAACCCCGGATCAGCGCGGGGATCATCATCGACACCAGCAGAAAGATCGGCAGGCCGACGACGGTAATGACCTCCTGCAACGCGGTCAGCCCGGCCTCGCCCGCAAGCAGGATCAAGGTTGCGGCGATCATGCCCTCGGCCAGTCCCCAAAAGACGCGTTGGCGGACCGGACCGGGTTCGGCAGTGCCGGTGCACAGCATGTCGACAACCAGCGATGCGGAATCCGACGACGTCGCGAAAAAGATCGCCACCACCAACACGGCCAGGCCCTGCATCAATGGTGCCCACGGCAATTCGGCAAAGAACGCGAACATCGCCAGCGGGACGGATTCGGTCACGGCGCTGCTGATGCTGCCGGCGGCGGGGCCCATCGCTGTCCGGGCGGCCTCTCCCAGCCCGTCGAGGGCCATGGCCTGCCAGCCAAAGATCGCGAACCAGATGACCGTGAACAAAGACGGTGCCAGCAGCACCCCAAAGACGAATTCCCGGACCGTGCGCCCACGAGAGATCCGGGCCACGAACAAGCCGATGAACGGCGACCACGTGACCGTCCACGCCCAATAGAACACCGTCCAGTCACCCTGCCAGCCCCATTCGCCGGTCCCCATTCCGCCGCCATGCAGCATGTCGTTCCAGAACGCCAGCCGGGGCAGATTGGACAGGTAGAGGCCGATCGTCTCGACGACGCCGCGCAACAGGAACAGGGTCGATCCCGTGATCAGCACAAACACCATCAGACCGACAGCCATGCCGATATTGATGTTCGACAGAACCTTGACGCCCTTGTCCAGCCCGGCGACGATAGAGATCGTCGCAACGATCGTCAGGCTGGCCAGGATCGCCAGACGCAATGCCGTGTCGTCTGCCCATCCGAACAGCGCCGACAGGCCTGCGGCCACCTGCGACGACCCCAACCCAAGCGACACCGCGACACCGAACAGCGTTCCAAGGATCGAGACGATGTCAATGGTCTTGCCCACGGGGCCGTGAATGCCCTCGCGCAGCAACGGATAAAACACCGAACTGACCCGCACGGGCAGATCATAGCGGTTGATGAAATACGCAAAGGCCAGTCCCGGCAGCGCAAAGATCGTCCAGGTGTGCAGGGCCAGATGATACAGCGAGATCGCGATGGCGTCCTGGGCCGCGACCAGGGTGAACGGCTCTACTCCGGGCAGGGGCGGGGATTGGTAATGGCTGATCGGTTCGGCCACGCCCCAGAACATCAGCACCGTGCCGATACCGCCCGCGAACAGCATCGTGAACCACGACAGGTTGGAGTATTCCGGGCGCGAGTTGCGGGGCCCAAGTCGGATGTGCCCATGGCGCGACATCGCGGCATAGATCAGAAAGCCCAACCAGACGTTCACCGCCAGGATGAAGAACCAGCCCAGGTTGGTCACGATCCACGCACGGCTGACCGAAAATGCCGCGCCGATCGTTTCGGGCATGGCCACCAGCAGCACGACAAAAATCAGACTGAGCCCCGCAGAAACAAAGAAAATCGTCGGATCGACCCGCAGGCCCAGTGTGTTTGCCAATCTTTTCATGCCGTTCCCCCGCCGTTTTGATACGCTTGGGATAATCCCCACAACGGCTCATCGTTCCAGACAAAGCGTTTCGCGGACCGTCCCCCGTGCCGTGCATGGCCGGAATGTCGATGGCATCACGCGTGGGTGGCGTCCGTCACCGGCGTAAATCCAACGTGGCAGGGCGGAACGCACCCCGCAGATCAGAATGGGTAACCGTCCAGTGGATCGGGTATCGAACCCGGCGCGCATCGTGAAAAGAAGGATGCGGTGGTCGTGTCCAGACAGATGCCCTCGACGCTGAGACGATACAGAAGATAGCTGGCCGCACCGCAATATCCCAGCCCGACGTCTTGCGCGCCGTCAACCGCGCCGCCGCGGCACGCAGTCGAATACCTTGCCCAGTCAACGACCATCGTCTGTTGCGCCGGGGTCGATCCGGCGGGTGCGGCAGCCTGGGCGAATGCCAGTGCCGGGGCCACCGCCACAAATGCGGCGGCCATCAGGAAAGGGCGCATGATCGGTATCCTGCGTGCGGCGAGGGTGGAACCGACCATGCAGGATCAGGGGCCCCGATGAAAAGCCGTCTCCGGCACCTAATTTCCCGATTTGGGCGTGTTGCGGTGATCATGTACGACCGCGGATGCCTCGGCAGAGACGTCAGCGGGTACGGCGTTTGAACCATCCTTGTCCTTTGCGGGCAGGAAGGCAGTGACCCAATCCTCGGGCTGCGCGGAAAGGGGAACGTTCTCTTGAAGAAACCGCAACTCTCCTTTGCTGATGGTCAGCAGAGGCACGGCATCGGGGCGGTCCTGACGCCAGTCGTCCAGGCTGTATTCGTCGGTCAGGCGAGTGCTGCGCAACGTCCATCCGTCGGCGATGCGTTGGTTGACCTCGTCAAAGGTCGGGCCTCCGTGCAGACGCTGCCCGCCCAACTGCGCGGGCAGGGCATGGCGCGACCGTTCGCGGACCCGGCTGAGCTGCCAGACATATTCCCGGCCGACATCCGGGCCCATGTCCGTCGCCACCAACGTGTTGTAGGCGTCATTGTCGGATGCGACCAGCACGGTGGGATAGGCGATGAACTCGACCTTGTGTTCCGCGACCTCGCCCAGAATGTCGCCGTGATAGGTCGGAATTCCCGCCTGGCGAGCGTTGTTCAGGTGCTGGCGGTTGGTATCGGCGATCAGGGTGCCGACCTCTGCCCGCTCCAGCGCCTGCGCCAGGGCTACCGCAAACGGAGAGCCGCCGACGATCAACAGCGCCGGACGTTCCGGACCGGACAGGCCAAGACGACGGGCCATCGGCGCCAGCGTGAACCCGTGGATGATGACGGTCGCCAGCACGATGATGAACGCCAGCGGCGCCAGCGCGGCACCGTCGTCGATGCCCGCCTGAACCAGCTTGTCGCCGAACAGGCCGGAAACCGCGACCATCACCACCCCGCGCGGTCCGGTCAGGGCGATCAGCCAGCGTTCCTTCATGGGCAGATCGCTGCCGATCAGCGGCAGCAGCACCTGGAGGGGGCGGGCCAGTGCCACCATGAGCACAACGAACAGTGCCGCGCGCCACGTCAGCTCGTTCAGGGTCGAAAAGTCCAGCGATGCCGCCATCAGCACGAACACACCAGACACCAGCAGGATCGTGGCATGTTCTTTGAAGCGGTGGATCTCGGTGTAGGAGGACAGTTTCGCGTTGGCCAGAACCATGCCCATGATGGTGACCGCCAGCAGGCCCGTCTCGTGCAGGACGGTGTCGGTGGCGGCGAACACGGCCAGCACGGTCACGAACAGAACCGGCACCTTCATGTATTCGGGCACCATGGCCCGGCGAAACGCCAGCGCCATTCCGGCGCCGGCGGCCCATCCGGCAAGAGCGGCAAAGCCGATCCCCGACCCGATGATCCAGACGGCCGCCCCCGCCGACAGGCCGGTTTCAAGGACCAGCACGACCTCCAGCAGCAGGACGGCGATCAGAACGCCGAGGGGGTCGTTCAGAATGGCCTCCCATTGCAGGATCTGTGCCGGCCTGGCACGCAGCTTTGCCTGACGCAGCATCGGCGCGATGACCGTCGGTCCGGTGACGACCATGACGCCGCCGAACACCGCCGACGATTGCCACGAAAGGCCCACCGCCAGCCACAGCACAAGCGTCGACAACGCCCACCCCAACGGCGCACCCAGATAGACCAGCCGCTGGACCGGCCCGCGCGCGTCACCCAGGCGATGTTGTGTCAGGGTCAACCCGCCCTCGAACAGGATGATCGCAACCGCGACCGAGATCAGCGGACGATAGATCGGCCCCAGATCGCGTTCCGGCAGAAACAGCCCCATCACGGGTCCCACCAGCAGCCCGACCCCCAGCATCAGGACGATCGCGGGCAGCCGCAGCCGCCATGCCAGCCATTGCGCCCCCACGCCAAGAACGCCGACCAGCGCCACAACCTGCACGGGAGTAAGCCCCTGCATGATTTCGCTTTCCATGAATGTCCCTTTGCTGTGCCGAGGTGACAAGTCACCATACTCGGCACGGTTCCTTAACATTTGCATGCCGCGCGAAAGTCTGACTATTTACCGCGCAACGGGCATGATATGCCACACGCAGGCACTTTGAATGACTTTATCGGATTTGATGCACCATTATACCGGCCGTCCCTTGTGACGCAAAGCGACGACCCAGGCCGACTGGCGGCCCTTGCCCGATTTGACGTCCTTGATACGCCGTCAGAGCAGGGCTTTGACGATCTGGTTGCCCTGGCCATGCAGATCTGTGACGCGCCGGTCGCTCTTGTCAGTCTGGTTGACCGTGACCGGCAATGGTTCAAGGCCCGTCAGGGCTTCGAGCCGTGCCAGACCGACCTTGAATCGTCGGTATGCCGGCATGCCATAGGCATGGTGGAGATCCTGGAGATAGAGGATCTTCGCAATGATCCCAGAACGGCGTCGAACCCGCTGGTGACGGCACCGCCCGGCATGCGGTTCTATGCCGGCGTGCCGTTGAACACGACCGACGGGCATACACTTGGGACGCTATGCGTGATCGACATGGTCCCGCGCCCCGGTGGCCTGACGGTCGCACAGCGGAGCGGCCTTGTGTCATTGGCCAACCAGGTGATGACGCAACTGGCGCTGCGCCGTGCCCTGGCAGAGCGGGACGACGCGATCGTTCAGCAGGCCCTGGGGCAGGTGAACGAAAGAGAGCAGGCGGCATGCCTGGAGGCGCTGATCGGCAGTCAGGGCGCGGTATCGGCGGCCGGATCGGACCTGAACGGGATGTTCACGGCTATCGTTCAGGCGGCGCTGACGATCGTGGGTGCGGCGGACGGTGCTGTCGTTGAACTGGTCGACGGCGATTGCCTGATCTACTCGGTCGTGGGCGGGTCGTTGTCATCGCATGCCGGCAGGCGGGTGCCCCTGGCGGATACCCTGTCAGGACGGTCATTGCATAAGGCACGGCCCCTGATCTGCCGGGACGTGGAACTGGACAACCGCATCGACGCCGGCTTGATGCGCGGGCTTGGCATCAAGTCCATGATCGTGGTGCCGGTCACCTGGCGCGGGCAGCCGATCGCCGTCCTCAAGGTCACGTCGCAACAGGCGGATGTTCTTTTGCCGCGCGATCTGGTGATGATGCAGATCCTTGCCGCGCAGGTCGGATCTGCATTCGGCGACGCCAGCGAGGCTAGTGCCGCCCGCGCCCTGCGCGATGCCGAGACGCGCCATCGCCAGACCTTTGAAAGCGTGACCGAGTTCGGCATCATCGTCATGGACCGGGGCGGTATCGTGACGGAATGGAA
This sequence comes from Paracoccus sp. Ld10, assembly GCF_045064235.1. NCBI lineage: Bacteria > Pseudomonadati > Pseudomonadota > Alphaproteobacteria > Rhodobacterales > Paracoccaceae > Paracoccus > Paracoccus sp. Ld10. Next base: position 2,515 of record NZ_JBISHD010000004.1, on the reverse strand, counting down.
TACCGGCGCCGAACTGATCTTTGGCTGGAGTGCCGAGGAGATGCGGGGATCGGACGCGTCGCGGTTCTATACCGCCGATGACAAATCGATTGGCCGGTCAGGCGTGGAAATGCATCGTGCGTTGCAGGATGGATCCGCCGTCGATGAACGCTGGCACGTCCGCAAGGACGGATCGCGGTTCTATGCCAGCGGCAACGTCATGCCGCTTTGGGGGGATCGGAGCGAACATCTGGGGTTCATCAAGATCGTCCGCGATCGCACCGACCAGCACCTTGGCAGTCTGCGACTGGCGGAAAGCCAGGCAGCCCTGGTGGCCAGCGAGGCCAAGTGGCGCGGCCTGTTCCACGACCTGCACGAGGGGTTCATCGTCGGACGGGTCGTGCGCGACGCGAATGGCACGATCGTCGACTGGACCTATGAGGAGGTCAACAAAGCCTGGGGAGAGCTTTTCGGCATCGATTCCGCGATGGCGGTCGGCAACACCATCCGAACGCTGTTCCCCGGCATCGATGATGCCTGGGTCAACGATTTCGCTGATGTCGTCAAGACCGGGCAGGCGGTCCGATTCACCCGGCAGTTGGGGACCATCGGTCGCTGGTTCGATGGCGTCTGTCAGCCTGCTGATACCGACTGTTTCACGGTCATTTTCCTTGAGGTCACCGACCGTGTGCTGGCGGAACGCCGTCGCGAGGCGCTGCGCGAATTGGACGATGACCTGCTGGAGGCGTCCAGCCCCGAGGAAATGCCCGGCATGGCCGCACGGATCGTCGGCACGACCCTGGATGTCGGGCGCGTGGGGTATGGTTCGATGGCCGCCGACGGCGTTACCGTCAAAATCCCGGGCGACTGGACCCGCAGAGATCATCCCGGTGCTGTCGGCAGCTATCGCCTTGACGACTTTGGCACCTATGCCGCCGATCTGCGTGATGGCCGGACCGTCGTCATTCCGGACATCCGGTTGGACCCCCGCACCGCGCCGGATACCGACCCATTGGATCGCCTGCGCATCCGCAGCCTGATCAATGTCCCGATTGTCGAGCGTGGGCGCATGGTGGCCATCCTGTTCGTCAATGACGACGCAGTACGGCACTGGACCGACGCGGAAACCGCCTTTGTCGAGGATGTCGCGTTGCGGATGCGATCCGCGATGGCGCGGCTCGAAGCCGAGGACCGCCAAGCCATCCTTCACGGTGAACTGGCGCATCGTCTGAAAAACAACCTTGCACTGGTGCAGTCGATCGTCAGTCAGACACTGCGCACGGCGCCTGATCTGGCATCGGCACGCATCACGCTTGGGGAACGCATCCACGCGCTTGGAAAGGCGCATGATGTTCTGATGACCGGACGCCGGGATGCGTCGTCGTTGCGCGACATCGTGGGGTCGACCACCTCGCTGCTGTCCGAGGCTGCGCGGATCCGCATCATCGGGCCTGAAATTGACGTCCGTTCCGATTCCGCGCTGGCATTGGTGCTGATCTGCCACGAGTTGACGACCAACGCGTGCAAATATGGCGCCCTGTCCACCCCGGATGGGCAGGTCGAGGTCCGCTGGACCGTGCAGGACGACGGCCCGACACCGCCGCAGCTTGTGTTTGAGTGGATCGAGACCGGGGGACCGGTCGTGCAACCCCCAACACACGAGGGCTTTGGCTCGCGTCTGATACGCGCCGGCATGTCGGGCATCGACACGGTCACGATCAACTATCCCCCCGCGGGGTTGCGATGCTGTCTGTCGGGCAGCCTGTCGGCCCTACAGGACGTCCCGCAAAACGCCCCAAGGTAAGGGTATTCCGGGCCTATGAAAAACTGTCGTCGCTGCTGGTCCTGATCCAGGTCAAAGGCGCGGCACAGGGCGGTTTGCAACCGGATCATCAAGGGGCTTGATCACAAATAGGATCCGCTGAATGGCGGACGCCTGACGGTCGGTCCGGTATCGGGCCCGATCGACCTTGGTTCCGTGTGGCACATGCCGACCGGCGTGGAGGGCAATCACATGGTGACCGGGCGCCGACACAGCCTGATGAAACCGGTCGCCGGCGATGTTGGGGTGTCGGTACAGGATCTATGATCCGGCGTTTTATGGTGCGCTCACCATGCCATCGCAGGTGGCCATCGGCGGGCGGGTGGGATGCAGTGTGGTACGGCTGTCCGGCGATTTGCGGGTGCTGTGGGACGCCTATGCATTCGCCCTGCCTGACGCGCTGTTCTGGCAAGCGGGTCGGGCGGACGCTCGTATTCAGATCGATATCGGCGCGGGCAGCATTCAGAAAACCTGCACGCAATAGCTGCCGCATTCATCCGTCGGCGTCGATATTTTAACTCAAAAACAGGAACTTGAGGGCTGATATCCGCGGACCGACCGCCCTATCCGGGAGCACCACTCAAGACCCTGTTCTCATGGTCGTTGTCAACCTCCTGTTCCATGGCAATTAACCCGGCGGGACCGGGCGCAACTTGTGTAGATGCGCAAGGTAGGAGACGGAACTGAGACGACAGTTGAGCAAGCTCTCATGCG
>NZ_JBISHD010000003.1:0-158772 GCF_045064235.1 Paracoccus sp. Ld10 | reverse complement strand
GCAAGCCCACCGACAATGGCTTTATCGAGGCGTTCAACAGCAAGCTCAGGTCGGAATGCCTGAACGCGCACTGGTTCATGAGCCTTGCGGACGCACAGGAAAAACTGGAGACTTGGCGTAGGCACTATAACGAGGACCGACCCCACAGCGCCATCGGACATAACGTCCCGATCGCCCTGCATTATCCCGGCGGCGCAGCCAGCCCGTCGCCGGACCAAGCCGGAAAACTCCAGCATCCGGCGGTCCAAGGTTAGGGAGCAGCGCACAAACCGGCAGACTCTCGTTATGATCGAGGGACCAACGGGGGGCAGGTCACCCTTGTTTCCGTGAACGGCGATGCATTCATCGATTTCAACGCCTCTCCCAGCCAAGGAAGGTTGGTCGAAAACGCCAGTGTCAAACGGTACGGTTCTTGGGGGACAGGGCACATAGCTTCCAGACTGCGCCATGGCGAGTGCGGCCAGGCGCAGCCTGCTGATAAGGCTCAGTTCCATCGGGTTCTGTTTATGAGATTTTAATCTGTGATGCGTACGCATTTGCGTCGGGTACAACAGTAGGAATCTAACCGTGTTCGCATTCCGCATCCTCCCTCGCATTCTCGAGAAAATCACCAGTTTCGGACTTCGAGCAAGGGTGGCGGTAGCATTACTTGCATGCTTGGCTCTTCTGGCCCCCGCTGCGCAAGCGCAGACTCCCACGTATGCTTATAGCATCACTTGGACAAATACGGCGGATTCCTCTGATAGCCGAAGTGGATCAATTGCATTTACAGATCTCGATAATCCACATGGCTCCATTGTTAGCTTCTCTTTCAGCGATGGTGTGAAGACCTATGACCTACAAGATGTCGATATATTTTTCTTCGACGTTTCGGGCAGGCTCTCTGGGTCTGGCGAAGAGGTCGGTCTTCTAAGCGACTTGAACTTCCATTCGGATGATGGAGTATGGCGGGGTGTCAGTCCAAACACTGTTGCCAAACAGGACACCATGTCGTCCGACCCCGTATGGGATTTTCACGGCGGTTATCAGATTACCAGCTTTGTCGGCGGTAATACCGTACCGCCGTCTGTCACCCTGGCCTTTGAACCAGCGGCCGGCGCGCTGCCGGCCGGTACGGTGGGCACTGCCTACAGCGGGACTGTTTCTGCATCGCAGGGCGCTGCTCCCTACAGCTATGCGGTCACCGCCGGTGCTCTGCCGGCAGGATTGTCGCTCGACGCCTCGGGCAGCCTCGCGGGCACGCCAACCGCGGCGGGTGAGCACGCGTTCACCGTCACCGCAACTGATGCCCATGAGTTGACCGGATCCGTCAGCTACAGCATCGCCGTGGCCGTCCAGGCGCCGGTGGCGCGCAACGTCACCGCCGTGGTTGACGCGAACTCAGCGGACAACGCCATCACGCTGGACCTGTCGGGCGGCGCGGCAACCTCGGTTGCAGTGCTTGCCGGTCCTGCGCATGGCATAGCGACGGTGTCGGGCACGACGATCACCTATACCCCGGCCGCCGGCTATTCCGGCTCCGATAGTTTCACCTACACCGCCACCAACGCATCCGGCACGTCCGACTCGGCCATCGTGACCCTCACCGTCAGCGCGCCGACCCTGGCCTTTGCACCAGCGGCCGGTGCGCTGCCGGCCGGTACTGTGGGTACTGCCTACCGCGGGACCATTTCTGCCTCGCAGGGCGCTGCTCCCTACAGCTATGCGGTCACCGCCGGTGCTCTGCCGGCAGGATTGTCGCTCAACGCCTCGGGCAGCCTCGCGGGCACGCCAACCGCGGCGGGCGAGCACGCGTTCACCGTCACTGCAACAGACGCCCATGAGTTGACGGGATCAGTCAGCTACAGCATGACCATCGACGCCGCTCCTGTTGGTTTCAGTTTCACACCCGCCCCGGGCGCTCTGGGCGCAGCCATGGCTGGCGAAGACTACAGCCAGATGATCACTGCCACGGGCGGGACCGGGGCGTTGACCTATAGCGTTTCGTCCGGGGCCTTGCCGGAGGGACTGGTTCTCGTGGCTGCGACCGGTGAACTGAAGGGAACGCTGGCGTCAAACACAGAGGACGGATACGCATTCAGTGTGGAGGCCCGCGACAGTAACGGTGCCACCGATGCAGCAGCCTACACCCTGAAGGTCGGGGAGCGGGAAGTGACGGTGACTGACAAGCGGATCCAGGTTGCTCCGGGATCGTCGCCGTTGAACGTCGATCTGACCAGAGGAGCGACCGGTGGTCCTTTCATGTGGGCAGAGGTTGTCGCCGTGGCACCAGAGAATGCCGGCAAGGTATCCATCGTACGTGGTGAATTTGCGCAGGCTGGTCTGTCCGGTCCTCTTGGGTGGTATCTGAAGTTCATTCCTGATCCGGCCTATTCCGGCACGGTGACGGTGGACTTCAGCCTTACCAGCGCGCTTGGCGTTTCCAACACGGGAACCGTCACCTACGAAATCAATTACAACGCAGCAGAGGTCGCAGCAGATATCGACGGCCTTGTACATGGCTTCGTCAGGAATCGTCAGAGCATGATCGCCTCGACGATCAATGTTCCCGGCCTGCTGGATCGTCGGCGCATGAATCAAGCGACCGAGCGCGTCACGGCTCATGTCAGTCCGTCGGGGCAGGGCGTAAAGCTCAGCTTCTCAACCAGCCTGGCACAGATGGAAGCGGCGAAAAACCATGCCAACGGGGTCCACGACGCCACCATTCCTCCGTTCAACATGTGGATGGATGGCACATTTCTGCTGCACAAGCGCGACGCTGGCAATGGTGAGGGCGGCGGCAAATGGGGCCGCTTCGGTATGATCTCGGGTGGGACGGACTACCTGCTCAACGACAAGGCGCTTGTCGGCTTCAGCCTCCACTACGATCGCATGACGGATCCATCGGATGAAGATGCCGAACTGACGGGGAACGGCTGGATGGCCGGACCGTCCGCGTCTTTTGAAGTTGGGAACGGTGTGTTCTGGGACACCAGCCTGTTCTATGGCGGCTCTTCGAACGATATCGATACTGAATTTTGGGACGGGACTTTCCACACCTCGCGCCGAATGTTCGACACCTCTGTCAAAGGTCAGTGGACGCTTGATGAAACGACCACTTTAACGCCAAAGCTGCGCGCGGTTTACTTCAAGGAAAGCGTAGACGATTACGTCGTCAACAACGGTGCTGACGAAAAAATTGACGTTGGTGGTTTCACCGAGGAACAGCTGCGTGTTAGCTTTGGTGCCGAAATCGTTCAGCAGCTGACGCTGAGGGACGGAACAATGCTCGCGCCAACGCTAGGCTTTACTGGCGGTTTCTCTGGCCTGGACGGGGCGGGCGGGTTTGGCTCGATCAGTGGCGGGGTCAGCGCCCGAACGCCAGATCAGTGGAACATCGGTCTTTCGCTTCTTGTCAACATTGAGGGCGACGGCGCCAGATCCGCGGGTGCACGGGCTAGTATCGCAAAGCAGTTCTGACAGAGCACGAGCAAGGGCATCTGCTCTTGCCGGTGATTTTCTGGGTACACCGGCTCATCACGGCTGGCTCTGGATCTGTCGCGGTTTGATGCTGTTCCTTTAAACGCACTTGCTGCAACAAACGAAACGGACTATGGGCACCGGGAGAACGGATGAACTTCGCAAGCAAGCATTGCGAAGTTTGCGGACCAACGGCCTGACACGGCGGCACGTTGCGGATGACCAGGGCGTTGGGCATTCGACGCTGAACAAGTGGGCGGCAGCGCACCGCGACACGGATGTGGTATCGCCCGAAGAGTCGGTTTTCGCGCGAACGGCTGGGGCGTGAGAACCGCATCCTCAAGAAGAGCGAGACATCTTAAAAAACGGTCTTGGGCCTTGGCCCGCCTGTGCGCGGTAGAAGCAGTCTGTGCTTTGGTCGTCTGCGGAGGGAAATTGCCGATCACCTATCGGAAGAACTGACCCCGTTTAAAAAAGCGGCACATGGGCTGATGCACAGTTCAGAGTGGTGACGCCGCTATCGCGGTGATCCCGGTTCGGAAGATGACGAACTTGCACTGTCCGCGCCCTCCCGCCTGAATGCGGGTGATTTTATCTGCAACACGATAACCGGCGACGATTCTGACATGAAGACGATGAACCCTAGCGGGGCGGCGATCGACATCGGGTCGACCATGCACATGGCCGCACCAGACGGGCGTTGTTACAGGATTCACGTTTCGAGGTGAGCTCCCCTTACCCCGCTGATCTCATGCCACGCGCCTGATCTCGGCGGTGCCGAGTGCGTTGAAGCGGTTCATGAGTGCGACGCGGATGTGGACCTCGGCGGCTTGCCTGTCTGGGTCGCGCGAGGCGATGCGCTCGCCGAAGGATTTGAGGCAGCGCATCTTTGCCGCGATCCGACTTCGGACGTGATGGCCGGACCAGTGCCTCCAGTTGGCTCGTCCAAAGCGTTTGCTCGCACGCACGATGTCGGTGCGGGGCGAGACAATGTCCGCCATCGGTCCGAGGACAATGGCGGGCGCAGCGGGGCAGTCCTCCTTCCACAGGCGGCCGTTCCTGCGGATGGGGATGACGGCAATGCCGCCGCGATCCACGATTGCGGTGTGGCATCGCCGGGTGTCGAAAGCACCGTCGCCGGTCACGGTGCCGATCTGTTCATCCGGCGGGATCTGATCCAGCCGGTCAGGCAACACAGGGCTGTCACAATCGCGGCTTGAGGTGAACTCCACCGCCCGAATGTCGCCGGTGGCAGTATCCATGGCCAGGTGAACCGCTGCCGATACTGGCGCCTGCGGTGGGTGGCGTGCTTGCGCGCCAGCCACTCTCGTTCATCGGGCTTCGCGGCCCCATCGGGGTTACGGTCCCTCTTCACCCCGGGAACCTGATCCCCGTGCTGTCGACCAGCAGGTTCAGCGACCCCGCTCTGCGACGGTGGGTGATCTGCACAGCAAGGGTCTACTGCCTGCGGCTCAAGGTGGAGAAGTCCGGCACCGGCCAGTCGCGCCCTGCCATCGCCGATGCTGGTCACCATGCCATCTCGCCATGGTCACTCGGACCGTCGCCCATCGGGCTTGAACCGATGGCGCCGCGATGGGCAACCGTCCTCATGGCTCGATTTGCCGAAGCGGCAGGCTGAAGAGGACCTTCACCATCAAGCAGAACTGGACCGCAGCGTCGAAGAACACGGGCGGTCGCCCCTCCCTGATCGCCATCCACGCCATGTCCTTCTCCAGCCCGATCAGCAGCGAGCCGCGCTGCTTGAGGGCGTCATTGCAGGGCTTGAAGTTCGTCGTGCGGGAGCGGGCAGGCTCGGGCTTCGTCATGCCTAGACGCTGAACCTACAGCAGCCCCCGCGGCAATCCTCGTTAGGGAGAGTTGTGCAACAATGCCCATCAAAGGAGCGGCACCAAACCGCGACAGGTCCAGTACTGCCGTGATGGAACGCGCGACCTGAACTTGACCCGGTCAGGCGACGTCGTCTTTCGATACCAAGGTCCGCGGCGACGTCCATCATCCGGCTTGTCAACCGGATGATGGGGCGAGCGCTGGCTGGGGATCAGTCCCACAGATGCGCCAGGACGGCGTCTGTGATGGCATCGGTGGTGTCGCGTCCCGGATGGGTGCCGATTCCTTGGGCGGTGGTGGCCTCGATGGCGGCCATGATCCGCGCGGCGGGGGCGGTCTGGGCCAGATGGTCCAGCATCATCGCTGCCGACCAAAAAGCCGCCATCGGGTTGGCGGTGCCCTTGTCCGCGATGTCGGGTGCCGATCCATGCACCGGTTCGAACATCGACGGGTTCCGGCGCGTCGGGTCGATGTTTGCCGATGCCGCAAAACCCAGGCCTCCCTGGATCGCAGCCCCAAGATCCGTCAGGATGTCGCCGAACAGGTTCGATGCCACGACCACGTCCAGGGTCTCGGGCGCCATGACCATGCGCGCGCACATCGCGTCGATATGGTAGCGGGTAACCTGCACGTCCGGGTATTCGGGGGCCAGTTCTTCGGTGACCTCGTCCCAAAACACCATGCTGTGGCGCTGTGCATTGGATTTGGTGACCGAGGCCAGCTTGCCGCGCCGGGCCTGCGCCTGTTCAAAGCCAAAGCGCAGGATGCGTTCCACCCCCGCGCGGGTAAAGATAGAGGTCTCTACCGCGACCTCGTCGGCGGTGCCTTGATGGACGCGGCCGCCGGCGCCGGAATATTCGCCTTCGGTGTTCTCGCGGATGCACAGGATATCAAAGTCGCGGGTTTTCAACGGCCCCTCGACTCCGGTCAGCAGGCGGTGTGGGCGGATATTGGCGTATTGCACAAACGCCTTGCGGATCGGCAGCAGCAGCCCGTGCAGAGACACGCTGTCGGGCACGCGCGCGGGCCAACCGACCGCACCCAGAAAGATCGCGTCAAAGCCGCGCAGCGTTTCGATCCCGTCATCCGGCATCATGCGACCATGCTGGAGGTAATGGTCACAGGACCAGGGAAAGCTTTGCGTCTCGACGCTGGCGCCGCTGGCGGTCACGACCTTCATGGCGGCATGGGTCACGGGAATGCCGATGCCGTCCCCTGGGATCAGTGCGATGCGGTTGGTCATGGAAGGCTCCTCAGATATCGATCAGCACGGTCTTGGACGGGCGGTTCGCGCGACAGGCCGTGCGGTCCCGATCGGTGTCGGTGTGGAACCGGCCATAGCCCAGGCTGCCCAGGATATAATCGCGCGAGCGGTCATCGCGGTTGATCCAGGCCGTGCCTGCCTGAATGTGCCGCACGACCCGCATGGCCTGTGCCATGGTCCATGTAAAGATGCCTGCGCCATGCGGATGGGTCGCGGCGCCAGACAAAAGCCGCGCTGGGCGGTCTTGCCAGGGGCAAGGGGGCCGATGGTGGGATCGTCACGATGGCTCGTTCAGTCGTGACCCGTTTGTCGTCGATCGTCATGCCCGGGGGAACACATGGTCTGTACAATTGGCGCTGGACGCTGCCCCGAGTGCCGTTAAAATCGGGCGCATCATCTTCCTGGACGGTGCGAACCCTTTACCCATCATGGCGGGCATGGGTGCATGTCGTTTTTTCGTTGCCTGATCTTCGGTGGCTGGCGTTGCAAGACGACGGTGGGCCGGGAATTCCGGACGGACGGGGACCCCGCAGATCAAAGGACAATACGATGCCGAGCAGTGAGAAAATCAGCCCTCCCCTGACGGAGTTGGAGATCAATACGACCGACGGTGGGTTCTACAACGGATTTTCGGTCGCCGTCGCCGTGCCCGCCAAGATCATCATATCGGTCATCGTGGTCTGGGCCATCTTCTGGCCCCTTCAGTCGGGCGAGATCCTGACGGGCCTGAACGGCATCATCCTTCAGTATTTCGCCGCGTGGTACACGTGGATCGTCGCGTTCTTCATTCTGGTGTGTTTTTCGCTGGCCGTCTGGCCTGCGGCGGCCAGGCTGAACCTGGGCATCGACGGGGAAAAGCCCGAATTCACCCGGTTCTCTTGGTTCTCGATGATGTTCGGGGCGGGCATCGGCGTCGGCATGCTGACCTGGGCCGTGGCAGAACCCGTATCCCACCTGCAGAGCAACCCGGAAACGATCATGGGCATCACCGCTGCGGGACAGGCCGACAATGTCGCGATGGCCTACAAGTGGTCATTCCTGCACTGGGGGTTCAGCGCATGGGCCTGTTACGCGATCTGCGGCCTGTCGCTGGCCTATTTCAGCTATCGCCGCGGTCTGCCGCTGACGATCCGGTCCGGGCTGACGCCCCTGTTCGGCCAACGCCTGTCCGGACCGCTGGGACATGTCGTTGATGTCGTGGCCGTCGTCGCCACGATCCTTGGCGTCGCGCAGACGCTGGGCTTTGGCGTTGATCAGTTGGTGGCGGGCCTGACCCGGATCGGCATCGCTGGTCTTGTGGATGCCGAGGGCGCGGCGACCATGACGGGCATCATCATTGCGTTGGCGGTGATCATGGGGCTGTCCACCCTGTCGGCGCTGTCCGGCGTCGGTCGCGGGATCAAATGGCTCTCGAATCTGAACATGGTCCTGTCATTCATCCTGCTTGGATTCTTCATCGCGTTCGGGGCCACGTGGTTCGGCTTCAACGCGCTTTTCGTGGGGCTTTGGCACTATGTCACCAGCCTTCCCCAGATGAGCCTGAACGTCTTTCGTTCGGACGGGGTCGAGGGGTCGGAGGCGTTCCTTCTGGCGCAATGGCAGGGATGGTGGCCTGTGTTCTACTGGGCGTGGTGGATCGCGTTTGCACCCTTTGTCGGCCTGTTTCTTGCCCGCATCTCCCGCGGACGCACGATCCGCGAATTTGTTCTGGGCGCGCTGATCGTGCCCGCGCTGATGTGCTTTGTCTGGTTCGCCTGGGCCGGCGGAACTGCGATCGATCTGGAGCTGAACGGCGGCGCCAACGGGGTGATCTTTGATGCCGCGAATGGCGACATGATCTTTGCCATGACGGAATTCATGCTGGCCCCCATCGCGGGCTGGCTGGCATGGGGAATGGCCTTGCTGATCGTCGTGCTGTTGCTGACCTTTCTGGTGACCTCGGCCGATTCCGCGGTTCTGATCGTGAACACGATCAACGCCGCCGGCGACGAGGGGCCGAAATCGCGTCCGCATGTCGTGTTCTGGGGTGTCGCACTGGCTATGGTCGTGGCGGGGCTGTTGATTTCAGGGGGAACCACAGCCATCCAGACCGCAATGGTCATCGGGGCACTGCCTTTTTCGCTGGTCATGGCGCTTATGGCGGTGGCGCTGCTCAAGGCGATCTATAACGATACCCGCCGGGAGAGGGCGGGCGTTCCGTCAACCCACGACAAGATCGACGGCGCGACGCCGAACAACCTGACCCCGGGTCTGGGCGCGTCCTGACGCCAGGTGGCGCATGTCGGACGGTTGGTGCACACGCTTGGGCAATCTCGCCCGGGCGTGCGGCGTCCGGGTCGATCCTGTTGCGGTCATGATCACCCGCCCGATGCCATGGGCCCCGCCCGTCGTGCGATCCAGGGCCCCCCTGTCCCGCACAGAACGCCGGACCATGGAACGCCGGTGATCAGTCAGGAACCGGTGCGGATCTCGTCTGACGGCACATGTCGGGGTTGACGCCCGCCGCAGTCAGGGTCCATGCGGTCATCTGTCCGACCAGTTCCCGCGTTGCGGCATCAAAGGCCGGGATCAGCTCTGCGGTGCGGGTACCAGAGGCCGGTGCGGTGGCGGCAAAATCACCGCGTGCAATGATCCTCGCATCCATTTCATCGACCAGTTGGGCCTGTACGCTCAGGCGGATCAGCGTGCCATCGGCAGACAGTTCGACGTTGAAATCCCGGATTTCGCTGATCATCGCGACATCCCCCGACAGGCCCAACGGCGCGCGACCGACCTGATCAAAGCTGCCGGTCGCACTGAGGGTTTCGACCAGCAGGCGCTGCAGCGTGGCTGGCACGGTATCACCCCATTCCGCATCCGGCAGGTATTGGGTCTGCAACGCCGATGGGCGGATCATGATCCGGTTGCTGTCCAACGTGCCGCGTGTCTTTGGCGGCTCGATCACCAATTCGCCGATGCGTGAGCGTGGACAGGACAGTGCCACGGGCGCGCGCAATTCGAACAGGTCACGCTCGGGTTCGCCCTGCAGGGCGGACAGGGCGCCGCAGCCGGGCAGGGTGGCGATGGTGACGATCAGCAGGGCCGTTGGCAGGCGCATGGGAAACCTCATCTGCGGAATTCAGGAGTGCGTGGACCGGACAGCAATTGCGCCGGGTTGCGGCGCAGGGTCGAGACAAGCTGATCCATGTTCTGGACCAACGTGCGCATGTCCTGCGACAGCCGGGTGATCTGGGGCAGCGTGTCCCCGGTAAAGGCCTGGACAGGTCCCCGTGCGCCGTCCAGCATCACGCGCAGCGAGGCGAATGCCGCCGCGGCATTGTCCGACGCCGCGCGCAGGCTGGCGCTGATGCGTGGCAGGTCCTCTGGAACGGACGCCAGGGCATTGGTTGCCGCAGCCAGGGTCGTGCGCAGCTCTGCGGCGACGGGTGTCAGGTCGCCCATCACGCGTTGTGCTGTGTCAAAGGCCGCCGTCCCGGAGGCCAGCGCAATATCAAGCCCGTCCAGGCTGGATCGGCCCTGTTGGGCCAGATCCCCAAGACCCGCCGCGCCGCGCTGCAGCTCTTGCGTCAGCGCGGCCAGGTCGCTCTTGACATAGCTTTCCACCCCGTCCAGCGTCGTCTGTGCCTGCGCAGCGGCGTCGGCAAAGCGGTCCAGCGTCGTCACCGCCGCGCCGCCCAGACTGTCCATCTGATCGCCAAAGGCCGCGATGCCGGTTGCGGCCTGTGAAATCGCATCGGTTGCCGACGCGACATCCGACAACGCCTGATCCAGATTTCCGCTGGAACGTTCGATATTGTCCAGTATCGCCGCGACCCGGCCCTGGTTCTGTGGCCCCAGGATCTGGGTCAGCTGTTCGGCCACCAGGCTGAGGCGGGCAATGATCAGCGGGCCTTCGTCCGTCAATGTCTGCAGGGCCGACCGGCTGGAGGTGATTACGGGCACGTCGGAGCCGTTCATGTCGCGCAGCAGGCTCGCGCCGCCCGACCCCGCGCTGACCGCGACCAGCGCCACGCCGGTGACGCCCTGCACCTCCAGGGCCGCCATGCTGTCGCTGCGGATCGGGGTGTCCAGGGCAACCTCTATGCGGACGCGCACCGGCAGCGGATTGTCCGGTGCCAGACGCATCTCCACGACCCGTCCGACCGGAAGGCCCGCAAACCGGACCTCGGACGCGGTCCCAAGGCCGGACACCTCGGGGAAATAGACGTCGTAATAGGCGAATTGCCGGTCCAGCTGCAGCTGCGCGAACCACAAGACGAAACCTAGAATCCCCAGAAAGCCCGCGATGGTAAAGGCGCCGATCAGGACATAATTGGCCTTGGTTTCCATGCTGCTAGTCCTTTTGGGTCACTGCGCGCGCACGCGGTCCGTGGAAATATTCGTGGACCCAGGGGTCATCGACGTCTTTCATCTGAGCCATCGTGCCCGTCGTCAGCACGCGGCGTTCGGCCAGAACCGCGACCCGGTCACAGCAGGCGTGCAGCGTGTCCAGATCATGGGTGACCAGAAAGACCGACAGGTTCAGCGCGTCACGCAGCGTCACGATCAGCCTGTCGAACGCCGATGCCCCGATCGGGTCCAGCCCGGCCGTGGGTTCGTCCAGAAACAGGATCTCCGGGTCCAGCGCCAGCGCGCGGGCCAGGCCGGCGCGCTTGCGCATGCCGCCGGACAGGTCGGCCGGCATGTTGTCATTGGCCTTCCACGACAGGCCCGCCATGCCGATCTTCAGTTCGGCCAGACCGCGCCGCTGTGCGTCGGACAGGCCCGGGACGGCGCGCAGCGGCACCTCGACATTCTCGCGCACGGTCAGCGAAGAGAACAGCGCGCCATCCTGAAACATGACGCCCCACCGCTGTTCCAGCGCGCGACGGTCAGGGCCGGACAGCGCGCCGATGCGATTGTCCAGGACGTCGATGGTCCCGGCCCGGACCGTATCCAGCCCCACGATGGCCCGCAGCAGAACGGACTTGCCCGTCCCCGACCCGCCAACCACGCCCATGATCTCTCCTCGGTAAAGGTCCAGATCCAGGCCGTCATGGACGACATGGGTGCCGAATTGCGTGCGCAGGCCCCGCACCCGGACGACGGCGTCGTTCACAGCCCCACCCGCGCAAAAAAGATTGAAAAAGCCGCATCCGCGATGATGACCGCAAAGATGGCGCTGACCACGGCAGCCGAGGTCATCCGCCCCAACGATTCCGCATTCTTGCCCACCTGCATCCCTGCGTGACAGCCGATCACCCCGATGATCAGCGCAAACGCCGGCGCCTTGATCAACCCCACGGCCACATGGGCCACACTGATATCGGCCAGCCGCGCCAGGAACACGGCGGGCGATATGCCAAGTTCGACCCACGACATCATGGCCCCGCCCAGCAACCCGGCCATCGCCGAAATCAGCCCCAGGATCGGCAGCACGATCACCAGCGCCAACACGCGCGGCAGGATCAACACCGTGTCCGGGTCCAGCCCCAGGGTCCGCATCGCATCGATTTCCTCGCGCATCTTCATCGACCCGATGGACGCGGTCAGTGCCGAGGCCGTGCGCCCGGCCACCACGATCGCGGTCAACAGAATGCCCAGTTCTCGCAGGATGGAGATCGCGATCAGGTCGACGACAAACACCTCGGCCCCGAACTGGCGCAACTGGTCCGACCCCTGAAAGGCCAGAACCACACCGATCAGAAAAGACATCACCGTCACGATGGGCACGGCGCGCAGGCAGCTTTCCTGTGCGTGATGGACCAGCGCAGTCAGCGGGAACTGCGTTGGCGCGCGCAGCGCACGCCCCATCGCGGCCAAGGTCCGCCCCAGGTATTCCGCCAGCTGTACCATGTACAGGGCTGCGCCCGAAACCCGCTGTCCCGTCGCCTGCAGCATCCGGCGCCAAGCAGGGACGGCGGGGGGCGATGGGTCCGCGACGGGCCGCGCGGCGTCCACCGTGGCCAGCAGGTCGGTATGCTGTGCAGACAGGCCGGTCAACGCCGCCCCGGCCGCACGGCGTCTGTTCAGTTCCCACGCGCCTGCGGTGTCCAGTCGGGCAACGGCGGCCAGATCGATCCCGGTCCTGTCTGGCGCGTCCAACTGGCACAGGGTCCAGACGACAAGATCGCCCGACAAGACCAGACGGGCATTCTGTCGACGAACCGTCAGGGTCGGGGTAAGGCGGATCATGGGGACCTTGAGAAACGGGATGGAGGGACAGGGATCATAATGCGCATTCCGGAATGACATGTGTGGTCCGAACGATGACGCATTCGGCCAAGACATGCCTTGATCCAGATCAGCCAGCCGGCCGATAGGGGCCCGGATGCGGCGTGGTATCGTTTTTACAGTACAATAACTTTCGTTACACGAGCCGGTTCATAATGCCGAGGTTCTGATTGTTCCGCGCCGATATGCAGCTCTTGTTGTGTTTTAGTTAGGTTGGCGCGGCAGGTCGGCATAAAAATTTAGCGGCAAACAGCAGGCGTACGAACCAAACGCGGCAAATTTGGGCCTTCGAGCCCGTTTGAGACTCTCGCGCTTTGAGGCACTGCGCAAACAGGATTGCGACAGGTAATTACAGTGGCGCTGGTCAGTGTCGTCGAACGATCATGACATGAGTTGCGTAACGCTCTGTCGCATTCTTGAACGTGACCGCGGTCGGCGGGCCGAGCGACATGCAGTCGCCCGCGCCCAGGATCTCGGTCTCCGGCCCGCAAAGAGTCGTCAACTGGCCGTCGAGTACCCAGATCGACTGGCTCATAGATATATAAGCTTCAGCGGGAAACGGGGCCTCGGCTTCGGGCGGGAGCACGACCTTGGTGACATTCATGCCGGTATTCGCACCGTCAGGCGAGACACTCTCACCCGACAGCCGCGTCTTCGGGTCGAAGAAGGTCAAACGCGTCGCCTGCCGGGCAACGCGCAACTCGATCGCCGCCGACTGGGCGACGATCTCGGACTCCCTCATGCCGAAGGCAGCCGAGAAGCTTGCCCACCATCTCGATCGTCGGGCTGCTCTGTCCGCGTTCGGGCTTGTTGATCATGCCCTGCGAGGTGCCCGCCCGGCGCGCCAACTGCTGGCGGCTCCAACCGAGGCCCTTGTGCACCTCGAAAAACCGTTCCGCCAAGCTCTGCAGAACGGTAACGGGCGTCTGGGCCGCGGGGGCATCGTGGGTCGCGGGATAGGTCGTTGCGTTCGAGCCTTTGTCTGTCTACCCGATGTCCCGAACCCGGGGCAGCTTCGCCAACCGCTAAGATCAAAGAACCAAGCGCAAAAATTCTTCGGGCGAGATCACCGGCACGAAAAAGGCGTTAATACGATCCATCGCCGCCGCTTTCTAATCTGGTCGCGCCCAGCCAGAGGCATCCCCGATGACAATGGCTAGATACCCATTGTCGCGCGCGATGCGGGCATTGCTCTTAATACACCGATCGAGGCGAATGCCCGTCAGCACCCGCTTGCGTGTCAGTTCAAGCGGCAGAGGAGTTCCGAACCACGCCGACTGCAACACAACCGTGCTGAGGTCGTTGTCGCTGAGGTGCACAAGTGCGCGGAGCTATTCCACGAGGTCATTGTCCGCAGCCGCCTGCTCTGGCGTCTGCGTCGGCGCCGCGGTCCAAAAGGCGTATTGTGCCGCGTCAAAGTCGTTTTTGGAATCGTCCGGCCGGTACAGCGGATATCCGATCCAGTTAAATGACACGAAGTTCTTTGGCAGCGCGCGCCGCCTCGGCGACTTTGACCGTCACCGGTAGGCTGCCGCGTTCCCGGTGCCGCTCGGTCGCCTGCACACGGCTCTGTTGCACAAATCGAAATTATTTCTCCTTTTTAAGGCTTTGTTGCACAACCGGCAGGCCATTTTTGCAACAAAGTCTCAGGAACTTGTTAACCACGGCGCTCAGCGATCCGCTGGCCTGATATCGCGGAGAACCGTTAGGGTTCCGCCGCATCGCATCCAGGCTGATGCCCACCAGCGGGATCTTCCGGTGGGAATAGATCGTCTTGAGGGTCCGCCCATCGGGCGCGATCGAGATATGCGGGACCTTGTGGTCCAGCAGGATGTGATGCGGCCTCAGGCCTGCGATTTCGGCCGGGCGGCAACCGGTGTTAACCAGCGCCAGCAGGATGTCCCGCGCCTGATCGTTCAGCCCTCCTCGAACACCGGGCTTGAAAAGGACGGTCCTGGTCCATTCGTTTGAGAACGGTAGGTGCGTGATCTGCTCGCCCTCGGAAAAGGCGAGCTTGCCGACAGGTAGGTCCAGGCGCAGCCGCTTCATTTCGTTGACTGTCCGAAGGATCTTCATAAGGGCCAAGATGTCCTTGTTTGCACTGTTGGCTGTCATGGCCTCGTCACGAATGCGCTCCCACCACCACTGGCGATAATCTAGCATGTGGTCACGGGTGATCGTCTCGATCGGCAGGTCGCCCGCGATATCAATGAAGTTGGCTACGGCGCGCTTACGCTGGTTGCGCCATATCCGAAGCTGGTCTGCGTCTTTGCCGTGGGTCCGTTCCTCGGTCAGCACCCAGAAAATGCTGAGTGCCTCGGTGACGGTAATATGTGGTGGGTCGGTCTGACCCAAGACAGCAATCGCGTCGGCCTTCATCAGCCCGCCTGCCGGATCGCGGGCGGCATCCACCCGGTCAAGGATCTCTGTCAGCGGCTGCCGCGCCACCTGCGGGGCCTTGGCAAAGCGGAAGCCATGGGCCTGGGCCAAGTCTCGAGCGGCCTCGAATCTAACCATGGCATCATCGGTCTGGCCTTTCAGCCGCGCTTCCCATCCAAGACAGGTCTGATCCGACACGGCACGGGCCTTGGCTTCGGCCTCGACGCGCGAATCCGTCTTGAGCGACACCACCAGCCAAGGCCGCGACTCGACGCCTTGATATCCAGGAGGAACGCGCCGGTTCAGGTAATAGGTAGTGCCGCGGAGAATGAGGGTCTTGGGCTGGACAATGTGTGACCCGCTCCATGCGTGCAATGAACTTGATGCACCAGATGATGCCCAATTTGGTGCACAAAATTGGCTGATTAATCTATCGTGACCCAAAGTTGGGCCGCAAGACCTCAAATTTACGCTGCAATTTGATCTCGTCTTTGGGTGATTGTGGAGCGGGTGACGGGAATCGAACCCGTGTCTCTAGCTTGGAAGGCTAGGGTCTTACCATTACACAACACCCGCGCGTGAGATTGTATAGTCCGCCCGCGCGGCGGGTTCAAGCGGTCGTGTCACCGGCGTTGCGCAAAGAACCGCCGCAGCAGGTCGCGCGATTCGGGCGCGGCCAATCCGTCATAGACCTCGGGGCGGTGATGGCACTGCGCGTGCCGGAACACCTGCGCGCCGTGTGCAACGCCCCCCATGCGCGGGTCGGACGCGCCGTAATACAGCCGGGCGATCCGCGCGGCCGAAATGGCTGCGGCGCACATGGGGCAGGGTTCCAGCGTGACCCACAGGTCGTGGCCGGGCAGGCGTTCGGACCCCAAGGCCGCACACGCGGCGCGGATGGCCAGAATCTCGGCATGGGCGGTGGGGTCGGACAGTTCGCGTGTCCGGTTGCCCTCGGCGGCCACCACGCGGCCCATCGGGTCGGTCACGACGGCACCCACCGGCACCTCTCCGCGCAGGGCGGCGTCGCGGGCCTGGGACAGGGCAAGTGCCATATGGGTGGTAAAGGAGGCCATGACTGCCTTGTCGCAATCGCGCGCGCGGCGCGCAAGCGGTGGAAAGAAATGCTTTCCACAAGGCCTGCTTGGGCGTATGCACCCCTCTTTGCCCCGCAGAGATGCGAAGGAGACGCGCATGACCGACGACCATATTCCCGACCGCAAAGCCCCCCAGATCGCGCCGCGCACCGAGGCCGACCGCATCGCCAAGGTGATGGCCCGCGCCGGTGTCGCCAGCAGGCGCGAGGCGGAGCGGATGATCATCGAGGGCCGCGTCAGCGTGAACGGCAAAAAGATCGACAGCCCCGCCCTGGACGTGGCGCCGGGCGACCGCATCACCGTTGACGGCAAGAAGCTGGAGGAGCCGCAGGAGACCCGTCTGTGGTTGTACTATAAGCCGCTGGGCCTGATCACGTCGGAAAACGACGAACTGGGCCGGCAGACGGTGTTCGACGCCCTGCCGCGCGACATGCCGCGGGTGATGACCATCGGCCGTCTTGACCTGAACTCCGAGGGTTTGCTGCTGTTGACCAACGATGGAGAGCTGAAGCGTCGGCTGGAGCTGCCCGCGACGGGCTGGTTGCGTCGCTATCGCGTGCGGGTCAACGGCACGCCGTCGGACATGACCTTTGATCCGCTGCGCCGTGGCGTCACCATCGAGGGAGAGGATTTTTCCCCGATGGAGATCAAGTTGGACAGCCAACAGGGCGCGAACGCCTGGATCAGCGTTGGCATCCGCGAGGGCAAGAACCGCGAGATTCGCCGCGCGATGGCCCATGTCGGCCTGCAGGTGAACCGCCTGATCCGCATCGGATACGGCCCCTTCAAGCTGACCGGCATGGACAAGAACCAGGTGACCGAGGTCAAGCGCAAGGTTCTGCGCGACCAGTTGGGCGGTCTGCTGACCGGAGAGGTCGAGGACAAGCCGCGCGAGATGCGCCCCCGTGGTGCCGCCGGCGAACGCGCCGCCCGGTCCGAGGGTGGTGATGGCGGTCCGCGCCGTTTCGGCCCCAAGCCCGGCTTTGACGGCAAGCCCGCAGGCCGTGGCTTTGGCGATCGCCCGCGTGACGGACAGGGCGACCGCCCGGCCCGCAGCTGGGGTGCCAAGCCTGCCGGTACCGACGGCGCGCGCCCGCGCTTTGCTGGGCGTGACGATTCGGCAGGTGGTTTCGGCGACCGTCCGCGGCCAGCGGGCGACAAGCCGCGGTGGAAGAAATCAGGCCCCGGCGAAGGTGGCGCCCGCAAATCCGGTCCCGGAGACGATGCCCGTCCGGCACGCTTTGCTGGCAAGCCCGGCGAGGCGCGCAAGCCGTTCGGCGGTCCACGCCCCGAGGGTAAGCCGTTTGGCAAACCGCGCGCCGACGGCGATCGCAAACCCTATGGTGCACCGCGTGGCGAGGGGGCCGAAGGCCGCAAGCCGTTCGGCGGTCCGCGCCCCGAGGGCAAGCCGTTTGGCAAACCGCGCGCCGACGGCGACCGCAAACCTTATGGCGCACCGCGTGGCGAGGGGTCCGAAGGCCGCAAGCCGTTCGGCGGTCCACGCCCCGAGGGTAAGCCGTTTGGCAAACCGCGCGCCGACGGCGATCGCAAACCCTATGGTGCACCGCGCGGCGAAGGGGTCGAGGGCCGCAAGCCGTTCGGCGGTCCGCGCCCCGAGGGCAAGCCGTTTGGCAAACCGCGCGCCGACGGCGACCGCAAACCCTATGGCGCACCGCGCGGCGAAGGGGCCGAGGGCCGCAAGCCTTTCGGCGGTCCGCGCCCCGAAGGAAAGCCGTTTGGCAAACCGCGCGCCGATGGCGACCGCAAACCCTATGGCGCACCGCGTGGTGAAGGCGCCGAAGGCCGCAAACCGTTCGGTGGCGCGGGCGGCAAGTTTCAGGGCAAGCCCCGCCCGGGTGGCGCCAAGCCGTCCGGTGCTCCTCGCGGCGATCGCCCGCAGGGAGGCGGACGCCCCGGCGGCAAACCCCGCGGCTGAAGGCCACACATGACGACGCAAGAGGGCCGCCCCGTATGGGACGGCCCTTTTTGCTGCCGGCCGGCCTGTGGCTACTTGGTCAGGATCAGTTTGCCCGCACGGGTGATCCGCAGTTGATAGACCTGCTCATCCAGAACGATCAGCGCCTGGTTCCCGCCCTGGGTCAGGGCAGTGGCATCATGCTGTGGCATCCGTGCCAGAACTGCGGTGCAGGGGCGGGAGAAATCGGCGGGGCGCGTTGCGGTCATGGTCAGCCTCATGCTGGATCAATGGGTATGACCCAATGCTGACAAATTCGTTCAGGTTTGTCAAAGTAAAATAGTCGGGTTTTGTGGCGATGTCCTGATTGGGCCGGTGGGGTGGTCCGGGCCGCCGATCAGCGACCCGCTGATCTGTTACTCTGCGGCGAGGCAGTCGATGATCGTATCGGTCATCTGGGTCATCAGGGCCTCGTACTGACCGGCTCCGGGCGACAGCATTCCCCCTTCGGGGCTCAGCTCTCCGCCGATGCGGATGTCGCTGCCTTCGGTCACGGTCTGGATCAGGCTTGCATCATGAGCCTGTTCCGGAAAGGCACAAACCGCGCCTGTTTCGGTGATCCGGGTGCGGATCTGATCGATCCGCGCCGCGGATGGGGTCGATGCGTCGCCCAGAGAAACCGCGATCGCGGGCTGCAGGCCGAAATGGTCGGTAAAGTGACCGTATGCATCATGAAAGACGACAAATCGGTCCTGTGAATGCGGAGCCAGCCGATCGCGCAGCCGATCATCAAGCGCGCCAATGCGGTCCGCCGCTGCTTCGGCATTTGCGCGATAGGTTGCGGCGTTGTCGGGATCCTGTTCCGACAAGGTGGTCGCGATGGCCTCCAGCCATGGGCCAGCATTGGCAATGTTCAGCCAGGCGTGAGGGTCGGTGCCGGTATGGTTGTGGTCATGACCGGCGTGATCATCGTGATCATCGTGATCATCGTGATCATCGTGGTCAGTGTGGTCCTCCGCCCCGTCGGCGGCATAGTCGCGCAGGGCAACGCCCTCGACCTCCAGCAGGCGCAGCTGGGTGGCGCCCGACAGCGTATCAGAGGCTCGTGACAGCCATGGCGTCAGGTCCGGCCCCATCCAGATTACCAGATCGGCCCCCTGCAGCGCCTGCGCGTCCGATGGGCGCATCTGGTAATGATGCGCGCTGGCCCCCTGGGGCAGCAAGACGCGCACCTCGGCCAAGTCGCCCATGACCTCCTGGACCAGCGCCCCGGTGGGGACCAGGTCGGTGACGACCTGTGGGGCGGCCAGGGCGGGGACGGCGGTCAGCGACAGGATGGCGGCAAGGGATGCTGGGCTGCGCATCGGATTCTCCTTCAGAGGCGGGTTTGTTGCGATGGCGGGGTTCTGTGTGTTACAGGGTAACAAGTCAACCATAATGTAATAAAGTAACGCATTGCTGCGTGAAGGATTCCCGTGCCAGACCATGATCAGGACCATGTCATCGCCGCGACCTTTGCGCCGCATGACCATCGCGAATGCGCCCACCGCGCGCTGGACGAGGCTGCGGCCCGGCTGGCCGAGCAGGGCGCCCGCCTGACCCCCGTCCGACGCCGCACGCTGGAGATCCTGTTGGAAAGCCACCGGGCGATGGGCGCCTATGAGGTGCTGGACCGTCTGGCGACCGAAGGGTTCGGCCGTCAGCCACCCGTCGCCTATCGCGCGTTGGAGTTTCTGGTCACCCACGGGCTGGCCCACCGGCTGCAGCGGCTGAACGCGTTCGCGGCGTGCCTGCACCCCGGTCACGACCATCACCCCGCCTTTCTGATCTGTCGCAGCTGCGACAAGGTCGCAGAGGCCTCGGCCGTCCCGATCCGCGATGCGCTGACCGCCGTTGCGGCGCAGGGCGGTTTCCGCGTCGAACGTGCCACGATCGAGGCGCTGGGCCTATGCGCCACCTGTGCCGCCGAGGGCGTCGCATGACGCCGCTGATCGAATCTCGCGCGCTGACCATCCATCGGCCCGGTACCACCGAACCGGTGCTGGCGCAGGTCGATTTTCGCATCTGTCCCGCCGAAATCGTGACCGTCGTCGGCCCGAACGGGTCGGGCAAGTCGTCACTGATCAGGGCGCTGCTGGGGCACATGCCGCTGGCATCGGGGGCGGTGACGCGTCGGCAGGGGTTGCGCATCGGCTATGTCCCGCAGCGTGTGCAGCTGGACACGGCCATCCCGATGACCGTGCGCCGGTTCCTGTCGCTGCCCGTCCGCGTGTCCAACGATCAAGCCGAGGATGCGCTGATCCGCACGGGCGTCCCGGGCCTTGGCGCGCGCCAGCTGACCCAGCTGTCGGGCGGTCAATTTCAGCGGGTGCTGCTGGCGCGTGCGTTGTTGGCGGACCCCCATCTGCTGGTGCTGGATGAACCGACGCAGGGCTTGGACCAGCCCGGCATCGTGGCGTTCTATCAGCTGATCGAGGAGGTGCGCCGCCAGACCGGTGCGGCCGTGCTGATGGTCAGCCACGACCTGCTGGTGGTAATGCGGTCGTCGGACCGGGTGGTCTGTCTGAATGGCCATGTCTGTTGCGAGGGTACGCCACAGCATGTCAGCACCGCCCCCGAATACCGCGCGCTGTTCGGCGCCGGGGCCGAGGGAACGCTGGCGTTGTACCAGCACCGCCACGACCATGACCACGCCGACCGGGCGCAGGGGTGACGACCGATGCTTGACGATTTCTTTGTGCGCGCCGTTCTGGCGGGGTTGGGGCTGGCGCTGGTGGCGGGGCCGCTGGGCAGTTTCGTGGTCTGGCGGCGGATGGCGTATTTTGGTGATTCGACGGCCCACGCCGCGATCCTGGGCGTGGCGATGGCCCTGGCCTTCGAGGTGTCGATCTATGCCGGCACGCTGGCGGTTGCGGTGGCGATGGCCTGTCTGGTGTCCGCGCTGGTCACAAGAGGACAGGCGATGGACACGATCCTGGGCGTGCTGTCACATTCCGCGCTGGCCGTCGGTCTGGTCGCGATCAGCTTTGTTCCGTCCGCACGGTCCGACCTGTCCAGCTATCTGTTCGGCGACATTCTGGCGGTGGGCCGGGCTGATCTGGTCCTGATCTGGACCGGGGCGGCGCTGGTTCTGGCGGTTCTGATTCTGCGGTGGCAACGGCTTGTGACCAGCAGCCTGAACGAGGAACTGGCCATGGCCGCGGGAATCGACCCGCGCGTCGAACGCCTGGTCCTGTCCCTGGCGCTGGCGGTGGTGGTTGCCCTGGCGATTCGAGTGGTGGGGTCGTTGCTTATCTCGGCGATGCTGATCGTCCCGGCGGCGGCAGCCCGCACATGGGCGCGCACCCCCGAGCGGATGGCCGCCGGTGCGGCCGCGATCGCCGCGGCATCCGTCATCCTTGGGTTGTGGGCCAGTTTGCGACTGGACACGCCGGCGGGTCCCTCAATCGTGACCGCGGCGGCGATCTTTTTCGTCGCTGCGCAGGCACTTCGTAGGGCCTAGTGCCGAATTGTCACAGTTTTTCCGGGGGTTTGCGGGGGGCGGAACAAAGCGCTGAAACCGGTGTTGGCCAATATGCAACAGTGCTTGCAGGCCCACGGTGGAATCAATTCAATGCTGCTTTTCAACTGTTCGGGTTTGTGTAACTGTCGCCTCGATGTTGCCAGAAATGGCAGCCGTCAATCGAAACGGAGCATGATCATGACCAAATTCGCTACTTTCGCGGCCGCTCTCGGCCTGACCGCAACTTCGGCTCTGGCCGGTGGCTATGTCGCCCCCGTCGTGGAAGTCGAGCCCGTCATCGTCGAGGAGCAGGCTGCTTCTTCGAACGCTGGCCTGGTTGTCCCCGCCCTGCTGCTGCTGGGCGTCATCGCCGCAGTCGCTTCGGACGACGACGACAGCTGATATCGGATCGGATCGGTTACACGATCCGAGCCACAAGGGGCTGGCCTTTGGCCGGCCCCTTTTTTATAGCGCGCAGGCCTGTCTGCCCGACACCCTCGCATGAAAAAACCGGCCCCGCAAAGGGCCGGTTTTTTCGTTCCGATGGCCCGTGTCAGGGACGCAGCGTCTGGATGGTCACATAGCCCATACCCGGGCCGATCCACTGGCGCGATACGGGGATCTGGCCGTTCTGGACCAGATAGTTGTTCTGGAACGTCGTTCCATGGCCTTCGCAGCTTTCCAGGATCACGCCGGGATTGGGTCCCGGCGCGGTCGTGCAGGAGAACTGCAATGGCCGTTCCAATCCATCACCCGACAGATAGCGCATGACGCGTGTTCCGCGTCCGGACTGACCTGCACGGATCAGACTTTCGGTGCCGGGTTCCGCCACCGACAGGTCGCGGCCCAGGCCACGTGTGCCGATCAGCATGCCGCCGCGCAGGATGACGGCCTGTTCGTCGGGCGTCATATAGGTGCGCATGGCGCCGTTCGTCCCCGTCAACGCCAGAACCTGCGTGCGCGCCGGGCTTTCGAAGGTCGCCTGGATCAGCGGGCCTTGATTGACGCGCAGTGCCTCGGCCGCGGCCTGCTGGGGGCTGGGCGCAGGGGTCGTGGGCCCGGCGGTTCCGCGGGCCGTGATGGCCTGAGTGGCGGTCTGCGCCAGGACCGACAGCGGGCTGGCCCCGGTTTCGTCCGCACCGGTATTGCCACAGGCCGACAAGGCGGCCACAGCAGCCCCGGCCAGGATTGCGCGCATCTGCATCGGTCCGTTCATCGCCAGAACCTCCCCCAGCCTTCGTAAAGATCGACGGTGTGGCTTTCGCGAACACGGTCGTACAGGCGTCCGTCGACAGTGACCCGCGATCCGCCATCGCGCGACAGCGACCGGATGTTGGTCGACACGCGGTCGCGGCTGGCCTGTCCCGTGGCCCAGCCAAGCGGGATCGACAGCGTCACGCCCTTGTCAAAGCTGCCCTCGCCGAACTCCTCGGCCGACAGGTCGGTCTTGGTGGCATAGGCGCCGATCTGCCAGCCATTCGCGAATTCGCGCGCCAGCGTCACGGTGGCACCCACGTCGCCGGCCAGGTACTGTCCGACATCCAGCTGAGCTGTGAATCCTTGGGTGAATTCATAGTACGCCGACACATGGCCGGTCGTGACCTCATAGTCGCGGAAATCGAACAGCTGATCAAAATCGCGCTTGCGGACGCGGTTGATCTCGGCGCCAAAGCCCAGGGGCGAATTGGCGGGCTTCCACAGCGCCTCGGCGGAGACGCCGCCATAGGCGCGTTCCAACAGGCCCACGGTCACGCGGGTATAGATCGCGTCCGACGGCTTGGCGTACCACGCCAGCGTCAGTTCCGGGATCACCGGGCTGGAATTGCCCGTGTACATCCGCGTGTCCGACCGGACCCGCGGCACCCCTTCGGGCGTGGTTTCCAGGTCGGGGTCCGATTCATATTCGTCGGGCGTGTAATATTCGCCGCGCTCCCCCGGGATGCCTGGACCGCGCTGGCCGATATCGCCAAAGACGCGCTGGCGCAGGGCGCCGGTGGCGATCAGGCCGGGCATCAGCTCATAGCTGGCGCGCGCCTCGGCGCCGACCTCGTGGGTCAGGCCGTCCTCGGCGCTGAAGATGCCCAGATCCAGATAGGGTTTTATCGACCAGCGGAACCGCGGGTACAGGCCCTGGCTTGCGATCAGCCCGGGCGCGGCGGGACCGGCGTCCGTCAGGGTCGACGCGGCGGCGATCTGGCCAGCCTCGGTGTTCTCCAGCCGCTCGACATCGCTGCGGCGCAGGGTCACCGATGACGTCGGCATCCCGTCGCTGGTCGAAGTGATCACGAAGGTTTCCACCGACGGGGGCAGGGCACGGGTCATCAGGCGCGCGGTGCGGCCGACGGCCTCGGCCTGATTGATATAGCGCTGGTTGCGCAGGCGAACCTCGGCACGGGTCGGCGCCAGGGCCATGCTTTCCAGCAGCATCCCCTCATCGGCCATGCCGTCGCGCAGGGCCCGCTGGATGGCGGGCTGGGCCGTCGGGTCCTGCGACCAGGTGCCCGACCAGCCGTCGGGATCCTGTGCGGGGGCGGGGCGCGGACGCACCGGCGCAGGCGCGCTTTCCAGTCCCGACGGATAGGTCGAGTCGCGCGGGTTCAGCGCGATGGTGAACTGTGCGCCGATGGTCTCTCCACCGATGGTATAGATCCCGGCCTCGTAGTTGCGGCCAAAGCGATAGTTGGCGGCAAGGTTGACGTTGCTGCCGGGCTCGTCGCCCTGCTGGAATTCGTTGCCGTTGTTGTAGCGGGCAAGATAGATGTCGTTCGAATATTCCGCGACCAGGTTCAGGCGGTCATTGACCTGCCAGCTGACCGAGGCAAAGGGCTTGGCCCCGCCGCTGAACCATTCGTCGACATTGGGGGTGCCGCCCTCGTCACCGACGTCGATGATGCGCGGCTTGCCCGCCAGCGTCCCCCATCCCAGACCGACCGATGCGCGCACCGTCGGCGTCACGTTGCGCGTGGCCACGATGTATTCGCCCGAATAGACGCCGGTCCCCAGGAAATCCTGCAGGCCGACGGCGACCGCGGGGCGCCAGCCGTCCTCGTCCACGATCTGATAGCGCAGATCCAGCGAGCGGTCGGAAATGAACCCCTCCTGCCGATAGTCGTCGATCCCGTCGACGCGGCCATAGCGCAGGACCGTCGTCAGCCCCGGCAGCGCCTGGAAAAAGACGTTGCCGCGCCGGGCATAGTCCGACAGCGACAAGGTCGCGCCCAGGCTGCCGTCGGGCAGGGTCTCGGCGGTGGGCGTGTCGATGCCGCCCGGCAGGCCATAGGTCGACATGTTGCGCCCCAGCATCGGGTCGGCTGTCGCGACGCCGACGCCCGACCCCGTGATCAGGGCCAGGGGCAGTGTGGTGGCCATCAGCTGGCGGATCAGACGCGAGCGGCGCATCGGCGGCTTCCTTTCGGCGGCAGGATCGGGGCGGGCAGGGATGTCAGGCGCAGTGGCAGGCTTTGCGGCACGGATCGACACACGAATGCGTGACCCGTGCCCGCATGTCATCCGGCGGCTGCCGGTGCGGTATCGGTCGCGGCGCCTGCCGCCGGGGCGGGGGTCTGGGCGGCAGAGGCGCAGCCGGGCCGACCCTGACCGCTCACCGTCAGGCGCGCGGTCAGCGGATAGCGTTTGTCGGCCATGTTGTCCTGGCATTCCGCCGCGCGCAGGTTCAGCACGAACGGCCGTCCGCCGAGCACGCCGATATATTCGACGCCCTCGTTGAAGACCAGGCGGTTCACCTGGATCTGGCGGCCCGACTGGTCGTCGGCGGTGCGATAGACGGCGGTGTTGCCGCTGACCTCGACCGTCCAGAACGGCTCGTTACCACCGGCCACAAAGGCGGTGGTGCGATAGGTCATCGGTTCCGCGGTGGGCACGACGCGCCCGACGGTGCCCGTCTCGATCGGCTGTTCCAGCGGAGAGACGGCGGGCGGGCGCGGGCCTGCCGGCTCTTCGGGCTGGGCCTCGGCTTCGGTCAGGCCGACCCCGCTTCGCAGGTCGGTCATCATCTGGCTGTCGCAGGCGGCCAGGGGCAGGGTCATCAGGGCGAGGATGGCAAGGCGGGGGAACATGGGGCTTTGGCCTTCTGGTTCTGGACGGCTTGGTCACGGGATCACTATCAACCAAGCGTTACCAACCGCAGCCACAGGGGGCAAGCGTCACGCCCGATACACGGCAGGCTGCCGCCATGACGAACAACCATACCGTTCGGTTCACACTGTTGATAAATGATCATTATCGGACGTGCGCCGGCAACGGGACGGGTTATTCGTTGATCAGCAGGGGAAAACCGGCATATGTTTCGCTGATGTTCTCAGTGACGATACCCACATGACGCGCGCGGCACATCACGATCAGGCCACGATGACGCAACCCGGTGCGCCACGATTTTCGTGGGATGATGGGCCTATGGCGCGCGCCGTCGGAAGTTTCCCGTGGGAGTCGACCGCCCTGGGTCCGATTTCGGGATGGTCGGCGGCGCTGATGGCGTCGGTACGGTTGATGCTGGGACAGCAGCACGCAGTCAGCATGTTCTGGGGTCCGGACCTGATCATGTTGTACAACGATGCGTATGCCCCCGTTCTTGGGCAAAAAGAACCGCGCGCCCTGGGCCAGCCGTTTCAACGGATCTGGGCGGACGTGTGGGACGACGTCAAGCCGCTGGTCGACCAGACCCTGTCCGGTCGCGGGACCTATTCCGAAGAGATGCGCCTTGTCATGACCCGCAACGGGTTCGACGAAGAGACGTTCTGGACCTTCAGCTACAGCCCGCTCTACGACGACGACGGCAGCGTGGCCGGGTTGTTGAACATCACGGTGGATATGACCGGGACGGTGCAGGCGCGCCGCAACCAGCAGGTCATGCAGGAAGAGCTGTTGCACCGCATCAAGAACATCCTGTCGGTGACGTCCACGGTGGTATCCTCCAGCCTGCGGAGCGCCACCAGCATCCAGGAGGCCCGTGACACCGTGGGCGCGCGGATCATGGCACTGGCCAAGGCGCAGGGTCTGTTCAGCGGTCTTGGCGAAAGCGCCGACATCACCGAAGTGATGGCCCGGTCCATCGGCGCGCACCTGGTCGGCAACGACCGCATCCGCCTGTCAGGTCCGTCCGTTCCCCTGAGCAGTCAGCAGGCAGTCGGCCTGTCGCTGGCGCTTTACGAACTGGCGACGAATGCCGCAAAATACGGCGCGCTTTCCAGTCCGCAGGGCGTCGTCGATCTGTCCTGGTCGGTCCTGGGGGACGATTTTGCGTTGGACTGGCAGGAACGTGGTGGCCAACCCGTGGCTCCACCCACCCGCGAGGGGTTCGGCACGCGCCTGGTCAACATGATCGTGCCCGCCTATTTCAACGGCGAGGGGCAGGCCGAATTCCTGCCCCAGGGCCTGCATTATACGTTGCGCGGCCAGCTGACCCCTTAACAGTTGGGGACGTTGACGGCCAGGCCGCCCAGGGATGTCTCCTTGTACTTTTCCGACATGTCGCGGCCGGTCTGGCGCATCGTCTCGATCGCGGCATCCAGTGGCACGATATGGCTGCCATCGCCGCGCAACGCCAGGCTGGCGGCCGCCACCGCCTTGATCGCACCCAAACCGTTGCGTTCGATGCAAGGCACCTGAACCAGCCCCCGCACCGGATCACAGGTCATGCCCAGATGGTGTTCCAACGCGATCTCTGCTGCGTTTTCGACCTGCTGGGGGGTGCCGCCCAGAACGGCCGCCAACCCCGCGGCGGCCATCGCGGCGGCCGACCCGACCTCTGCCTGACAGCCGCATTCCGCGCCGGAAATCGAGGCGTTGTGCTTGATCAGCCCGCCCACCGCCGCCGCGGTCAGCAGAAAGTCTGGCAGCAGACGTTCCGACGCCCCCGGGACGTGGTCCAGCCAATAGCGGATCACCGCGGGCACCGTGCCTGCCGCGCCGTTCGTAGGAGCGGTGACGACCTGGCCGCCTGCGGCGTTCTCCTCGTTCACGGCCATCGCATAGGCCGACATCCAGTCGTTGATGACGTGGGGCGCGGTCATGTTCAGGCCGCGTTCCTCGATCAGCTTGGCGTGAATCCCCTTGGCCCGCCTGCGCACATGCAGCCCGCCGGGCAGGATGCCGTCCGTCGCCAAACCGCGATCCATGCAGTCGCGCATCGCGCCCCAGATGCGGTCCAGCCCCGCCAGCATGTCGGTCCGCGACCGGAAACACAGCTCGTTGGCCTCTTTCATCCGGGCGATGGATTTGCCCGAGGCCTGGGCCATCTCCAGCATCGCGGCGGCGCTGGCAAAGGGATACGGGACACTGGACGCGGCATCGGTGCGCACCGCGCCCGCCTTGTCGGCCAGTTCCTGATCGGTCATCACGAAACCGCCGCCGATCGAATAGTAGATCTGGTGATAGATCACGTCGCCCTGCGCGTCGGTCGCGGACAGGGTCATGCCATTGGCATGGCCGGGCAGGGTGGTGTCGTAATCGAACCGCAGGTCGCGGTCAGGATCAAAGACCAGCGACCCCAACCCCTGCGGATGCAGCAGGTGCGTTTCGCGATTGTCGGCCAGCGCGGCCTCGGCGGCCTCCATGTCCATGCTGGCGGGGGTGAACCCTGCCAGGCCCAGGATCGTGGCGCGGTCGGTGGCGTGCCCCTTGCCGGTAAAGGCCAGGCTGCCATGCAGGCTGGCGCGCAGCCCATGGGCCTGGAACGGCTGCAGGCGCAGCGCGTCCAGAAACCGCTGTCCGGCGACCATCGGCCCCATCGTGTGCGACGACGAGGGCCCGACCCCCAGCTTGAACAGATCGAACACCGACAGAAACATGGCACCCCCTTGCATATTCGCGCCTATCCAAGCACGACGCAGGCCCCGCCGCCACCACCGTCCACGCCGCTTCCGGGTCTGGTTGCGACATCGGCCTGCTTGCGTCCTTGGCGCGCGGTCTGCTTAAGATGATTGCAACATGCCCGATTTTAAGGCAACCGGGACGCGCCTGCGATTTGGGCAGGCCAGCCGCCCCCTGCCGTTCTTGCGGGCGGTCTGCCCCGGGGTGAAGGAACAGAACATGCGATTGCCCGACCCGATCATGCTTGGTGACATACCCCTCGGCCCGCCGGTGTTTCTGGCGCCGATGGCCGGGATCACCGATGTCCCCTGCCGCCGCGCCGTCGCGCGGTTCGGGGCGGGCCTGATGGTGTCCGAGATGGTCGCCTCGACCGAGATGGTGACGCCGCGCCCGTCCACCCGCGCCGCCGTGCGCGCCAAGGCCCTGACCGAGGGCGCGTTGCCCGTCAGCGTGCAGATCGCGGGCCGCGAGGCCGCGCCGATGGCCGAAACCGCCCGTATCGTGGCCGACATGGGCGCCCGCGTGATCGACATCAACATGGGCTGCCCCGCGAAAAAGGTCACAGGCGGTCTGTCCGGGGCGGCGCTGATGCGCGATCTGGATCACGCGATGACACTGGTCGATGCGGTCGTGGGCGCGGTCGGCGTGCCCGTCACGCTGAAGATGCGGCTGGGCTGGGACGACGACTGTCTGAACGCCGCCGATCTGGCCGCACGTGCACGCGATGCAGGGGTGGCGATGCTGACCGTGCATGGCCGCACAAGGGCGCAATTCTACAAGGGGCAGGCCGACTGGTCCGCGATCCGCGCGGTGGCCGATCTGCCGGGCCGCCCGCCGCTGGTGGCCAATGGCGACGTGGTCGATGCCCACAGCGCCCGTGCGGCATTGGCGGCGTCGGGGGCCGATGCGGTCATGGTCGGACGCGGCGCGCAGGGGCGGCCGTGGATCCTGGCGCAGATCGCCCATGACCTGTGGGGGACGCCTGCGCCGAATGTGCCCAATGGGGCCGCGCTGGCCGATCTGGTGGCCGAGCATTACGAAGATATTCTTGATTTCCATGGGGCAGAGCTGGGCCTGCGCGTCGCGCGCAAGCATCTGGGCTGGTATGCCGGTGCGAACGGCGCGCCGCTGCGCGACCAGATGATGCGTGCTGTTACCCCCCGCGCCACGCTGGACCTGATCATGCGTGCCTTTGGCGACGCCGCAGGAGTGGCTGCATGACGCCCCGGCCGCGCAACTTTCACGAGGCTGCCCCCGGGCCGGGGTGGGAGGCGCTGCCGCTGCCCGCGCTGATCCTGGACGTCGAGGGGCGTGTCGCCGCGATGAACGACGCGGCCGAGATCTGGTTGAACCTGTCGCGCAACTCGACCCTGGGCAAGCCGCTGGAGGGGGACGACATGTCGATCCGCCTGCGCCTGCAGCCCAGCCTTGCGCCGCTGCTGGCCCGTGTGCGGGCCAGCGACGAGGCGCTGTACCAGGCCGCCGTGAAGTTCGAGATCGGCGACCGTGCGGGCGGCCATCAGGCGCGGCGCGGCGCGGTCCATGCGGGGCCCGCCAGTCACGCCGCCGGCGCCGTGTCGCTGTTGATCGTCCCGCAGGATGATGACAACGTGCATCAGGCCCGCCACGTCCGCAGCGCCGCACGCAGTGCCATCGGCATGTCCGAGATGCTGGCGCATGAAATCAAGAACCCCCTGGCCGGTATCCGCGGTGCGGCCCAGCTGATGGCGATGAACGCCACCCCCGAGGACCGCGAGATGGCAGAGATGATCGTCGCGGAATCGCGCCGCATCGTGGCGCTGCTGGATCAGGTGGAACGGTTCGGGGACACATCCGCCCCGCGCCTGTCGGCGCTGAACGTGCACGATGTTCTGGAACAGGTGCGTCGGTCGGCCAAGGCTGGTTTTGCCCGCAATGTGCAGATTGCGACCGATTACGACCCGTCGCTGCCGATGGCGTTGGCCGATGCGGACCAGTTGGTGCAGGTCTGTCTGAACCTGGTCAAGAACGCGTCCGAGGCACTGGACGGCAAGGCCGGCGGCACGATCCGCCTGCGCACCCATTACGACCACACGCTGCGCCGTCCGCCTGACGACACCGATCCGACCGGCCGCCCGCTGCCCCTGCAGATCGAGATCGAGGACAACGGCCCGGGCTTCCCTGCCGCCATTGCCGACCAGGTGTTCGAGCCATTCGTCTCGGGCCGCGAAAACGGCACCGGGCTGGGCCTGGCGCTGGTCAGCAAGATCATCACCGACCACGGCGCGTTGATCCGGGTGGACAGCCGCCCCGGTCGCACCGTGTTCCGCATTTCCCTGCCCAAGGCATAAGGACCTGAACCCATGGACGGCACCGTTCTGATTGCTGACGACGATCGCACCATCCGCACCGTGCTGACGCAGGCGCTGACCCGCGCGGGTTGCCGGGTTCACGCGACGGGCAGCCTGGCGCAGCTGCTGAAATGGGTCGAGGAAGGGCGCGGCGATCTGGTCATCACCGACGTGATGATGCCCGACGGCAACGGCATCGACCGCATCCCCGCCATCCGCGAGGCGCGCCCCGACCTGCCGGTGATCGTGATCTCGGCCCAGAACACCATCGTAACGGCAATTCGCGCAACTGAGGCCGAGGCGTTCGAATACCTGCCAAAGCCGTTCGATCTGCCGGATCTGATGTCCAAGGCGAACCAGGCACTGTCGCGCCGCCCGCGCAAGTCCGACCCGATTCCCGAACCGCTGCCCGCGCCGCGCGAGGCCGCGGACCCCGCCATGCCGCTGATCGGGCATGCGCCGTCGATGCAGGCGTTGTTCCGCATGGTCGCCCGCGTCCTGAACGCCGACCTGCCCGTGATCATCGCCGGAGAGGCGGGCGTGGGCAAGACCACCATCGCGCGCAGCTTTCACGAACTGTCGGACCGGCGCGACCGGGGGCTGGCGATCCTGACATCGTCCGACGCGACCGAGGACGCGATTGCGCGCGCCGCCGGCAAGGCCCGCGGCGGCACGATCATCATCGAGAACCCGGCCGGTTTCGACACGGGCGCACAGGCGCGCCTGATCGGCCTGATCGAGACGATGGAGGCTGGGCCCGACCGCGCCCATGCGCCCCGGATCGTCGCCACCACCGGGTCCGACCCGCAGGCCGACGTGGCCGCAGGGCGGCTGCGGTCGGACCTGTATTACCGTCTTGCGGGGGTCACCGTCAGCGTGCCGCCCCTGCGCGCGCGGGTTGACGACATTCTGCCGCTGGCGGCCCACCTGTTGGCGCGCGCCGCTGCACAGGGTCTGCCCGAACGGCTGTTGTCGGACGATGCGGCGGCCATGCTGCGCGCGCATCCGTTCCCGGGCAACGTTCGCGAGCTGGAAAACATGATGCGCCGCCTGGCCCTGACCGCCAGCGGCCCCGCGATCAGCACCGCCGAGATGCGCGAGGCGCTGTCCCAGCAGTCGGGCCATCGCACGGCCCCGTCGGCGCCCGTATCGGCCATGGCCCCTGCGCCCGAACCCGCGGGTGTCGTCACCCTGCCGCAGGTCGGATCGCGCCTGTCGGATTCGGTCGAGGCGCATCTGCAGCGGTATTTCGACCTGCATGGCGACGCGCTGCCGCCGCCGGGCCTGTACGACCGCATCCTGCGCGAGATCGAACGCCCGCTGTTGCAGGTGGCGCTGGATGCCACGGGCGGAAACCAGCTGCGCTGCGCCGACCTGCTGGGGATCAACCGCAATACGCTGCGCAAGAAACTGACAGAGCTGAATATCGAGGTGACACGGAGGCGCAAACTGATGTAAAACCGCCACAGGGCACAGCGCGAAGGACACGCGTGCCTGCAGCAAAAGCCGCGAAAGACGGCAAGTGGGGGATATGGCAGGTTTGGCATCGGGGCTCAGCTGGGACAGGCTGGCCCGTATCCGATTGCCCCGGCCGTGGCGCGGAGCGCTGACCTGGGGGATCGTGTTGTCGGGCGCCGCGCTGGCCGTGGCGACCCTTGCGGTGATGGGACCGTTCGGGCGGGGCATGCAGGGGGCGACCCTGCGGTTGGTCCTGCTGGCGGACCTGGCCTTTCTGATCGTGTTGATCGGGTTCATCGTCGCGCGCATGGCGCGCCTGATCTCGGCCCGGCGCAGCACTGCGCCCGCGTCGCGCCTGCATGCGCGGCTGGTGGCGATCTTTGGCGGGCTGGCGCTGGTGCCCACGGTGCTGGTCGCGCTGTTTGCGGGATTTCTGGTCAATATCGGGCTGGAGGGTTGGTTTTCGGACCGCGTCCAGCAGGTCGTGACCACATCCCAGGCCGCGGCCGAGGCCTATCACGCCGAACACCGCAGCGACCTGACCGAGGACGCGCGCGCGCTGGCCAGCGTCCTGACCCAGGCCGGGCGCGCCAATCCCCTGATCGAGGACGCAGAGATGCGCCAGCTGCTGGCGCAAGGCCAGTCCCTGATCCAGCGCGGTCTGCGCGAGGCCTATATCATCAACGGCGCCGGAGAGATCCGTGCCCGCGGCGAACGCAGCTATCTGTTCTGGTACGAGACCCCGTCCAGCGACCAGCTGGACCGCGCGCAGGCCGACGGCATCGCCCTAATCGAGGATTGGGCGAATGACGAGTTTCGCGCCCTTGTGGCGCTGCCTCCGCTGGCCGACCGATACTTGTACGTGACACGCGACGTGGACGGCGACCTGCTGGGGCTGGTCGACGACACCCGTGCGACCGCGGGCGATTACCGCCAGCTGGAGGCGATGCGCAGCCAGGTCCTGCTGGAGTTTTCACTGGTCTATCTGGGCTTTGCGCTGTTGCTGGTGGCGGCGGCGATCTGGCTGGGGCTGTGGTTCGCGTCCCGCCTGTCGCGGCCCATCGGCCTCTTGGCACAGGCGACCGACCGGGTGGGGCGCGGCGATCTGGACGTGCAGGTCCCCGAGGTCCGCACCGGCGACGAGATCCAGACCCTGGGCGAGGCCTTCAACCGCATGACCCGCCAGCTGAAGACGCAGCGCGCCGAACTGGTCGAAAGCTATCGCCTGTCGGACGATCAGCGGCGGCTGTTCGACAACGTGCTGACCTCGGTGACGTCGGGAGTGATCGGTCTGGACGCGGCGGGCGAAATCGATTTCGTCAACCGATCTGCCAGCCGGCTGCTGGGGCTGGATGCGAAACGCGACATCGACGCGCTGCTGTCCGAGGTTGTTCCCGAATTCGCGCCGCTGTTCGCGCGCCTGTCGGCATCGGTCGCGGAAACCATCCAGGATGAGATCCGCCTGATGCGCGAGGGGCGCGTCGAAAGCCTGCTGGTGCGCATGGCCGTGCGCCGCGGCACCGATGGCGCGCTGGAGGGGTACGTGGTCGCATTCGACGACGTGACCGAGCTGGTCGGTGCACAGCGGATGGCCGCCTGGGGCGACGTGGCGCGTCGCGTTGCGCACGAGATCAAGAACCCCCTGACCCCCATCCAGTTGTCCGCGGAACGCCTGCGCCGCAAGTTCGGCCCGCTGGCCGCCGAGGGCGACCGCGCCGCGCTGGAACAATATACCGACGTGATCATCCGCCAGACCAACGACCTGCGCCGGATCGTGGACGAATTCAGCCGCTTTGCCCGGATGCCCGAACCCGACCGGGCCGAGACCGATTTGGCCGCGCTGATACGCCAAGTGTTGCTGTTGCAGCAGGACGCGCTGCACGCGACCGTCATCCGCGACATTCCCGACGATCCGGTGGTCGTCGATTGCGACGCGGGCATGATGCGCCAGGCGCTGACCAACCTGCTGAAGAACGCCGGAGAGGCCATCGACGAGCAGGCAGCACAGGCTGTTCCCGGCTGGACGCCGCGCATTGCCGTCGCGCTGGAGGTTCAGCCCGAAGCCGTCTGCATCCGCATCACCGATACCGGCCCCGGCCTGCCCGCAGACCGGTCGCGGCTGTTCGAGCCCTATGTGACGCTGAAAAGCCACGGCACCGGGCTGGGCCTGCCCATCGTCAAGAAGATCGTCGAGGAACATGGCGGCAGCCTGTCCCTGACCGATGCGCCCGATCCGCCGGGTGCCATGGCCGAGATCCGGCTGCCCCGCGAACGCCACCCCGTCCGGGCCCCTAAGACCAAGAGCAGACAAGAAAAAGACGAGGCGACACCATGAACGACATTCTGATCGTCGATGATGAACGCGACATCCGCGAACTGATCGCGGACATCCTGCGCGACGAAGGCTTCGACACCCGCATGGCCGCGAATTCGGACGAGGCCGTCGCGGCCCTGAACGACCGCGAGCCGTCCCTGATGATCCTGGACATCTGGCTGAAGGACAGCCGCATGGACGGGATCGACATCCTGAAACAGGTCAAGCGCAACAATCCCGAGGTGCCGGTGATCATCATCTCCGGCCACGGCAACATCGAGATCGCGGTCGCGGCGATCAAGCAGGGCGCATACGATTTCATCGAAAAGCCCTTCAACATCGACCAGCTGATGGTGGTCATCAACCGCGCGATGGAAACCGCCCGCCTGCGCCGCGAGAACAGCAGCCTGCGGCGCGGCGGCGACCGCGTGGCCGACATGCTGGGCCAGTCCGCGGCCTTCAAGCGGCTGCGCGACGGGCTGGACAAGGTGGCGCGGTCCAACGGACGGGTGATGCTGGCCGGAGAGCCGGGCACCGGCAAGGAGAGCGCCGCGCGGTACATTCACGCGCACTCGCCCCGCGCGTCGGCGCCCTTTGTCACCGTCCCCTGTGCCACGATCGAGCCCGAGCGGATGGAAGAGGTTCTGTTCGGTCGCGAATCCCCCGAACGCGGGATCGAGCCGGGCCTGCTGGAACAGGCGCATGGCGGCATCATCTATTTCGACGAGGTGGGCGACATGCCCATGGGCACCCAGCCCAAGATCCTGCGCGTGCTGACCGAACAGCAGTTCGTGCGCGCGGGCGGTGCGGACAAGGTGCGGGTCGATCTGCGCGTGCTGTCGTCCACGAACCGCGATCTGGTGGCGGAAATTGCCGCCGGACGGTTCCGGCAGGAGCTGTTCGACCGGCTGAACGTGGTGCCCATCGCCGTGCCGTCGCTGGCCGACCGGCGCGACGACATCGCGGCCCTTGCGCGCCATTTCATCGAGCAGTTCCACAGGAATCAGGGCCTGACGCCCCGCGACCTGCCCGAGGAAACCGTGGCCGCCCTGCAATCCATGCGCTGGCCCGGCAACATCCGTCAGCTGCGCAATGTGATCGAACGCGTGCTGATCCTGGCGGAAAGCCACGGGCCGATCCTGCCGTCCGAACTGGAACCCCAGGGGGCCACGCCGGACAACAGTGACACGCTGAGCCTGGGGCCGTCGGTCACGGCCATGGCGCTGCGCGAGGCGCGCGAGTTGTTCGAGCGCGAATACCTGGTCGCCCAGATCAACCGCTTCGGCGGCAATATCAGCCGCACGGCCCAGTTCGTCGGCATGGAACGCAGCGCGCTGCACCGCAAGCTGAAATCCCTGGGCGTCGTCGGCGGCATGCGTGGTGAGGACGAGTTGGTGATGGGCAAATAGCCTGCCGCTTGCGCGGACCGCGCGCCCGGCTTAGGCAAGGGGGCGCGGGACAAGAAGGGTGACGCATGAAGATCATCATCTGCGGGGCAGGGCAGGTCGGCTGGCAGATCGCGCGCCATCTGTCGGGCGAACGCAACGATGTCACCGTCATCGACAACAACCCCGACCTTGTGCGTCGCGCGACGGAATCGCTGGACGTGCAGGGGGTGACGGGCTTTGCCAGCCATCCCGACATTCTGGACAGTGCAGGCGCGCGCGACGCCGACCTGATCATCGCCGCAACCCATTCGGACGAGGTGAACATGGTCACCTGCCAGGTCGCGCATTCGATCTTTCAGGTGCCGCGCAAGATCGCGCGCCTGCGGTCGGGCGCCTATCTGGACGCGATCTATTCCGACCTGTACCGCACCGAACACCTGCCCATCGACGTGGTCATCAGTCCCGAACGCGAGGTCGCGCTGGCCGCGCTGCAGCGGTTGTCGGCGCCGTCGACCTTTGACGTCGAGACGTTCATGGACGGCAAGATCCAGCTACTGGGGATCGATCTGGAACCCGACTGTCCGGCGCTGAACACGCCGCTGCGGCAGCTGACAGAACT
Source organism: Paracoccus sp. Ld10 (assembly GCF_045064235.1). NCBI lineage: Bacteria > Pseudomonadati > Pseudomonadota > Alphaproteobacteria > Rhodobacterales > Paracoccaceae > Paracoccus > Paracoccus sp. Ld10. The sequence continues at coordinate 122,158 of NZ_JBISHD010000003.1, read as the reverse complement.
GTTTTCCAGCCTGCGGGCGATCGTCGCGGGGGTGCGCCGCAAGGGGCGGCTGTTCGCCCCCGAACCCGGCGATCAGCTGTTCGCGGGGGACCAGATCTATGTCTTCAGCCATATCGACGACGTGGCGCGCACGCTGGACATTTTTGGCAAGCCCGCGCGCAAGCAGGAGCGCGTGACCATCATCGGGGCGGGCAATGTGGGCCTGTCCGTGGCGCTGGCGCTGGAGGCGCGTCCCGACCGCGTCCGCGCAAAGCTGATCGAACGTGACCGTGCCCGCGCGGAATTCGCCGCCGACCGGCTGGAACGCACCATCGTGCTGAACGGCGACGGCCTGTCGGCCGAGATCCTGGACGAGGCCGCCGTGCCTCAGGCCGATGCCGTCCTGGCGGTTACCGACGACGACAAGACGAACATCCTGGCATCCGTTCGCGCCAAGCAGGCGGGGGCCAAGATGGCCATCGCGCTGATCAACGATCCCACGCTGGTGCCACTGATGGGGGCGCTGGACATCGACGCCTACATCAACCCGCGCGCCACCACGGTGTCGACGATCCTGCGCCACATCCGCCACGGGCGGGTGCGCGACATCTATTCCATCGGCGATGCCGAGGCCGAGGTGATGGAGGCGCAGGTCCTGTCGACCAGCCCCATGGCGGGACGCGCGATCCGCGACATCGATTTCCCCGAAGGCGCGCTGTTGGGCGCGGTGCGCAAGGGCGACCGGGTAATCAAGCTGGCGGCGGACACCCGGATCGACGAAGGCGACATCGTGCTGATCTTTGCCCTGACCAAGGACGTCCCCGAAGTCGAGCGCCTGTTGCAGGTCTCGATCGACTTCTTCTGAGGGACCGGCGATGACAGGCTTTCTTCTGCGTATGCCGGTACTGGTGCTGCTGGCGGGACTGGCCGCGGTGCTGATGCTGGCACCCGCGGCCTTCGCGTCAGTCACCGGTTACGACGCCATCGCGCGAAATTTCTTTTATGCGGCATTGCTGACATTCACCTTTTGCGGGCTGATCGGCCTTGCGGCGCAGGCCAATCCCGCCGGGCAGACCGCGCGCGAGGTGTTGCTGCTGATGCTGGGCGTCTATGGGCTGATGCCGTTGCTGTTGGCCGTGCCGTTCGCGGAAAGCCAGTCGGACACCGGTTTTTTCAACGCCTGGTGGGAAATGGTGTCATCGCTGACAACCACGGGGGCGTCGCTTTATTCGGCCGACCTGCTGCCGCCGCCACTGCATCTCTGGCGATCGATTGTGGGATGGATGGGGGGCTTTTTCGTGCTGGTCGCGGCAGTGGCGATCCTGGCGCCCCTGCGCGTCGGCGGGTTCGAGATCATGTCGAACCCATACGGCCGCGAGGAATACCGCGAGCATCTGCCCCGGTCGGACCAGCCCCGTCGCCCCGTCCTTCACCTGTCGGATCCCAGCTTTGACACGCAACTGGCCGATCCCGCCAGCCGCCTTGGCCGCGCCGCGCTGCAGGTCGGGCCGCTGTATGCGACATTCACCCTGGTTCTGTGGGTCGGATTGCTGATGTTGGGCGACCCGTCATTCGTGGCGCTGACGCGGGCCATGGGGACGCTGTCGACATCGGGCATCTCTCCGGTGATCGGACCCTCGGGAGAGGCGTCGGGGATCCCCGGAGAGATGCTGGTCTTTGTCTTTCTGATCCCGGCATTGTCGCGGCGGTTCTGGCCCGGTGGCGCGGAATTGCGCGCCACCGAGCGGCTGGTTCAGGATCCCGAATTGCGCATGGCGCTGGGACTGGTGCTTGGGGTCGGGGCGATGCTGTTCCTGCGCCATTTCCTGGGCGCGATCGAGATCGTGCGCCCGCCGGCCCCCGATCCGACCGGCCTGGCCGAAATAGGGCGCGCGTTGTCGGCCCTGTGGGGCAGCTTGTTCAGCGCGCTCAGCTATCTGACCACGACGGGTTGGACGTCGGTCGCATGGGCGGGCGCGCGGTCATGGTCGGGGCTGGACGCGCCGGGGCTGGTGCTGGCGGGGTTGGCGCTGATGGGCGGCGGGATCGCCACCACCGCAGGAGGCGTAAAGCTGCTGCGCGTCTATGCCCTGGCCCGCCATGGGCAACGAGAGATGGAGCGGATCATCCACCCCCATTCCGTGTCCGGTGGCGGGCGAATCGCCCGAAGGTTGCGCCGCGAAGGTGCCTATCTGGCATTCATCTTTTTCATGCTGTTCGCAATTTCCATCGCGCTGGTCGTCAGTCTGGTTTCTGTCCACGCCATCGAATTCGAGACCGCAACCATTCTGTCCATCGCGGCGCTGACCAATGCGGGCCCGTTGGCCAGTGCCATTCCCCTGACCCCAGCTTTTGAGGGAACGGCGGGCATCGCGTCCGCCCCGTGGGAGGGGTGGTCCGGCCTGCCCGATTTCACCAAGGCGGTGCTGGCCGGCGCGATGGTCCTGGGCCGGATCGAGATGCTGGCGGTGTTGGCACTGTTTTCGCCGGAGTTCTGGCGCCGCTAGGTGTGGCCCAAATGTTGCCTTCTGGTTTCCGCGAAATCCCCCATGCTTGCATGGGGGGGGGCATCGGCTTAGATGTTGAAGCAACAGGGATAGAGAAAAACGGACGATAAACAAATGGCTGGCGACAAGCAGAACCTGCAGGATGCGTTCCTGAACCATGTCCGCAAGGCAAAGGTTCCGGTCACCATCTTTCTGATCAATGGCGTCAAGCTGCAGGGTGTCATCACCTGGTTCGACAATTTCTGCGTCCTGCTGCGCCGTGACGGGCAGTCGCAGTTGGTCTACAAGCATGCGATCAGCACGATCATGCCGGGCCAGCCCATCACACTGTACGAAGGCGAGGATTGATTGGCCGAACTGACGGAAACCGCAGCCAAGCCGACACGCGCCTATGTGATCCACCCCGATCTGGGCCGCGCCCGTACGCAGCGGCGCGAGCCTGAGCATTCGCTGGCCGAGGCCGTGGCATTGGCGCTGGCGCTGCCGGGCATCGCGATGGTCGGATCCGAGGTCGCGAACCTGCGCGAACCCAATGCCGGCAAGCTGTTCGGCAAGGGCAAGCTGGCCGAGATCAAGGAGCGCCTGGAGGCGCTGGAGGTCGAGCTGGTGCTGGTCGACGGGCCCGTGACCCCGGTGCAGCAGCGTAACCTGGAAAAGGACTGGGGCGTCAAGCTGCTGGACCGGACCGGGCTGATCCTGGAGATTTTCGCCGACCGCGCCCGCACCCGTGAGGGCGTGCTGCAGGTCGAACTGGCGGCGCTGTCCTATCAGCGCACGCGTCTGGTGCGCGCCTGGACCCACCTTGAGCGTCAGCGCGGTGGCCTGGGCTTTGTCGGTGGTCCCGGCGAGACGCAGATTGAGGCCGACCGCCGCGCGATCGACGACCAGATGACCCGACTGCGCCGCCAGCTGGAGCGGGTGGTCAAGACCCGCAGCCTGCATCGCGCGTCGCGGGCCAAGGTGCCCTATCCGATCGTGGCGCTGGTGGGGTACACCAATGCCGGAAAATCGACGCTGTTCAACCGGCTGACCGGCGCGGACGTGTTCGTCAAGGACATGCTGTTCGCCACGCTCGACCCCACCATGCGCGCCATTCGCCTGCCGGATGCACAGGGTGCGAGTTCGGGGCGCAAGGTGATCCTGTCGGACACGGTGGGTTTCATCAGCGAGTTGCCGACCGAGTTGGTCGCGGCCTTTCGCGCCACGCTGGAAGAGGTTCTGGAGGCCGATCTGATCCTGCACGTGCGCGACATCAGCCACCCCGAGACCGAAGAGCAGGCCCATGATGTGGCCGCGATTCTGGACAGTCTGGGCGTCGATGAGGACGTGGCCGCGATCGAGGTCTGGAACAAGATCGACGCCTTGGGCGACGATACCCGCGCCGCGTTGCGTCGCACCGATGCACGCACCGAGGGCGTGCAGGCCGTCAGCGCTCTGTCGGGCGAGGGGCTGGACGACCTGATCGGCGCGATCGACCGTCAGCTGGGCGATGTGCTGGACGAGCCGCGTCTGGAGGGGCAGGTGGTTCTGGATTTCGCCGACGGCCGCAGCCGTGCCTGGTTGCACGAAGCGGGCGTGGTCGAGCGGGAGGACGCGGGCGAGGACGGCCTGCATCTGGATCTGCGCTGGACGGCGCGGCAGAAGGGGGCATTCGAGGCGTTCACCGGGACGGCGACCGAGGTGGATGAGGATGACGAACCCGAAGAGCCGCGCAGCGGCGGGTGGCATCCGGCCGACTGAGCCTTTTGCGTCCCGCGGGGGGTGCGGGGGGCCAGCCCCCCGCACCCCCCGCCGGGCAGGGCTGCGCCCCTCCCGGACCCTCCCCTGAATCAGGCAGGCATTTCGTGTGACCAAGGCGGGTTCGCGCCGGGGCGTGATACGGTAATGGCGGCGGCCTGCGCGCCGAGGGTCAGGGCCGCGTGGATCTGGTCGGGGGTGATCGCGGCGATGGCGTCTTTTGACAGCAGGCCCTGACGGTCCAGCGAGGCCAGCACGCCCGCGTTGAACGTGTCGCCCGCGCCGATCGTGTCGGCGACCGTGGTACGGACGGCAGGAGCGTGGATGGTTTCGCCCGCCCAGATCGCCTTGGCTCCGGCCTCTCCTCCGGTCTGCAGGACCAGCTTGGGGCCGGTCTCCAGCACCGCACGCGCCGCGTCTTCCGGCGACAGGTCGGGATACAGCCATTCCAGGTCGTCCGCCGACAGTTTCACGATGTCCGCCATGGGCAGCAGCCGCGCCAGGCGCGCGCGATAGGCACCCGCATCGGCGATGAAGAACGGGCGGATGTTCGGGTCGATCATCACCGGCAGGCGGTTGTGATGCTGTGCGATCAGCGCCTCTATGGTGCCGCCGCAGGGGTCGGGGACCAGGCTGATGCCGCCGGCGAACAGCGCGGTCACGGTGTCCGGCAGCGGCCCGATGTCGTCCGGCAGCAGCATCCGACCGGCCGAGCCTTCGTCATAGAACGAATACTGCGCCTCTCCGTTCGTCAGGGTGACCAGCGCCAGCGTGGTCAGGCGGTCGGTGCGCGGACACAGGTCGGTGTTCACCCCGGCCTCGGTCAGCGGCTGCAGGATCTGGGGCCCGAAGGGGTCACGGCTGATCGGCCACAGATAGCCGGTATCCCGGCCCAACCGGCCAAGCGCGATGGCGGTGTTGTAGACCGCACCCCCGGCCAGCGGACGAAAGGTGCCGTCGGCTGGCACCATGTCGATCAGCGATTCGCCTGCGCACAGGATCATGGTCGGTCCCCCTTGGTTCGGTGTTATTGCGTCAGATACAGGATGGCTGCTAACGCTACCAGTGCCACGGTCACCGCCCCGGCGATTTTCCACGCGGAATACGGGCGTTCGCCCATGACCCGGCCCGACTGACCGTTCACCACGAAACGAAAGCTTTTGCCGTTGTATCGATAGGCCGCGGTCCAGACCGGCAGCAGGATATGCTTGAACGTCTCGGCGGCAAAGGTGCTGTCCTGTGCATCGATGCGTTGGTGGTCGCCGCCGATGGCGCGGCGGATGTCGGCGCTGATGACCTGCGCCATCTGGGCCCGGGCCGCGTGGTGGCCGTCGGCCAGCGGCACGGTATAGCCCTCGGCCTCGAAGCCGGACAAAAAGGCCGGGTCATAGGTCGCCAGGTGGGACAGGTCCCACGGCACCAGCGTATCGGTGATCCGCGCGGGCAGGGCGGTGGAGGCCAGCACCAGCACGTCGTTGAAATCGCGCGCGACTGTCCCCGATGCGGGCCGCCAGCGGATGCGGGGCACCTGTTGTGCCACGCGCCGGCTGCGGCCGTTGACGGTCTGGGTGACCCATCGCGTCTCGAAATACGTATCGCCGCGCTGGCCGCGAAACCGGGTGCGGCTGGCCGCATCGAACGTCCAGAACGGCGAATAGATGCCCGTCAGCCGCCGGTCCTTGCGGGCATAGGCCACCAGACCGGATGGCGCGAACCACAGGCTGCCCAGCCAGGTCTTCATGGCGTCGCGGGCCTGGGTTTCGCTCAGCGCGAAGGGCAGGACGCCCTGGGGTTTGATGCGTCGGGTGGCACCGGTGTCGGTGACGACGGGCGATGCGCAGAACGGGCAGGCACTGGCGTGGTGGGTATCGTCCAGTTGCACCTGCGCCCCGCATTGCGGACAGGACAGGGTGCGCACGGTTTCCGCGATCATCGACCCCGCGTCCAGGTGCAGGCCCTGGTCCAGCGGGATTTCGGCCAGGTCGGGGGCCTTGTGGGCTGCGTCCCATTGCAGGGGTGGTGGCGTGCCGTCGCGGTTCAGCCCCGGCGCGCGGGCAGGACCGGGGCCGATCTGCTGTTCATGCCCGCACCAATCGCAGACAAGGCTGCGCTGGCCCGGTTGGAACCGCAGGCTGGCGCCGCATTGCGTGCAGGGAAAACGGTGTTCCTGGGCCGCCATCCCTAACCCGGCAGCGGCGGGGGTTGAGTGGTGAACAGCTGGGCCAGTTCCGGCACATCCTGCGCGGCCAGCCAGCCGTCCTGACCCGGCGTCCAGACCAGCGTGTCGCGGGCCAGCGTGCCGTCCGCGACCATGCGGCCCAGATGGCCGCGCCCGAACGGGCCTTGCGGTGCGCCGTCCCGGGCCACGTGCCACACCGTCTCGACCGTGCGGGGCAGCGGCGGGGGTGCAGGCGCGGCGGCTGCGGGAGCCGCGCCCCACGGCCCGCGCATCGTGGCCCCCATGGCGGCCCCCATCGCGGCGCCCATGCCGGCACCGGCACCGCCTTCGTTCCGGGCCGCCGCCAGCATCGCCTCGGACGCGGCGTATTGGCCGAAACGGTCCAGATCGCCGATGATCCCCATGCTGGTACGCTTGTCTAGCATCGCCTCGACCTCGGCGGGCAGGCTGATGTTCTCGACATAGAATTCGGGCAGGACCAGGCCATAGGCCTCGATCACCGGCGCGATCGCCTTGGCGACCAGTGCGCCCAGCTGATCTGTGTTGGCGGCCATGTCCAGAACCGGGATGTTCGACGCGGCGATGGCGCGGGAAAACTCCTGCACGATCACGTTGCGGATCTGGAAGGTGATCTCGTCGCGGGTGAAATCGCCGTCGGTGCCGACGATTTCGGACATGAAGCGTGCCGGGTCGCTGACCCGCATCGCATAGGTCCCGAACGCGCGCAGGCGCACGGGGCCGAATTCAGGGTCGCGCGCGATGATCGGGTTCTTGGTGCCCCATTTCAGATCGTTGAAGCGGGTCTTGTCGACGAAATAGACCTCTGACTTGAACGGGCTGCGAAAGCCGTGGTCCCAATGCTGCAGACGGGTCATCACCGGCAGGTTGTTCGTCTCCAGCAGGTACAGGCCGGGGCCGAACACGTCGGCCAACTGTCCCTCGTGGACAAAGACGGCGGCCTGCCCCTCGCGGACGGTCAGCTTGGCGCCGTACTTGATCGCGCGGCCGACGGTGTCGAACCGCCAGACCATCGTGTCACGGCTGTCTGCCGTCCACTCGATGACCTCGATGAACTCGCCGCCAAGGATGTCGAAGATGGACATGGGTACCTCCTGCTGACCTCGCCCCTTTCTAGGGGCGGGCCGGGGGCAGGATCAAGCGTTCTCGCCCAACAGTTCGGTGGCGATGCGGCGGACGATGGGTGCGGCCTCGGCCTCGGACATGCCGGGGCGCAGGCGCGGATCGTACAGGATCCGCAGCAGCAACTCGTCATGGCGCGTCAGCAGGGCGAATTCCTCATCGTCGTTGAAGATCGACGGGCGCGCGCCTGGGCTGTCATTGGCCAGCCCCATCCCCTGTGCCAGTTCCTCGTGGATGCACGACGTCCGCATCAGGGGCGGCAGTTCGGCGCGGATCACCGCCACCGCACGGGCGTAATCGGGCGCCGCCCCCTGCGAATAGGCAAACACCGCGCAGCTGATCGATGCGGGCAGGTCGGTCACGATGGACACGTCCTGCGACGGGATGCCGGGCACCAACTGGGACAGGCGTGGACCGATGGCGCGCCGTTCGTCCTCGGTCAGGACCAGGACGGTGAAATTGCCATTATCCGCGGTCAGCGATACGGGATGGCGCGCGGCGTCCGACAGGCGGGCGGCAAAATCGGCAACCTCGGATCGCCATGCGGGGCGGGCGGCCATGTCGGTCGACGCGCCGAATTCCAGTTGCATCTGGACCGGACCCTGCCAGCGGCGCACGGGCGCGGCGCGCGCTTGCGACACCAGCCCCCCGGCGGTCTGGCTGTATTCGTCGCGCAGCGCGATGTCGATGAAATTGCGGGTCAGGATCTCGGCGTCGATCGGGGCGTCCAGCGGCGCACGGTCGCGGCGCAGACGTCCCTGTGCCACCAGCCGTCGTTCGGCGGCGCCATAGAAATCGCGCTGCGACTGGCTGGCCGGGCTGGGTGCGGCCGATGCCTGCTGGGCGATCGCGTTCGCCGCGCGGTTGCGTTCGGCTCGCGCGCGGCGCAGGTCGGCCTGGCTCTGTGCGGTGGCGGCGGCTTCGGGGCGTGCCTGCGGACGCGGAGATCCGGGGGTCTCCGTGAACGGATCGGGTGCGCAGCCTGCCAGCAGCAGTGCCAACCCGACGGCGGGGACGGCCGCGCGGATCATCAGCGCCGCCCGCCGGGTCCGGCAACAGCCGTGGGTTGGCGCGATGATGCCGCGGCCAGCGCGTCACGCAGCTCTGCCTCCATCCGCACCAGTTCCGTTTCGGCCGAAGCCCGACGCGAACGGCCCTCGTCGGCGATGCGCAGGCTGTCCTCGATCGTGGCGATCAGCTGGGCGTTGGCGGTCTGCACCGCCTTGATGTCAAAGACGCCGCGTTCGGTTTCCGTGCGGATCTGGGCATTGGCCTGACGCAGGTTGTCGGCGTTGCGGGTCAGCAGTTCGTTGGTCAGGTCACTGGCCTCCTTGACCGCGCGGGCGGCCTCGGCGCTGCGCTGGATGGTGACCGCCTGTGCCAGTTGGGTCTCCCAAAGGGGCACCGTGTTGACCAGGGTCGAGTTGATCTTGGTCACCAGCGACTTGTCGTTTTCCTGCACCAACCGGATCGAGGGCAGCGACTGCATCGTCACCTGCCGCGTCAGCTTCAGGTCGTGGACGCGGCGTTCCAGATCGTCGCGCAGGGTGCGCAGGTCGCGCAACTCCTGTGCCTCGATCACCTGGTCGGGCTGCGCCTTGGTGGCCAGTTCGGCCTCCTTGGCGGGAATCGTCACGCTGTCCAGTTCGGCCAGCTTTTCGGTGCCTGCAGCAATATACAGCGCCAGTTCGTCATAAAATGTCAGCGTGCGGTCATACAGGATGTCCAGCGACTTGACGTCCTTGAGCAGCTTCTGTTCGTGCCCTTCCAGTTCGGCCGTGATGCGGTCGATCTGGGTCTGGACCTGTTCGTAATTCGCCACGAACTTGGCAAAGGGCGCGGACCGCCCCAGCAGCTTTTCCCACCAGCTGCGACTACGCCGCATGTCCAGCTCGGATGTCGAAAACCCGCGGATCGTGGTCACGACCTCGCGCAGGGTATCACCTGCGGGACCGACCTCCTTGGTCTTGACATCGGCCAGCATGGACTGACTGATCTGCTGCAGGTCGGCCTGCGCGCGGGTGCCAAAGCGCAGGATCGAATTGCTGTCCTTCAGGTCGATCTCGGCCATGCGGGCGCGGATCTGTGCCTGGACGGCGGGGTCGGCATCGGACAGGGAGCTGGCCGCGGGCGCAGGCTCGGGCAGCGGTGCAGAGGTCAGCGCCTCGATCTGCGCCTGAGCGGCTGCGGCGCGGCGTTTCGTCTCGTCACTCATCGGCATGTCCCCTTGTCGGCCATCCACCCATCGGGTGGCTCCGGTGTCTCAGCATATGGCGAAATCCAGTCGCATCAACGACAGCCATACCGGAAAGTTTCGCGACATGGCAGGGGGGACACAGCGGTTGATGCGGATGGGCCACAGGAGCGGCCCATCCGGGGGGCGTCAGGCCGCGGCCTTGATCCCGTAAAAGCTGTCGCCCTTGGCCGCCATGTCGCGCAGCATCTGCGGCGCCGCGAAACGGGGGCCGTGATTGGCCTCCAGACGGTCGCAGATCTGCACTGCGCGTTCGGCGCCCAGAATGTCCAGCCAGCCGAACGGACCGCCCGACCACGGCGCAAAGCCCCAGCCCAGAATGGCGCCCACATCACCCTCGCGGATGTCCTCCAGCACGCCGTCCTCCAGCGCGCGCACGGCCTCAAGCGTCTGCGCGAACATCAGGCGGTGCTGGATGTCCTGCAATTGCAGCTGGTCCGCCGCACGCGGATATTGCGTGTCCAGACCCTCCCACAGGCCTTGCCGCTTGCCGTCCTCATAGGCGTAAAAGCCCGCGCCGCCCTTGCGGCCCATCCGGTCCTGATCGGCCATCCAGAACAACACGTCGTCGACCGCGCCGTCGGGATAGGCATCGCCCATCGCAGCCTTGGTGGCTTTGGCGATTTTGACGCCCAGATCGATGCTGGTCTCATCGACCAGCTGCAGCGGACCCAGAGGCATGCCCATCATCTTGGCGGCATTTTCCACCAGCGTGGGGTTCACGCCCTCGGCCACCATGCGGATGCCTTCGTTGATATAGGGGATGATGCAGCGGTTGGCGTAGAAGAACCGCTCGTCGTTGACGACGATCGGGGTCTTGCGGATCTGGCGCACGAAATCCAGCGCCTTGGCGACCGCGACGGGGCCGGTCTGTTTGCCCTTGATGATCTCGACCAGCAGCATCTTGTCGACGGGGCTGAAGAAGTGGATGCCGATGAACTGCTCGGGGCGCGCGCTGGCCCGGGCGAGATCGCTGATCGGCAGGGTCGAGGTGTTGGTGGCAAAGATCGCGTCCGTGGGGATCACGGCTTCGGCCTTCTTGGTGACCTCGGCCTTGATGGACGGGTCCTCGAACACCGCCTCGACGATCAGGTCGCAGCCCTCAAGGGCCGCGTAATCCGTCGTGGCGGTGATGCGGGCCAGCACCTCGGCCTTTTTCTCCTCGGTCGATTTCTTGCGGCTGATGGCCTTGTCGAGCAGACCCGTGGAATAGGCCTTGCCACGGTCGGCGCTGTCCTGTGCGGCGTCGATCAGCACGACCTCGATCCCCGCCATCGCGCTGACATAGGCGATACCCGCGCCCATCATGCCCGCGCCCAGGATGCCGACCTTGCGCACGGTCTGGTCCGGCGCATTGGGGCGGTTCGCACCCTTTTCCAGGGCTTCCTTGTTGATGAACAGGCTGCGGATCATCGCGGTGCTGGACGGGTTCATCAGCACGTTGGTGAACCAGCGCGCCTCGATCTTCAGCGCCTGATCGAACGGCACCATCGACCCCTCATAGACCGCCGACAGCAGCGCCTTGGCCGCCGGATAGACGCCCATGGTCTTGCCATGCACCATCGCGGATGCACCGACAAAGGTCATGAAGCCTGCCGGGTGGAACGGCTCTCCGCCGGGCATCTTGTAGCCCTTGGCATCCCACGGCTTGACGATGTCGGCGTCCTTGGCCTCCAGCACCCAGGCCTTGGCGGCGGCCAGCGGGTCGGCTGCGACCTCGTCGATCAGCCCCGCCGATTTGGCCTTTTTCGGGTCAGACAGCTTGCCCTCCAACAGGAACGGCGCGGCCATCATCGCGCCCAGCTTGCGCGTCAGGCGGGTGGTGCCGCCGGCACCGGGAAAGATGCCGACCATGATCTCGGGCAGGCCGATCTTGGCGCGCGGATTGTCCGCGGCAAAGATCCGATGCGTCGCCAGCGGCAGCTCCAGCCCGATGCCAAGCGCGGTGCCGGGCAGGGCCGACGCGATCGGCTTGCCGCCCTTTTTGGTCTTGGGGTCCATCCCCGCCAGCTCGATCTTGCGCAGCAGATGGTGCAGCGTCATCACGCCGTCGAACACGCCCTGCGCGCCGTTCGCGTCCTTCATGCCCGCGATGACCTTCAGGTCCATCCCGGCGGCAAAGTCCTTTTTCCCCGACGTGATGACGATGCCCTTGACTGCATCATCAGCCAGCGCGTCGTCGATCTGCCCGCTCAGCGCGGTCGCGCCGTCCATCGACAGCACGTTCATCGACTTGCCCGGCACGTCCCAGGTGATCACCGCGACGCCATCGGCGCCTTTTTCCATCGTGAAATCGGTCATGTCCGGGCTCCTCACACGCGTTCGATGATGGTGGCCGCGCCCATGCCGGACGCGATGCACAGGGTCGCCAGACCCATGGTCTTGTCCTGCCGCTCAAGCTCGTCCAGCAGGGTGCCGATGATGATCGCGCCGGTCGCGCCCAGGGGGTGCCCCATGGCGATCGCGCCGCCGTTCACGTTGACCTTGGAATGGTCCACGTCGAACGCCTGCATGAAGCGCAACACGACGGATGCAAAGGCCTCGTTGACCTCGAACAGGTCGATGTCGCTGATGGACAGGCCGCTGTCCTTCAGGATCTTTTCGGTCACCGGCACCGGGCCGGTCAGCATGATCGTGGGGTCGGTGCCGATCTTGGCAGTGGCGCGGATGCGGGCACGGGGTTTCAGGCCATGGGCCTCGCCGAACTCGCGGGTGCCGATCAGCACGGCGGCGGCGCCGTCGACGATGCCGCTGCTGTTACCCGCATGGTGGATGTGATCGACATGGGTCAGGTGCGGATATTTCAGCATCGCGACCTTGTCGAAACCGGGCATCATCTCGCCCATTTCCTTGAAGGCGGGGCGCAGCTTGGCCAGATCTTCGGCAGAGGTGCCGGGCCGCATGTATTCGTCGCGGTCCAGGATGGTCAGCCCGTTCTGGTCCAGCACAGGGACGATGGACTTGCTGAAACGGCCTTCCTGCCACGCCTGCGCGGCACGGCGCTGGCTTTCCACCGCCAGCGCATCGGCCTCGTCGCGGCTGAATCCGTATTCGGTGGCGATGATGTCGGCGCTGATCCCCTGCGGCACGAAATAGGACCGCATGGCCAGGCCCGGATCGACCGCGATGGCCGCCCCGTCGCTGCCCATGGCGACGCGGCCCATCATCTCGACGCCGCCGGCGATATAGGCCTGGCCCGCACCACCCTTGATCTGGTTGGCGGCCAGGTTCACGGCCTCCATGCCCGATGCACAAAAGCGGTTGATCGACAGGCCCGGGATGCGCTCGTCCAGATCGGATGCCAGCACGACGCTGCGCGCAAGACAGCCGCCCTGTTCCTTGACCTGGGTGACGTTGCCCCAGATGACGTCCTCGACCGCGTGGCCCTCCAGGCCGTTGCGTTTCTTGACGGCGTTCAGCAGGCGCGTGGACAGCGCCAGCGAGGTGACCTCGTGCAGGCTTCCATCGGGGCGGCCCTTGCCGCGCGGGGTGCGGGCGGCGTCATAGATGTATGCGTCGGTCATATGTCCTCCTCGGTCGCCCGGTCCGATGGGTTGCCGGGCATCAGGTCATAGGGGTGCTTCCAGCCGGGCAGATCGGCGATGCCGTCCAGCCAGCGGTCGATATTCGTCCATTCGGCGCGGTCAAAGCCAAAGGGTTCGGGATAATAGAGGTAACCGCACAGCGCGAGATCGGCGATGGTCGGCCCGCCCGGGGCCACCCAGTCGCGGTCGGCCAGATGCGCGTCCAGCACCTTGAGCGCCGCCAGCAGGCGACCCTGCAGGAACTCGGCGGCACCCGCGGGGCGCTTGTTCTGCGGGATGAAGTTCAGCTGGAACCGTGCCGGCCCGCCCGATGCCGAAACCTTGTGGTTGTCGAACATCAGCCAGCGCAGCGTCTCGTTGCGGTCGCTGCCCCAGTACTTGCCGTGCTGGTCGGCCAGATGCATCTGGATGACCGCCGACTGGGTCAGCGTCAGGCTGCCCTCGCGAAAGACCGGGACTTCGCCCATGGGATTCAGCGCGCGAAACGCAGGCGTCCGGGCCTCTCCGTTGAAAAAGTCGACATAGACGGGGCGCCAGTCGTGCCCCGTCAGTTCCAGGGTCAGCGCCGCCTTGTAGGCATTGCCGCTTTCGCCAAAGCACCAGAGATCTGCGGTCATCTTTCCTCCTGCCGCCGGGGGCGCGGCCCCCGGCATGGTCCTGTTTCAAGGGTTCAGAAAGCTTCGGCCTCCAGCGCCATGACGGTCTCGGCGCCCGACTGGATGCGTGCCAGATGCGTCCCCGTCATCGGCAACTGACGCTTCATGTAATAGCGTCCGGTCGCCAGCTTGGTCCTGTGAAAGTCAGGGTCAGCCGTACCCGCGTCCAGCGCCGCCTGAGAGGCGACAGCCATGCGCGCCCACATGTAGCCCAGGGTCACATGACCGAACAGGTGCATGAAGTCATAGCTGCCCGACAGCGCATCGTTCGGGTTCTTCATGCCGCGTTCCATAAAGAACATGGATGCCGCCTGCAGGTCCTTGGACGCGGCCTTCAGCGGTTCGATGAAATCGGCGGCCAGCGCCGGGTTTGCGGACTGCTCCTTGCAGAAGGATTTGACCAGGTCAAAGAACGCCATGACATGCTTGCCGCTATCCTGCGCCAGCTTGCGTCCGACCAGATCCAGCGCCTGCACGCCATTCGCGCCTTCGTAGATCATGGTGATCCGGGCGTCGCGGACGAACTGGCTCATGCCCCATTCCTCGACATAGCCGTGGCCACCCAGAACCTGCTGCGCCAGCACCGTCGCCTCGAACCCCTTGTCGGTCAGGAAGCCCTTGATGACGGGGGTCATCAGCGACACCAGCCCTTCGGCGTCCTTGTCGCCGGCCATGTGGCTGCGGTCGATCAGATGCGCCCCCCACAGGGCCAGAGCGCGTGCGCCCTCGATAAAGCTCTTCTGGTCCAGCAGGCTGCGGCGGATGTCGGGATGGACGATCAGCGGATCGGCCGCGCCCTGCGGGTTCTGGGCACCGGTCACGGCACGGCCCTGCAGGCGGTCCTTGGCATAGGCCAGCGCGTTCTGATACGCAGGCACGGCGGCGGCATAGCCCTGCAGGCCCACGCCCAGACGGGCCTCGTTCATCATGGTGAACATGGCGCGCATGCCCTTGTGCAGGTCGCCCAACAGCCAGCCGCGCGCGCCGTCATAGTTCATAACGCAGGTCGCGTTGGCATGGATGCCCATCTTGTGTTCCAGCGCGCCCACGGACACGCCGTTGCGGTCGCCCAGAGTGCCATCCGCGTTCACCAGGAACTTGGGCACGATAAACAGGCTGATGCCCTTGGTGCCCTCGCCTCCGCCGGGCGCCTTGGCCAGCACCAGGTGGACGACGTTCTCTGCCATGTCGTGATCGCCGGCCGAGATAAAGATCTTTTGCCCCGTGACCAGATAGCTGCCGTCGTCCTGCGGTTCGGCCTTGGTGCGCAGCAGGCCCAGATCGGTGCCGCAATGCGGTTCCGTCAGGTTCATCGTGCCGGTCCAGTCACAGCTGACCATCTTGGGCAGCCAGGTCTGTTTCTGTTCGTCGGTGCCATGCGCGTGGATCGCGGAATAGGCACCGTGCGTCAGGCCCTGATACATGTTGAAGGCCATGTTGGCCGACACGAACATCTCTCCGGTGGCGACGCCCATCGTGTAGGGCATGCCCTGACCGCCATAATTGGGGTCGCAGTCCAGCGCGGTCCAGCCGCCCTCCTTGACCTGATCGAACGCGGCGCGGAACCCGTCGGGGGTGCGCACGACGCCGTTTTCCAGCACGCAACCCTGCTGGTCGCCCGACAGATTCAGCGGCGCCAGCACTTCGGCGGCCAGCTTGCCGGCGGCCTCCAGCACGGCTTCGGTGAAATCGGGGGCCAACTCGTCATGGCCGGGCAGGTCGGATTGCGACAGCTTCAGGACGTCGTGCAGGACGAATTGCAGGTCGCGGATCGGGGGCGTGTACGAGGGCATGGCGGGATCCTTTACGGCTGTTCTATGGGGGCTGCGGAAAGCCGGCCCGTGGCATCCGAGATCTGCTGGCGAAGGTCGGCGATCGCCTCGCTCAGTTCGGCATATTGCCGTTCCATGTCCGCCAGACGGTCACGACCGATGTCGATCGTGGCCGCAACCTGCGCGCGGTTCGTGCCGCCCGGTTCGTACAGCTGCAGCAGCTGGCGGATCTGTTCCAGGCTGAACCCAAAGCGCTTGCCGCGCAGGATCAGGATCAGCCGGGCCCGGTCGCGCCTGTCATACAGACGGTGCTGGCCGCGGCGCTGGGGAAAGATCAGCTCTCGTGCCTCGTAGAAACGCAGCGTACGCGGGGTCACCTCAAAGGCGTCGCACATCTGGCGGATTGTCATCAGATCATCGGACATTTGGTGCGGCTCCTCCTAAAACCGGCTTTCCGTCCTGCCTTGACCATAGGATCAAGTTGACGCGGACGTAAGCAAGACGCGGCGTCACTGGGACGCGTGCCGCTGCGTCAGGTCATTTTCGCAAGTTCTGCCATGGTGGCCTGGCGCAGCTGGTCCAGATCGGCGCGCGCCGCCGTCAGGTCGGCGATCTGCCCATCCAGCACCGCCAGCTGACGATCGGCCATGTCGATCCAGACCTGATATTGTTCGCGCGACCCCTTTTTGTCATAGATCTGCAACCATTGGCGGATCTCCTCCAGGCTGAAACCGAAACGGCGTCCACGCAGGATCAGCGTCATCCGGGCAACGTCGCGCGGGCCATAGAACCGGGCACGGCCTTCCTTTCGGGGCTGCAGCAGTTCGATGTATTCGTAATAGCGCAGCGTGCGGGGCGTCACCTCGAACCGTGCGCACATGTCCTTGAAGCTGATGCGGTCCTCGGTCACCCGGTCCCTCCGTCGAAGATTTCCCTTGGCGTCAACCTAAGCGCAGCCGCATCCTTTCTCAACCGAATCGCGCGCCGGGGCTTGATGCGGGTCCCGGCGGGACGCTACCCCTAGCGCAAAAAAGGACGCCCCATGCCCGATCCCGACGATCACGCCCGCATCGCCCAGCAATTCATCGAGGCGATCCCCCATGCGCGCGCGCTGGGCATGCGCGTGGACGAAATCGGGGCGGGGCGCGCGACGATCAGCATGCCCTGGGCCGAACACCTGGTTGGCGATCCGCGCACCGGCGTGATCCACGGGGGCGTTGTGTCGGCGCTGATGGACACCTGCTGCGGGGCGGCGGTGATGGCACATCCGACAAATCCGCGATCGACCGCGACGATCGACCTGCGCATCGACTACATGCGGGCGGCGATGCCGGGACAGCGGATCACCGCACGGGCCGAATGCTATCACATGACGCGCAGCGTGGCGTTTGTGCGCGCCGTGGCGCTGGACGAGGATTCCGACAACCCCGTCGCCGCCGCCACGGCGGCCTTCACGGCGGAGCGGTGATCATGGGCGACCGCAACGAACCCCTGCACCAGATCAAGTCGCGTCGCGATTCCGCACTGGCAGCGATGGTCACCGGCGTGCCCTACATGACCTGGCTTGGCATCCGCTTTGACCGGCGCGGGGACGAGCTGACGGCGATCCTGCCCTATGACGACAAGCTGATCGGCAATCCGATGCTGCCCGCGATCCACGGCGGGGTGACGGCGGCGTTCCTGGAGGTCACGGCGATCATCGAACTGGGCTGGGCCGCCATGTGGGAGGACCTGGAGTCGGGCCGCATCGCCCCCGACGCCGCCGTCCCCGACAGCCTGCCGCGGCTGCCCAAGACCATCGATTTCACCGTTGATTACCTGCGGTCGGGCCTGCCGCGCGACGCTTATGCCCGCGCCCGCGTGGTGCGGTCGGGACGGCGCTATGCGTCCGTCCATGTCGAGGCATGGCAGGACAACCGCGCCCGTCTGATCGCCCAGGCCACCGGGCATTTCCTGATGCCGCAGCCTTGACCCTGCTGACCCATCGCCGCGTGCTGCACATCGCGGTGCCCATCGTCCTGTCGAACCTGACGGTGCCCCTGTTGGGGCTGGTCGACACGGGCGTCGTGGGCCAGTTGGGCCAGCCGCAGGCCATCGGCGCGGTGGGGATCGGCGCGATCATCCTGACGTCCATCTATTGGGTGTTCGGGTTCCTGCGCATGGGCACGTCGGGGCTGGTGGCGCAGGCACATGGCGCGGGCAACACGCCCGAGGTCGGTGCCCACCTGCTGCGCGCGCTGGCCATCGCCGCCGCCGCGGGGCTGGTGTTCATCGCGCTGCAGGCGCCGATCTTTTGGGCGGCCTTTCGGCTGGCCCCGGCATCCGACGCGGTCGAGGCGTTGGCCCGCGACTATCTGGCCATCCGCATCTGGGGGGCGCCCGCCACCATCGGCCTCTATGCGATCACCGGCTGGCTGATCGCGGTCGAACGCACCCGGGCGGTGCTGGGGCTGCAGCTGTTGCAGAACGGACTGAACGTGGCGCTGGACCTGTGGTTCGTGCTGGGCCTCGGGCTGGGCGTCGCGGGGGTCGCCTGGGCCACGCTGATCGCCGAGGTCGGCGGCATGGCATTGGGCCTGTGGCTGGCGCGGCACGTGCTGGGGCAGGCGCGGCGTGCGGCGGGGCTGTGGGCACGCGACCGGCTGATGCGGCTGGCGCGGGTCAACAGCGACATCATGATCCGGTCGGTCCTGCTGCAGGGGTGCATGACCAGCTTTCTGTTCCTGGGCGCGGGGCAGGGCGACGTGCCGCTGGCCGCGAACCAGGTGCTGCTGCAGTTCGTGGCGCTGACCGCCTATGCGCTGGACGGGTTCGCCTTTGCCGCCGAAAGCCTGGTGGGGCAGGCCGTGGGCGCGCGCCGTCCCGACCGGGTGCGGCGGGCGGCGCTGCTGACATCTGCCTGGGGGCTGGGGGGCGCGGTTGTTCTGGGGCTGGTCTTCATCATCGCGGGGGGCGCGATCATCGACCTGCTGACCACGTCCGACGCGGTGCGACAGGCGGCGCGCGTCTATCTGCCGTGGCTGGGGCTGGCACCGCTGATCGGTGTGGCGGGCTGGATGCTGGACGGCATCTTCATCGGAGCCACGCTGACGCAGGACATGCGCAACGCGATGATCCGGTCGGTGGCGGTGTTCGTCGCCTGCGTCCTGATCCTGCCGCCGTTCTGGGGCAATCACGGGTTGTGGGCGGCGCTGATGGCGCTGAACCTGGCCCGGGCGGTGACGATGCTGCGTCGCTATCCCAACGCCGAGGCCGCTGCAGCCTGACCGGACCGCGGAAATTTTAAGCGTTTTCAGGTTGCATGGCCAGATCTGGCCGGCACAGTGATCCGATCATTGTCGGAGAGATGTTTCATGACTGCCGCCCGTACAGTTGCCACAGCGATTGCGCTGACCTGCCTTGCCGCCAGCGGCGCCCATGCCCAGGGCCGCCACTATGCCATGTCCGGCTACGAGAGGAACTGCCCCCTTCAGACGGGCGGAGAAGGGATCATCGCCATCGGCGCGGGGACATTTTCGTTGACCGAAACCCATTACGACCGACAATCGCCGCTGAACACCCTGCCGGACGGATGGAGCAGCGCGACCTACGCGATCATGTCCGAGGGAGAGAGCTATGGTGCAGAGACCGTGCGACTGCGCGTGACCGACCGGCAGGTCGAGATCGTGCTGCAGGATGGACGTACCGTTTCGGGCGCACGCTGTCGCTGATGGTCCGGATGGCCTGCGGCGTCCTGCACGACACAGGGGCCGGTGCCTGTCGCGACGGGATCGCCGCATGCACGATCGGGTGCACGAAAAAGGGGACGCCATCGCGCCCCCTTTCTGAATGAACGATGTGACTGGCGCCTATGCCTCGTCGATGACCTGGCGGCGGGCCTCGTCCATCAGGCGGGCCATCTGCGCACGGATCGTGGCGGCGTCGGCGACGCCGGTCAGGTCGGCCTCGACCTTGCGGAAGACGTCTTCCTCTCCGGGCTCGTCGAAATCGGCGCTGACCACGGTCATCGCATAGGCGCGCGCTTCATCGTCGGTCTTGCCCAGCTGTTCGGCTGCCCATTCGCCCAGCAGGCGGTTGCGCCGCGCCTCTGCCCTGAAGCGCAGGTCGGCGTCATGGGCGAATTTCGATTCGTGGGCGCGCTCTCGGTCGTTGAACGTGGTCATCGGGCTCTCCTGTGCGGCATGTCGCACAAGATATGCCCATCGGCGCGCGTTGTCGCAAGGCTCGACTTGCCCCCGACGGGCAATCCGCGCTAAGCGGCATCTTCAGGGACATGCGAAAGGACGGTGGGCCCATGGCACCGCGGCGCAAGAAAGTTTACGAAGGCAAGGCAAAGATCCTTTACGAAGGCACCGAGCCCGGCACGCTGATCCAGTATTTCAAGGATGACGCGACCGCCTTCAACGCGCAAAAGCGCGCCACCATCGAAGGCAAGGGCGTGCTGAACAACCGCCTGTCCGAGTTCTTCATGAACGGGCTGACGAATATCGGCGTCCCGAACCACTTCATCCGCCGCATCAACATGCGCGAACAGCTGATCCGTCAGGTCGAGATCATCCCGCTGGAAGTGATCGTGCGCAATTTCGCCGCCGGCTCGCTGTCCAAGCGTCTGGGCATCGAGGAGGGCACCGCCCTGCCGCGCCCGATCGTCGAATACAGCTACAAGAACGACGAGCTGGGCGACCCGATGGTGTCCGAGGAATACATCATCGCGTTCGGCTGGGCGACCCAGCAGGACCTGGACGACATCGTGTCGCTGGCGCTGCGCGTCAACGACTTCCTGTCGGGTGTGTTCTATGGCGCCGGCATCAAGCTGATCGATTTCAAGATCGAGGTCGGGCGGGTCTGGGACAATGATTTCATGCGCCTGATCGTGGCGGACGAGATCAGCCCCGACAGCTGTCGGCTGTGGGACGTCAAGACCGGGCAGAAGCTGGACAAGGACGTGTTCCGCCGTGATCTGGGCAACCTGACCGACGCCTATACCGAGGTGGCGCGCAGGCTGGGCCTGATGCCCGCCAACACGACCAGCCTGAAACCCACCGCGATCAACTGAGAGGGACTGCCGCCATGAAAGCACGTGTCACCATCATGCTGAAGGACGGCGTCCTGGACCCCCAGGGCGAGGCGATCCGCCATGCCCTGGGCGGGCTTGGCCATCAGAACGTCACCGGCGTCCGTCAGGGCAAGCTGATCGAGCTGGACCTGACCGCCACCGACGCCGAGGCCGCCCGCGCCGAGGTCGCAAGGATGTGCGAGGGCCTGCTGGCCAACACCGTGATCGAGAAATATTCGATCGAGATTGCGTAAGCTTTCGACTGACGCTGCGGCAGCCTGCCATTATCGGCAGGTAGCCCCCTGCAGCCCGTTGCAAAACGCACCCGTTTGACGCCCAATGTGCGGATGATGAACCAGACCCCGTCCCCTCAGAACGCCGCCCCGGTCATCGCGATCAACGGCTTGCACAAATCCTATGGCCAGCTTGACGTTCTCAAGGGCGTCTCCATGACCGCCCCGCGCGGTCATGTGATCAGCCTGATCGGGTCGTCCGGTTCGGGCAAATCCACGCTGCTGCGCTGCTGCAACCTGCTGGAGAACAGCCAGGACGGAGAGATCCTGTTCGAGGGCGAGCCCGTCCGCTGGAAGGGGCAGGGCCAGAACCGGCACCCCGCCGATCGCGCCCAGGTCACGCGGATGCGCACCAATCTGTCGATGGTGTTCCAGCAGTTCAACCTGTGGGCCCACATGACGATTCTGCAGAACGTCATGGAGGCCCCGGTCACCGTGCTGGGGGAGGACCGCGCCACCGTCGAGGCCCGCGCCCGCGACCTGCTCGCCAAGGTCGGCATCGGCGACAAGGCCGATGCCTGGCCCGCCCAGCTGTCGGGCGGCCAGCAGCAGCGCGCCGCCATCGCGCGCGCGCTGTGCATGCAGCCCAAGGCCCTGCTGTTCGACGAACCCACCAGCGCGCTGGACCCCGAGCTGCAGCAGGAGGTCGTGCGCGTCATCAAGGATCTGGCCGGGGAACATCGCACGATGATCCTGGTCACCCATGACATGCGGCTGGCCGCCGATGTCAGCGACCACGTCGTGTTCCTGCATCAGGGCGTGGTCTGCGAAGAAGGCCCGCCGGACCGGCTGTTCGGGAACCCGCAGACCGACCGTCTGCGCCAGTTCCTGTCGGCGACGATGGCGACATAAGAAACCAACAGGAGAGACGTTCGAATGAAATCGCTGACCATTGCCGCCACCGCACTGATGCTGACCGCCGGTCTTGCGCAGGCACAGACCATCCGCATGGGGACCGAGGGCGCCTATGCCCCCTACAACTTCATCGACGACGCCACCGGTGAGGTCACCGGCTTTGAGATCGAGCTGGGCAACGAATTGTGCACCCGCGCCGAACTGGAATGCACCTGGGTCCGCAACGATTGGGATTCGATCATCCCGAACCTGGTGTCGTCGAACTATGACACGATCATGGCCGGCATGAACATCAACGAGGAACGCCAGGCGGTCATCGCCTTTACCCAGCCCTATACGCCCGCGACGCCTTCGGCCTATGCCGCACTGTCGGCGGACGTCGAGGTCGACAGCGCCGTCGTGGCCGCGCAGACCAGCACCATCCAGGCGGGCTATGTCGCCGAGACCGATGCGACGCTGCTGGAGTTTCCGAACCCCGACCAGGCCGTGGCCGCCGTCCGTAACGGAGAGGCCGACGCCATCCTGGCCGACCGCGACTTTCTGGCCCCCATCGTCGAGGAATCGAACGGAGAGCTGGTCTGGGTCGAGGGCAAGGACCAGGTCGCACTGGGCGAGGGTATCGGCATGGGCCTGCGCCAGTCCGACACCGAGCTGCTGGAGAAATTCGACGCCCAGATCACCGCGATGAAGGAAGACGGCAGCCTGAACGCGCTGATCACCAAATGGTTCGGCGACGACGCGCAGCTGTTCGAATGATCTGACCCGCCGCCGCGGGCCTGTTCCGCGGCGGCCCTTCGGGATATCCCATGTTTGCATATTGCACCGATCCGTCCCCGCTGCAGGGGCTTGGCTGGCTGTCGTGTTACCTGACATCGGGCACGCACCTGTTGTTCTATGCCAGCTTTGGGACGGTTCTGGTGCTGCTGGCGATCACCGCGCCCATCGCGCTGCTGTTCGGTTTCGGCGGCGCCATGGCCAGCCGCTCGCGCATCGCGCCGGTGCGGTGGTTCGGGGGTCTGTACACGTCGATGGTGCGCGGCGTGCCTGACATCATCTTTTTTCTGTTCGTGCCGATTGCGCTGGACCAGGCCTTTGAATGGGTCCGTCATCAGGCGCTGTGCGATACCGACGCCCCGGTGCGTCAGGGCAACGATTTCGTCGTCTGCGCCGCAGCGAAACTGCCGCTGAACAGTGCCGCGCCCTGGGTGCATGACGCCTATGGTATCTTTCTGGCGGTCATCGCCTTTGCCATCGTCTTTGGCGCCTTTGCCGCGAACGTGCTGTCGGGGGCCATGCAGGCCGTCCCGCGCGCCCAGCTGGAGACGGCCGAAGCCTATGGCATGTCGCCCGCCCAAGTGAACCGCCGTGTCCTGATCCCGCAGATGTGGACCTATGCCCTGCCGGGGCTGTCGAACCTGTGGATGATCCTGATCAAGGCCACGCCGCTCTTGTTCCTGCTGGGGGTCGAGGACATCGTCTATTGGGCGCGCGAACTGGGCGGGTCCAAGACCAGCGCCTTTACCTATCCGCACCCGGACTGGCGGCTGTATTATTTCCTGGGTATCCTGGTGTTCTATCTGGGCATGACGTGGATTTCGGGGCGCGTCCTTGACCGCGTCACGGCGCGGTTGTCGCGCGGTCAGGCCACCATGGGTGGCGAGGCGCTGCGCAAGGGGACCCCGGCATGAGCTGTGTCCAGACGATCATGGATTATGGCCTGCGCTCGATCGGCATCGGCGAACGCCTGCTGCCGCGTGCGGATTATACCCTGTGCCAACAGGCGACGCTGATCGGGTCGGGACTGATCTGGAACCTGTATTTCGCGATCCTGGCGCTGTCGGTGGGCTTTGTCATCGCGACCGCGCTGGCGGTGGCGCGGACCAGTGCGAACCCCTGGCTGCGCAAGCCCGCGGATGCGTTCATCTTTGTCTTTCGCGGCAGCCCGTTGTTCATCCAGTTCTTCATCGCCTATGAATCGCTGGTGCTGTTGCCGCGTGCGGGCATCGACATCCTGGGAATGACGATCCAGACCAGCTGGCTGACGCGGGCCTGGGCCGGGGCGCTGATCGTGTTGATCCTGAACACCGCCGCCTATAGCGCGCAGATCTTTCACGGCGCGCTGATGTCCGTCCCCAAGGGAGAGGTCGAGGCCGCTGACGCCTATGGCCTGACCGGCTGGAAACGGTTCCGCCGCGTCATCTGGCCAACCATGCTGCGTCTGGCCTGGCCCAGCTATACGAACGAGGCGATCTTTTTGTTTCACGCCACGACCCTTGTCTATTTCAGTGGATTTCCGGCGTTCCAGCAAAAAGGCGACGCGTTGTATTACGCCAGCTATTTCGCGGACCGGACGTTCAACCCCTTTGTCGCCTATCCTATCGCTGCCGCTTATTTCATTGCCGCCACCTTGGCTTTGATCTGGGTTTTCGGCAGGGTGAACAGGCGGCTGAACCGGCACCTGCCGGGTGCGACCAGTCGCGTCCGGTACCGTCCCCAGTTGATGAGATAATCCCATGGAATGGCTGCGCGAACACCCCGAGGTCAAGACGATCCGCGTCGCGGCAGCAGACCTGAACGGTGTCGCGCGGGGCAAACGCGTGCCCGCCCGCTATGCCGGAAAGCTGCTGGATGAGGGGACCAAGTTTCCCTATTCGGTCCTGAACCTGGACATCTGGGGCGAGGATGTCGAGGACAGCCCGCTGGTCTTTGAATCCGGCGACCCGGACGGGCTGCTGCTGCCAACCGAACGCGGTTTCCTGCCCATGCCATGGCTGGACGCGCCCACGGGCCTGCTGCCGCTGTGGATGTTTCATCCCGACGGCACGCCCTATGACGGCGATCCGCGGCAGGCGCTGGCCCGCGTGGCCGAACGCTATGTCGCGGCCGGGCTGGTGCCGGTGGTCGCGACCGAGTTGGAATTCTTTCTGATCGATGACAGCGGCAGGACGCTGCGCGTGCCGCCCAGCCCGAAATCGGGCAAGCGGCGCACCGGTGGCGAGGTCCTGTCGCTGCGTGCGCTGGATGCGTTCGACCAGTTCTTTACCACGCTGTATGATGCCTGCGAGGCGATGGACATTCCCGCCGACACCGCCATATCCGAGGCAGGTCCGGGTCAGTTCGAGATCAACCTGATGCATCAGGCCGACCCGTTGAAGGCCGCCGACGACACCTGGCTGTTCAAGATGCTGGTCAAGGGGATCGCGCGCACCTACGGCTTTGCCGCCAGCTTCATGGCCAAGCCATACGAGATGTTCGCGGGTAACGGGATGCACATGCATTTCTCGATCCTGGACCGGGCAGGGCGCAACATCTTTGACAATGGCGGCGAAGAGGGGACAGAGGCGCTGCGCCAGGCCGTCGCCGGCTGTCTGCGCGCCATGCCCGGATCGACCCTGCTGTTCGCCCCGCACGAGAACAGCTATGACCGCCTGGTCCCCAACGCCCACGCCCCCACCGGGATCGGCTGGGCCTATGAGAACCGCACGGCCGCGATCCGCATTCCGGCATCCGGCCCAAAGGCCCGGCGGATCGAACATCGCGTGGCGGGGGGCGATGTGAACCCCTATCTGACTATCGCCGCCATTCTGGGCGCCGCCCTGAACGGGATCGAGGATAAGTTGGTCGCGCCCGCGCCCTTCAAGGGCAACGCCTATGACCAGAAACTGGCCCAGTTGCCCGGCGATTGGGGTGCCGCGATCGACGCGTTCGACACCTGCCCGGAAATCCGCCGCATCCTGCCTGCGCATCTGGTCGACAACTATCTGATGACCAAGCGCCAGGAACTGCACTATATGGCCGAACTGTCCGACGAGGAGACGGTGGAGCTGTATCTGGACACGGTTTGATCACAGCACTGTCCCATCCGGCGTGCGCATGATGAATGATCGGGTAAAGTTCATTTGATGGAATGATCACCCACAGCAACTGCCATGGTGCACCGGTGGTTGCGGTCACCAAGGCGTCGTTGGATCGCTGCGCCGTCAAGGCTGCTGTCACTGCCGCTGATCACCGATATAGGCGGCAACACTGGCGTTCGTTGCCGATTTGGGGAAACCGGTCTTCGATCAGCATGTTCGTCGCGGCATCGGTACCGCCATTCGGCAATGCGTGTTGGCCATGCCCGCGCCTGACATCCGCGCCGATTCCCGTGATCGTCGAGCAAACGTCGTGGCATTGACCCTTTTGGGGTCAAACAGCGCCGGGAAAATGGGGCATCTGCCATGGGCCAAAGCACGGCCGTGGCTGGAGGTCGTCCCAGACTGAAATCCCCGGATGCGGTGCAGCTGCCCGGCCTTTGTGACCTATCGATTGCAATTTATGTACATCCGGAAGGCAGGGCGGTAAGCCAGTCGCGGATCCTCTTCGATAAACCATTGACATAAAATACAATTATTGAATATGCCGCCCCCGACTGTGCGGATCAGTCTGTTTGGCGGGATAGCGCCTGAATGACGCTACTATCTGGACCGGATAGTTCTGGTCCTGTAGCGTTCCCTTAGCGGTTGAGCGTACTGCCTTAATTTCATCCCAAAGAATTCCAGTCATCGGAGCCTGCGACCATGTTTGACCTTGAAGCACCTGACGATCTGGTTCTGGTACAAGGCGCGATCGTGGTGCCGCCGCCGGTCGACGGCCGAGGCCGCCAGCAGGCGTCGGGGGTGCTGACGCCCGACGGGCAGATGGTGGCGAACTCGATCAGCTGGTCCAACAGCCTGGAGCCCGTAAATTCGGCCCCCGCCATGCCCGATACGGTCGAGACGCTGCCCGGCACGTGGATGTTCGGCGGCACCCTGTACGGGCATTTCGGACATTTCATCACCGAAAGCTTTGCGCGCGCATGGGCGCTGAATGTTCTGCGCGGACAGATCGACGGCGTGCTGTTCACGCCGAAACAGGTCTCGGGGAACCTTGACAACATGATCAAGGCGTTGCGGCC
The DNA here is from genome assembly GCF_045064235.1 of Paracoccus sp. Ld10. Taxonomy (NCBI): domain Bacteria; kingdom Pseudomonadati; phylum Pseudomonadota; class Alphaproteobacteria; order Rhodobacterales; family Paracoccaceae; genus Paracoccus; species Paracoccus sp. Ld10. The sequence goes on along the minus strand of NZ_JBISHD010000003.1, from coordinate 95,249 downwards.
TTTGATGGATGCGTTGGGCTTGGACGTCCCGATCCGTTGTGTCGTGACCCCCACGCGGGTCGAACGCTTGCATGTACCGCGGCAAGGTGTCGGCATGGGTGACCTGACCACAGGCAGTGCCAAGTTCCGCGACTATGTCGGAACGCACGCGGGCGCGGGCATCGACCCTGCCGGTCCCGAACGGATCTATGTCTCTCGCAGCCTGCTGCCGGCGCAGCGTGGCGGCCTGATCGCCGAGAGCCTGTTGGAGGGCTATCTGGCGGATGAGGGATATCAGATGTTCCACCCGCAGAAACACCCCGCAGCTGTCCAGATCGCCCATTACAAGGCTGCACGGGATATCATCACGGTGGACTGCTCTCCGCTGCACATGATGGCCTATGTCGGCAACGCGGCGCAGCGCGTGGCGATCCTGACGCGGCGCAGCATGGATTTCGCGCCCGGGTTCGTGCGCCAGTTGCAGACTTTCACAGGAATGACCGCGTTCGAGGTGAACACCCTGAAACGGGACTGGGTTCAGGGTGGCGCGCTGCGTCCCGGTCGCGGATCGTTTGGAGAGATGGATTTCCCCCGGACATGGCAGGTTCTGCGCGACCGCGGCATGATCACGGGCGATACGCCTTGGCCCGCGCTGACCGACAGCCAGCGCGATGCCGACCTGCAGCGTATCGCCGACCTGAACGGCCAGGCGTTTCGTCCGCTGGACGAAAATCTGGACCGTCAGGCCAAACGAATTGCTGTGGCCTCCGCTTGACGGAACAGGCTCTGCAGGCACCATCGCAATCTGAATATACGGGCTGCCACAGGAACGGATGACGTCATGGCCGACTGCGGCGCGTGATGATGTCCCGACCGGGATGCGTCTCTATCGACGGTCTCGATCTCTCCTTCGATGGCCGTGGCATTGCCGGATGCGCCCGGCACGCAGGTCGCCTCAGTGGCGGTCGGGGGTGAGGGCGACCTGACCCTCAGGGTCCATCCGCAGGTCAATGTCGTGACGGCCAGACCGGAGGGTGTCACGATCGCCGCCGGCACCAGCCTGCGATGCATCCCGCCCGCGACTGCATATGTGCGCGCCAAAGCCATCCTGCTGGAAATCACCTTTTCACAGCATCAACCGTCGCCGCACGAAACGCTGTTGGCACTGATCGATGCGAATGGGCGAAACCTGTCGTTCCGCGACATGGGGACACAATGGATTGTCCGCGCCGGTGCGGCGCGCATGGATTTTGCGCGTCACCTGGATCGTCGCCAGACCTTGTGTTTCGTTCTGACCGCAGACGGCCATTTGGTCACGTATCACAGTGATGGGTTGATCGAGACAGGCGCGGCTCATGATCCTGTCGACGAATTTCAGGTGCGTCAGGTGCATATCGGGCACAAAGCGCCCATGATCCTGCACTCGCTGCGCCTGCAGACGTTAGAGACGGACAGCCATGATGACGTGCATGCGTGGATGTCGTCATGGCGCAGCCCGGATGGGCAATCGACCGAGGCATCGCCCCTGCTGATCCATTTCAACGGTCAGTCCCTTGCCCTGGGACCTGACGCACCCGCCCACGACAAGTTGGCACTTGCCGACCTTGGCCGCCCTGATGTGCAGATGGTTGGTGGTATTCACACCGGACCGACAAGGCGCGTTATTGACATTCAGGGTCTGCAAAAACGCGAGGGGCCGGTCGATATCACCAATGCTGCCATGGCGCGGGTCAAAATTGCGGGTCCGATGCCGCCGGCCCTGTCGATGGCGCAGGCGCTGGCCGGGCAGAACAGCGATGATCCCGATCAGCGCCGGCTTGCGCCGATCGCGATCGCGGGCAGCCCCGTATCCGGGCAGACAGTCACCGTTCTGGACGACCCCGACAGCGTGGTTCGTCATAACATGGACAAGGTCATCGAGGGGACGCATCTGGCCTATCTGCGACAGGGCAGGATGCCCGCGACGGTCGTCTATTTTTGGATCCAGGGAGAGGCCGATCGACAGGCGGCGCCGGGCATGTACCTGGCCGCCCTGCAGGTGCATTGGGACCGTGTCCGGTCCCGGCTGGATTCGCTTTACCCGTCCGCGCGCAAGATGATCCTGCTGATGCAGACCGCGGGTTCGGACCATTCCCATCATGGCAGCGACACCACCCATGCGGCGACCGACCAGTTGCGGTTCGTGGCGGGGCACGATGATGCCGTGATGGTTGGGCCGATCTATCCATCGGCGCTGTCGGACCGCGTGCATCCCGACCTGTATCATTCCCGCATGATGGGGGAACTGGCGGCATGGGCGTTGCGGGAAACGATGGCGGGCCGGGGCTGGACGATTCCGTGTCCGACCGCCCGGCGCGAGGGGGACCGGATCACCCTGCGCTTTGCGCTGCGGCCGGACGAGGCGCTGGCGGCTCATGGGTCGTCGCCCTATGGCGGGGTCGGCATCGACGAATTTCTGGGGGTCGAGGTCGCTGGTGGTGGTGCGATCACCGCACTGACCCATGAGGGCCATGACATGCATCTGACCGTGGCCGGACCCGTCACCGGGGTGCGCTATGCGATGCAGCGCCAGAACATGCGGCTTGAGGGCAATGCCTACCCCGCGCATCGCGGCCTGTTGCGCACGACCCTGTCCCGACCGGCGGTGCATCTGCCCGACACGATGCTGTACCGCTGGCTGCCGGGGTTCGTGCTGGAGGCCGAGGCATGGTCATGACGACGCGCGCCTGAAGGGCGCAGCGAACATGCCAGATGCGAAGAAAGAGAATTAATGGTGGAGCCAAGGGGAATCGAACCCCTGACCTCTTGAATGCCATTCAAGCGCTCTACCAACTGAGCTATGGCCCCACCGTGAGGTCCGCGAAGCGCGTCTGCGCCGCCGCGTGTGGGGTCTATATGAGGGGGCGGTACGGGGTGCAAGTGGAAAATCCGCCGTGCCGCACAGTTTCCGGAAATTCCCTGCCGACAGCCCGACACGGGCGTCAGCCGGGTTCCGGAATGGATAAGGCCGCGCCATTTCGGGCGCGGCCTTGGGTGTTATTCTTCTTCGTCGCCCGCGACATCGGCGATGTCGTCCAGCGACACGTCGCCGTCGTCGTCGTCCTCTTCCAGCAGGTCGTCGTCGATCTCGTTCGAGTCGTCGGCGATATCCTCCTCGTCGTCGACCAGTTCGTCGTCATCGGTCGCCGCTGCGGTCTTTTCGGTCACCAGCGTCTTGCCGCGACCGTCCGTCAGGCTGGTCAGCGTGAACGTGTTCCCGCAGGCCGGGCAGGTCATCGGATCTGCCTTCAGGTCGTAAAAACGGGTGGCGCAATGCGGGCACAGGCGTTTGGTGCCCCATTCCTCTTTGGGCATGGTATTCTCCTTCAGCCGCGATTAGGGGAAATCGGGTGATCCCCTGCCACAGAGGCCAGAGGGTGTCAAAGGCTTTATCTGGCAGGCCAAGGCGGGCATGGCAAGCGGCGATCAGCGGATCTTTGTAGAAGACGGGCTTACGGTGCGGTTGCGGCGGTCTGCGCGCGCGCGGCGCATGACCCTGCGGGTGCCCCGTGACGGGTCGGGCGCGGTGCTGACCCTGCCTGTGGGCGTGCCCCTGACCCAAGGCCGGGATTTCGCGCAATCACGTCGGGAGTGGCTGCGGGCGGCGGTCGCGCGCCTGCCCGTGCGGCAGGTGGCTGTCCCCGGCGCGGCTCTGCCGGTCGAGGGGCGGGCGCTGATCCTGACCCCGGCACCGGTGCGGCGCGCGCAGGTGCAGGATGACCGCCTGCTGATCCCCGACGGGCGGCCCACAGGCGCGGTCGCGGCCGCGTGGTTGAAACATCTGGCGATGCAGCGCCTGCGGGTCGCGTGCGACCGGTTTGCGGGTGCGTTGGGGCGGCCCTATGCGGCGATTGCGCTGCGCGATACGCGGTCGCGATGGGGCAGTTGTACCCATGACGGACGGCTGATGTTTTCATGGCGGCTGGCGATGGCCCCGCCTGTGGTACTGGACTATGTCGCGGCGCATGAGGTCGCGCATCTGGCGCATATGGATCACTCTGCCCGATTTTGGGCGCAGGTCGAGACGCTGATGCCCGGACACGCCCCCCACCGGGCCTGGCTGCGCGCACAGGGCGGTGACCTGATGCTGTGGCAGTTCCGCGATTGACGCGGCCCGAATTTGTGATCACATCATGGCCATGAGCCCGACCGATCCCACCGCCCATGAACGCCTGTATCGCGGCCTGCGCAGCCAGATCATGCTGGGAGAGCTGCCGCCGGGCAAGGCCCTGACCCTGCGCGGCATCGCCCGCGATCACAACCTGTCCATGACCCCCGCGCGCGAAGCGGTTCGCCGTCTGGTGGCCGAAGGCGCGCTGACCCTGTCGGGATCGGGCCGCGTGGCCACCCCCGCCCTGTCTGACGACCGGATCGAGGAACTGGCCGCCCTGCGCGCGCTGATCGAACCGGAACTGGCCGCCCGCGCCCTGCCACGGGCGCATTTCGCACTGATCGACCGGCTGGCGGTGATGAACGGGCAGATTGCGGATGCGGTCGAACGCCATGACGCGGTGGGCTATATTCGTTGCAATCTGGATTTCCACCGGATGCTGTACCTGCGGGCGCAGGCGCCCGCGATGCTGGCCATGCTGGAGACCGTCTGGTTGCAGCTGGGGCCGACCATGCGCGCATTGTACGGGCGTGTGCGCCGGAACGAGCCCCCCCGCCATCACCGCATGATCCTGGCCGCCCTGCGCGCAGGGGATGAGCCCGCACTGCGGCTGGCGGTCCGGGCGGACGTCACGCACGGCCTGCGGCACCTGACCTCGACCGAGGGCAGCTGACGGAACCGCGGACCTTGCCTGCGCGTCGCGACGGTACAGCATGGCTGAATGATGCGCGGCAATCGGGGCTGTGGGGCATGCGCCGTCCCCTGACGCCCGCATTTGCCGCGATTGCCCGGGGGGCGTTTGGCGCAGACCGTGAATTGCCGCGCTGTGACCTGTGCGTCTGGCGCGCGGGCTGTGCCGGAGCGCTGCGGTTGCAGGAACGGCGGGCAGCCTTGCGCCGATCAGATCGTTTGCCCTGCCAGCTGAACGAACGGTGTAAAACCACGATGGCATCCTGCGCCGACCGCGCGGGTGTTCCATGGTTGTTCTGGTCAAGAACGCGCGGTCATCGGACTGCCCGATGACCGCGCACCATCCTAGCCCTGCATGCCCATGGGCGGCAGGCTCATGGTGCCGAACTGGACGTCGGGCAGGGCCGAAGGGATGACACGGCTGTATTTCGTCCCCTCGATCGCCGCGCCGGCGATCAGGCCCGATTGGCCGAATATCATCGCCACGACCGGGAACTGGGCACTGAAGGTGTCGGCGCCCACGGCCATGCCGCCAGACGGCAGCGCGTAATAGGCCCCGGCACCCGCGGTCCAGCCGGGTGCGGCGCGGAACGCGGTCAGCGCCTGTTCGTCCTGGAAGATCAACACATGCGCATATTGCTGTGCGCCCGCCTGAAGCCCCACGGTGGCGCGGGTGGCGGAGTAGTAATCCACCGTCTGCCCGCCGATCCTCAGTGCGCCCTGGCCATAGGCCCCACCAAAGCCAAGCGCGGCCTCGGTCATCAGGGGCATGTACAGCACGCCGCGCGCGTTCTCCAGCAACGGTTGGGATGCGGGATAGGTGGTCACCAGGTACTGGTGCGTCTGGTCCACGCGCGCATCCAGCTGGGCGGCCGCGTCGCTGCCGACCGCATTGCTGCAGCCGGCGGCCAGCAGGGCCGCGCCCCCGGTCAGCAGCAGGTTGCGACGGGACAGGTGGATCGGGTTGGTCATGTGTCGCCTCGTGTCGGGGTGCGGGGCTCGTCTCGGCCCGTTGGCGCGCAGGATACGCCAGCGTCCCGCGTCATGCCAGCATTTCGGCGACTGTCGGCGCAAAGTAGCTAAGCACCCCGTCACAGCCCGCACGGCGGAAACCCAGCAGGCTTTCCACCATCGCGTCGCGCGACAACCAGCCGTTGCGGATGGCCCCCTCGATCATCGCGTATTCGCCGCTGACCTGATAGGCGAATGTCGGCGCGCCGAATTCGTCCTTTACCGCGCGGCAGATGTCCAGATAGGGCATGCCCGGTTTCACCATGACCATGTCCGCGCCCTCGGCCAGGTCGCGCGCGACACAGCGGATCGCCTCGCCGCGGTTGGCGGGGTTGATCTGATAGGTCTTCTTGTCGCCCACCAGACGCCCCGACGCGCCCACCGCGTCGCGGAACGGACCATAGAACGCGCTGGCGAATTTCGCGGCATAGGACAGGATCGCGACGTTCTTGTGGTCGTGGCGTTCCAATGCGGCGCGCAGGGCGGCGATGCGGCCGTCCATCATGTCCGACGGCCCCAGAATGTCCGCGCCGCAATCGGCCTGGACCAATGCCATGCGAACCAGCGCCTCGATCGTCTCGTCGTTCAGGACCTCTCCGTCGCGGACCAGCCCGTCATGGCCGTTGGCATTATAGGGGTCCAGCGCGATGTCGGTCATCACGACCAGGTCGGGAACGGTTTCCTTGATGGCGCGGATGGCCAGGTTGCCGATGTTGTCGGGGTTCCACGCGCGGGCGCAGTCGTCGGTGCGGCTGGCCTGATCGGAATGCGGAAAGATGCAGATCGCCGGAATGTTCAGCCGGGCGGCCCGTTCGGCGGCGCGTCTGGCGCCGTCCAGGGTCAGACGCTCGACGCCGGGCATGGACGCGATCTCGCCCTCGGCGCCGGCGACCTCGGTCACGAAGATCGGCCAGATCAGGTTGGCCGGGGTCAGGTTCCGTTCGGACACCATCGCGCGGATGTTGGCGTTGCGGCGCAACCGGCGCAGGCGGCCGGCGGGGAAGGGGGCGATGATCGGGCTGGCCATGGGGCCTCCTGTCTGGGGTGGGGCAACCGTGCCGCTTTTCCTTGGTCGAAACCCGTTCTAAGGTCGCGCGAAGACAAGGACAAGGAACTGCCCGTGCCGCAATTCGATAACCTGATCGGGCTCTTGGGCAGCCGGTCCTTTTCGACGATCTGGTTCTGGCTTGCGTTGATCGGCATGTGGTCGGCCACCGGCCGCACCGTCCTTGGCATCCCGTCCGAGGTTCTGGCCCGCGCCCGCGCTGCGCTGGCGGGCGATGACGGACAGGGTCCGGCGGTCATCACGTTGCTGGACTGGCTGTCGCTGATCTTGCCCCGCTGGCAGTTGGGCCCGCGCGAGGGGGCGGTGTTCCTGGGGGTGACCAGTTTTCTGATGACATCACTGGCGGTGCTGGGATTCGTCTTCTGGCTGGAGATGGCGCAGGCGCTGACGCTGCTGCTGTTGCCGTTCTGGGCGCTGTTCTGGATGCGTGTGCGTCTGGCGCGGCGACTGGTGCCGCTGGTCCACGCCGCGCAGGAGGGGCGCGCCCCCGTGTCGCAGGCGGCGGGCGATGCGGCCCGCGCGATGGTCTGGCACAAGCGGTTCGTGACGATCCTGTCGATGATCGCCGTCGCGGTGACGGCGCTGTGGGGGGCATTGTGGACGGTCCTGCATCCCGTAGGCTTCTAGCCCGCTTGACTTCCCCGCGCAGCCGCTTAGGTCAGCATCCATGTCCGACACGTTGATCCTGTCCGGTGCGCCCGAAGGCTATGACGCCGCGCTGATCGCGCGCGAGGCGGCGCGACCCGAAAACCGTGGCGCCCCCGTGATCCACGTGGCCCGCGACGACCGCCGCATGGAGGCCATGCGTCAGGCGCTGGCCTTTATGGCACCGCATCTGCCGGTGCTGGATTTTCCGGCCTGGGACACGACGCCCTATGACCGCATTTCCCCCGCCCCCGAGGTTCAGGCCGCGCGCATGGCGACGCTGGCCGGGCTGGCGCAGGGGCGCATCAAGGGGGCGTTCGTCCTGCTGACCACGCTGAACGCGGTCCTGCAGCGGGTTCCGGCCCGCGATCTGGTGCGTGGCACGGCATTCATCGCGCGCGTCGGCGACCGCATCGACGAGGCCGCGTTGCGCGATTTCCTGGTCCGCATGGGGTTCGCACAGACCGCGACCGTGACCGATGCGGGCGATTACGCGATCCGCGGCGGCATCATCGACATCTATCCCCCCGGCACCACCGGCCCGATCCGCCTGGACCTGTTCGGCGACGTGCTGGACGGCGCGCGACGGTTCGACCCCGACACGCAGCGTACCACCGAAAAGTTGGACCGGATCGAACTGGCCCCCATGTCCGAGGTGATCCTGGACGAACCCTCGATCACCCGGTTCCGGCAGAATTATCGCACCGAATATGGCGGCGGCACCAGCGACCCGCTGTACGAAAGCGTCAGCGCGGGCCGCAAGACCGCGGGGATGGAGCATTGGCTGCCGTGGTTCCACGACGGCATGGAAAGCCTGTTCGATTATCTTCCCGGCGCATCGGTTGTGCTGGACGATCATATCGGCCAGGTGATCGACGCCCGCCGCACCATGATCCGCGAACAGTTCGAGGCCCGCCGCGCCGCAATGGCCGCCAAGGGTCGGGCCGACACGGTCTACAAACCCGTGCCCCCGGACGCGATGTTTCCGACGGACCGCGAATGGGACGCGTGGCTGGGCCCGCACCGGGTGCTGCGTCTGTCGGTCCTGCAGCAGCCGCCCGGGCCGGGCGTTTTGGACGCGGGCGGGCGGCAGGGGCGCAATTTCGCCCCCGAACGGCAGGCGGAGCAGATCAACCTGTTCGGCGCGCTGGCCGATCACATCAAGGCGCTGGCGCGCACCCATCGCGTGATCATCACCAGTTTTTCCGACGGCGCGCGCGAACGCCTGTCCGGCCTGCTGACGGACGAAGGGCTGGCGGGCGCCAAGCCCATCGCCGACATCCGCGACCTGGCTGATCAGCCGGGCAGCATCGGCCTGACCGTCTGGCCTCTGGACGAGGGGTTCGTGGCCGACGGCACCGCCCTGGGCCGCGTGGCGGTGATTTCCGAACAGGACGTGCTGGGCGACCGTCTGATCCGCGGCGCGAAAAAACGGCGCAAGGCCGACAATTTCCTCAAGGACACCCAGACCCTGTCGCCGGGCGATCTGGTCGTGCATGTCGAACACGGCATCGGCCGGTACACCGGCATCGAGACGATCATGGCGATGAAGGTGCCGCATGACTGCGTGGCGCTGGAATATGCGGGCGGTGACCGCCTGTTCGTGCCGGTCGAGAACATCGAGCTGTTGTCGCGCTATGGCCACGAGGAGGGCCTGCTGGACCGTCTTGGCGGCGGTGCATGGCAGGCCCGCAAGGCCAAGCTGAAAGAGCGCATCAAGCTGATCGCCGACAAGCTGATGCGCGTCGCCGCCGAACGCCTGCTGCGTGCTGCACCGGTGCTGGAACCCGACGATCACGATTGGCAGGCGTTTGCAGCACGGTTCCCCTACAGCGAGACCGACGACCAGTTGTCCGCGATCGAGGACGTGGCGGGCGATCTGGCCATGGGTCGCCCGATGGACCGCCTGGTCGTGGGCGACGTGGGGTTCGGCAAGACCGAGGTCGCGATGCGCGCGGCCTTTATCGCGGCCAGCCAGGGCATGCAGGTCGCCGTCGTGGCCCCCACCACGCTGCTGGCCCGCCAGCATTACCGCAGTTTCGTCGAACGCTTTCGCGGCACCGCCATCACCGTCCGCCCCTTGTCGCGCTTTGTCAGCGCCAAGGACGCGTCGGCCACCCGTACCGGCCTGTCGGACGGCCAGGTCGATATCGTCGTGGGCACGCACGCCGTGCTGGCCAAGGGCGTACGGTTCAAGAACCTGGGCCTGCTGATTATCGACGAGGAACAGCATTTCGGCGTCGGCCACAAGGAACGCCTGAAGGAGTTGCGCAGCGACATCCACGTGCTGACCCTGACCGCGACGCCTATCCCGCGCACGCTACAGCTGTCGCTGACGGGGGTGCGCGACCTGTCGGTGATCGGCACGCCGCCGGTCGACCGCCTGGCGATCCGCACCTATGTCAGCGAGTTCGACACCGTCACCATCCGCGAGGCGCTGCTGCGCGAGAAATATCGCGGCGGACAGTCGTTCTTTGTCGTCCCCCGCCTGACCGACCTGCCCGAGATCGAGCATTGGCTGACCGAAAACATGCCCGAACTGTCCTATATCGTGGCGCATGGGCAGCTGGCGGCGGGCGATCTGGATAGCCGCATGAACGCGTTCTACGACGGCAGCCATGATGTCCTGCTGGCCACGACCATCGTCGAATCGGGGCTGGATATTCCGACCGCGAACACGATGGTCGTCTGGCGCGCCGACATGTTCGGCCTCTCGCAGCTGTACCAGATCCGCGGTCGCGTGGGGCGCTCCAAGGCACGGGCCTATGCCTATCTGACCACGAAACCGCGTGCGCCGCTGACGCCGCAGGCGATGCGGCGGCTGAAGTTCCTGGGCAATATCGACGGACTTGGCGCGGGCTTCAACCTGGCGTCCCAGGATCTTGACCTGCGCGGGGCCGGCAACCTGCTGGGAGAGGAACAGTCCGGCCACATCAAGGAGGTCGGGTTCGAGCTGTACCAAGCCATGCTGGAGGAGACGATCGCCAAGCTGAAATCCGGTGAGCTGGAGGGCACGCCCGAGGATAGTTGGGCGCCGCAGCTGAACCTTGGCGTGCCGGTCACCATTCCCGACAGCTATATCCCCGATCTGGACATCCGTCTGGGCCTCTACCGTCGCTTGGCCGACCTGACGACCAAGGTCGAGCTGGAGGGTTTTGCGGCCGAACTGATCGACCGTTTCGGCCCGCTGCCGCGCGAGGTGAACACGCTGCTGCTGGTGATCCGCATCAAGGCGATGGCAAAGCGCGCCAACATCGCCAAGCTGGACGTGGGCCCCAAGGGCATCACCGTTCAGTTCCACCAGGACAAGTTCCCCAACCCTGCAGGCCTGGTCGATTTCCTGTCCGACGAACGCGGCACCGCCAAGGTCACCGACAACAAGATCGTGCTGAAACGCGATTTTGCCACCGACGGCGACCGCATCAAGGGTGCCTTTGCCGTGGCCCGCGATCTGGCCGCCAAGATCAGGGAAGGCCGCGCCGCGAAAAAGGCCGCGACGTGACCGGTGGCCAGATCCGGTTCGACACCGGGCCGTTGGGCGGCGGTACGCTGTTTTCCACCCCACAGGCGATCATTCGCGCCGACAGTGCGGCGGGCGTCGGTCCGGCGCTGGCCGCGATGCAGGCCGCGACAGACCGCGGTTGCTGGCTGGCGGGGTACCTGTCCTATGAACTGGGGTATGCGTTGATGCCGCGACTGGCAGGGCTGATGCCTGCCGAACGGCAGATGCCGCTGATCGTGATGGGGGTCTTTGACGGCCCGCGCCCCGCGGACCCGCTGCCGCCGCCGGACGGCGTTGCCATCGGCCCGGTGCGTCCCCTGTGGGATCGCGACCGCTATGACGCGGCCATCGCGGCGGTGCATCGGCTGATTGAATCGGGCGACACCTATCAGATCAACCTGACCTTTCCGCTGCAGGCGGAGGTCGAGGGCGACCCGCTGGCGATCTATGCCGCGCTGGCCGCCCGCCAGCCGGTGGGCGAGGGGGCCTTCGTCGATCTGGGCGGGCCCATCGTGCTGTCGCGGTCGCCGGAACTGTTCTTTGCCGTCGATGCGGAGCGCCGGATAACCACCCGCCCGATGAAGGGCACCGCCGCCCGCGGCGACAGCCCGGCACAGGATGCGCAGATGGCGCAGGCGTTGCACGGATCGTCCAAGAACCGGGCAGAGAACCTGATGATCGTCGACCTGCTGCGCAACGACATCAGCCGCATCTGCCTGCCCGGCAGCGTCCGCGTGCCGGAACTGTTCCATGTCGAAACCTATGCCACAGTGCACCAGATGGTCTCGACCGTGCAGGGGCAGTTGGCACCGGGGGCTGGGTTGGCACAGATCCTGACGGCGCTGTTTCCCTGCGGCTCGATCACCGGGGCGCCCAAGGTCCGGTCGATGCAGATCATTGCCGAACTGGAGGATGCACCGCGCGAGGTCTATTGCGGGGCCATCGGATGGGTGGATCCGGCGGGGCCGATGCGGTTCAGTGTGCCGATCCGATCGCCATGGTTCGACGCGCCGGGACGGTTGCGTCTGAATGTCGGCGGCGGCATCGTGCATGACAGCCAAGCCGGATCCGAATGGGAGGAGGCGTTGTGCAAGTCCGCATTCCTGGGCCGATCCCCGTCGGCCTGACCGTATTTGAAACCATGCGCGCCGAAGCGGATGGTCGTATACCACTGTGGCCGCACCATCTGGCACGCTTGCGTCTGGGATGTGCGGCGACCGGATTTCCGCTGGACGAGGACCGCGTGACAGTGGTCCTGGCGGGATTGCCGCGGGGCAAGGTGTTGCGGGCGCGACTGTCGGTCGATCAGGCGGGCCGGGTGGCCGTGACCCATGCGCCACTGCCGCCGAACCCGGAATTTTGGCGCGTGATCCATTCGGATCTGCGCCTTGATGCCACAGATCCGTGGCTGCGGTTCAAGACATCGCATCGACCGATTTATGACGCTGCCCGCGCAAGGCTGCCGCCTGACATCGACGAGGCGCTTTTGTCGAACGGGCAAGGTCATCTGTGTGAGGGCACCATCACCAGCATTTTCCTGCGCCGTGGTGACCGCTTTCTGACGCCGCCCCAAAGCAGCGGATTGCTGCCGGGCGTCCTGCGCGGGACGTTGATGGCGGATGCCCGCGCCGAGGAGGCGTTGCTGACCGTGGACGACCTGCAAAACGGACACCTCTATTGCGGAAACGCGTTGCGTGGCTTGATCCCGGCGCTGCTTGTCCCGGCCGATTGAGGCGCCCCTGCACCGCATTACGGGTTTTGCGACAGAATGGCGTCAGTTGACGGGATTGTCCGACGATCTGGCCATCGTCGCGCGTCGGTAAGGGAAAAGATTGGGTGACTGGGGGCCGGCGCGGTGCAAAACGCGTGGTGATTGATCGACCGTCATTCTGACATTCTTTTGAATCTCGCGTCCTCTGCAGCGGCTGCGATTGGTGCGGTTGCTGGGCAATGGCGGCGGGCGGGGCCGCTATTCCATTGGTATAAAATCAATTTTTCTGCGTCAGGGTTTCTGTTGATTTGCGTCGTGACCCGGCACATGAAGGCGGCGCGGTCATCGCAGAGCAACCTGACGGACATGAACGACGCGCCGGCATGGCGCTGATGATGCGCGTCGGCATGTTTCGTCCCACCTATGTCACGTCAGTGCGGAGCCCACAGATCAGAATGCCGCGGATAATCGATAACCTTTTTGTCGAAAACTATCAATGACAAGAACCGCCCGCGGGCATGCTGCGCAACGTCAGCTTAGGGATCGGCACCCTGACAAAGCCTCGGTTCGAGGCAACGATGATCGACCTGAACAAGGAGCGTCCACGTGTTGCAATAGCAATCGCGCCGCTTTTGCGGGTCGGTGCGCCCTTGGGCAGCAGCGTCAGCATAAGGCGATGAGACGGTTGGTCGCAGACGATGCAAATTTGGCGGCCTCTGACGCGCGTGGCTAGGCGCAGGGCAACTGGTGTCCCTCAATATTGGGGCAGACAGTGACAAGGCAGTCCACAGGACGCACTCTTAGTCCATCCTGTGCCATTGCGAACAGCTCTCCGCGTGTTAGCTTGACTTATCTGGACGGCGGATGAGGCATCATCATGGGTAGGGGCTCTGGTGTCAGATGGGCGCTTATCTAGCGCTGCTGGCGTGTTCATGGGACAGACAACAAACAGCGTGCCGGTGACGGGCCGAGGCATGGCACTGGATCGCGCGCCGTGGACCGACATCGGGCATGGCTGCTGTGGCTCGAAGTCTCGTGACGATCCTGCGTTAGATTTGAATTAGCGCTACGAAATAGGGAACATGGTAATGCGCTAACGCCCGGAAAGAAATCCCGTGCAACGACGGGTTGGCAGGCAATGCCGAACGGGGCGTGGGGGCCGTGGCCGCAGTTCGCTAAGAAAGAGCGGGATGCCGCCCTGTCCGGCACGTCATGAAGCGGTATTTGGACCGACTTTAAAGCAATACACCACACATCCCAGCATCGCCTCCGTGTGCTGTGATGTGAATTGACTTTTTGCTCTCATTGCGAGGCAACTGGAAACGGGTAGAGAGATGCGCGCTCCAATACTCTTGCGTGTCAAGTCAAGTCAGATCACGCGGAGAGAAGAGACGTAACACTGCCGCGGCAATATACTAATGCCGTCTTGGCGAACCTCCCCCAATAGAAACGGCCCCGCCAGAGCGGCGGGGCCCTTCGAGGCCTATTCGGCGGTCAATAGCGGGGTTTTGGATTTGCCGATCCGCGGGGCATCCGGGCCGGTGATGTCGAAGGCGGGCTTGTCATCCTCGATCTTCACACGAACCACACCGCCCTTGGTCAGGCGACCAAACAGCAATTCCTCCGCCAGGGGCTTCTTGATGCTCTCTTGGATCACGCGACCCAACGGGCGGGCGCCCATGCGGTCATCATAGCCCTTTTCGGCCAGCCAGTTTGCAGCTTCGGGCGTCAGTTCGATATGGACGTTGCGGTCCATCAACTGGGCTTCCAGCTGCAGCACGAACTTTTCGACCACGTGGACGACCACGTCCCGCGACAGAGGGGCAAAGCTGATGACCGAGTCCAGGCGGTTGCGGAACTCGGGGGTGAACGTCCGTTCGATCGCGGCGGTATCCTCGCCTTCGCGCCGGTCTCGTCCGAACCCGATCGCCGCCTTGGCCTGATCCGCAGCCCCCGCGTTCGAGGTCATGATCAGGATTACGTTGCGGAAATCAACGGTCCGGCCGTTGTGGTCGGTCAGACGTCCCGCATCCATGATCTGCAGCAGGATGTTGAACACATCCGGATGCGCCTTTTCGATCTCGTCCAACAGCAGCACGCAGTGCGGGTGCTGGTCGACACCATCGGTCAACAGTCCGCCCTGATCGAAACCGACATAGCCCGGAGGCGCACCGATCAGACGGCTGACGGCATGCTTCTCCATGTATTCCGACATGTCGAAACGGATCAGCTCCACCCCCAGACTGGAGGCCAGCTGTTTCGCCACCTCGGTCTTGCCGACGCCGGTCGGACCCGCGAACAGATAGTTGCCGATGGGTTTTTCCGGCTCGCGCAGGCCAGCGCGGGCCAGCTTGATTGCGCTGGACAGCATCTCGATGGCATTGTCCTGACCAAACACGACGCGCTTAAGGCCGGCATCCAGATCGCGCAGAACCTCGGCGTCGTTCTTGCTGACGTTCTTGGGCGGAATGCGGGCGATCTTGGCAACGACGGCCTCGATCTCCTTGGGGCTGATCGTCTTGCGCCGCTTGCTTTCGCTGACCAGATGCTGGGCCGCACCGGCCTCGTCGATCAGGTCGATGGCACTGTCGGGCAGCTTGCGGTCGTTGATGTAACGCGCGGCCAGTTCCACCGCCGACTTGATCGCATCATTGGTATAGCGCAGGTCGTGATGCGCCTCGAAATGCGGTTTCAGACCCATCAGGATCTTGACGGTGTCGGGCACCGAAGGCTCGTTCACATCAATCTTCTGGAACCGACGGCTCAGCGCGCGGTCCTTTTCGAAGTGCTGGCGATACTCCTTGTAGGTCGTCGACCCCATGCAGCGCAGCTTGCCGCCGGCTAGCGCGGGCTTCAACAGGTTGGACGCATCCATCGCCCCACCCGAGGTTGCGCCCGCACCGATGACGGTATGGATTTCGTCGATGAACAGGATCGCGTCGGGATGCGCCTCGAGTTCCTTGACGACGGCCTTCAGCCGTTCCTCAAAGTCGCCCCGATACCGGGTTCCGGCCAACAACGCACCCATGTCCAGCGAAAAGATCGTGGCACCGGCCAGAACCTCGGGGGTTTCTCCACGGGTGATCTTCAGCGCCAGGCCCTCGGCGATGGCGGTCTTGCCCACGCCGGGATCGCCCACCAGCAAGGGGTTGTTCTTGCGGCGGCGACACAGGACCTGAATGGCGCGCTCGACCTCGGGCTCGCGGCCGATCAGGGGGTCGACGTCACCCTTCTTGGACTTGACGTTCAGATCGACGCAGTACTTGCCAAGCGCGGTCTCGTCCTTGGGGTCGGGAGTCGCCTCGGCCTTGGCCTGCTCGACCGGCTCGTCCGAACCGACCACCTTGCGGGGTTCGTTGAAGGACGGGTTCTTGGCCACGCCATGCGCAATGAAGTTGACCGCGTCGTAACGGGTCATGTCCATTTCCTGCAGGAAGAAGGCCGCGTTCGATTCCCGTTCGGCAAAGATCGCGACCAGCACGTTCGCGCCAGTGACCTCCTGCCGGCCGGAACTTTGCACGTGGATCGCCGCGCGTTGAATGACGCGTTGGAACGCGGCCGTGGGAACGGCCTCGGATCCTTCGACGTCGGTGATCAGGGTCGACAGGTCATCTTCGATGAAATCGACCAGCGTCTTGCGCAGATCCTCTAGGTCCACGTTGCATGCGCGCATGACCTTGACCGCATCGGGTTCCTCGGTCAGCGCCAGCAACAGGTGTTCCAGCGTTGCAAGCTCGTGTCGATGTTCGTTCGCCAGCGCAAGCGCCTGGTGAATGGCCTGTTCCAGGGAGGTCGAGAAACTTGGCACGGTCGTCTCCTGTCAGTCGGCTGGCGGTATGGGCATTCGTGGCCCACCTGCCCAGACTGTCACGGTAAGGTTAAGATTTGGTGGATTTCGTCTGGCTTCAAGTGGTTTTTCAGAGAGATGCCACGATTTTCCCACGGTTGAGGCAGATGTGATGTCGCAAAGCCTGCATTTCAAGCGCCACCACCACACGGCCCCGTGCGTGGATGCCGCAGTGTTCAGAATCCATCCTTCATCCGACGCAGGCGGGCAAATATCTGCGCGTCATCGGCTCCGGCCATCCCAAGCGCCGCGCCAATCGGGGCGGGGCGCAGGAACGGGTTCGTCGCACGCTCCAGGTCCAGCGTCGCCGGCGCACAAGGCACAAGCGATTGGGCGATCGCCGACAGACGATCCTGCAACGCGGCGTTGTCGGGGTCGACCGACAGGGCAAAGGCGCCGTTGCCGGTGCAATAGTCGTGCCCCGAACAGATCAGCGTATCGCCGGGCAGGGCGTTCAGCCGCGTCAGACTGTCCCACATCATCGCAGGGTCACCTTCGAACAGGCGGCCGCAGCCCATCGCCATCAGGCTGTCCGCCGTAAAGGCCATCGTGCTGTGCGGGAAATGGAACGCCACGTGCCCCACGGTATGACCCGACACGTCGATGACGTGGACCGGTTCGCCCAGCACCTCCAGCGGCTTGCCGGGGGCGACGGCGACATCCAGCGGCGGCAGGCGGTGCGTGTCCGCCGCCGCCCCGATCACCTGCGCGCCGGTGGCCGCGACGATCTCTGGCGTGGCCTGGATGTGGTCGTCGTGATGATGGGTCAGCAGAATTGCGTCCAGACCCCAGCCCCGTGCGTTCAGTTCGGTCAGGATCGGCATGGCCTCGGGCGCGTCGATCAGCACGGTGCCCGCGTCGGAATGCACCAGATAGGCATAGTTGTCCCTGAGACAGCGCAGCGTGACCAGTTCCAGCGGCATTGGCAAATCCTTAACCATGTGTTCACCTGAGCCTGTCAAAACCGGGACCTGCACGCAATGCACCATGACATCGACCAGCTGCGGCGCTTTTACTATCAGCGGGCACTGGGGCGCGTGGTGCAACGCATCCTGCGCGATCGGCTGACCGCACAGTGGGATCCCGCGCGCAGTGCGGGCATGACCATGGCCGGATTCGGGTTCGCCGCGCCGATGCTGCGGCCCTATCTGCCGACCGCACGGCGGGTGACCGCGCTGATGCCGGGGCCGCAGGGGGTGATGGGTTGGCCCGCGGGAATGCCCAATCATGCCGTCCTTTGCGACGAGACGGCCTGGCCAATTCAAACAGGCAGTCTGGACCGGCTGGTGGTCCTGCACGGGCTGGAAACCAGCGAGCATCCGCGCGAACTGCTGGCCGAGGCATGGCGATGCCTGGGGCCGGGGGGGCGGATGATGCTGATGGTGCCGAACCGCGCGGGCCTGTGGGCGGCATCCGACGCGACGCCCTTTGGCTTTGGACGGTCCTATACCACCGGGCAGATAGAGGCGCAGATGCGCCGCGCCGGATTTCAGCCAGACTGGCATGGCAGCGCCGTCTATATCCCGCCGTCCGACCGGCGATTCTGGCTGCGCAGCGCACAGTTCTGGGAACGCACCGGCGCGCGCATCAGCCGGGTTCTGATCGCCGGTGTCATCCTGGTCGAGCTGTCCAAGCACGCCCGCGCGCCGATTGGCCCGGGGGTGCGAATCCATGTGCCCAGCCCGCGGGAGATCCTTGACGGGGTGGCCCGTCCGCGTCCGCAGACCGCACCGACAGCACGCGAAATCGACTGAAACCGTACCGTGGTGCGACATCCTGCCGCAGCGCATCGCGGGGTGCCGGGGCGGTCTGTTAGCGCTGCCCGCGTCGGGTTTCGCCCATCCTGCGCCCTTTGTCGCAAACGCCCGCGTTTCAGGGCCCTGGACGGTTGCCGGGCGTCAAATCACCTGCTAGAGACGCCCCAGATTTACGCGCGACCTTCCATCAGCCGCGCGACCGCGACCCGCACCCCGCGACAGACCAGGCAACAGCCCGGCCCGCCAGCGGGGTTTGCGCAAACCGTAAAGGATGACCGTGGCCAACTCTGTTTCCATCTCCCAGAGCATCGCCGGACGCTATGCGCAGGCCGTCTTCGAGATCGCGAAGGAAAGCGGGGGCTTGGACGCCCTTGCCACCCAGACCGATGATCTGAACACCGCCCTGCACGACAGCGCCGAGCTGCGCGAGTTGATCGCCAGCCCGATCTATTCCCGCGACCAGCAGGCCCGCGCCATCGGTGCTTTGACGACCCGCATGGGGCTGTCGCCGGTGCTGGCCAACACGCTGCAGCTGATGGCGAAGAATCGTCGTCTGTTCGTGCTGCCGCATCTGACCGCCCGGTTGGCGCAGATGATCGCGACGGAACGCGGCGAGGTCACGGCCGACGTCACCAGCGCGATCGCGCTGACGGATGCGCAGATGGACCGCCTGAAACAGACCCTGGCCGAGAAATCCGGCAAGACGGTCAAGCTGAACACGCGCGTCGATGAGACCCTCATCGGCGGCATGATTGTCAAGTTGGGCTCGCAGATGATCGACAGTTCGGTCCGCTCCAAGCTCGCTTCCCTGCAGAATGTCATGAAAGAGGTCGGATAATGGGAATCCAGGCTGCCGAAATTTCGGCGATCCTCAAGGAGCAGATCAAGAACTTCGGCCAGGACGCCGAAGTTGCCGAAGTTGGTCAGGTCCTGTCCGTCGGTGACGGCATTGCGCGCGTCTATGGTCTGGACAAGGTCCAGGCCGGCGAGATGGTCGAATTCCCCGGTGGAATTCGCGGCATGGTGCTGAACCTCGAGACCGACAACGTCGGCGTCGTGATCTTCGGCAACGACCGCTCCATCAAGGAAGGCGACACCGTCAAGCGCACGCGCTCGATCGTGGACGTTCCGGTCGGCAAGGCCCTGCTGGGTCGCGTCGTGGACGGCCTGGGCAACCCGATCGACGGCAAGGGCCCGATCGAGACGACCGAGCGCCGCATCGCCGACATGAAGGCCCCCGGCATCATGCCGCGCAAATCGGTGCACGAGCCGATGGCGACCGGCCTGAAATCAGTCGACGCCATGATCCCCGTCGGCCGCGGCCAGCGCGAGTTGATCATCGGTGACCGTCAGACCGGCAAGACCGCGATCGCGCTGGACACGATCCTGAACCAGATGAGCTATAACGGCCGTGAGGCCGAGGGCATGAAGACCCTGCACTGCATCTATGTCGCCATCGGCCAGAAGCGGTCGACCGTGGCGCAGCTGGTCAAGAAGCTGGAAGAAACCGGCGCCATGGCCTATACCACCGTCGTGGCAGCGACCGCGTCCGACCCGGCGCCGATGCAGTTCCTGGCACCCTTCTCGGGTACCGCGATGGGCGAATATTTCCGCGACAACGGCATGGATGCGCTGATCATCTATGACGACCTGTCCAAGCAGGCCGTTTCCTATCGCCAGATGTCGCTGCTGCTGCGCCGTCCGCCCGGACGCGAAGCATATCCGGGCGACGTGTTCTATCTGCATTCGCGCCTGCTGGAGCGTTCGGCCAAGATGAACGAAGAGTACGGCTCGGGTTCGCTGACGGCGCTGCCGATCATCGAAACCCAGGGCGGTGACGTGTCGGCCTTCATCCCGACCAACGTGATCTCGATCACCGACGGCCAGATTTTCCTGGAGACCGATCTGTTCTTCCAGGGCGTGCGTCCCGCCGTGAACACCGGTCTGTCGGTGTCCCGTGTCGGTTCGGCGGCCCAGACCAAGGCGATGAAGTCCGTCGCGGGTCCGGTCAAGCTGGAACTGGCGCAGTACCGCGAGATGGCGGCCTTTGCCCAGTTCGGTTCGGATCTGGACGTCGCGACTCAGCGCCTGCTGAACCGTGGTGCCCGTCTGACCGAGCTGATGAAGCAACCTCAGTACCGCCCGCTGACCAACGCCGAGATCGTCATCGTGATCTATGCCGGCACCAAGGGTTTCATCGACAACGTGCCCGTGCGCGAGGTCGTTGCCTGGGAAGACGGTCTGCTTCAGTTCCTGCGCAGCCAGAAGTCCGATTTGCTGGACGACATGACCCGCAACGATCGCAAGATCGGCGGAGAGCTGGAAGCCTCGATCAAGGCGGCGCTGGACGAATACAACCGCACCCGCGCCTGAGGGGGGAATAGATGCCCAGTCTCAAGGATCTCAAGAACCGGATCGGAAGCGTCAAGAACACGCGGAAGATCACCAAGGCGATGCAGATGGTCGCCGCCGCAAAACTGCGCCGTGCGCAGGATGCGGCGGAAGCCGCGCGCCCCTATGCCGACCGCATGGCGGCCGTCATGGCAGGCCTGACCGCGAATGCGGCAGGTCAGTCGGGCGCACCCCGGCTGCTGTCGGGAACGGGCGACGACAAGCGGCACCTGTTGGTGGTGATGACGGCGGAACGCGGTCTGGCCGGTGGCTTCAACAGCTCGATCGTGCGCTTGGCGCGCGTTCACGCCGAGAAGCTGCGGGCCGAGGGCAAGCAGGTCGCCATCCTCACCGTCGGCAAGAAGGGCCGTGAGCAGCTGAAGCGCGATTACGGCAGCCTGTTCGTGCACCATGTCGACCTCTCCGAGGTCAAGCGCATGGGTTACGATACGGCCCGCGGCATCACCGACGAGGTGCTGACGCGCTTTGACACCGGCGATTTCGACGTCGCGACGATTTTCTATAACCGGTTCGAGTCGGTGATCAGCCAGGTTCCGACCGCGCGCCAGATCATCCCCGCCGAAGTCCCCGAGGGCGCGTCCACGACGAATGCACTCTATGACTACGAACCGGGCGAGGAAGAGTTGCTGGCGGATCTGCTGCCCCGATCGGTGGCCACGCAGATCTTTGCGGCGCTTCTGGAGAATGCAGCGTCCGAGCAGGGCGCGCGGATGAGTGCGATGGACAATGCCACGCGCAACGCGGGCGACATGATCGACCGGCTGACGACGGAGTACAACCGTTCGCGTCAGGCAGCGATCACCACCGAACTTATCGAAATCATCGCGGGCGCCGAGGCGCTTTGACCGTAAATCAGAGGTGACGACATGGCTGATGCCAAGGGTAAAATCACGCAGGTCATCGGGGCCGTCGTGGACGTGCAGTTCGAGGGTGAACTGCCGGCAATTCTCAACGCGCTGATCACGCATAACAACGGCAAGACGCTGGTGCTGGAAGTGGCTCAGCATCTGGGCGAAAACACGGTCCGCACCATCGCGATGGACGCGACCGAGGGTTTGATCCGCGGCGAATCGGTGTCGGACACCGGCGGCCCGATCATGGTGCCGGTGGGCGACGTGACGCTTGGCCGGATCCTGAACGTCATCGGTGAGCCGGTGGACGAGGGTGCACCGCTGGCCGCCAGCGAAACCCGTGCGATCCACCAGCCTGCGCCCGACTTTGCCGCACAGGCGACCAGTTCGGAGATCCTGGTGACCGGCATCAAGGTCATCGACCTGCTGGCTCCCTATTCCAAGGGCGGAAAGATCGGCCTGTTCGGCGGTGCCGGCGTGGGCAAGACGGTTCTGATCATGGAACTGATCAACAACATCGCCAAGGTGCACTCGGGCTACTCCGTGTTCGCCGGCGTCGGTGAGCGCACGCGCGAAGGCAACGACCTGTACCACGAGATGGTCGAATCGGGCGTTATCGTTCCTGATAATCTGGTCGATTCCAAAGTGGCGCTGGTCTATGGCCAGATGAACGAACCGCCGGGCGCCCGCATGCGCGTCGCGCTGACCGGTCTGACCCTGGCGGAACAGTTCCGCGATGCGTCGGGCACGGACGTGCTGTTCTTTGTGGACAACATCTTCCGCTTTACCCAGGCCGGTTCCGAAGTGTCGGCGCTGCTGGGCCGCATCCCGTCCGCCGTGGGCTATCAGCCGACGCTGGCGACCGACATGGGCGTGATGCAGGAGCGGATCACCTCGACCAAGAACGGCTCGATCACCTCGATCCAGGCCGTCTACGTCCCGGCCGACGACCTGACTGACCCGGCACCCGCCACGACCTTTGCCCACCTGGACGCCACGACGAACCTTTCGCGTGCCATCTCGGAGCTGGGCATCTATCCGGCCGTGGACCCGCTGGACAGCTCGTCGCGTCTGATGGATCCGCAGATCCTGGGCGAAGAGCACTATCAGGTGGCCCGCGACGTTCAGGGTATCCTGCAGAAGTACAAGTCGCTGCAGGACATCATCGCGATCCTTGGCATGGACGAACTGTCCGAAGAGGACAAGCTGACCGTGACCCGTGCGCGCAAGATCCAGCGCTTTCTGTCGCAGCCCTTCGACGTGGCAAAGGTCTTTACCGGGTCGGACGGCGTTCAGGTTCCGCTGGAAAAAACCATCGCCTCGTTCAAGGCAGTCGTTGCAGGCGAGTATGACCACCTGCCGGAATCGGCCTTCTACATGGTCGGCGACATCGAAGACGTGAAAGCCAAGGCACAGCGTCTGGCCGCAGAAGCGGCGTAAGGGGGCAGAATGGCCGATACCATGCAGTTCGACCTCGTGTCACCGGAACGGAGCCTTGCTTCCGTTCCCGTGCGCGAGGTGCGTCTGCCGGGCAGCGATGGCGATCTGACCGCCATGCCCGGCCACGCGCCCACGATCGTGACACTGCGTCCGGGCATGGTGATCCTGGTCGGCGCCGACGGCACCACCAGCGAATTCGCCGTCACCGGCGGCTTTGCCGAGATCAACCAGGACAGCGTCAGCCTGCTCGCGGAGCGCGGTCACCCGCGCGACGAGATCACACAGGACATCTATAACGACATGATGAAGGACGCCCACCGCGTCCATCGCAGCGCCAAGGATCGGCGCGAACATGTTGGCGAAGAGGTCGTGACCGCCGCCGTCAAACTGTTGGGCGACATGCAGGCGCTTGGCACGCATATCGGGCTGGACCCAAACCAGTCGACGGTTCCTGACTGATCCGTTTGACCGACGTTTGGTGGCCCGAAAAGCTCCGGCAAAGCCGGGGCTTTTTTTTCGTTCCGACGGTCGCTAGCATCGTTGTGCCGCATACGGGAATATGCTGATGATACGATTTGCCAGCCACGAGATCGGGATTGCACGCGGTGAGGTCATGATGGTGTCCGATTTCGACACCCAGGGACCGATGTGGACAGGCACGGGTGACCGGTCACACCGCCAGAAGGTCGAGTTTGACGACCGTTTCGTGGCACCGCCCATTGTGCATCTCAGCATCGGGATGTGGGACCTGGACAGCGACCGCAATCAGCGCGGCGACCTGCAGGTCGAGAACGTGACCCTGACCGGTTTCGATATCCTGTTCCGCACATGGGGCGACACCCGCATCGCGCGGATGCGGGTTCAATGGATGGCCATCGGGGCCGTGCCGGACGAACAGGATTTCATCCTTTAGGCCCGGTCCAGATTCACCCCGATCAGCCCCGCGACCAGGTCCGGGTGGGTCAGGGGGGCCATGTGTCCTGCGCCCGGCACCGTTGCGCGGCCCACGTCGGGCAGGCGGTCGGCCAGCGCGTCGATGATGCCGCCGATCACGGCAGGGCTGTCCGCCCCCTGGATCAACAGCACCGGCGCATCGACCTGTTCCAGTCCACCCTCGCGCAGGATGCGGGCGCTGTCATGGCGCAGCGCGTCGCCGGTTGCCGCGACCAGCCGGATCTGGCGCACCATCTGGGCACGGGCCTCTGGGGGCAGGCGGTCAGGTTCCTGCGCGCCCCAGACCGACAGGAACGCAGCCATGGCCGCGTCGTCCTGTCCGTCGTCCAGCATTGCGGCCATGCGGGCGTCCATCGCGTCCTGGGCGGGGTCGGGGCGGGCGGCGAACAGTACCGGCTCTATCAGGGTCAGGCTGCGAATGGCGTCCGGGGCGGCGACCGCGATGCGCAGCGCCACGGTCGCGCCAAAGCTGTGGCCGATCAGGTCCATCGGCCGGTCGATCATCGCGGCAGCCAGCCGGGTGACGGCCGTGTGGTAATCCGGTCCGTCGGGCTGTGGCTGCCAGTCGTCGCTGCGCCCGTGGCCGGGCATGTCGAAACCGCGCAGGTCGATGCGCCCGTCCAGCAGCCGCGCGATCGGGCCCCAGCCGGACCCGCTGCCCATCATGCAATGCAGCGCCAGCGCTGGACGGTCGGGATCGCCCGGCCAGTGCCGCAGGTGCAGTCCGCTCACAGCGTGGCCAGATGGCGGTCCAGAAAGTCCAGCCGGTCCTGGCCCCAGAACCGCTGATCGGTGTCACGCACGATGTAGAAGGGCGTGCCAAAGGCGCCCGCGGCCACGGCCTCCTCGAGGTTGCGGGAATAGGCCTCGGCGCCGACCAGCAGGCCAGTATCGACCAGTTTCGGATCGAAACCATGGGTCTGCAGCAGATTGCGCAGCACGGCGTCGTCGCTGATGTCATGGTCCTGAACCCAGCAGGCGCGCATGATCGCGTGGACCAGTCCGCCCAGATCGCCGCCGCCCGCATTCTGCGCGGCGATGATCGCATAGGATGATGGCGCCATGTTCACAGGCCAGAAGGCAGGCTTCTGGTTCATCTCCAACCCCAGATGGTCGGCCCAACGCGGGATTTCCTGGTTGCGATATTCCTGGCGGCTGACATGGCGCTTGGCCGGGCCCACACCGCCCGTGCGATCAAAGAGTTGGATGACGTCCAGCGGCTTGTAGGTGATGGTCGCACCATGACGGGCCGCGATGTCCTCCAGTCGTGTGCCACCAAGGTAGCACCAGGGGCTGATCGTCGCGAGATAGTAGTCGATATGGGCCATGCCATGTCCTTTCCGGGTTTGCCGCACGCTAGCCCGGTGCTAAGGCAACCGCAATCTGACGCAACCGCCAAAGGCCCGCCCAATGCCCGTCATGACCGAACCCAAGCTGATTTCCGGAAACGCCAACCGACCGCTGGCCAAGTCCATCGCGCGGCGCATGTCCATGCATCGCGGCATGAGCGTCAACCTGCTGGACGCCCGCGTCGAGCGCTTCAACGACCAGGAGATCTTTGTCGAGGTCTACGAGAACGTCCGCGGCGAGGACATGTACATCATCCAGCCCACGTCGAACCCGGCCAATGACAACCTGATGGAGCTGCTGATCATGACCGACGCGCTGCGCCGGTCGTCGGCCGCGCGCATCACGGCGGTGATCCCCTATTTCGGCTATGCCCGTCAGGACCGCCGCGCCAAGGCCCGCACGCCGATCAGCGCCAAGCTGGTCGCCAACCTGCTGACCGAGGCGGGCGTCGACCGCGTCCTGACGCTGGACCTGCACGCGGCCCAGATCCAGGGGTTCTTTGACGTGCCGGTGGACAACCTGTACGCGGCGCCGGTCTTTGCGCTGGACGTTCAGCATCACTTCAAGGGGCGGATGAACGATCTGATGGTCGTGTCGCCCGACGTGGGCGGTGTGGCCCGTGCGCGAGAACTGGCCACCCGGATCGGCGCGCCCCTGTCCATCGTGGACAAGCGCCGCGAAAAGGCCGGAGAGATCGCCGAGATGACCGTGATCGGTGACGTGGCCGGCAAGGCCTGCATCATCGTCGACGACATCTGCGACACCGCCGGCACGCTGGTCAAGGCGGCGCAGGTGCTGACCGACAACGGCGCGACCGAGGTCCACGCCTATATCACCCACGGCGTCCTGTCCGGCCCGGCGGTCGAACGCGTCACGAATTCGGTCATGAAATCGCTGGTGATCACCGATTCGATCCAGCCCACGGACGCTGTCAGGAATGCGCCCAACATCCGCATCGTGCCCACCGCGCCGATGTTCACGCAGGCGATCCTGAACATCTGGAACGGCACCTCGGTCAGCAGCCTGTTCGAGACGGACACCCTGCTGCCGATCTACGAAGGGCTGTATTCGCCGATCTGACCCGATCGCCCGGCATCATCCAAGGGCCGGCCCCGTCGCGGGGCCGGCCCTTGGATGATGCGATCACAGCGCGCGCCAGCCGATGTCGCGGCGACAGAACCCCTGCGGCCAGTCGATCGCATCGACCAGCGCATAGGCGCGCTGATGCGCATCAGCCAGGGTCGCGCCGCGCCCGGTGCAGGCCAGCACGCGGCCGCCCGTGGCCACGACCGCGCCGTCACGGTTGGCCGTACCCGCGTGAAAGGTCATCTGAAAGCTGGTCTCGGGCAGGGCCTGCAGCCCGCCGATCACTGTCCCTTTGGCATAGGCGCCGGGATAGCCGTCGGCCGCCATGACCACGGTCAGCGCGTGATCGTCGGCCCAGGTGACGGGGGTGTCGGCCAGCCGCCCCTCGGCACAGGCCAGGAGCAGGTCCAGCACCTGCCCGCCCAGCCGCATCATCAGCACCTGGCATTCCGGGTCGCCGAAACGGACGTTGTATTCGACCAGCCGCGCCTGACCGTCCGCGATCATCAACCCGGCATAGAGCACTCCCTGGAACGGCATGCCGCGTCGGGCCATTTCCGCGATGGTGGGGCGCACGATGCGGTCCATCACCTGGTCCTGGATCGCCTGTGTCAGCACCGGGGCGGGGCTATAGGCACCCATGCCGCCGGTGTTCGGCCCGGTATCGCCATCACCCACGCGCTTGTGGTCCTGGGCGGTGCCGATGGCCAGACAATCGGTGCCGTCGGACAGGATGAAGAAACTGGCCTCCTCGCCGTCCATGAATTCCTCGATCACGACGGACATGTCGCCGAACGCGCCGTCAAAGATGTCGTCGATGGCGGCATGGGCCTGATCGATCGTCTCGGCCACGGTGACGCCCTTGCCGGCGGCCAGCCCATCGGCCTTGACCACGATCGGCGCGCCTTGGGCGGTCACGTGATCGCGGGCCGCGGCGGCGTCGGTGAACCGGGCCCAGGCTGCGGTGGGGGCGGCGCAGGCGTCGCAGATTTCCTTGGTGAAGGTCTTGGATGCCTCCAGCTGGGCGGCGGCCTGCGACGGGCCAAAGACCAGAAAGCCCGCATCGCGCAGCGCGTCGGACACGCCTGCAGCCAGCGGCGCCTCGGGGCCGACAATGACGAAATCGATGGCGTTGCCTTCGGCGAAATCCAGCACCTCGGCACGCGACAGCACGTCCAGGTCCGCGCATTCGGCAACGCCCGCGATGCCCGCATTGCCGGGTGCCACGATCAGGCGGTCGCATTTCGGATTCTGCCGGATCGCCCATGCCAGCGCATGTTCGCGCCCGCCGCCGCCCAGGATCAGGATATTCATCTGCCGCCCTTTCGCTTGACCTTGCGGCGTTCTAGTCTGGCCGGGACAAGGGAACAAGACGCATGGACCTGCTGGACGACGACATGGACGATGCCCCCGAGCCGGGCAGCAACGCGCATGAATTCACCGTGTCCGAACTATCCGGCGCGGTCAAACGCAGCATCGAGGACCAGTTCGGCCGCGTTCGCGTGCGGGCCGAGATCGGCCGCGTGTCCCGCCCCGGATCGGGGCACCTGTATTTCGACCTCAAGGACGACCGCGCCGTGCTGGCCGCCGTCACTTGGAAGGGGCAGGCCGCCCGCCTGATCCAGCGCCCCGAGGAGGGGATGGAGGTCATCGCAACGGGACGCCTGACAACGTTTCCGGGTCAGTCGAAATACCAGATGATCGTCGATCAGATCGAACCTGCAGGCGCCGGCGCGCTGATGGCGATGCTGGACAAGCGCCGCAAGGCGCTGGCGGTCGAGGGGCTGTTTGATCAGGACCGCAAGCGTGCCCTGCCGTTCCTCCCTCGGGTCATCGGGGTGGTGACCTCGCCCTCGGGCGCGGTCATCCGCGACATCCTGCACCGGCTGCGCGATCGCTTTCCGACCCGCGTGATCATCTGGCCCGTGGCCGTGCAGGGCGAGGGCTGCGCGCCGCAGGTGACCGCCGCGATCCAGGGGTTCAACGCGCTGACGCCGGACGGGCCGATCCCACGGCCCGACCTGATCATCGTGGCCCGCGGCGGCGGGTCATTGGAGGATCTGTGGGGCTTCAACGAGGAGTCGGTCGTGCGCGCGGTTGCCGTCAGCGCCATTCCCCTGATCTCCGCCGTGGGACATGAAACGGACACGACCCTGATCGATTTCGCCTCGGACATGCGGGCGCCGACGCCCACCGCAGCCGCCGAGATGGCCGTGCCTGTCCGCGCCGATCTGGCCGCGCGTCTGGCGGAAACCGGGGCGCGGATGGCGCGCTGCAACGCGCAGGCGATTCAGCGTCCGCGTCAACGCCTGCGCGATCTGTCCCGCGCCCTGGGCCGCCCCGCCGCCCTGACCGAAGGCGCGCGGCAGCGGCTGGACCTGTGGGGTGGGCGGCTGGAACCGGCGCTGCGGCAACTGGCCCGAGCGCGCCGGCAACAGCTGGCCTCGCGTCCGATGCCGGCGGCGATGTTGCGCCAGTTCACGCAGGGCAAGCGGGCAGGGCTGGACCGGGCGCAGATGCGGCTGGACGGCGCCCGCATCCGGCGGCTGGAACGCCCGCGTGACCGGCTGGCGCAGCTGCGCGACCGATTGGATAATTCGCTGACGCGGGTCGTGGCGACCACACGGCGCGCGGTGGCGCAGCAGGGCGCGCGGCTGGCCGATCTGGATCAGCGTCTGGTCGCGGCGATGACCCGCGCCCGCCTGCGGCGGCAGGATGCGTTGGCGCGGCTGGACCGGATGCGGCAATCGCTTGGGCACGACCAGACGTTGCGGCGCGGGTTCGTGATCGTGCGCGGCCCCGATGGCGGGGTGGTCACCACGCCCGAAGCGGCGGCCCGGACCCCCCGGATGGAGCTGCAGTTCGCGGGCGATCTTCGCTTGGCCGTGCGCCCGGACGCCACCCCCGAAAAGCCGAAACGGCGCAAGCCTGCCCCGCCAGAGCAAAAGACGCTGATCTGACCTCAGGCGGGGCGCGGGCGCATGACCAGCCAGATCAGCGCCCCGCCTGCCAGCACCAGAGAGGGCAGCATCGCCAGATTGACCGCGTTCCAGCCCGCGACGATCGAGCCGCCCGAACAGTTCATCAGCCCGCCCGACGACAGCGACGCCAGAAAGACCCCGCCAAAGACCACGAAATCGTTCATGCCCTGAACGCGGCCCCGTTCCTCGGGGGCGTGGGCGCGGGTCAGCATGGTCGTAGCCCCGATATAGCCAAAGTTCCAGCCGATCCCCAGCAGCACCAGCGCCAGGTAGAACTGTTCCAGAGCCACGCCGGACAGCGCCACCGCCCCCGCCGAGGCCAGGATCGCCAGCCCCAGCCCGACGATCCGTTCCGGCCCGAACCGGGCGATCAGGTGGCCGGTGAAAAAGCTGGGCGCGAACATGGCCAGCACATGCGCGCTGACGATGTTGGCGGCATCCGCCGTGTCATAGCCGCAGCCCACCACCGCCAGCGGGGTCGAGGTCATCACAAGGTTCATCAGCGCATAGGATACCATCCCGCACACCATCGCGACGGCAATGGCAGGGGTCCGCAGGATCTGCCCCATCGGGCGCCCGGCGGATGCCGCCAACATCGTCAGCGCGCATGTGCTGGCCATGTTGGCGGGGAATGTCCAGGAACGCGAACAGCAGCGGCCCCGCAAGGTTCAGCCCGATCACCGCCAGATAGGTCGCAAGGAACGGTACCGCTGTCAGGTCGCTGGTCATCCGCACCAGCGCGGGCCCGATGATCGCAGCGGCCAGCCCCCCGGCCATGACCAGGCTGATGGCCTTGGGCGCGTAATCTTCGGGCGCGGTGTCGGTGGCGGCAAAGCGATAGAAACCCTGTGCCGACATATAGATTCCGGTCAGGGCCGAACCGGCCATGAACAGCCCGAACGACCCCAACCACAGCCCGGCCGCCGCCACGGCCGCGCCCAGACCCCCCGCCGCCACTGCCAGCAGGAACCCCGCCTGTCGCCCGCGCGCCTGCATGAAGCGTGCCAGCGGCCGCGCCGACAGGGTCGAGCCCAGGATGATCATCGACAGGGGCAGCGTCACCAGACAGGGGTGGGGCGACAGGATCTGACCCGCCAGCCCGCCGACGATAAAGATGACCGACATCTGCGCGCCCAGGATTGCCTGCGCCAGAACCAGGACGACGACATTGCGCCGGGCGCGCGCCAGATCCATCGTGTCAGCCGCGCAGGGCCGACGCGGTGCGGGCACGATCCTCGATCGCCTGCCAGTTGCCGGCGGCCATGTCCGCGTCGGTCACGATCCAGCTGCCGCCGACACAGATCACGTTGGGCAGGGACAGATAGTTGGCCGCGTTCTGAGGCGTCACGCCGCCTGTGGGGCAAAAGCTAATGCGGGGCAGGGGGCCTGCCAGCGATTTCAGCGCAGGCGCGCCGCCCACGGCCTCGGCCGGAAAGAACTTCAGCATGTCAAAGCCCGCGTCGGCTGCGGACATGACCTCGGATGCGGTGACGACGCCGGGCAGCAACGGCAGCTCCAGCTCTTCGCAGGCCGCAATCAGGCGGTCTGTCAGGCCGGGGGATACAGCAAAGCTGGCGCCCGCGTCCTTGGCGCGCTTGGCGTCGTCGGGGGTCAGCACGGTTCCGGCGCCGACATGGCCGCCGTCCACGCGGCTCATGGCGCGGATCGCGTCCAGTGCCGCGTCCGAGCGCAGCGTGACCTCCAGCACCGGCAGGCCGCCGGTGACCAGCGCGCGTGCCAGCGCCTCGGCATGGGCGGCGTCCTTGATGACGATGACCGGGATCACCGGGGCCAGCTGGCACAGGGATTTCGTCTGCCGGGACTGATCTTGGGGGGTCATGGCGAGCCTATTGATAATGAATGGATGTGGCGCGAACCTGAACCCAAAGCCCGGCCCGATGCAAGGGCGCGCCAATGCCGATCGCAGGGCCATCTGCAGGAATGCCACAGCGAAACCGCTTGCGTTTCGCCCGCACAAGGGCTATCGCGCGCCTACTTCACAGGCAGGGGAGGGCCTTGCGGGACATATCCGCAAAGGTCCACCGGTTGGGGCATCCGCCCTGAGACCCCCTGCCAAGGCGCAAACCGGAAAGGAACTCCTCATGGCGCTTCCCGAATTCTCGCTGCGTCAGCTTCTTGAAGCTGGCGTTCACTATGGTCACCAGACCCAACGCTGGAACCCCCGCATGGGCGAGTTCATCTATGGTGACCGCAACGGCATCCACATCCTGGACCTGACCCAGACGCTGCCGATGCTGGATGCAGCCCTGCAGGTCGTGCGCGACACCGTTGCCAAAGGCGGCCGCGTGCTGTTCGTCGGCACCAAGCGTCAGGCACAGCGTTCCATCGCGGAAGCAGCTGAAAAGTCGGCACAGTTCTACATGAACCACCGTTGGCTGGGCGGCACGCTGACCAACTGGAAAACCGTCAGCCAGTCGATCAACCGCCTGAAGGCGATTGATGAGACCATGGCCGGTGGCGCCGAGGGTCTGACCAAGAAAGAGCGCCTGCAGCTGGAGCGCGAGCAGACCAAACTGCAAGCCTCGCTGGGCGGCATCCGCGACATGGGCGGCCTTCCCGACCTGATCTTCGTGATCGACGTCAACAAGGAAGACCTGGCCATCCTGGAAGCCAAGAAGCTGGGCATTCCGGTCGTGGCCGTCGTCGACACCAACTGCTCGCCCGATGGCATCGACTATATCATTCCGGGCAACGACGACGCGGCACGCGCCATCGCGCTGTATTGCGACCTGGTCAGCCGTGCGGCCCTGGACGGCATGACCGCGCACATGGGTGCGTCGGGCGTCGACCTGGGTTCGCTGGCCGATGCGCCGGAAGAGCTGATGGACGAGCCGGCCACCGAAGAGGCCGCAGCCGAGGCCTGATCCGCCCGGAACCACCCATTCATCGGATTGTCGTCAGGCGGGGATATGCCCCGCCTGACGCGTTGAACACATAGGAGATGGACATGGCAATCACCGCAGCGATGGTGAAGGAACTGCGCGAGACCACCGGCGCAGGCATGATGGACGCCAAGAAGGCCCTGACCGAAACCGACGGCAACATGGAAGCGGCCATTGACTGGCTGCGCACCAAGGGTCTGGCGAAAGCCGCCAAGAAGGCCGATCGCGTCGCCGCCGAGGGTCTGGTGGGCGTGCAGGTTTCGGGTGGCCGCGGCGTGGCCGTCGAGGTCAATTCGGAAACCGATTTCGTCGCCAAGAACGCCGATTTCCAGCAGCTGGTCCGTGACATCACCGGTGTCGCACTGAATGGTGCGGACGAAATCGAGGCGCTCAAGGCGGCCGATCTGGGCGGCAAGCCTGTCGCGGACGTCGTGACCGGCGCCATCGCCCGCATCGGCGAAAACCTGACCCTGCGCCGCGTGCAGGTCCTGGAAGGCGAGACCGTCGTGTCCTATGTGCACAACGCCGCTTCCGATGGCTTGGGCAAGATCGGCGTGCTGGTTGCGCTGTCGGGTCCGGCGGACAAGGCACAGACCGTGGGCAAGCAGTTCGCCATGCACATCGCGGCGACGAACCCGGTGTCGCTGTCCGAGGCGACCATGGACCCCACCGCGCTGGAGCGCGAGCTGCAGGTTCAGACCGCCAAGGCGCTGGAAGAGAATGCCTCTTCGGCCAAGCCGAAGCCCGAGAACGTGATCCAGAACAACATCATCCCGGGCCGGATGAAGAAGTTCGTGGCCGAGAATACGTTGATGGGCCAGGCGTTCGTGATGAACCCCGATCTGACGGTCGAGCAGGCCGCGGCAGAAGCCGGCGTCCAGATCACGGGCTATGCCCGCGTCATGGTCGGCGAAGGCATCGAAAAGAAGGAAGAGGATTTCGCAGCCGAGGTCGCCAAGACCCTCAGCGGCGCCTGATCTTTTGACGATGCAATGACACGGATGCCGGCCCCTATGGCCGGCATTTCGCGTTTCGGGTGTCTGGTGACGACGTCCGGCCAAGGCAACCCAGCCGGACGCCGCCCGTTCCTGACACTTGCGTGTCACCACTCACGGAACGCGGTGATGTGACGCGGTTTCACCGTCGGTGGAAACGGTGGAAAACCCTACCTCTTGCCGCCCAACGTCAGCGAGGCCTCAGCGGGCTGGAACAGCTGATGCGTCACGTGGGCCTTGAGGACGGCCTGCGGCGTGGTTTCGACCCCCAGGGCTTCGCGTGCCAGACGCATGTGCTTTTCCACCGTGGCGGCGGTGATGCCCAGAATCACCGCGATCTCGCCCACGGTCTTGCCCGCGGAACGCCATCCCAGAACCTCGCGCTGGCGCGGGGTCAGGGTGACCTTGGGCAGGTTGCGCTGCATCGTGGCGATGCGCATGTGCATCACCCAGGCCAGCACACGCACCTCGCGCCCTGACCGTGTCCAGCAATCGCGCAGGTGGTCAGCGTCTGCGCCGGGATGCGGCGCGACCACGACCGCACCTACGCTGTGCAGCACCTTGTCACGAAGGCTGATGATCCGTGCATGGCCTAATCCGTGGCTCGCCGCCAACGCCAGTGAACGGGACGGTCCAAAAAGATCCTGCAGATCCTGCGCCGCGATATCGCCGTCATTGTTGCGCACCCATTCCACCCACGTGTCCTGATCCAGGTCCCGCAATTTCTGGGCCTGTTCAATCAGTTCGGTCGGCAGATTGCTGAAGACGACTGGGTTGTCGCGCAGCAGCACCTTTGGCACCGTCAGCATGAAACGTGCGGCGTAAAAGAAATGGTCGAACCCCAGATGTCCGACCGCCCTTAGAAATACGGCGCGGATGTCGGGAATGGTGGGGGCGTCCAGAAGTTGCTCTATGAAACCTGATAACATCTATTTTAAAACTCAATTCTTTCTCAAAGGTGCATAGGACTGCGCAGCGCGTCAATTGCCAAGAGCTAATGTCGTGAACGCAATCAGCGGCCCTTGGATCCCCGGGGCGCGTGGAGGACGGGTCGGGGATGCTGGACGCGTGGACGCCGGCATGCGAAGGATGCCGGACATCCCGTTCTCTTTCCAACGCACAGATTGCCTGCAATGCCCTTTATCATCGCCATCGACGGACCCGCCGCATCGGGCAAGGGCACCATCGCCCGCGCCCTGACCGACCGATTCGGATTTCATCACCTGGATACCGGGTTGTTGTATCGCGCGACGGGTGCGAAGGGCGGCGATCCGGTCGCCGCTGCGCAGACGCTGAATGCGGATGACCTGGCCCGGCCTGACCTGCGCAGTGCGGAGGCGGGGCAGGCCGCAAGCCGGATCGCGGCGATAGCCGAGGTGCGTGCCGCGCTGGTCGCGTTCCAGCACCGCTTTGCCGCGCAGGAACCGGGCGCCGTGCTGGACGGGCGCGATATCGGCACGGTGATCTGCCCTGACGCGGCGGTCAAGCTGTACGTGGTCGCGTCCGACGAGGTGCGGGCGGCGCGGCGTGCCGCTGAACTGGGCGCGGATGCCGCCGAAATGCTGGCGCAACTGCGCGAGCGCGATATGCGCGACAGCCAACGTGCGGCCGCACCGCTGCGCCGCGCGGCGGATGCGGTCGTGCTGGATACCAGCATGCTGAGCATCGATGATGCGGTGGCGCGTGCCGTGGCCGAGGTCCTGCGCGTCCGCGGTCAATAGGGGGGCTGCCGTCCTGTCTCTGGGCCCGCCTCCGCGCGTATTCAGGCCAATCAGCGCTCAGGGGGCGATGATCTCGAATTTGTTGACGTCGACCATGCCGCGATCGGTGATCTTGAGCGCGGGAATGACCGGCAGGGCTAGAAAGGCCAGTTGCAGGAATGGCTCTTCCAACGTGGTGCCCAGTGTGCGGGCCGCGGCGCGCAGGGCGATCAGCGTGTCACGGACGGTCTCGAACGGGTCGAGGCTCATCAACCCCGCGACGGGCAGGGGCAGTTCCGCCAGAATCTGGCCGTCAAAGGCCACGACAAAGCCCCCCTCCAGGTCGGTCAGACGGTTGGCGGCCAGCGCCATGTCCGCATAATCCACGCCGACGACCGCGATGTTATGGTGGTCGTGGCACAGCGTCGAGGCGATGGCCCCCCGTTCCAGCCCGAACCCCTGCACAAAGCCTGTGGCGATGTTGCCGTTCTTGCCGTGCCGTTCGATGACCGCGATGCGGGACAGGTCGCGGGACGGATCGGGGCGTTTGTCGCCGTCCTGGGGTGGAATGTTGATGGTCAGGTGTTCGGTGATAATCTTGCCTTCCAGGATGCCGATCACCGGGGTTTCCGTCCGGTTGCCGGTGCAGCGGAAATGCTGCGCGGCGACCTTTGGCGCATTGACCGACGCTCGCCCGACAGGGGCCACCGTGTTGCGCGCGGCAAAGGCCGCGTCATCCACGACCCGTCCGCCTGTCAGCACCAGTTGCGCGTGGCACCCCTCCAGGCTGTCGATGGCCACGATGTCGGCGCGCAGGCCCGGCGCGATCAGCCCGCGATCCTTGAGGCCGAACGCCTCGGCCGCGGACAGGGACGCGGCGCGATAGGCCGCCAGCGGCGTGGTGCCAAGCGCGATCAGGCGGCGGATCATATAGTCCAGGTGCCCGTGTTCGCCGATGTCCAGCGGGTTGCGGTCGTCGGTGCACAGGCACAGGTATGCGCTGGTCGCGTCGGTCAGGATCGGTTGCAGGGCATCCAGATCCTTGCTGACCGAACCTTCGCGGATCAGCACGCGCATACCCTTGCGCAGCTTTTCCAGTGCCTCTTCGGCGGTCGTGGCCTCGTGTTCGGTGCGGATGCCGGCGGCGATATAGGCGTTCAGGTCCAGGCCCGACAACTGCGGGCAGTGGCCGTCGACATGGCCGCCCTTGAACAGGCGCAGCTTGGCCATCGCGCCCGGATCACGGTGGATGATGCCGGGATAGTTCATGAACTCGGCCAGCCCGATGGCCGAGCGGTGGCCCATGACCTGCGCCAGATCGTCCGCGTCGATCCGCGCGCCCGACGTCTCCATCTCGGTCGACGGTACGCAGGAGGACAGCTGGACCCTAAGGTCCATCAGCAGGTGTTCGGACGCCTGCTGAAAATAGCGGATGCCGTCCAGTCCGATGACGTTGGCGATCTCGTGCGGGTCGCAGATGGCGGTGGTGACGCCGCGCGGCGTCACGCAGCGATCGAATTCGAAGGGCGTGACCAGGCTGCTTTCGACATGCAGATGCGTGTCGATGAAGCCCGGCACCAGCACCAGGCCGGTGACGTCGATCACCCGGTCGCCGTCGTAATCGCCGATGCCCGCGATCCGATCGCCGCAGATGGCCACGTCGCCCGGCATCATCGTGCCCGTCATCAGGTCGAACACCCGGCCGCCGCGCAGGATCAGGTCGGCGGGACGGTCCCCGCGGGCCACGGCTATGCGGCGTTCCAGATCGTCCATCGGTGTCTCCTGTCCGTTTGCGGTACCAAACCCCAAAGACGGCAGGAAATCCAGTGGTCGCCTCAGGGGTTCCAGCGCAGGAAGTTCGCGATCAGGCGCAGGCCCACGGCTTGGGATTTTTCCGGGTGGAACTGGGTGCCGATGATGTTGTCGCGCCCGACCACCGCCGTGACCGGGCCGCCATAATCGACATGGGCCAGCAGATGCGCGGGGTCGGTCACCTGGAACTGCCAGCTGTGCACGAAATAGGCGTGGTCGCCTGTGACGATCCCCTCCATCACGGGGTGGGGGTGGTCGACGACCAGATCGTTCCAGCCCATATGCGGCACCTTGAGGCCGGGGGCGGCGATGGCGCGGATCTCTCCGCCGATCCAGTTCAGGCCGGGGGTCTGGCGGTATTCGTGACCGGTCGTCGCCAGCATCTGCATGCCGACGCAGATGCCCATGAAGGGAACACCGCGGGTGATCACCGCATCCTGGATCGCCTCGGCCATGCCGTCCACCTCGCCCAGGGCGGTGCGGCAGGCGGGGAATGCCCCGTCGCCGGGCAGCACGATCCGGTCGGCGCGCGCGGCCACGTCGGGGTCGGATGTCACGACCACCTCGGCGCCCGCGTCGCGGCCCATCAGCTGGAACGCCTTTTCGGCCGAATGCAGGTTGCCGCTGTCGTAATCGACCAGCGCGACCCGCATCACAACGCCCCCTTGGTCGAGGGCAGAACGCCCGCCATGCGCGGGTCAGGCTCGACCGCCTCGCGCAGCGCACGGGCCACGGCCTTGAACGCGGCCTCGGCGATGTGGTGGCTGTTCAACCCGTGGATGCGGTCGACATGCAGGGTGATGCCACCATGCGTCGACAGCGCCTGAAAGAACTCGCGCACCAGTTCGGTGTCAAAGGTGCCGATCTTTTCGGACGGGAAATCGACGTTCCAGACCAGATAGGGGCGCGCCGACAGATCCAGCGCGGCGCGGATCAGCGAATCGTCCATCGCCAGCAGAAAGCTGCCGTAACGGCGGATGCCCTTTTTGTCGCCAAGCGCCGCGACCAGGGCCTGGCCGATGGCAATGCCCGTGTCCTCGACCGTGTGGTGGTCGTCGATATGCAGGTCGCCGTCGGCACGGATGGTCATGTCGATCAGCGAATGCCGCGACAGCTGGTCCAGCATGTGATCAAAGAACCCCACGCCGGTGCGGTTGTCATAGACCCCGGTGCCGTCGAGGTTCAGCGTCACCTCGATGCTGGTTTCCGAGGTCTTGCGGGTGATGGTCGCCTGGCGCATGGGATGTCCTTCCTGTCACCGCGCCTTATAGGCGCGGCGCGCGGATCAGCCAAGATGCACTTGGCCTGTGGGGTAACGCACGCGCGGCACCATGCGCGTGGCCAGAAAGAACCCCAAGGTCAGCGGCCCGACCCGGCCCAGAAACATCACCACCATGATGACCGCCCGTCCGAAATCCGACAGTTCCGGCGTATAGGCGAGCGACAGCCCGACCGTGCCAAAGGCAGACGACACTTCGAACGCGATATCGACGAAATCGTCCCCTTCGCTGATCAGCAACAGAAAGATCGCGGTGACGATGACGGCCGATGCCATCGCCATCAGCGCCATCGCCTTCAGCACGTCGCCAAGCGGGATGGACCGTCCGAACCCCGTCACCTCGGTCCGGCGGCGCAGAAAAGCCCAGGTCGCCAGCAGCATGACAAAGACGGTCGTGACCTTCAGCCCGCCCCCGGTCGATGTCGGACCCGCGCCGATGATCATCAGGATCATGTACAGAAACGAGGTCGAATCCTCCAACCCCGCGATGTCGGTCGAATTGAACCCGGCGGTGCGGGTGGTCACGCCCTGGAACCACGCGACGGTCAGGCGGGCGGTGATGCTGTCATATTGCGCCAGCGTGCGCGGGTTGTCCCATTCCAGGATTGCGGTCATGGCCACGCCGCCGACGATCAGGACCGCGGTGCCGACCATCATCATCCGCGTATGCAGCGACCAGCCGCGCCAGAACGCGCGCTGGTACAGATCGGCGATGACGACGTATCCGATGCCCCCCGCGATGAACAGGACCGGGATCACGACGTTCACCACCGGGTCCAGCGCGTACCCCGTCAGCCCCGGCGAAAACGTCGAAAAGCCCGCGTTGTTGAACGCCGAGACGGAGTGAAAGATCGCGTGCCACAGCCCCGGTCCCAGGCCATGATGCGGCATGAAGGACAGGCACAGCAGCATCGCGCCCGCCACCTCGGCCATGACCACGATGCGCAGGATCGTCCAGACCAGTCGCGTCAGCTTGACATAGGATGTCTGGTTCAGGTCCTCGCGCAGATAGGTTCCTTGGGTGATGCCCAGGGGACGACCCAGGGCGGACCAGATCAACACCGCGAATGTCATCAGGCCCAGCCCGCCCATCTGGATCAGCACCGCGATGACCAGCTCTCCCCAGAACGCAAAGACC
Source organism: Paracoccus sp. Ld10 (assembly GCF_045064235.1). Taxonomy (NCBI): domain Bacteria; kingdom Pseudomonadati; phylum Pseudomonadota; class Alphaproteobacteria; order Rhodobacterales; family Paracoccaceae; genus Paracoccus; species Paracoccus sp. Ld10. The sequence goes on along the minus strand of NZ_JBISHD010000003.1, from coordinate 55,990 downwards.
AGTTCGGTGTCGACCACGTTCAGCCCCGTCACCGTCACCGCCGAGGTCGCGGTGAACAGCGCGTCCGACAGCGTGATCGGCACATGCGTCATGGGCGGCAGCATCAGCAGCAGCCCGCCCACGGTGATCAGCGTCAGATAGCCCACCGCCAGCACCGCGGGTGGCGGCGTGCGTGCCAGCCAACGGCGCAGGGCCGTGGGACGGGGGCGTTTCACAGCCGGTCGCCAAAGCTGGTCAGATCGACCCGTTTGCCCAGCAGCAGCAGGCGGTCGTTGGCCTGCAGGACCGGGTCGTCGCCGCGAATGTCGCGATATTCGGTGCCGCGCATCATGCCCAGGATCTCGATTCCCGGGCCGGGGTTCAGCTGCGACAGGGTCCGGCCCGACAGGCGGTGCGGGATCATCAGGTTCACCACCGAATAGCCGTTGCCCAAACTGACATAGTCCTGGACCGCCGGGTTGTTCAGCATCTGCGCGGTGTGGCGGCCCATCTCCAGCCCCGGCATGACGACGCGGTCGGCGCCGATCTTGGACAGGATGCGGTGATGGGTGCGGTTGTCGGCCTTGGCCCAGACCGTGCCCACCCCCACCAGCCGCAGGTTCATCGCGGCGATCACGTTACTTTCCAGGTTGTTGCCGATCGACACCAGCCCCACGTCATAGCGGTCGACACCAGCCTCGCGCAGCGCGCCTTCGTCGGTGGCGTCCAGGATCAGCGATGCGGGCAGTTGTTCGGCCAGCGCCGCGACACGGCGCGGATCCTTGTCGATGCCCATGACCTGGTTGCCAAAGCGCGCCAGTTCCGCGGCTACGACACTGCCGAACGCGCCCAGCCCGATGACGACAAAGCTGCGACTCACTTTTCCCATTGGGGTCTCCGTCAGGGCGCAAAGCGCGAATGCTTTGTCCCGGTCGAGGACAAAGTCAACGGAGGGAACGCCTGTGGTGCAGGGAACCAGATGCCGGACAGTGGCCTTTCTGACCGAAATGTGAGAAAGAGTGAGCCTCCGCGGCGGATTTCCGCCAAGGGTCCAAGGACCTGCCACCCGATCGAGACCAAATCTGAAAGGGACAGATGTCACAGACACCACCGAAAGGTCCGGGAACGCCGGGCACACCCCGCGACCGGACGCGCGAACAGGACGCGCTGAGCGGACGTTACCCGCCCCTGACGCCCAAGGCCCCGCCACCAAAGGCGGAGCCCGCACCCGATGACGGCATCGAGCCGCTGCCCGAGCCGGAGGGCCCGACAGAGATCATCGAGACCGACTATACCATCGGTCAGGACAATATCGAACATCAGGGCAAGCTGCCCTTTGACATCCATAACCCGGTCTTTGGCATCTCTGCCGCGGCGGTGGTGATCTTTACGGTCGTCACGCTGATGTTTCCGGGCCAACTGGAGCCGATCTTCGGGGGCATCCGCAACGCGCTGACGTCCAACCTCGACTGGTTCTTCATGCTGGCCGGCAACGTGTTCGTGCTGTTGTGCCTGGCGCTGATCGTGTCGCCGCTTGGCCGGATCCGTCTTGGCGGACCCGATGCCACGCCCGATTTCAGCCTGACCGGCTGGTTTGCGATGCTGTTTGCGGCGGGCATGGGCATCGGGCTGATGTTCTATGGGGTCAGCGAGCCGCTGGGCCATTTCCAGGCCGCGTTGGGCGGCACCGTCACCGAAGGCGGCGTGCGTACCGACTGGGCACCGCTGGGCGCGGCCCTGGACGACCCCGAGGCCGCGCGCCGCATCGGCATGGCCGCGACGATCTTTCACTGGGGTCTGCACCCTTGGGCGATCTATGCGGTCGTGGCGCTGGCGCTGGGGCTCTTCGCCTATAACAAGGGGCTGCCGCTGACGTTGCGGTCGGTCTTCTATCCGATCTTTGGCGAACGCATCTGGGGTTGGCCGGGCCATGTCATCGACATCCTGGCCGTGCTGGCCACAATCTTTGGTCTGGCGACGTCGCTGGGTCTTGGTGCAGAACAGGCGATGGCCGGGCTGGCCTATCTGTTCGATTTTCAGAACAACAGCATCAACAAGATCGTCCTGATCGTCGGCATCACGTTCGTCGCGGGCGCGTCCGTCATGCTGGGCGTCGAAAAGGGCGTCAAGCGCCTGTCCGAACTGAACATGGTCCTGGCCATCGTGCTGCTGGCCTTTGTCATCGCGGTTGGGCCGACCCTGACCATCCTGGGCGGCTTCTTCAGCAACCTTGGCGCCTATGGGGCCGAACTGATCCCGCTGTCGAACCCCTTCGGCCGCACGGACGACAACTTCCGCCAGGGCTGGACCGCATTTTATTGGGCGTGGTGGATCAGCTGGTCACCCTTTGTGGGGATGTTCATCGCCCGCGTCAGCCGCGGCCGCACCGTGCGGCAGTTCCTGATCGCGGTGCTGATCGTGCCTTCGCTGATCTCGATCCTGTGGATGACGGCGCTTGGCGGCACCGCGATCGACATGACCGTCAGCGGGTTCGCCGGCATCCTGGACGCCCCGCTGGAGCTGGAGCTGTTCACCATGCTGGGGCAGCTGCCGCTGGCCTCCATCACCTCGCTGGTGGGGATCGTTCTGGTGATCGTGTTCTTTGTGACCTCGTCGGACAGCGGATCGCTGGTGATCGACACGATCGCGGCGGGCGGCAAGATCAACGCCCCCGTCCCGCAGCGCATCTTTTGGGTCGCCATCGAGGGGGCGGTCGCGATCGCCCTGCTGATGGGTGGTGGTCTGGTCGCACTGCAGGCCATGGCCGTGTCCACGGGCTTTCCCTTTGCCATCGTGCTGTTGGGGGCGTGCTATGCGCTGGTCAAGGGCCTGATCGCCGAGCATCGAGAGCTGCGCTGAACCCATGTGATCAACGAACGGGCGGGTTTTCCCGCCCGTTCTTGTCTTACGGGGCCTGCAATGCGAAAACGTCTGACAGACGCCACCAAAGGACCCGCGCAATGAGCGACATCACTGCCAGCGAACGCAGGCTGCGCGCCGCGCTTGACCGGATGGACAAGATGCTTGACGCGGCCCCGCGTCCTGCCGATCCGACACCCCCTGCGACCGTGGCCGCCGAAGACGGCGTTCTGGCCGATCTGCAGGCCCGTCTGGACGCCGCGACCGAACAGGCCGCCGACCTGTCCGCCGCCAACGAAGCACTGATCACCGCCAACCACGACCTGTTGGACGCGCAGGCGACCGGGGGCATCGGTGCCGATGAACAGATGGCCGCGCTGCAGGCCGAACTGTCCGCCCTGCGCGCCGCCCGCGCCGCCGAGATGGCGCAGATGAGCGAGATCATGGCAGAGCTGGAGCGCCTGCTGGCCGACGAACCACCCATCCTGGACGGCACCGTGCCGGACGAGGCCGGGGGCGATGCGGGCGGTCTGCCCGAGGATCTGTCGTCCAACCACGAGGAGCGCTGAGATGGCCGAGGTCGAATTCACCATCGGACACAAGGAATACCGCATCGGCGCCGCCGATGGCGAAGAGCGCCTGTTGCAGCGTGCCGCCGCCGTCCTGGACGGAGAGGCGCGTCAGATCTTGGAACAGGCCGGGCGCGTCCCCGAACCGCGGTTGTTGTTGCTGGCGGGGCTGATGCTGGCCGACCGCTTTGCCACGCTGGAGGATCGCGCCGAAAAGGCCGAGCGCCATGTGAACAGGCTTCAGCAGAACCCGCCCCGCGTCGAGGTTCCCGTGATCCCCGCCGACCTGCGCGAGGCGATGGCCGAACTGGCCGCCCGTGCCGAATCACTTGCCGATCGGCTGGAGGAACAGCAGCAGGGTTAACCTGCCATTAATCCCGGCGTGTGATAATGGGGGCATGATGCGCATGACCGCCCCCCTTGTCCTGATGCTGGCCCTGTCGGGCTGTACCACCCCGTCGCCGGGTTTTCTGGCCGCAGCGCGCCAGGACGTCACGGTTCAGGGGATGCGCTTTGCCGTCTATCCCCGCGGAACCGAGGCACAGGTGATTCGCCTTGATCGGCTGCACCGCGCCGATCGCGGGCGCGTTCCCGACATGATGATGACTGCCGCGGCACAGGCCACGGGATGCCGTCCCATACCCAACAGCCTGACGCCGCAGGGCGGGCCGAATTCGGCCGTGGTCATGGTCGATCTGCGCTGCTAGGGGCGGCGCGTACTGCATGGACAGATTGCCGCCATGCCGGGCCCTGTGCGGGACACAACGCTGCGCCAACGGTCGCGGTCGATGCTCTGCGGGACGATCGATGATGATCCTGACCGCCGTGCGAACCGGTTCAAATCATGTCCGGCAGCAGCACGGACTGTTCCGGGGATCGCATGTCGATACGGCAGGCGCCGCAAGGTCCGTTTCCTTGCGATCACGCACGCGCAGCGGTTCCCTATGACTCTTCGCTGCCGTCCCCCAGGAAGCTGACCAGCGTTTCCGCCACGGCCTCGGGGGCATCCGCATGCAGCCAGTGACTGGCGTCCTTCAGCGTAACGACGCGCACCTGCGGGAAATGCGTGCGCAGGGCGGTTTCTCTGTCATCGTCGACGTAATCGGACAGGGCGCCGCGCAGGGCCATGACCTTGCCGGGAAAACTGCCCTGCGGCAAGTCCGCGGGCCAGCCCACGATCTGCGGCATGGCCGCGCGCAAGGCGGACAGATTCAGCGTCCATGCAGGCGGCGCGGCCTTCAGGTCCAGGTTCTGCAACAGAAAGGCCCGCACACCCGGATCGGGTACTCCATCCGCCATCGCCGCATCGGCCTGGCTGCGGCGGCTGATCGCGGACAGGTCCAGCGCCTCCATCGCGTCGATGTGGCGGGTCTGGTCGTGGTCATAGGCGAGAGGCGCGATGTCCATGACGACCAGCCGCCGCACCAGCTCTGGCCGCGTCAGGGCCAGAGCCATGGCGGCCTTGCCGCCCATCGAATGGCCGACCACGTCCGCCCGTCCACCCAGATCGCCGATCAGATCGGCCAGATCGCCCGCCAGCGCGGAATAGCCGGCGTCCATGTCCCAGGGGCTGTCGCCATGATTGCGCAGATCGACGGTGACCACGCGGCGCGTCTGCGCCAGCCTGCGGGCCTGCGCGCCCAGGTTGCGGCCCTGGCCGTACAGTCCATGCACCAGCAGGACGGGAAGGGCGCCCTGAGGGCCCGCGACGGTGTGATTCAGCTTCATGACGCCAGCTTACGGCGTCTGGCGCGCGGCTTCCATCCCGTCTATCCTGTCGCCATGATGCGCAAGGATCACAGTTTTCAGGACATCCCCGCCATGGCCGATCAGATCGCGGTCCTGATCGCGTCGCGGTTCGGTGGCGCACGGCGTGGTGAACGCCCGCCGCTGCACGTGATGCTGCGCCGCCGGGGCGGTGCGCTGCCTGCGGGCCTTCGCCGCCGCGCCGCCCGCCTGGCAGAGGCCGACCGCATGTCCGCCCAGCCAAAGGTCGCGCGACAGCTGCCCACTGACCGTCTGGCGCGCGATCACGCGGCGCTGAGCGCGCATCTGCGCCCGTTGGGCGAGATCACGCGCTGGCAGGGCAGGGCCGTCAGCTTTGGCGCAGCGGTCGCGTTCGGGGTGTTGATCGTGACCGCATTGGCGATATGGGTCGCGGTGCAGCGCGGATTGTTGTGACCCATTGCATATGATGCAATGCCGATCTGCCGGTGTGGGGCTTGCCAAACACGGCCCAAGCTGGTGTGAGGAACTGACCCCCGGCCCAGGAACACCCCATGACCTCGACCCCTGATTATCGCGCCGCGATCCTGGCGCTGGCGCTTGGCGCCTTTGCCATCGGCACGTCGGAATTCGCGGCGATGGGGCTGCTGCCTTATTTCGCCGCCGACCTGGCCCTGACCGAACCGCAGGCAGGCCATGTCATCAGCGCCTATGCGCTTGGGGTGGTGGTGGGTGCACCGGTCACGGCGATGCTGGGCGCGCGTCTGCCGCGCAGACGCTATCTGGCGGCACTGATGGCGTTCTATGGGGTGGTGAACCTGCTGGCGGCCTTCATGCCGGGTCTGGCGGCGCTGGTCGGCGTGCGTTTCTTGGCTGGCCTGCCGCATGGCGGGTTTCTGGGCGTGGCGATGCTGTATGCGGCCGACGCGCTGCCCGCGGGTCAGCGGGCGCGCGGCGCGGCACGCGTCCTTCTGGGCCTGACGGTCGCCAATATCGTGGGTGTACCGCTGGCGGGTTGGATGGGCCAGGGCATCGGCTGGCGGTGGGGGTTCGCGTTGCCCGGCGTGATTGCGCTGTTGTCGGCCTGGTTGATCCTGCGCGTGGCGCCCCGCGTGGGCGGCAACCCCGACGCCCGCCCCTGGGACGAACTGGCGGCCCTGCGCAACCCGCGCGTCCTGTGGGTGCTGGCGGTGGGGGCCATCGGGTTCGGCGGGCTGTTCGCGGTCTATGCCTTTCTGACGGCGGCGATCCTGGCCACGACCGACGCGCCGGGATACGTCATTCCGCTGACGCTGGCTGTGTTCGGCATCGGCGGCACGCTTGGGACCTGGGGCGCCGGACGCCTGACCGAAATTCTGGGCATTGACCGCGCGGCATTCGCCAGCCTGGCCGCGATGGCCGCGACCCAGGGCTTTGCCGCGCTGGCCGTGGGTAACTGGCCGCTGATGGTGCTGTCGTCGTTCCTGATCGCGGCCGGCGCGGGTCTGGTCATTCCGCTGCAGACGCGGCTGATGGACGTCGCAGGCTCGGCGCAGAACATGGCGGCGGCGATGAACCACGCGGCCTTCAACGCGGCCAACGCGCTTGGGCCGTTCCTGGCCGGGATGGCGCTGGCGGCGGGCTGGGGTTGGCGGGCGCCGGGGCTGGTCGGTGTGGCGCTTACGGCTGCGGGGGCCGTCGTTCTGGCGCTGGCTGTTCGACAGGAACGGAAAGCACCGGGGGCGGCAACGACCGCAGGATGACCTGCCGGGAGGTCGACGCGAACTCGCGCCGCCACGTGACCCACAACACGATCGCCGTGCCCAGCATCAGCGTCCATGCCCCGGTCAGCCAGCCAAGCGCGCCAAGCGCGAAATAGACGCTGCGCAGCCCGGCATTGAAGCTGCGGGCGGCGGTGATGTTCAGGTCGGCTGCCTGCATGGCGCGGTCCATCGCCTCGGGGTGGTCGGCCCGGTTGGGGACCGCCGCCATCATGACCGCGCAATAGCCGAACAGCCGGTGCGCCCAGACGAATTTCAGAAACGCGTTCACCACAAAGAACATCGGCACCAGCAGCCGCAGTTCCCACCCCGTATCCGATGCCGGGTTCAGCTCCAGCCCGCTGGCGACGCTGCGCAGGCGGTCGCCATTGCCGATCAGCGCCAGCAGCCCGCCGGTGGCGATCATGCAGGCGCTGGCAAAGAAGGCCGTTCCTTCGCGCAGGCTGGCCAGGATGTTGCCGTCAAAGATGCGCGGTTCGCGGTCGACGAAATGGCGCATCCATTCGCGGCGATACCGCATCATCAGCACGGACACCGACGGTTGCCCCGCGGGCGGGCGTTCGGTCAACCAACCGATGCCCAGCCATGACGTGAACAGAAAAGCCAGCGCGACCATGTCGCGCAGGGCCAGTGGATGGACGGCAAACTGGTCAAGCAGGTTCATGGCGCGACATTAGGGCCGGACGTCGCGCCTTGAAACCCCCCGCGGCGCGGCATAGCGTGATGCGACAGGCAGGGAGGAGAACCGGCCATGATGCAGATGCCCCCACCCGACGCGACCGTTCTGGCGCGCAGGCAGGTGATCACCGACGCGTTGCGGCAGGCCTTGCCCGATGCCGTCATCGACGACCCCGCGGAAACACGGGCCTATGAGTGCGACGCGCTGTCGGCCTATCGCTGCGCGCCGCTGGCCGTCGTTCTGCCCCGCACCACCGAAGAGGTATCGCGCCTGCTGCGCCTGTGTCACGACCTGCGTGTGCCGGTGGTGCCGCGTGGCGCGGGAACCAGCCTTGCGGGCGGGTCCATGCCCACGGCTGATGCGGTCGTCATCGGCCTGTCGCGCATGACCGACGTGCTGGAGATCGCCCCCGGCGACCGGCTGATCCGCGTCCAGGCGGGGCGCACCAACCTGTCGGTATCCGGCGCGGTGGACGGTCTGGGGTTCTTTTACGCGCCTGACCCCTCCAGCCAGCTGGCCTGCGCCATCGGCGGCAACATCGCGATGAACTCGGGCGGCGCGCATTGCCTGAAATACGGGGTCACGACCAACAACCTGCTGGGCGTGACCGCCGTTCTGATGGACGGGTCGGTGGTGCATCTGGGCGGGCCGATGGGCGAGGGGCCGGGTCTGGACCTGCTGGGCGTCGTCTGCGGGTCCGAAGGCCAGCTGGGCATCGTGACCGAGGCCACGTTGCGCATCCTGCCCAAACCTGCGGGCGCACGTCCCGCGCTGATTGGCTTTGACGCGGCTGAAACGGCGGGTGCCTGCGTGGCCGCGATCATCCGCGCGGGCATCATCCCCGTCGCGATCGAGTTCATGGACAGCCCCTGCATCAAGGCGACCGAGGAGTTTTCCGGCGCGGGCTATCCCGACTGCGAGGCCCTGCTGATCGTCGAGGTCGAAGGGACGTCCGCAGAGATCGACGAACAGCTGACCCTGATCCGCGACATCGCCATGACCTTTGACCCGGTCGAGTTCCGCGAGAGCCGGTCCGACGATGAATCCGCCCGAATCTGGAAGGGTCGGAAATCGGCGTTCGGCGCGATGGGCAGCATGGGCGACTATATCTGTCTGGACGGGACCATTCCGGTGACGGCGCTGCCCACTGTGCTGGCCGGCATCGGCGATCTGTCGCAGCGATACGGGCTGGCCGTTGCGAACGTGTTCCACGCGGGCGACGGCAACATGCACCCGCTGATCATCTATGACGCCAACAAGCCCGGCGACCTGGACCTGGCCGAGGAATTGGGTGCCGATATCCTGCGCCTGTGCATCAAGGTCGGCGGCTGCCTGACCGGCGAACACGGCGTTGGCATCGAAAAGCGGGACCTGATGAGCGAACAGTTCCGCCCCGCCGATCTGGAGGCGCAGATGCTGGTCAAGGATGCGTTCGATCCGCATTGGCTGCTGAATGCCGCCAAGGTGTTCCCGCTGGACGTCAGCGCGCCGCGTCGCGACCGCCGTTTGAACAGGCCCGCCGATGCGGCCTGAAACCGAGGGTCAGTTGGCCCAGATGATCCGCGACGCCCGCGGCCCCGTGTCCGTGTCAGGCGGCGCCACGCGCCTGTGGCCCGGAGAGGGGCAGGGGGATCGTATCGACACCACCGCCCTGACCGGCGTGACCCTGTATGAACCCGAGGCGCTGACCCTGGTTGTGCGCGCTGGCACCACGCTGGAGGAGGTCCGCCAGACCTTGGCAGCAGAAGGCCAGATGCTGGGGTTCGAACCCTCGGACGCGCCTGGATCGACCATCGGGGGCGTCGCCGCGACCAATGCCAGCGGTCCGCGCCGGGTTCAGGCCGGAGCCGCGCGCGACGCGATGATCGGTGTGCGCTTTGTCGACGGACAGGGTCAGGTGATCAGCAATGGCGGGCGGGTGATGAAGAACGTCACCGGCTATGATCTGGTCAAGCTGATGGCCGGCAGCCGTGGCACGCTTGGCGCCCTGACCGAAATCAGCTTTCGCACCGCCCCTCTGCCGCCTGTCACCGCAACGCTGGCCCTGCCCGATCTGGATGCGGCGGCGGCGGTGCCTGCGCTGTCCGGCGCGCTTGGCGGGCCCTTTGACGTGTCGGGTGCGGCCTGGCTGCCCGGCCACGGCGCGCTGATCCGGTTGGAGGGGCTGGCTGCCTCGGTCAAGGCCCGTGCCGCGGATCTGACCGCGCGACTGTCGTCCTTCGGCACCGTGCAGGACGGCGACCCCGAAGCCTGGGACCTGCTGTGCCGAAACATCCATGATCCCGACCTCGATATCTGGCGCATCACCTGTCGGCCAAGCGAGGCACCCTTTCTGCTGGCCCGCCTGCCGGAACCCCGGTCGCTGGACTGGGGCGGTGCGCTGATCCATGTGCGCCTGCCGCGCGGCCAGATGCCCGACCTCCCGACCTTTTCGGGCCATGCCCGCCGCATCACCGGCGCGCCGGCAATCCTGCCCGCACCCGACGCCCTCACCGACCGGCTGGAACGCGATTTGCGATCGCGTTTCGACCCGCGCGGCCTGTTTGGAAACCCCGCCTGATGCAGACCGAATTTTCTCCGGAACAGTTGTCCGACCCGATGACCGCACGGTCGAACAAAATCCTGCGGACCTGCGTGCATTGCGGTTTCTGCACGGCCACCTGCCCGACCTATCAGGTGCTGGGGGACGAGTTGGACAGCCCCCGTGGCCGCATCTACCTGATCAAGGAAATGCTGGAATCAGGCCGTCCGGCCGATGAAAAGACCGTCAAGCATATCGACCGCTGCCTGGGCTGCCTGTCCTGCATGACGACCTGTCCGTCGGGCGTGCATTACGGGCATCTGCTGGAACATGCCCGCGAGCATATCGAGGAAACCTATCGCCGCCCCGTCGCGGACCGGGCGCTGCGGTGGGTGCTGAAATTTGTGCTGCCGCATCCGGGGCGGTTCCGGTTGGCGCTGATGGGCGCGCGGATCGCGCGACCGTTCAAGGGGCTGATGCCGGACCGGCGCCTGCGCGCGATGCTGGACATGGCGCCGAAATCGATCCCCCCGGCCAGCCGCAACGATCGCGGCCAGACCTTTCCGGCGCAGGGTGCCCGACGCGCGCGGGTCGCGTTGATGATCGGCTGCGCACAACGGACGCTGAACACCGACATCAACGACGCCACCATCCGCCTGCTGCAGCGGGCGGGGGTCGAGGTGGTGATCCCGCAGGGCTTTGGCTGTTGCGGTGCGCTGACCCTGCATATGGGGCAGGAGGCCGACGGCAAGGCCCGCGCCCGCGACAGCATCCGTCGCCTGCTGGCCGCCGAAGATGGTGGACCGCTGGATGCGGTGATCATCAACACGTCGGGCTGCGGGACGACGATCAAGGATTATGGCCACCTGTTCAAGGGCGACCCGATGGAGGCCGACGCCCGCCGCGTGGCGGGTCTTGCCCGCGACGTGACCGAGTTCCTGGTGGGGCTGGGCCTGCCCGACCGTGTGGGCGACCAGGGGCAGGGGATGCGCGTCGCCTATCATTCGGCGTGTTCGTTGCAGCATGGTCAACAGATCAAATCGGCGCCAAAGGACCTGTTGTCGGGCATGGGTTTTACCGTGCTGGAGCCGGCGAACCCGCATCTGTGCTGTGGATCGGCGGGCACCTATAACCTGCTGCAGCCGGAGCTGTCGTCAGAGTTGAAGGCCCGCAAGGTCGAGACGCTGGAGGCCGTATCGCCACAGATCATCGCGGCGGGCAACATCGGCTGCATGATGCAGATCGGCGGCGGTACGACGGTTCCGGTGGTGCATACGGTGGAACTGCTGGACTGGGCCACGGGTGGGCCAAAACCCGCAGCACTGGGGGCTTGAAACACGGTTCGGGCGATCTAGATTCAGGACACCGGCGGCCATGATGGCGTCGGTTTCCCTGCCCGCCCGGTTTCGGGGGGCAATCTCTGCATCGCTTTGAACAGGATGTGACACATGCGTAATTTCGACCTGACCCCGCTGTACCGGGCCTCTATCGGCTTTGATCGTCTGGCCGACGTCATGGACCGCGCCATGACCGCCGACGTGGCCACGACCACCTATCCCCCCTACAACATCGAGAAGACAGGCGAGGATGCCTATCGCATCTCGATCGCCGTGGCAGGCTTTGCCGCCGACGATCTGAACGTCGAGATGCGTGACGGTGCCGTGATCGTCTCGGCCCGCCGTGCGGATGAGGACGAGGGCCGGACCTTCCTGCATCGCGGCATCGCAACGCGCGCGTTTGAACGCAAGTTCACGCTGGCCGACCATGTCCGCGTCGACGGCGCCAGCCATGTCGACGGGATGCTGCATATCGATCTGGTCCGCGAGATCCCCGAGGCGCTGAAGCCGCGCCGGGTCGAGATCGCCAAATCCGCACCGCGGGTGAGCCAGCTGGACGCCTGATTGCGTCCCGCGACGGACGGGGGGCCAGCCCCCCGGACCCCCCGTCCGCCCACGATCCGATGGAAAGGCCGCGTTCCCGAACGCGGCCTTTTTAAACTAGAGCTTGCGACGCGCGCGCAGGGCGGCGGTGATGGTGCCGTCGTCAAGGTAGTCCAGCTCTCCGCCGATGGGCACGCCTTGGGCCAAGCCGGTCACGGCGACGGTCGATCCCTCCAACGCATCGGCGATGTAATGGGCGGTGGTCTGGCCGTCGACTGTAGCGTTCAGAGCCAGGATCACCTCGGTGATCGTTTCATCATGGATGCGCGCCAGAAGGGTGGGGATGCCCAGATCGTCCGGGCCGACATCATCCAGCGCCGACAGGGTGCCGCCCAGCACGTGATAGCGCCCCCGGAATGCCCGGCCCCGTTCCAACGCCCACAGGTCGGCCACGTCCTGAACCACGCAGATCTCTCCGGTCGCGCGGGCAGGATCGGTGCAGATCGCGCATTCGTCGCGGTCGGTGATGTTGCCGCAGACCACGCATTCGCGTGAGTTCCGCGCAACGCGATCCAGCAGTTGCGACAGTTGGACCATCTGCTGGCTGCGCCGGCGCACCAGTTGCAGCACGATGCGCCGGGCCGACCGCGGCCCCAGTCCGGGCAGCCGCGCCATCAGTGCGATCAGCGCCTGGATGTCGTCGCCGCCCTGCTCCACGCGATCAGAAGGGCAGCTTCATGCCGGGGGGCAGGCCCAGGCCTTCGGTCATACGCGACATCTCGGCCTGCATCTTTTCTTCGGCGGCGCGTTGGGCCTCCTTGATGGCGGCCAGGATCAGGTCTTCGACGACCTCCTTTTCGGATGGCACAAAGATCGACGGGTCGATCTCCAGCGCGGTCAGCTCTCCCTTGGCGGTACAGGTCGCGCGCACCAGTCCCGCGCCGGATTCGCCGGTCACGGTGATGCGGGACATCTCTTCCTGCATCCGGCCCATCTTCTCCTGCATGTCCTTGGCGGCTGTCATCATCTTGGCCATGTCGCCAAAGCCGCCCAATCCCTTGATCATCGTTCAGTCCTCATCCTCGAAGGGGTCCCATTCCTCGACTTCGGCGACGGGGCCGCTGGTCGCGTCATGGGGATTGGCCGCACCCTCGGGCAGGTCGGCGACCTGAATCTGGGGGGCGGCGCGGGTGATACCGGTCAGGGTCGCGCCGGGAAAGGCCGCCAGCACCTGCTGCACGATTGGCAGGGTCAGGGCGCGGTCGCGGTCGGCACGGGCCTGGGCCTCGCGGGTCTCGGCGATGGTAGGATAGCCGTCCTCGTTCGTGATTGTGACGGCCCAACGCTGCCCGGCGGTCCAGCCGCGCAGGCGCTCGGCCAGCCGCTGTGCCAGATCGGCGGGCGGGTTGTTGCGGGGCTGGTACTCGATCCGGCCGGGGCCATAGCGCACCAGCGACACGTGGCGCTCGACCAGCACCAGCAGCGTCATGTCCCGCATCCGGGTGATCAGCTCGATCACCGAGGCGAAATCGGGATAGCTCTCGACCAGTTCCGGCGCGACGGCCAGGGCCTGTGCCACGGAACCGTGCGCCTGGACCGCCGGTGCCGGGCGGGCGCGGCGCATCGCCTGCGGGGCTTGGGCCGCGGGCGCGCCCGCCACCGAAGGTCCGCGTGCGAAATCGCCCGCCGTCTGAGCCTGTTGCACGCGGCGGATCAGCGCCTCGGGGTCGGGCAGGTCGGCCACATGCGTCAGGCGGATGATCGCCATCTCGGCGGCCATCATCGCGTTGGGCGCGGCGGACACCTCCTCCAGCGCCTTGAGCAGCAACTGCCACATCCGCGACATGACCCGCATCGGCAGGCGCTCCGACAGATCCTTGCCCCGCGCCCGTTCGTCCGGAGAGATCGTCGGATCCTCCAGCGCGTCCGGCGTGATCTTAACGACGGAAATCCAGTGCGTGATCTCGGCCATGTCGCGCAGCACGGCAACCGGGTCGGCCCCGTCGGCATATTGCGATTGCAGCTCCGTCAGGGCCGCTGCGGCATCGCCGCGCATCACCATCTCGAACAGGTCGATCACGCGGCCCCGGTCGGCCAGGCCCAGCATGGCGCGCACCTGTTCGGCGGTGGTTTCCCCCGCGCCGTGGCTGATCGACTGGTCCAGCAGGCTGGTCGCGTCGCGGGCAGACCCTTCAGCGGCGCGGGTGATCAGCGCCAGCGCATCGTCGGTGATCGTCGCGCCCTCGGCCCCCGCGATCCGGCTCAGCAGGGCGATCATCACCTCGGGCTCGATCCGGCGCAGGTCGAACCGCTGACACCGCGACAGGACCGTGACCGGAACCTTGCGGATCTCAGTCGTGGCAAAGATGAACTTCACATGCGGGGGCGGTTCCTCCAGCGTCTTCAGCAGCGCGTTGAACGCGCTGGTCGACAGCATGTGGACCTCATCGATGATGTAGATTTTGTACCGCGCCGATGCCGCCCGATAGTGCACCGATTCGATGATCTCGCGGATGTCGCCCACCCCGGTGCGGGACGCGGCGTCCATCTCCATCACGTCGACATGGCGACCCTCGGCGATGGCAACGCAATGCTCGCATATGCCGCAGGGTTCGGTCGTGGGGCCGCCCTCGCCGTCAGGTCCGATGCAGTTCATACCCTTGGCGATGATGCGCGCGGTGGTCGTCTTGCCGGTGCCGCGGATGCCGGTCATCACGAATGCCTGCGCGATGCGGTCGGCGGCGAATGCATTCTTCAACGTGCGGACCATCGCGTCCTGTCCGACAAGGTCGGTGAACGTCTCGGGCCGGTATTTCCGGGCCAGAACCTGGTAGGCGGGCTTGGTGTCGGTCATCGATCCCTCGGGCACAGCGCCACCTTAGCGGGGCGTCGCGGGGGCCACAACCGGGTCAGGCCGCCAGCAGACCGATGCCGCGCGCCCCCGCGATCAGGTCATGCGCCAGATAGTCGGCATTCTGTCCCGACAGGGGCACCATGTCGGGCACCTGCACGACGGTCATGCCCGCCGCGCGTGCGGCGATGGCGCCTACATCGCTGTCCTCGAAGGCCAGACAGCGGGCCGGGTCGATCCCCAGACGCTCTGCCGCCAGCAGATAGACGTCGGGGGCGGGTTTGGGGCTGGGCACGTCGCTGCGCGTCACCACGATGTCGAAACTGTCGGTCAGCCCCGCTGCCGCTAGCTTTTCGCGCGCTTGATCGCGGGTGCTGGACGTGGCGATCGCAAAGGGCAGCCCCGCCGCGCGCAGCGCGTCCAGCAGCGTGTGGACATGCGGGCGCAGCGGAATGCCGTCACGGTCTCGCCGTTCGATCAACGCTTCGGCCCATATGCGGTCCAGGTGCGCAAAGTCGAAATCGGCACCCAGATGTTCACGCAGGATCCCGCGCGAGGTCGGCTCGTCGATGCCCACCAGCGATGCCAGCAGCCCGTCGGGGGCCACCCGGCCCATTCGGGCCAGCGCCGCCTCTCCGGTTTCGATGGTCATCTGTTCGGTGGCCAGCAGGGTGCCATCCAGATCAAAGATCACGGCATCGAAACGGCGGGGGGTCATCGGTCGTCCTTTCACGTCTGTCAGGCGCTAACATGGCGATCCGCGCCGGGATCGGCAAGGCATGGCTGCGATGCACGCTGAAATCGCTATCCCTGATGGTGATCCATGCCGTGGAATGAAACCGCCCGTCGATCAGCGATGTCCGTTCGCGGTCCAGCATCAGGCCGTTGATCGAAACGCAAGCCATGGTCACCGGGGTATGGTCGTGCCCCATCATCGTCCAATACGCTTGGACCCTGCGCGCGGCCTGCCTTCGGCGGGGCGCGTTCCTTTCACCATCAGGTGGGCTGCGCTGCGACGAAGGCCGGGCTTCTGGCTGTCCACGGACGCGCCGGGCTTCACCGCAAGCCCCATCTCGCAGCAACGCTGGTCGGTCTGCAGTGTTTGGAACGCACAGGTTTCCAACGAAAGCCTTCGGTCCCCGCCATACCGCGCCGTGCCGCCGGCGTGTCGCCATTGACCCAGCCGACCGTCCCTGCACGCGCGCCCCTTTTCGCGCGCGCGGCGCAGGGCGCGCCGACGACGCGGGTCATCCCCGTGCGCCTCCGGCGGGCCTGCCACTGTATCGGTGACCGCATCATCAGAACGGTTGATGACCTTTTTGATGCGCGTGCGGTCCGGCAGGGGTTGGCGCGTGCGGGCGAAGGCCAGGCGTGCCGTGCCGGACTCGGCCAGCATCACGGTGACGTGGTGACCGCGCGGCGCGGCCAGGATCGCCTGGTCCATGCCCCCTGAACCCGATCGGGTGTGGGACGGACCGCAGGTTGTCCGGGCCTGTGCCGATGGTCTGCTCCTCCAGCATACGATCGGGTGGGCATGACCTTCGATCAGGCACCCGGTAATGCCGCCGTGGATCGTGCTGTCCGGCTGCAGTCAGGAAATCCCCGGAACGATCTGCCTTGCCAAGGCCGGCACCGCCATCATAGCGACCACAAACGCGCGCATCGATCCCGCGACCCGCGTTGCGCAGGCCCGGGTCGGCCGCCTGCACCTGTTCGTCGACCATGGCCCTGTCGCGGGACTTGGGCTGATCGCAGGCGGCGGTATCCGCTGCCATGGCGGTAAAAAAAACACTTGCCTCGCGTGACAGGGGCACCTGCATTGCCGCGCCAAACGCGGATGCAGCGTGCTGGCATGTAATAGGCCGGACGTGGTGGCGACCGCGCTGCGCAGCGACGCCGCGGCAAAGGCCAGCCCCTGCGCCGGCGTCTGGTTGAAGGCGCTTCGACATGCGACGCCCACGCATGGGCGACGAAACAACTTTCCGACGGCACGCTGCGACCGGGATTGCCGAATTCCACCCCTCTCGGTCAGATAGGGTTGCCTTGCCGCGATGCGCCCGGACAGGTGGCGGGAGGGGTGGATCGGATCTTGGCGCGGAAAGGTCTGCAAGCCGGATGGGATTGGCACGGGCCGCCCACGTTGCTCGCGGTCCCGGTACGGCGTGGCTGTGCCAGCCGGCATCCCATGCTGTCTGCCAGCATCGACATGCCCCCCGTGACCGTTCCCACGACCGCGCCGCGCGGCCCGGCCTGGCGATCTTGCACCGATGCCCTAACGCCTCGTCGCGCCGTTTGCGCCGTGGGCTGCAGTGCCGCCGCGATGCTGGCCCTGCGCGCCATCTCAAAGGCCATTATGGGCGGGTCAGGGCGTCAATCACGGCCTTGTCGCCGGAGCGTCGCATGTCTGGTGACACTAGCCAGACCGGGGTTCAGCATCGTCGTAAATCCGTCGGCGTCGCTTGCCGTCCGGTCATGGATGGAGCGGCCCATGAACCCGTAATGTGGCCCAACCGGCCCGCCGATTGCCGACATAAACACGTCCGACAGTACCATGACGGCGGCGCTCAACAGCTTGCCCGACAGTCGGGCAGCCGCGCGACCGGACCCCTTGGTGATGCTGATATTGCGGTCTTTCCACGAACACGCCATCGATCTTGGACAGATGCATATTGTTCGCGACGATCACCCTGGCCAGTTCTGCGACGATCGCGCCCAGCCGCGCGACCGCTCTACCGCGCGACCGGATGACGGCGCGGTCCTGTGTGCCGAGCCGCCTTTGGTCACGACGCCGACACTGGGATCCCGGGGCGCAAAGCGGAACAGGAAGTCGGGCGGGTTGAAAAAGCCTTTGCAAACAGGACCGCGACGGGCCTTGGGGAGCCGGGCATTGGTCTTGCCCCCGATATCGTCAGGGTGGTTGGGAAAGCGCTGTATCCGTCAGGCCGTCACCTCGTTATCCGGCATCGCACCCTAGATCCGCCATGGATCATCAGGTGCGGCCCTGTCGATCATCGCGATTGCACCTGATGCGATAAACAGCATCGCGGTTTCGATGTCGTCAGGTGTCGCAAACTGGGCACTGGGGATCAGCGCCTCTTCGTCAGGACGACCATGCGGGCCAGGCTGAAATGGAGCGATGCGGCCATCGCGCAGGCCCTTTCCCAAGGGCGGTTGATCCCGGTGGCCGACCCGCCGTCGTCGAAGGAAATTGATTCTACTGGCGCACGGCCAACAGGGTGTCGACAATCTCTTTCCTCACCGGGGGCCAGTGCCCGTTGTACTCTGTGTTCGCACGGTTGTTCCATGGCATGTTCGGATACAACTTACAGATCGCCTTCATGGGCTTACCGTCAGGCCTGACCGCCCTGATCGCCACTTGACTGGAACCGAACGCCCGCGCTTTCGCTGTCCTGCAGGACTGCATCCATCTGGCCCGCCATAACCGTGTCGGTCAGCCCATTCTTTATCAGGTCCCCCGCCTAGGCGCGCGACCCGTTGCCTGTCTGACGTGCCAGGATCACACAATACCGGGCTGTTCGGTCATGCCGAATTCAGCAGGCCTGATGGCTGTCGCACGCCGCCCAGCACAGTCACATGAACGGGGCCCTTGGGACATGGCCGGCCATGCTGGTGTCCGATCATGTCGTCCTGCGCCCGCGCGCTGGTGGACGGTGTCATCCTTATCGTGATCTGGTTTTCTCTTGGTGACATCATGTCCCGGCACGCGTTGGATAATCGTTGTCGGTCGTGCTGCACCGGTCCAGCATCACGACGGCTTTGGTCAGCACCCCTTTATCAATCGCTGAGCATGGACTTCGACCCAAAGCGCATTGATCGGCAGGGCGTCGATATGTGTGACGTTGACCCGGCCAACGCCACCCGCCAAGGCCGGTGCGACAGATCGCAACCCCCGCGATGGCATGCAGATAGCATGCGATCCCGCCACCGCGCAGGAGATGGCACGGAGGGACAGGCCGGACATTTGAGCCGCATTGGGGTTGCCGCCGAGGCCATGGACCTGTCGCCCAAGGCGGGTCTGCGTCAGGACGAAACGCGTCAACGCAAAGACCGTACTGAACAGGATGATCGGCACCGGGATGCCAGTGATGATGCCCGTGCAGATCCTGCGATGTCTGTCGGTCAGCACCGGAACCGGGCAACCGCCCGAATGGATCAGCGTCACGTTGCGGGCCGCCGACAGCATCCCAAGTGCCGCGACAGAAACCAGGACCGCGAACCGCGCTCATCACGATGCCGGTGATCCGGCCCTCGGCGATTGGGATCGGCAACAGACAGGGCGCGACGCGAACAAGCCCCGCCCGACGTCATGGCGGTGTTGGCCGACACCACGCCCACCAGCGCCATCACCGATCCGACCGACAGGCTCACGTCGCGGATCAGGATCACAAACGTTGTTTTGATGACCAGAATACCGCTGATACATCTCTGGCGCGGCAGGTCGACAATGGTCCGACACCCAGGGAAATTCGCGATGATGATCGACACCACGCTGCGCAGCCGCGCAAGTGCGATCAGGGTGCCGTATCGCCGTGGGTCACGTGCGATCCGCGCCGGAATCATGTGCCGATGCGGTGGTGACGTGATCCTCTAACCTGCCTGGATCTATCCTGTATCCACCGACGGTGCCCGACCCCGCGTCTCGGGCCGGCAGATGCAGCGGCGTTGCGACCGACATCGCGGCTTGATCCATTATGCCCGCCATACATGACGATCACGTGGCCGGCCGCGACCCGCGCCTTGTCCGACGAAACCATGACAGACTGTCCCGCCGGTACGGGCAGAACCGGACGTCACGCGATGTGTTTCGCGCCTGGCACCGGAGCCGCGTGTGGATGCGTCCACCGGCCAATGCGCGGTGCAGATGTCCAACGTTCGATCATCCGGATGGCGGCACGGTTCCTGGCGCGGGCGGTCGTGAACGGACACACGGTCCAACGTGGCCAGGCGCAGGTTTGCGCGCGTCGGGACCACGCCGCACCGCCTGCGGTCCTCGTCGCACAGAACAGCGCGGCGTCGAAGGCATGACGGGGGCGTGCGCTGTCGACCCGGCGCTGGTGATCATGCCGGCGGTGTGTCCCAACGGGCCGAACGAGGGGTCCAATGTCGCTGTCCGGCCCGATCCCGTCGGATATTGCGCGGGTGCTGCGGTGTTATTTCTGCGCGATCGGCGGCGGCTGGTGTGTACGCGGGGAGTTTTCCGCGATGAAGCCCGTGGTCCCGGGTTGGTCCCCGACCAGCCGGCTTCTGTCGCTGTCGTCCAATGTTCCGGCACCGATAAGGGAGCCGTCCCGAAACACGGTATTGTTGTCGCCGATGTTGAAAATCCGGACAGACGATGGCTGACACGGATCACGCCTCGCCGCGCGCTGTCGGTATTGGGGATGGCGGCGAACGGCAGGTCTGTCGCAATCGCTCAGGGCAGGGGTCGGCCCGTCGATCAACATGACCTCTGCGTCATGGCGGTCTTGGTCAAGCGGGCCTGGGCAATCGTCAGGTCCACATCGCAGGACGCGATGCGCCCGAACTTGTCCACCGGTTCGCGGCCCGGAACGATGTCTTCCGTGACCATCATGGCGGGCACAGGTATCATCCCCCCGTACGATGATAAGGGTGCCCTGCGGACGCGGGGATCTGACATCGTCACCATCGTGCGGGCAGTTGTCCGCACAGGCTGCCTGCTGCTAGGGTTTGCAAAACAACAAGGCTGCAGGGGCAGGATGGGCATGGGTCATTTGAATGGAATGCTGCGCGGGGCCGCGCTGCTGGCAGTGTTGGCATCGCTGACCGCCTGCGGCGGTTTCAAGCGTCAGAGCGAATTGGAATGCATGGAGCGCGCGATGTATTTCGAATCGAACCGTTCCAGCCGCGACGGGATGATCGCGGTCGGCAGCGTGGTCATGAACCGGGCGCAATCGGGCAACTATCCGCGGTCGGTCTGCGGCGTGGTCGGGCAAAAGAACCAGTTCGCGCCCGGCGTCCTGACCCGGCGGATGGATCGCGCATCGGCACCGCGCCTGCGCGAGGCGGCGGTGTCGGTGCTGCGCGGTGAACGCCACCCGATGATCCAGAACGCCCAGTTCTTTCACGCGGCCAGCTATCGGGCGTCCTATAACAACATGCACTATGTCGTGGCGACGGGCGGCAACGCGTTCTATGAACGCCGCCGCCCCGAACTGGTCACCCAGCCCCGCGTGCCCGCGCAGATCGAGGGCATCACCGGGCGCTGAGGCCCGTCAGCGGGTCTTCATCCGCGACAGGATGTTGGCGACGACCGCGCCCGAGATGTTGTGCCACACGCTGAAGATCGCCGCCGGCACCGCCGTCAGCGGCGAGAAATAGGCCGTCGCCAGTGCCGCGGCCAGGCCGGAATTCTGCATGCCGACCTCGATCGCGATGGCCTTGCGCGAGGCCAGGTCCAGCCCGGCCAGCCGTGCCGCGACAAAGCCGATCAGATAACCCAGCATGTTGTGCAGCACGACGACGGCAAAGATCATCAGCCCCGACTGGACGATCGCGCCCTTGGACGCGCCCACCACGGCCGCCACGATCAGCACGATGCCCGTCACGCTGACCAGCGGCAGGGCGGGCACCGCGGCCCGCACAAAGGCCGGCAGCAGTTTCTGCGCCGCAAAGCCCAGGGCCAGCGGGAACAGCACGACCTTGACGATGGACTGGAACATCGCCCAGGCATCGACGGGCAGGTATTCGCTGGCCAGCATCAGCATCAGGAACGGGGTCACGATCGGCGCCATCAGCGTGGTCACGCTGGTGCAGGCGACCGACAGCGCCACGTCGCCGCGGGCCAGATAGGTCATCACGTTCGACGACGTGCCGCCGGGGCAGCAACCGACCAGAATGACGCCCGCCGCCACCTCGGGGGGCATCGGGATGATCATGGTCAGCGCCACCGCCAGCAGCGGCATGATCAGGAACTGTGATGCGACGCCCACGCCGACATTCATGGGCCTGCGCAGCACCTCGGCAAAGTCGCGCCCCGAGATGGTCAGTCCCATCCCGAACATGATGATCCCCAGCAGCGTGACGATCCAGGGCGTCAGTTGGCGGAACACGTCGGGCAGCAGAAAGCCCAACACCGCGAACAGGACGACCCATGCCGCAAAGGTATTGCCGACAAACCGCGAGAGTGATGCCAATGATTTCACCAAAGCCTCCTGTGGCACAGCATTCCTGCGCCGTGACGTTTCGGCGTCGGCCATAGTGCCGCCCGCGGCGGGCTTCAACCCGTGGTGGCGGAAAATCCGGTCTGGCCCTGCAGCCAGTCGCGCAGGCGTTGCATCGCGGGGGTCGGTGGCCTGCCCCGCGGCCAGGTCAGCCAATAGCGACCGGCATCGATGCGCGTGGCAAAGGGCTGGACCAGCGCGCCCGCATCCGTCTGGCGCGAAAACATCGCCGCTGGCAGCAACGCGATGCCCAGGCCCGCCGCGGCCAGATCGGCCAGCGCGACCGAACTGTCCAGCACCGGCCCGTCCAGCGGCGGACATGGCGTGCCGGTCGCCGCGAACCAGCGGTCCCATTCGTCCGCGCGATAGGACCGCAGCAGCCGGTGCCCCGCCAGGTCGCGCGGATGGCGCAACCTGTCGCGCAAGGCGGGCGCACATAGCGGTGTCAGCGGCGCGTGTATCAGCGGATCCGCGTCCAGCCCCTGCCACGCCAGCCGGTCACCGAAACGGATGGCCATGTGCAGACCCTCTTTGGCGATGTCGATGCGGTTGTTGTGGGTGAACAGGCGCAGGGCGATGTCGGGATGGGCGGCCTCGAACGCGGGCAGACGGTCGATCAGCCAGCCGGTGGCAAAGGTCGTGACCACGCCCAGGTGCAGCGTTTCGCGGTGGCGGCCGGCCTGAAACCGGTCCAGCACCGCGCCGATCTGGTCGAAATTGCGCGTCAGCACCGGGTGCAGCGCCGCCCCCATGTCGGTCAGGATCAGTCCGGTCGAGGCGCGGGTGAACAGGCGGTGGCCCAGCAGATCCTCCAGCCGTTGGATCTGCTGGCTGACGGCGGCCTGGGTGACCCGCAGCTCGATCGCGGCGCGGGTGAAACTGCCTTGTCGCGCGGCGACCTCGAAGGCGCGCAGCCCGTTCAGGGGCAGGTTCGGACGGTCCACGGCATCACCTCAGCTTATGCGCACCGTCAGGATTTGTCGTTTGAGCGGCAGGCTGTCAACGGGATAGACCCGTCGCGCAGGCTGCACCGCATAAGTTTTCCCATGCCGCGCCTCGTTTCGCGGCCGATGACACAGGTGACACATGAACCGTATTCCCATTGCCGCTGCGGCGGTCCTTGTTGGCTGTCTGGCCGGGCCGCTGGCCGCCGAGACCATCGAACAGGCCGCCCGCGCGGTCGAGGCGGATCTGGGCGGGCGCGTCGGCGTCGCCCTGCGCCGTCATGACGACACCGAAACGCACGGATACCGCATGGACGAGCGGTTTCCCCTGTCCAGCACCTTCAAGGTGCCGTTGTGCGGCGCGATCCTGGCGCTGGTCGATGCGGGGGAGGAGCGGCTAGACCGGGTGATCGCCTATGGCGCCGACGATCTGGTCACCTATTCCCCGGTGACCGAATTGCATGTCGATGACGGCATGAGCGTGGCCCAGCTGTGCCACGCCACGATCACCCAGAGCGACAACAGCGCCGGCAACCTGCTGTTGGACCGGGTCGGCGGGCCGGGGGGCCTGACCGAATATCTGCGCACCATCGGTGACGACACCACCCGGCTGGATCGGTGGGAAACCGACCTGAACGAAGCCACGCCCGGCGATCCGCGCGACAGTACGACCCCTGCACAGATGATCGACACGGTGGAGGCGCTGGTGCTGGGTCCGGTTCTGTCCGACCCCTCGCGCGGCCAGCTGGAGGGTTGGATGCAGGCCGATGCGGTCGCGGACGACCTGATCCGCGCCAGCCTGCCCGACGGCTGGCAGATCGGCGACAAGACGGGCGCAGGCGGGTACGGGTCGCGGTCGATCATCGCGGTGATCCGCCCGCCGCAGGGGGACGCGTGGGTGGCCTCGGTCTATCTGACGGGCAACGATGCCGACATGGCGACACGCAACCGCGCCATCGCCCGGATCGGTGCGGCAATGGTCGACACCATCGGACAGCCCTAGGGCGCGAACGTCACGTGGCCGTCCGCGTCGATCGGCCAGGCCGGGTTCCATGCGATTTCCCAGGCATGGCCGTCGGGGTCGGTCACATAGCCCCGGAACCCGCCATGCGGGGGCGCATCGGCGGGCCGCAACACGCGCCCGCCGTGTTCCGCCAGCCGCGTCATCAGCGGGGCCACGTCATCGCGCCGCGCCACGTTATGGGCCATCGCACAGGCGCCGGGTTGGCCCCGGTTCGCGCGGTTCATGTCAGCCTCCAGACTGGCCGTCAGAAAGGTGCCCAGGATAAAGCCGTTCATTTGATAGAACGTGATTTCGGGGTTCTGAAAGACCGGCGTCCAGCCAAAGCCCGCGCCGTAAAAGCGGCCCGACCGCTCCGGGTTGGCGACCCCCAGGGTCAGAACGGCCATCTGCTGCTGCATCGTCGCATCCTCCATGATCCGCACGCTGGCCCGCCGCGCGCCTGTCCGTCAAGCGGTCCGGACCCGGGGGCGCAGGGCCGAACGACCCTGACCGGCATCCATGGCGGTGGGCACTGGCAGGCGCGGTGCGATCTTGGCGGTGCCGTCTATCAGATCAAATTTCGACGCAGTCGCGGGCGACAGCAATTCCCCGCGCCCCGCAGAACGGCGGTTTAGCAGGGCGTTCGCGGTCAGGGTGACCGGCGCATCCGCCACCAACCGCCGCGTTGCGGCGTCCCGAAACGTGACGATGACCCCGCGGGTGATGCCGACATGCAATGCCAGCGCGGTGCCGGGGCACGGTCTGGCCGACGTGGGCTGCGATCCGGGCCGGGCTTACGTCGGCAGGGGCATGGGCGACAGTGTCGCCGACCAGGGTCCGGGTCGGATGGACGGTAACCTGTGGCGTGTGCGGCGCGATATTGGCCGAGCCGATTGCCCTGCCTGAACGTTCAGCGGCCTGACCGGTCAGACGGGCATAGGCCCGGATGCGGGCAGCTGGCGCATCCCACAGCACCTTTACCGTCACGTCTGGTATCGACAGCATGGCGACACGCCGATCAACCGTTGGCGGACGACCATCCGCCAAGGCCACCTTAGCGGCCATGGGTGCTATCCAGCCGGGTCGCGGCGGCGATTGGCAGCGGGGGCAGCCGTAGGGAACGCCGACACGCGCACGCTGCACCCGTGCGATCGCGGTAAGGGTGGCTCCATTGGAGAGAACCCCCACCGTAAAGAGTGGGATTCGCGCACCTGACAGCCGAAAGCCTAAGATATAATGCGGCTTAAACACATTTTGGCGGTATTGGGGCGTAGGGGCAGCGTCCCCCGGGGCACAGCCAGCGCATCTGCCAGACCTGCTTTAGCGCGGATCGGAAATCGATCGTCGTGGCCAAACCGCGTTGGTCGTGGTGATGCCCTGATCGGCGGCCCGCTGCGGCAGGGTGATCGACACGAAACCCCGCTGCGGCCCATGCCATAGGCCGATGACGGTGGTGGCCACGGCCCGCAACCCACGCAGGGGCGGGTCGCGAGGGTTCGGTCATGTCCTGTCCATCCATTCGATCTTGCGCGCGACAAAATCCAGCACCCCAGCCGGACGGCTCAGATCCCGCAGGTCGATGCCCTGCAGCCACGGGTACATTCAATGATAACGGCGTTGCGATTTCGTTCGGTCATGTGGGCGCCGTTCCTGCCGGCTCGCCCGTCCCTGATACGGTCACGGCATTGTCTGGCGCATCAAACTGCGCGCCGTGTTCACCAACGGTGTCCGGGTGACGCCAGCGCAACGACCAGCCGTTGTGCAACGCATTGCGGGAAATGGACCAGCCCGCGACCGCTGGACGTATTGCGGCGATGATATGGTCATTGGCCGGACCGCGATCGGACAGGCCGCGCAGAGCGTCGATCCAAACCGGATCACGATTGATATTTCGTCCCCGAAAGCGCCCGGCACGGCGAGCCGATCGCCGGATCGGCAGGGCGATAGTGTTCGGGAGCAGAATAATCAGCCGGCAGGCATGGTCACCCAAAAGCAAAGCCGGACCCTGCGACGGATCGACGGCGATATCGAGCAGCTTGGGGTATGCCGACTGACCAGGGATGGCGTTGCATCACACAGGAACCGCGACCCGAACCCCGGATGGAAATTCCGCCAAAAGACCGTGACACATGACAGGTTAACGGATCATGTCCCGGCCATGGCTCACGCACATGACCGATGGCATGACATGCGCCCACGCATCACGAACGCGTTCCCGAACCCATGGGCGCAAGGCTGACACGGTCAGCATGGGGTCCAGTCCGGTCGCGGGCCAATCGGCGCCCCGACCCCGTGCATCAGGCGGATTGTCAGGGCCCGCCCAATCGCCGCGCGGGTCGTCGGCAGGTCAGGCGG
Source organism: Paracoccus sp. Ld10 (assembly GCF_045064235.1). Taxonomy (NCBI): domain Bacteria; kingdom Pseudomonadati; phylum Pseudomonadota; class Alphaproteobacteria; order Rhodobacterales; family Paracoccaceae; genus Paracoccus; species Paracoccus sp. Ld10. The sequence continues at coordinate 29,663 of NZ_JBISHD010000003.1, read as the reverse complement.
CAATTCGCGTCCACAGGCCGCGCACCGATGCGGCCCCGCCCACGGGCGCCACGCGGATCACGTCGGCCCGTGCGCCCAGGGCCAATCGGCCGCGGTCGTGCAGGCCTACCGCGTGGGCGGGCGCCTGCGTCACGGTCGCGATGCCGCGCGCCAGATCGCCCCACAGGTCGCCCAGCATCATCGCCCCCGACAACAGCGACGACGGCACATAGTCCGACGACAGGATGTCCAGCAGGTCGGCCCGCGCCAGATCGCTGGCCGCGACGTTGCCGCTGTGCGATCCGCCGCGGATCAGATTGGGCGCACCCATCATCACGCGGATGTCGTGGTCGCGGCAGGCCTGCGCGGCCTCGACCGTGGTGGGGAATTCCGCGAAATGACAGCCGTGGCCCGCGCTGACCGCGACCTGAGGCGCGGTGGTGTCATCATGGCTGGCCAGCACTGCGCCATAGCGGCGCGCCTCGGACACGGCGGTCGCCTCGTGCAGGTCGCCCACGCGGGCGCGCAGGGCCTGCTGGTCGGCGACATGGTCCAGAAACTGGGCGTCGGACAGGCCCTTCTTGCCGCAGACGTAATCGCGCAGCTTGCTGATGTCGCGGAACTGGCGTTCGCCGGGGGTGTGGTCCATCAGGCTGACGATGCCGATGCGGTCCTGGGGGCCGAACTTGGCCATTTCTTCGGGCAGGGTCTGGGAACAGATCTCGGCCCGCAGATGCAGGAAATGGCTGATGCGCAGCGCGCCCTGCGCCCGCAGGCCCAGGATCTCGTCCGCCAGGGCGCGGGCGTATTCGCCGTAGCCCGCGTTGTTCGAGGTGATGACCGACCCCACCCGCAGCGCGTCGAAGACGGTGGTGATGCCCACGCTGGCCAGTTCGGCGTCATGGGCGATGATCGCATGGGCATGGGGCCAGTCGACGCCGGGGCGCGGTTCGATATGGCGTTCCAGGTTGTCTGTGTGCAGCTCGATCAGGCCCGGCATCAGCAGGTCGCCGTCGCAATCCAGCGCGCCCGCGGGCAGGGCGCGGCCCTGGCCGATCTCGGCGATCAGGCCGTCGCGCAGGACCAGGTGGCCGTGGACCACCTCGGTCGGCAGAACGAGGCGGGCGTTGGCAAGGATGATGTCGGTCATGCGGTCGGGTTCCGTCTTGAAGGATCATGTCGAAGGGCGTCATCTGGCAGAGAGCTGTCACAGCCATGTGACAAAACGGTCTTAGGGTGCCGCGCATGCAGGATTTCACACGATATGCCGTCTATTACGCGCCGCAACCCGGCATCTTTGCGGACCGCACGGCGGCTTGGCTGGGCTGGGATCTGGCGCGCGGTTGCGCGGTCGACGACCGGTCGCTGCCGGCGCGGCCGGTGGACCAGCCCCGCAAATACGGGTTCCACGGCACGATCCGCGCGCCCTTTCACCCGGTCGTTCCCGAGGCGCGGCTGATTGCGACGCTCGATGCGATGGCGGCGCGCCTGCCCACGGTGGAATGCGGGACACTGGCGCTGCGCGATCTGGACGGGTTCCTGGCATTGATGCCCACGGACGGACAGGCCGCGCTGATCGCGCTGGCCGATGCGGTGGTGCGCGCCACCGACCCGCTTCGTGCGCCGCTGACACCGGACCAGATCGCCCGCCGCCGCCCCGACAGCCTGACACCGCGCCAGCGCGAATTGCTGGACCGGTGGGGCTATCCCTTTGTCATGGAGGAATTCCGGTTCCACCTGACATTGACCGACCGGCTGTCGCCTGCGGAACGGCCCGCCGTGCAGGCGGCGGCGCAGGCATGGCTGGACCCGGTCCTGCCGCAGCCGTTCATCATCGCCGATCTGTGTCTGGTGGCCGAGGACGCGCAGGGCCGGTTCCATCTGCGTCACCGCGCGCCTCTGTCGGGCTGAAGCGCGGCCAGCAGGCGCGCGGTCCCCTGCGCAGGGCAGGCGTCGTTGCATACCGTCAGGTAAGGGATGCCGGGCGGCATGGCGAAATCGGCGCGCTGCAGGCGGGCGGCGATGTCGGACGCCCCCTCGCGCCCGCGGGCGGCCAGACGGCGCGCCAGCACATCCGCGGGGGCGGTGATCAGGATCACCCGCAGCCCCGGCAGCCGCGCCACCGCCTGCGGCAGGGCCGCCCGGCTGCCGTTGAAGATCACCGCCGGACCGGTCAGCTGATCATGCGGGATGCCATAGCACAGGCCATGCGCCTGCCAGTCCAACGCGAAATGACCCCCGTCGCGCAGGGCGTCGAAACGGGCGGGGGTGACGCCGTCGAAATCCTCTCCTCCAGCGTCGGACGGGCGGGTGATCACCCGCCGTGCAAGGCGCAGGTCGGGCCAGGCGGCACATGCGCCCGCGATCAGCGTATCCTTGCCCGCCCCCGACGGGCCGACGATCGCCGCGATCATGCCGCGCGCGCCGGCGTGAACCCGGTCACGTCCACCAGCCGGTCACAGACCGCGTCGCGCGCCTCGGCGTCGTGAAAGATGCCCAGGATGGCGGCGCCGCGGGCCTTGGCCTCGGCGATCAGGGACAGGACGACCTGGCGGTTGGCGGCGTCCAGGCTGGCCGTGGGCTCGTCCAGCAACAGCACCGGATAGGGATGGACAAAGCCGCGGGCGATGTTGATGCGCTGTTGCTCGCCGCCCGAAAAGGTGGTGGGCGACAGGCCCCACAGCCGACGCGGGATGTTCAGCCGCCACAGCAGGCATTCGGCGCGTTCGCGGGCCTGCGCCGGGGGCATGCCAAGCGCGCGAAGCGGTTCGGCCACCACGTCCACGGCGGGCACGCGGGGCAGCACGCGCAGGAACTGGCTGACATGGCCCAACGTGCCCCGGCGCAGGGCGGTCACCGTGCGGGGCGCGGCGCCGACCAGTTCGGTACCCGCGATGCGGATGCTGCCGCCGCCGGCCAGATAGTTGCCCTGGATCATCCGCATCAGCGTGGATTTGCCGGCACCCGACTGACCCACCAGCCCCACGCATTCGCCGGGACCCACATGCAGCGACGCCCCCGCCATGACCGGAATGACCGTGCCGCCCTGATTGTGTAGCGTGAACGACTTGGACAGATTGTCGACATGGATCATGGTCACACCTGCAGGACGGAAGAGACGAGAAGCTGGGTATAGGCATGCTGCGGATCGTCCAGAACCTGATCCGTCAGGCCCTGTTCGACCACGCGGCCCGATTTCATCACCATCAGCCGATCGGCCAGCAGCCGCACCACCGCCAGGTCATGCGTGACGATGACCACCGACAGGCCCATGTCGCGCACCAGCCCGCGCAGCATGTCCAGCAGCCGCGCCTGGACGCTGACATCCAGCCCGCCCGTGGGTTCGTCCATGAACACCAGCCGCGGCCCGGTCACCAGGTTGCGCGCGATCTGCAACCGCTGCTGCATCCCGCCCGAAAAGGCCGAGGGGCGGTCGTCCACGCGGTCCTCGGCGATCTCGACCCGGTCCAGCCAGTCGACGGCGGCGGCGCGGATGTCGCCGTAATGGCGCTGGCCCACGGCCATCAGCCGTTCGCCGACATTGGCCCCCGCGCTGACCCCCATGCGCAGCCCGTCGCGGGCATGCTGGTGGACATAGGCCCATTCGGTGCGCGCCAGCCTGCGGCGTTCCGTTTCCGCCATGCCCAGCACGTCGCGCCCGTCATAGGTGACGGTGCCCGCATCGGGGCGCTGATGCCCCGCCAGACAGGACAACAGCGTCGATTTGCCCGATCCGCTCTCGCCGACGATGCCCAGCACTTCTCCGGGCCACAGATCGAAACTGACATCGGTACAGCCGATCCGCGCGCCATAGCGGCGTTCCAGATGCTGCACTGACAGGATGGGGGCGGTCATGCGGCCTCCGCGGCCAGTCGGCCCTTGTGACCCGCGGTAACGCGCGCGGTGCAGAAATCGGTGTCTGAACAGACGAACATCCGTCCCCCCGCATCGTCGGTCACGACCTCGTCCAGATAGCTGGTGTCGGATGCGCACAGATCACAGGCATGATCGGCCTTGGAGGCGCTGAACGGGTGGTCGTCGAAATCCAGACTGACGACATGGGTGTACGGGGGCAGGGCATAGATGCGCTGTTCGCGCCCCGCCCCGAACAGCTGGATCGCCGGACTGTCCGACAGTTTGGGGTTGTCGAATTTCGGGATCGGCGACGGGTCCATGACATAGCGCCCCTCGACCTTGACCGGATAGGCATAGGAGGTCGCGATCTGGCCGTGCCGGGCGATGTCCTCGTACAGCTTGACGTGCATCAGGCCGTATTCCTCCAGCTCGTGCATCTTGCGGGTCTCGGTTTCGCGCGGCTCCAGAAAGCGCAGGGGTTCGGGGATGGGCACCTGATAGACCAGGATCTGGCCCTGGGTCAGGGGCGTTTCCGGGATGCGGTGGCGGGTCTGGATCAGCGTCGCGTCGGTGGTCGCGGTGGTGACGGCGACGCCCGCCGTGCGCTCAAAGAACTTGCGGATGCTGACCGCGTTGGTGGTGTCGTCGGCGCCCTGGTCGATGACCTTCAGCCGGTCGTCGGGCGTCAGGCAGGCGGCGGTCAACTGCACCCCGCCGGTGCCCCAGCCATAGGGCATGGGCATTTCGCGGCTGGCAAAGGGCACCTGGTATCCGGGGATCGCCAGCGCCTTGAGGATGGCGCGGCGGATCATCCGCTTGGTCTGTTCATCCAGATAGGCAAAGTTGTAATCGCTCATAGCAGGCCCCGCCCGATCAGGTCGTCCTCCAGCGTGGCGGGGTCGGTGAAATGATGCGCGGCCATCCCCGCGTCCCGTGCGCCGGCGACGTTGCGGGCGCTGTCGTCGATGAACAGGCACTGGTCGGGCGTCACGCCCGCGCGGTCGCACAACGTCGCAAAGATGCGCGGGTCGGGCTTCAGCACGCCCTCGATCCCCGACACGACGGTGACGCCAAAGGCCGTGGCCAGCCGCGGGTGGGTCGCCAGGCCGATGGGCCATGTCTCGGCGGACCAGTTCGTGATCGCGTGGAGCGCATGGCCCCGCGCCCGCAGGCGGTCCAGCAACGCCCATGATCCCTCGATCGGCTCGCGGATCGAGGCCCCGTGCCCGGACCGATAGGCCACAAAGGCCGCGCGGTCGTGGGGGTCCGCGATCTGCAACGCCAGATCGTCAAAGCGTTCGCCCCCATCCGCCCGCAGGTTCAGCGCGGCGAAATCCACGCGGTCCAGAAACGCCAGCACCGATGCCCGGTCGCCCAGCAGGGGCAGAAAGGCGGCCACCGGGTCCCACCGGACCAGCACGTTGCCGATGTCGAAAACGATGGCCTTGATCATTGCGTGTCCTTTGCGATGTCGGCCCGCAGGCGGCGGACCAGTTCCAGTTCGGCCTGAAAATCGACGTAATGGGGCAGCTTGATGTGTTCCAGAAAACCCGTCGCCTGAATGTTGTCGCAATGCGACAGCACGAATTCCTGGTCCTGCGCGGGGGCACCGGTGAAATCCTCGCCCAGCTCCTGCCAGCGCAGGGCGCGGTCGACCAGGCTGACGGCGATGGCCTTGCGTTCCGATTGTCCCATGACCATCCCGTATCCGCGCGTGAACTGCGCAGGTTCGGTGCGCGAACCCTTGAACTGGTTCACGGTTTCGCATTCGGTCAGCTCGATTTCACCAATGTCGATGGTCAGGTCCAGTTCGGGGATGTGCATCTGCACGGGCACGCGGCCGATGCGCAATTCGCCGACAAAGGCGTGGGTGCGGCCGTATCCGCGCTGGGTCGAATAGGCCAGGCCCAGCACGAACCCCTCGTCCGCGCGGGCCAGTGCCTGCAGGCGCAGGGGCCGGTCCGCGGGCAGTTCCAACGGCTCGCGGGTCAGGTCGGGGGCGGGGGTGTCGTCGCGCGGGGTGGGTTCGATCAGCCCGTCGCGGTCCAGAATCGCCATGACATGCGGCACCGGCCCCGTGTCGGGTTCGGCTATTGGCGCGGGGTCCACCGCCGCCTGATCGGCGAAATCCAGCAGGCGATGGGTATAGTCGAATGTCGGCCCCAGCACCTGACCGCCGGGCAGGTCCTTGAACGTGGCCGAGATGCGCCGGTCCACCGCCATCGCGCCCGTATCCACCGGCACCGACGCCCCCAGCCGCGGCAGCGTGGTGCGATAGGCGCGGATCAGGAACACGGCCTCGATCAGGTCGCCGCGCGCCTGCCGGATCGCCAGCGCGGCCAGATCGGGGTCATACAGCGACCCCTCGGCCATGATGCGGTTCACGGCCAGGGCCATCTGGGCCTTGATCTGGTCCACGGACATCAGCGGCAGGTCGGGGTCGCCGCGGCGCTCCTCGGCCAGCCAGGCATGGGCGTTGTCTATGGCGCGTTCGCCACCCTTGACGGCGACATACATCAGGCGGCCTCCACGCGGGTGCTGCGCGGCAGACAGGACAGCCGGTCGCCGCAGGTCAGGACGAAATCCAGCCCCATCGGGAACAGGGCGCGATTGGCACGAAACGGTTCCGTCGCGGGCAGGGACAGGGTCGCGCGGTCGCGGATGCCCGGCCCGCGCAGGCTGGGCCCGTCCGCGTCCAGCCGGTCCAGCTCCACGATCAGGGTCGCCGAACGGTCGGGATAGTCGGGCAGACCCACGGCAAAGCGGTCCAGCGGCAGCAGATCCGCCCAACGCCCCACCGCCAATGCGGCCTGCGGCGCATCGGCCATCGGGCAGCCTGCGTGAAACCGCAGCCACGGGCCCAGATCGGGCAGATCGCCCGCCAGATGCACCGGCGTGGTCGGATCGGCCAGCAACAGCAGCACGGTCGCGGCGGCGGGCCCGACACCGGGGGCATGGGCCAGATCCAGACGGTGGATCGTGCCGGGCCGGGCCATCGCCTCCATCAGCACGCGGAACCCCTGGGCCGATTGCCGCGCGGGGTCTGTGAATCCGTGGCCGGTCATGTGTCCTCTCCGCGTTGCAGGGTAAAGAATTCGACCCGGGTCGCGGCGGCCTTGGCGGCGCGGGTGTCGCGGGCGGCCTGCGCGTCGTCGCGCAGGGTGGCGATCAGGGGGGCGTATGTCGTGGGGTCCGTCTGCATCAGCGCATCCATCGCCGCAGCCCGACGGGCATGGGCATGGGACCGCCCCTGCACATGGCCGTGACCATGGGTGCCACAGGGCAGGCGCAGCGCGCAGCGTGTCACGGTCATCTCTCCGATGTTGAAGGGCGCGCCGGTGGCGCTGACGCGGCCCTGGACCATCACGGTGCCGGTTTCCGGCGCGCGCATCAGGACGTGGTCGGGCAGGTCCGGCAGCAGTTGCGCCAACCGGGCCGGGGCACTGCGGGCCAGGATCGACAGCCAGTCGCGTCGGTCGGTGTGGGGTGTCGCTGACATCTTGCCGAGGTGTCCCATTATCTATACAACTAGACAGGTGATAGCGCGACCGCGTGATCGTCTCAACCAAAACCGTGTGAATTTTTAATGACGGACAAGACCCCCCTGTGGCAGGCCATCGCCGATACGCTGCGCGCTGAGATCACCTCGGGCCACTATCCCCCCGGCGACCGCCTGCCGTCCGAGGCGACGTTGGCCACCCGGTTCGGCGTCAACCGCCACACGGTGCGGCACGCGCTGGCGCAACTGGCCGACGGGGGGCTGGTCCATGCGCGGCGCGGGGCGGGGGTGTTCGTGACCGCACGGCCGACCGACTATGCGCTGGGTCGCCGGGTGCGGTTTTCACAGAACCTGGCGGCGGCGGGGCGCACGGGGTCGCACCGGTTCACCCGGCTGGAAACGCGGCCCTGCGACGGGGCCGAGGCACAGGTGCTGGACCTGTCCCCCGGCGATCCGGTCCACGTGGTCGAGGGACTGTCGCTGGCCGACGGCCAGCCGCTGGCGCTGTTCCGGTCGGTGTTGCCGGGATGGCTGGCGGGGTTTTGCGAACACGCGCGCGACCATCGGTCGATCACCGCGGCGCTGGCCGCCTGTGGGGTTGCCGATTACACCCGCGCCAGCACCCGGATCACCGCCAAGTTGGCCACCGCCACGCAGGCGGTGGCCCTGCAGATCCCGCAGGGGGCTCCGGTGCTGCGGTCGGTGGCGGTGAATGTCGACGACCAGGGCAGGCCTGTCGAATACGGGCGAACCTGGTTTGCGGGCGACCGGGTGTCGCTGGTCCTGGCGGATTAGTCGCCGCGGATCAGGCGCCGCCGCAGCCATCCCGACAGGCTGTCCATGGCGATGACCATGACCACGATCAGCACGATGTAATACGCGACTTTTTCCCAGTCCTGCGTGGTCTGGATCGCCTGCGTCAGCATCAGCCCGATGCCGCCCCCGGTGATCGCGCCGATGATCGTCGCGCTGCGGGTGTTGCTCTCCAGGAAATACAGCATCTGCGACAGCAGCACCGGCATCACCTGGGGGATGACGCCGAAGCGGTACCGCTGCAGCGCACCCGCGCCGGTGGACCGGATGCCCTCGATGGGCTTGTTGTCGACATTCTCCAGCGCCTCGGAGAACAGCTTGCCAAAACTGCCGGTGTCGGTCAGCAGGATCGCCAGCGCTCCGGTCAACGGGCCCGGGCCAAAGGCGCGCGACAGGATGATCGTGAAGATCAGCGCGTCCACACCGCGCACGAAATCGAACACGCGGCGCACCGCGAACCGCAGCGCCCGCGACGGCGCAAAGTTCTGCGCCGCCAGAAACGCCAGCGGCAGCGCCACGAAGGCCGCGCCAAAGGTGCCCAGGAACGCCATCAGGATCGTCTCGGCCAGGGCCCAGGCTACGGCGCCGTGCTGCCAGATGCTGTTGGTCCAGAATTCAGACAGGGCCAGCGACAGGTTGGGCTGGGACGGGTCGATCCGGTCGCCCCACAGGACCGCCATCGCGACCTGACCCGCGGACATCCCTGCCATCGGGCTGGTCAGGTCGAAAAAGAACATCTCCCACCCCCAGAAATAACGCAGCGTTTCCGTGCGGGCGCGGGTGGCGGTGACGCGGCCGCGGTCGGTGGTGATGGTCACGCGGGCCGGGCTGGCGTTGATGAACGCCGGCACCTGGCCGTCGGGCGTGTCCAGCGCCACGCCGTCGCCCACGGTCAGCGTGACCGGCCCGTAATCCGGAATGTCATAGGTGGTGCGCGGCCCGTCATAGGTGACGGTGTGGCCCGCGCCCAGGTCGATCACCGTCCGCGACCCCTGTGCCGCGACCCAGTCCGGCAGGCTGTCGGGGGCAAAGGCCGCGCGGGCGCTGCCTTCGACGCTGACGGAGAGGGCGTCGCGGCGGTTGTCGCGGGTCACGTGGATTTTGTGGCTGACCGTGTCGGCCAGCAGCACCGCCGCGTTGTCCAGCCGCGCCCGCTGCGTCAGCCCGGCCAGGTCAAAGCTGATCGCAGCGTAAACGAGGTAAACCAGGATCAGCGCAGGCACGGCCAGCGCCATGCGCCGCTTGCGGTCCATCAGGTGGATCGTGCGGTCGTGCAGCGTCATCGCGGTCATGCGGGGGCCCCATGCGTCAGGCGGTTGCGGGCGATGCCCGAGATCTGGTCCACGACCACGATGGTCGAGAACAGCAGCAGAAAGATCGCCGCCGCCTGGTCGAACTTGCCCTGGCCGAATGTCATCGCGTTGCGCAATTCGTACCCGATGCCGCCCGCGCCGACGAAGCCCAGGATGGCGGATGCGCGGATGTTCACCTCCAGCCGCAGCAGGCCATAGGACAGATAGTTGGGGGCGACCTGGGGGAACACGCCCAGCCAGATGCGCTGTGACCAGGTGGCGCCGACCGATGCCAGCCCCTCGACCGGTTTCAGGTCGACGTTCTCGTTCACTTCGGAGAACAGCTTGCCCATCGCGCCCGTGGTGTGGATGGCGATGGCGATGACGGCGGGCACCGGTCCGCCACCCAAGATGAAGATCAGCACCAGCGCGATGACGATCTCGGGGATGGCGCGACAGACGTCCGCCACCCGCCGCGCGACCGGCACCATGCGCGGCCAGCGGGCCAGCCCCCGCGTGGCGGCCAGCGACAGGGCCGTTCCCGCGATGCAGCCCAGCAGCGTGGCGACCAGCGCGATGTTCAGCGTCTCGACCAGGGCGGGCAGGGCGCGCATCATGTGGCCGGGCAGGTTGGCGGCCTTCTGGACGGCCTCGGACACCAGGGCCGCGGGGAAATCGCCCACCTGATGCAGCCCCTGCCAGAAACCGCCGGCATTGCGGGCGTCCGCCACGCGGAACCCCGACACCATCATCGCGACGAAAATAACGACCAGCAGCCCGCCATAGATGCGCCGCCGCCGCGTCAGCGCCAGATAGTCATGCTGGATATCGGCCAGTGCCATGCTGCCTCCTGGATATGCAAAGGCCGGGCCCGTTGCGGGGCCCGGCCTGGATGGGGTGGCGATCAGTTCATCTCGGCGCGGCGGATGGCGATGATCGTCTCGTATTCCGCGTGGGTGACGGGGCTGAAGCCCGCGGTCTCGCCGGCGGCGACGCCATAGGCGCATTCGGGGTCGGCCTCGTGCAGACCGGCGACCAGATCGATCATCGTCTGGCGCACGTCCTGGGGCAGATCCTTGCGCAGCACCACCGGACCTTCCGGGATGGCCGAGGATTTCCAGATCTCGACAATGTCGTTCATGTCGACGATGCCCGCATCGGACGCCCGGCGCAGCGCGCCCGAATTATAGCCGTCCTCCCACGCGCCTTGGCCGTCGGCCCAGGTGACGCCCGCGTCGAAATCGCCGTTCACGACGCCGATGATCGACTGTTCATGGCCGCCCGAAAACGCGATGCTGCTGAAATACTCGCCCTCGGTCATCGAATAGCCCTGTTCGGGCAGTTCGACATTGGGGATCAGGAACCCCGAGGTCGAGTTCGGGTCGGCAAAGGCAAAGGACTTGCCCTTCATGTCGTCCAGCGAGGTGATGCCGCTGTCGGCGCGGGCGAACCCGATCGAATGATAGGTATAGCTGCCGTCCAGGTTGGTCTTGACCAGCACCGGATCGACCGCGTCCTCGTCCGCGACATAGACGGCGGCATAGGCCGACGCGCCCAGCCACGCCATGTCCAGCGAACCGCCCAGCAGGCCCTGAATGACGCCGTTGTAATCGGCGGGGGTGAACAGGCGGACGGGCACGCCCAGAGCCTCTTCGGCATAGGTGCGCAGGCATTCGTTCGACGCCATGCGGTCCTGGGCGTTCTCTCCGCCCAACAGGCCGATGCGGAATTCGGTGATCTCTTGCGCGTGCAAGGGGGTGGTCAGGGCCGCGGTGGTGGCCAGCAGGGTCAGCAGTCGGGTCATGGTGCTCTCCGGTTCGGGATCAGGCCAGCATGCGGGCGGCGAATTCGGCATCCGCGCTGGTATCGGTGGGAATGGCGGTCGAGGTCGCGCTTTCGTTGAAATCCGCGTCGGCGCCATAGATGTCGCGGGCCACGCCCGTGGTCAGCTGCGCGGGCACCCCGTCGAACACCACGCGCCCGTCGCGCATGCCGATCACCCGGTCGCAATAGCGTCGCGCGGTGTCCAGCGTGTGCAGGTTGGCGATGACCATGCGGCCATCCTCGACGTTGATACGCTTCAGCGTGTCCATCACGATCTGGGCGTTCATCGGGTCCAGGCTGGCGATGGGTTCGTCGGCCAGGATGATGCGGGGGTCCTGCATCAGGGCGCGGGCGATGGCCACGCGCTGTTGTTGGCCGCCCGACAGGGCCTCGGCGCGCTTGGGGGCCTGTTCGGCGATGCCCAGGCGGTCCAGGATCGCCAGCGCGCGGACGATGTCGGCACGCGGCCACAGGTTCAGCACCGTCTGCAGCGTGCCACGCCGGTTCAGGATGCCGTGCAGCACGTTCGACACCACGTCCATGCGCGGCACCAGGTTGAACTGTTGAAAGATCATCGCGCATTGGCTTTGCCACTGGCGGGCGGCGGCGCCGGTCAGGGCGGCGACGTCGCGCCCCTCGACCATGATCCGGCCGCTGGTGGCGGGGGTCAGCCCGTTCATCATGCGCAGCAGCGTGGATTTCCCCGCGCCGGACCGGCCGATGATGCCGACAAAGGCCGGGCCGTCGATGCGAAAGGAAACGGTGTCGACCGCAGCCTTGCTGCCAAAGATGCGGGTTGCGTCGCGAATGTCCAGCATGGGGCCTCTCGATGTCATGGGGGCCGTCTAGCGGCGTGGCGTGACACCCATCCGACATGACGGTGACGATCGCGTGACAGGGCCGTGAGATACGGGCTTAACAGCCGATCGGTTTTCCCCTATGGGGAGGGCGTCGCCAGCCCGGCCCCGCGCCATCGCCAGCCATTGCCCCGTTCGATGGAGAAACCGATGACGCGACACCGCATGGCCGCCCTGATGCTGGGCACGGCGCTTGCCCCCCTTTCCGCCCTGTCCCAACCGATCCTGCTGGACGAGATCACGTTGACCGCCGACGGCGACGTGCCGGCCCGGATCGCGCCCAGCACCGAGCAGATCGAGGATGCCCGCATCGGCACCATCGAGGACGTGTTCCGCGCCGAACCCAGTGTCACCGTCAGCAGCGGCATCGCCATATCAGAGCGGGTCTTTGTCAACGGCATCGACGAACAGCAGCTGTCGGTCACGGTCGACGGGGCGGCCCAGAACAACCGCATGTTCCACCACACCGGCACCAACATGATCGATCCTGGCCTGCTCAAGGCCGCGCGCGTCGATCCGGGCGTGGCCCCGGCAGATGCCGGTTTCGCGGCCCTGGGCGGCAGCATCGCATACGAGACGAAATCGGCCATCGACATGCTGGAGGACGGACAGACCCGTGGCGGGCGCGTCACCGTCGGCTATGGCGACAATGACGGCACGGCGACCGGGTCGGTGACGCTGTACGGACGGCAGGGTCCGGTCGATGCGCTGATCTATGCCAAGCGCGCGACGGGCGACGCGTATGAGGACGGCAATGGCCTTACCGTACCGCGTACCGGCGCCGACCTGTCCAGCCAGGCGCTGAAACTGGGGGCGGAATTCGGCGACTGGCGGGCCGAACTGGGCGCGATCCGGTTCGAGGACGACGCGCTGCGCCCCTACCGCGCCAACTTTACCGGCACCGTCGGCGGCCGCCCGGTCCCCGAGACGCGCCGCTATACGCTGGAACAGTCGACCCAGACCCTGACCCTGCGCCGCACGGTCGCGGACGGATTGCTGGACCCGGAAATCCGCATCGCGCGCAGCCGCAATCAACTGGACACCATCGACCTGCCCACCGCCGACGCGCCCGATCCCGACTATAACAACGGCGATGCCGATACGGTCAGCATCGTGGTCCAGAACAGCATGACGGTGAACGGGGTCGAACTGACCGCCGGCGTGGACAATTACCGCACCCGCGCCACCTATGACGGCGTGTACGACGGCGAGGCATCGTCATACCGCGAGGATCGCACCACCACGGGCCTGTTCGTGCAGGCGCGCGGGACCGCGGGCGACATCGACTACAGCGCCGGGCTGCGCCATGATTTCAGCCGCTTTACCGGTGCGGGCGGACAGCAGCTGGACACCGACGGGACCAGCGCGAATGCCGACGTCACATGGCACGCGACCGATGCGCTGGCGTTGAACGCGGGGCTGTCGACGGTGTTTGGGGGCACACAGCTGGCCTCGGTCTATGAGTTCAGCGACGGTCTTTTGCCCGATGATGCCTATGACGCGCTGGACGCGACCCGGGCGCATAACGGGGTGATGGGCGTGGAATGGCGGCAGGGTGCGACCACCCTGGGCGCAGAACTGTTCCAGACCCGCATCGACGCCATCCGCAAGGGTCTGGTGTCGCGCGATCTGGAAAGCCGGGGGTTCCGCCTGTCCGCGCGCCGCGACTGGCAGGGGGGCTTTGCCGCGCTGCGCTATAGCGACACGGATGTGGAACTGGACGGACAGGCCGCGTCCAGCTTTGATCTGCGCGAACTGGGGACCGTGCCGGGTGGCATGCTGTCGCTGGAGGCGCGCCATCAGGTCATGGCAGGGGTGACCCTGGGCGGCGTGATCCAGCACGCATTCGAGGAAGACGGGCAGGGCGACGATGTCGACAGCGACTGGCCCAGCTATACGGTCGTGGATGTGTTCGCGGAATACGAACCCGCCGCGTTCCGCAACGTGACGCTGCGCGCCGAGGTCAACAACCTGTTCGACCGCGCCTATGCCGATCGTGCGACCTATGGGGCGGATTTCACGTCGGTCGTGCAGCAGCTGGAACCGGGGCGCACCGTCGCGGTGACCGCCGATCTGAGGTTCTAAGGCCCTGATGCGGTCCGGGCAACCGAGCCGCATCCCCGAATATTCCGAGGAAGTGGCGTTTTCCGTCTGGAATCCCTCGTCTTTCGCCAAGGTTGCGGTTATGTTCCCCTTCCGCCCCTGTTGGGGTCGGACGCGCAACGACAAGACCCGGACCGATGACCCAATCCCAGCCCGCCGCCCTGACCCGCATTCTGGATGCCGCCCGCCGCAAGCTGCTGGAGACGGGAACCCGCAACCGCCTGATCCACGTCAATCGCGACAATCAGCGTGCAAGCTGTCTGAACATCATCCACGAACGCAGCGACGAGGTCTGGCGCCTGCTGCGCATTCAGGGCAAGCGGATGCGCTTTCGCGCGATGGGCAGCGATACGGCCACGCCCGACGGCGTGCTGTTGTTGGCGGCGCCCGGCGCGCAGACCCTGTCCGACAGCCAGCTGGAGACCCCCCTGGGCCCCGAGGCGCTGGCCCGCCGCCTGCTGCGCCTGTCCCACGACGCCCGCACGGCGGAGGAGGAACAGGGCCTGAACGTGCTGTATCTGGCGATGGGGTTCCTGCGCTGGCGCGAGGCCCCCGGATCAGAGGTCGTGCGCGAGGCGCCGCTGATCCTGTTGCCTGTGCAGCTGGTCCGGAACGACCGCAGCTCGACCTTTGATCTGATGGCGCGCGAGGATGACCTGACGGCCAACCTGCCGTTGCAGGAACGCCTGCGCCAGGATTTCGGCATTCAGCTGCCCGAGATCGACGAAGACGACACCTGGACCCCCGGCGATTATCTGACCCTGGTTCAGGATGCCGTATCCGGCCAGCGCGACTGGCAGGTGGACCGCGACGGGATGCAGCTGGGGTTCTTTTCCTTTGCGAAACTGCTGATGCACCGCGATCTGGACCCGGCCAACTGGCCCGAAGGCGCGTTCGACGGCAACCCGCTGCTGGACGGGCTGCTGGCACAGGGGTTCGCGGGCGACACGCCGCTGTTCGGGGACCGCGACCGTCTGGACGACCGTCTGGACCCGGCGCATATCATCCAGGTGATCGACGCCGACGCGTCCCAGACCAAGGTCATCGAAGAGGTCCGCGCGGGCGCCAGTCTGGTCGTGCAGGGCCCCCCGGGCACCGGCAAGTCCCAGACCATCACCAACATTATTGCTGCCGCCGCCCATGACGGCGAGACCGTGCTGTTCGTGGCCGAAAAGATGGCCGCGCTGTCGGTCGTCCACGACCGGCTGGCCCGCGCGGGCCTGCGCGACATCTGCCTGGAGCTGCATTCGCGCAGCGCCAACAAAAAGGCGCTGGCGCAGGAGCTGGGCCGCACCCTGATGGCCGGGGCGCATGCCTTGCCCGCCACGGCCGACCCCGCGCGGCTGCGCCAGACCCGCGACATGCTGAACGCGGTCACGGCCCTGTTGCACGACCCTCTGCCGCCCGGGGACGAGGCGCCCTATGCTGCGCTGTCGCAGATCATCGGGTTCATCGGGCAGGGCGCGCGCCCGCCCGCCATCCCGCTGGACGGGCTGGAGATGCTGGACGTCGCGGCGCGCGATCAGGCGGCGCAAGCGATCGCCCGTTTCGTGGCGGCACGCGACCGGGCGGGGCCGCCCGACGCGCATCCGTTCCGGGGCGCGGGTGCGCTGGACCTGCAGCCGACCGATCTGGCGCGACTTGGTGAAGACCTGCGCACGGCGCTGGCGGCGCTGCAATCGGTCGCGGCGATGGGTCAGCCGACGCTGGATCAGGCCGACGCGCGGGCGCGGGTGCTGCGCCTGCTGGCGCGTGCACCCGACGGGGCGGCGGATCATGCGGCGATGCTGTTCACGGCCGCCCGCGATCCCCGCTTGGCTCAGGCGCTGCAGGCCGGGGCGGATTGGGCGGCGGCGCAGGAACGGGCACTGACCCGGTTCACGCCCGCCGTCGCGGATCTGGACCCCACGCCGCTGCGCGCCGGGCTGGCGCGGGGGGTAGGGTCGTTCTTTGGCCGGTTGTTCGGCCCCTATCGCGGTGCATCGGCGCAGCTGTTGGCGCTGCTGGTCCAGCCGATGCCTTCGGCGGCCGCCGATCGGTTGGCACTGGCGGACGAATTGGTGGCCCTGCGCCGCCTGCGCCGCCTGCTGGCAGAGGACGAAGGCTATCTGGCGGCGACGCTTGGGGCCGACTGGCGGGGCGAGCGCACGCCCTTTGCGCGGCTGGTGGCGGTGGCAGGCTGGCTGGCCGAATTGGGCGATGCTTTGCCGGACGGTGCGGCGGTCATGCAGGCACTGGCCGACATCCCCAACCCGGCGGGACAGGGCGACGCGCTGACGGACGCCGTGCGGGCCGCGCGGGCGGCGCTGGAACGGGTCCGCGACCGGCTGGACCTGGACACGGTCGCCGCCGGCGTTGCTGGCGATGCGCCCATCGCCGGTTGGCAGGCCGCGTTGTCGGGCATGGCCGAGGCGCCCGCCCGATATGCCGAATGGGCCGATCTAGCGCGCAATGCGCGGAGCGCCGACCGCCACGGCGCGGGCGCGGTGGTCGAGGCCGTGCGCGCCGGGCGGCTGGCCCCGCAGGAAGCCGCGATCGAGTTCGCCTATGCCTGCGCCGAGGCGCGCTGGAACGCCGCCCGGCAGGCGCGCCCGGCGCTGAACGATCTGCCGATGCTGGACCGCCACGATATGGTGGGTCTGTTCCGCCAGCTGGAGGCAGAGCGGATCGACGCCACCAAGAATCTGATCCTGTCGCGCCATTTCGACCAACTGCCCCGCGGCACGCAGGGAGAGATGGGCCTGATCCGTGGAGAGATCGCCCGCCGCCGCGCGCACAAGCCGGTACGCTGGCTGATGCGCAACGCCGGCGCGATGGTCCAGCGCATCAAGCCCGTGATGCTGATGAGCCCGATTTCCGTGGCCCAGTTCCTGCCGCCCGACGCGGTCAGATTTGATCTGCTGGTCATCGACGAGGCGTCGCAGATCCGCCCCGAGGACGCATTGGGCGTCATCGCGCGGGCGCGCCAGATCGTCGTGGTGGGCGATCAGAAACAGCTGCCGCCGACGTCGTTCTTTGACCGGCTGGTCGATGACGCGGATGATCAGGACGAGCCCGAGGACAGCCCCCAGGGCGCGAACGTGGCCGACATGGAGAGCATCCTGTCGCTTTGCGAGGCGCGGGGCCTGCGGTCGCGGATGCTGGAATGGCATTACCGGTCGCGCGACCCGTCGCTGATCCGGGTGTCGAACGCGGAATTCTATGACGACCGGCTGGTGCTGCCGCCGTCGCCTTTGCAGCTGGACCACGATTACGGGCTGAAGTTCCGCCGCGTATCCGGCGCCTATGCCGCGCGCGGCAGCGGGCAGGGGCGTGCGGGCACGAACCGGATCGAGGCCGAGGCCGTGGTTGCCGCGATGGCCGACCACGCCCGCAACTGGCCGGGCCTGTCCCTGGGCGTGGTCGCGTTTTCCAAGGCGCAGGCCGACATGCTGACCGAGGTGGCGGATGCCGCCCGCCGCCGCGACCCGGCGCTGGACGCGTTGCTGCGCGAGGGCGGGGCCGAGGACGTGTTCGTGAAGAACATCGAGAACGTGCAGGGCGACGAACGCGACGTGATCCTGATCTCGGTGGGTTATGGCCCGTCGGAACCGGACGGTCCGCTGACGCGGATGCAGTTCGGGCCTGTCAACGGCGAGGGGGGCGAACGTCGCCTGAACGTGCTGTTTTCGCGCGCGCGCATCCGGTGCGAGGTCTTTGCTTCGTTCGATCCGGGTCAGATCGACCCGTCGCGCACGACGCGTGAGGGGCCGCGCGTGTTGAAACGGTTCCTGGATTTTGCGCAGTCGGGCATCATCGAGGAACGCAGCCCCACGGGGCTGGCCCCCGATAGCCCGTTCGAGGAGGACGTGGCCCGCGTGATCCGCGATCTGGGCTATCTGGCCGATCCGCAGGTCGGCAGCGCGGGGTTCCGCATCGACCTGGGCGTGCGCCATCCCGACCGTCCGGGACAGTATCTGGCGGCGGTCGAATGCGATGGCGCGGCCTATCATGGCGCATTGTGGGCCCGCGAACGCGACCGCCTGCGCCAGGATATTCTGGAGAATTTGGGCTGGCGGTTCCACCGCATCTGGAGCACGGACTGGTTCCACCGCCGCGAGGCCGAGATCGCGCGTCTGCGCGCTGCATTGTCCGATGCCCGCGACGCGGCGCGGGACGGCATCCGGCCACGCGGGGCGAACCACGCCGCACGCCCGGTCAAGCAGATTGAACCCGAACCGGCCCTGGAACTGGCGCAGCCGTCGCTGTCCGCGCCGCCCTATCGCCGCGCGGTCCTGCAGGCCCCGCCGGAGGGAGAGCCCCATGACCAGCCGGACGCCGTTCTGGCCGACCTGGCCGCCACCGTCATCCGCACCGAAGGCCCGGTCCATGCCGATGAGGTCGCCCGCCGCATCGCCGCGGCATTCGGCAAGACCCGCACCGGCAGCCGGATCGGAGAGGCCGTGGCCCGCGCCACCGCGCTGGCGCTGCGCCGCGACGCCGACCTGATGCGACAGGGTGATTTCCTGATGACGCAGGCGCAGGCCGACAGCCCGCCCATCCGCGACCGCAGCGACCAGAGCGGCAGCCTGCTCAAGGCCGCCTGCCTGCCTCCGCAGGAAATCGCCGCCGCCGCACGCATGATCCGCACCGAAAACGGCGGCATGACACCCGACCAGCTGACCCGCGCGGTGGCCCGCCTGCTGGGGTTCCAGCGCGTCGGGCCAGAGCTGTCCGAGGCGATCTCGGCCGTGCTGCTGGGGATGGCTGCCGCCTGACGGGGGCGCAGACGGCTGTTTCGCGTCGGGCGGAATGGGATTATGGCTGCGGCACAGGGCAAAGGAGCCGGAACGATGCGCGTGGACCTGATCATCTTCGACTGCGACGGCGTCATCGCCGACAGCGAGGTGCTGTCCGCGCAGGTTCTGATCGACCAGCTGGCACGGTTGGACATCGTCGTGACCCCCGACGACGTGCGCCGCGATTTCCTGGGACGCAGCTTTCCCACGGTCGCGGCGTCGATCCGCGACCGCTTTGCCGTGGCCCTGCCCGACGATTTCGAGGCGACCTATCGCGCCCGCCTGCTGGCGCGGTTCGATGCCGATCTGCGGGCGACGCCGGGCTTTGCCGCGATGCTGGCGCGGATCGATGTGGCGGTCTGTATCGCGACCTCGTCCAGCCCGCCGCGGGTGGCGCGCACGCTGGCGGTGCTGGACCTGGCGGATCGGTTTGGCGCGAACGTGTTCACGGCCAGCCAGGTGGCGCGCGGCAAGCCCGCCCCCGACCTGTTCCTGTTCGCCGCCGCCCGGATGGGCGTCGATCCCGCCCATGCGCTGGTCATCGAGGACAGCCAGCCCGGCCTGCAGGCCGCCCGCGCGGCAGGGATGCGGGTGCTGCAGTATCGCGGCGGGGCGCACCTGGTGGACCAGCCCGCCGCGGACGAGGGGTTCGACTGCTGGTCGCAGTTCCCCGACCTGCTGGCGCAGATGCAGGTGCGGGCATGACCCAGAACCACTTCACCCCCGAAACGACCCGCCTGGACGACGCCGCGCGCGCGGGCTGGCTGTACTATGTCGCCGGCAACACCCAGGACGAGATCGCGCGCAAGCTGGGCGTCAGTCGCCAGACCGCGCAACGGCTGGTGGCGATGGCGCTGGCCGAACGGCTGGTCAAGGTCCGGCTGGACCATCCGATCGGGCGCTGCATGGATCTGGCCCGCGCGCTGCAGGACCGGTACGGCCTGCTGATGGCCGAGGTCGCGCCATCGGACCCCGAGGCGCCGGACCTGTTGGCGGGCATCGCCATTGCTGCCGCGGCCCATCTGGAACGCGTGCTGAAATCGCCTGAACGGCGGATCGTCAGCCTGGGCACCGGGCGCAACCTGCGCGCGGTGGTGGAACAGTTGCCCCGCATGACCTGTCCCCAGCATGTCGTGGTGTCCCGCCTTGGCAACATGATGGAGGACGGTTCGGCCACCCCCTACAACGCCACGATCCGACTGGCGGAACGCATCGGCGCGCCGCATTTCCCCTATCCGCTGCCGGTTCTGGCGCGCGACCCCGGCGAACTGGCCGCGATGCAGAGCCAGCAGGCCGCCCGCAACACGATGGATCTGTGCGCGCGGGCCGACCTGTCGCTGGTGGGGATCGGCCAGATGGACATGACGGCACCGCTGCATGTCGACGGCTTTCTGTCCGCGACCGAGATGGAGCAGCTGGCCCGCGCCGGTGCCGTCGGAGAGATCACCAGCTGGGTCTATGACGCCGGGGGGCAGGTGATGGACTGTGAGTTCAACCGCCGTGTCGCATCCGCGCCGCTGCCTGCGGGCAGCGATCGGTCCGTGGTTGCGGTCGCATCGGGCCAGACCAAGCTGCAGGCGATCCGGGCGGCTATGGTCGGCGGGTTGATCAACGGTCTGGTGACCTCCGAGGCGACCGCGGAGCGCCTTCTGGCGTAAGATCTGTCGCATCGTCAAGG
This sequence comes from Paracoccus sp. Ld10, assembly GCF_045064235.1. Classification (NCBI taxonomy): domain Bacteria; kingdom Pseudomonadati; phylum Pseudomonadota; class Alphaproteobacteria; order Rhodobacterales; family Paracoccaceae; genus Paracoccus; species Paracoccus sp. Ld10. The sequence continues at coordinate 8,985 of NZ_JBISHD010000003.1, read as the reverse complement.
ATTTAGGCCTTCGCTGCAGTGCGGCGGGGAATGTGCGTTGACAGATTCATCAAATATGGCGAAGATATGCCCATCGGACGGGCAAATGCCCAACCGCCAAGGGAGGACTATATGACCACGACATTCCGCGCCCTTTTGGGCGCAACCGCCCTGTGCGCCGTCGGCACCATGGCCGCCGCACAGGACAACGTGACCCTGACGATCGCGACCGTGAACAACGGCGACATGATCCGCATGCAGCAGATGACCGCGCCGTTCACCGAAGCGAACCCGAACATCCAGCTGGAATGGGTCACGCTGGAAGAGAACATCCTGCGCGAGCGTGTCACCACCGACATCGCCACCAACGGCGGCCAGTACGACGTGCTGACCATCGGCACCTACGAGGTTCCGATCTGGGCGGCACAGGACTGGCTGACGCCGATGAACGACCTTCCCGAAAGCTATGACGTGGACGATCTGGTCCCCGCCGTGCGCGAGGCCCTGTCGGTCGACGATACGCTGTACGCCGCGCCGTTCTATGCCGAATCGGCGATGGTGATGTACCGCACCGACCTGGCCGAGGCCGCAGGCGTGACGATTTCCGACAACCCGACCTGGACCGAGATCACCGCCGCAGCCGAGGCGATGACCGACAAGGACAACGAGGTCTATGGCATGTGCCTGCGCGGCAAGCCGGGCTGGGGCGAGAACATGGCATTCCTGACCGCCATGGCAAACAGCTATGGCGCGCGCTGGTTTGACACCGAGTGGACCCCCCAGTTCGACAGCCCCGAATGGCAGGCGACGCTGACCGATTATCTGACGCTGATGAACGAATACGGGCCTCCGGGCGCGTCGTCGAACGGCTTCAACGAGAACCTGTCGCTGTTCCAGCAGGGCAAGTGCGGCATGTGGATCGACGCGACCGTCGCCGCCAGCTTTGTGACCGACCCCGAGGATTCGACCGTGGCCGACAGCGTCGGTTTCGCCCAGTTCCCGAACAAGGACGGTGTCGACAACCACGGCAACTGGCTGTGGGCGTGGAACCTGGCCATCCCGGCCTCCAGCCAGAAGCAGGAAGCGGCCAAGACGTTCGTGGCCTGGGCCACCAGCAAGGAATACACCACCATGGTCGCCGAGACCGAGGGCTGGCGCGCCGCACCTCCGGGCACGCGGACCTCGCTGTACGAGAACCCCGATTACCAGGCCGAGGCGCCGTTCGCGGCGATGACGCTGGAATCGATCAAGGCCGCCGACACGCAGAAATCGTCGGTCCAGGACATTCCGTATACCGGCGGCCAGTTCGTCGCGATCCCGGAATTCCAGGGCATCGGCACGGCGGTCGGTCAGACCTTCTCGGCGGCGCTGGCGGGCCAGATGTCCGCAGAGGATGCGCTGGCGGCTGCACAGGCCACGACCAACCGTGAGATGGCCCGCGCGGGTTATCCCAAGTAAGCCGTTCCGCGCCGCCCCCCGGTGGGGCGGCGCACCCCCCATTTCCCCCGAAGGACGCAAGCCATGGCCACTCGCCAGACCGCAAGTCTTGCGCGCCTGATGCGCGCACCTGCCATCATCCTGCTGCTGATCTGGATGATCGTCCCGTTGGGGATGACGCTGTATTATTCGTTCCTGAACTATAACCTGCTGAACCCCGCATCGATCACCTGGGCGGGCTGGTTCAACTATTCGTACTTCTATACCGACCCGGCCTTTCTGGATGCGGTCTGGAACACGCTGGCGCTGGTGCTGGGCGTGCTGGCGATCACGGTCGTCGGCGGCATCGCCATCGCCCTGCTGATCGACAAGCCGATCTGGGGTCAGGGGGTCGTGCGGATCCTGATCATCTCTCCGTTCTTCGTGATGCCGCCGGTGGCGGCGCTGATCTGGAAGAACATGATCATGCACCCGTCATACGGGGTGTTCGCCGACATCTCGCGGGCCCTGGGCCTGCAGCCGGTGGACTGGTTCGCGCAATATCCGCTGACCTCGATCATCATCATCGTGGCGTGGCAATGGCTGCCCTTTGCCACGCTGATCCTGCTGACCGCCCTGCAATCGCTGGACGGCGAACAGATGGAGGCCGCCGAGATGGACGGCGCGGGGCCCGTCAGCCGCTTCATCCACCTGACCCTGCCGCACATGGCGCGCGCGATCACGGTGGTGGTGCTGATCCAGACCATCTTCCTGCTGGGCATCTATGCGGAAATCCTGGTGACCACCAATGGCGGTCCGGGCAATGCCAGCACGAACCTGACCTATCTGATCTATCGCGCGGCCCGTCTGAACTTTGACATCGGCGGTGCGGCCGCCGGGGGCATCATCGCGGTCGTCCTGGCCAATATCGTCGCGTTCTTTCTGATGCGCGCCGTCGGCAAGAACCTGGATTGAGGAGCACCCCATGGCACGCGCAGTGAACACCCGCACCAAGGTCGGCTATACCATCGCCGCCTGGATCGTCGCCTTGGTGATCTTCTTTCCGATCCTCTACACGATCATCACCAGCCTCAAGACGGAACAGGAGGCGATCTCGGGGTTCAACCTGATCCCGTCCTTCACGCTGTCCAGTTTCGAGGCGGTGCAGACCCAGAACAACTATTGGAAGCCGTTCACCAACTCGGTCATCCTGGCGGTGGGGTCCACGATCCTGGCGCTGATCGTGGCGATCCCGGCGGCCTGGGCGATGGCATTCTCGCCCACCAAGCACACCAAGGACATCCTGATGTGGATGCTGTCCACCAAGATGATGCCCGCCGTCGCGGTGCTGGTGCCGATCTATCTGATCTTTCTGCGCACCGGGCTGATGGACACGCGGATCGGCCTGACGGTCATGCTGATGCTGATCAACCTGCCGATCGTGGTCTGGATGCTGTACACCTATTTCCGCGAAATTCCGGGCGAAATCTTGGAGGCCGCGCGCATGGACGGCGCCGGTCTGCGCGACGAGATCCTGTACGTGCTGACACCGATGGCCATTCCCGGCATCGCGTCCACCATGCTGCTGAACGTGATCCTGGCGTGGAACGAGGCGTTCTGGACCATCCAGCTGACCACCACCAACGCGGCACCCCTGTCGGCCTTCATCGCCAGCTTCTCCAGCCCGCAGGGCCTGTTCTGGGCGAAACTGTCGGCGGCCTCCGTCATGGCAATCGCGCCGATCCTGATCATGGGCTGGTTCAGCCAGAAACAACTTGTCCGCGGCCTGACCTTCGGCGCGGTTAAATAAGGGGATTATCATGGGACGCATCACCCTTGAAAACGTGACCAAGCGCTTTGGCGATGTCGAAGTCATCCCGCCGCTGAATCTGGATATCAACGACGGCGAATTCGTCGTGTTCGTCGGCCCCTCGGGCTGCGGAAAATCGACCCTTCTGCGCCTGATCGCGGGGCTGGAGGATACGACCGCAGGGCGCATCCTGATCGACGACAAGGACGCCACCCAGACCTCGCCCGCGCATCGCGGGCTGGCGATGGTGTTCCAGAGCTATGCGCTGTACCCGCACATGACGGTGCGCAAGAACATCGCCTTTCCGATGCGCATGGCAAGCGTCCCGCAGGACGAACAGGACCGCCGCATCACGGCGGCCGCCAAGGCGCTGAACCTGACCGACTATCTGGACCGCAAGCCGGGCCAGCTGTCGGGCGGCCAGCGCCAGCGGGTTGCCATCGGCCGCGCCATCGTGCGCGAACCCGCGGCCTTCCTGTTCGACGAGCCGCTGTCGAACCTGGACGCCGCCCTGCGCGTCGGCATGCGCCTGGAGATCAGCGAACTGCACAACAGGCTGAAAACCACGATGATCTATGTCACCCACGATCAGGTCGAGGCGATGACCATGGCCGACAAGATCGTCGTGCTGCGCGCCGGCCATATCGAACAGGTCGGCAGCCCGATGGAGCTGTACCGCGCACCGAAAAACCTGTTCGTCGCGGGCTTCATCGGCAGCCCCAAGATGAACCTGCTGGAGGGTGCGGCGGCTGCGGAATACGGCGCCCACACCATCGGCATCCGGCCCGAGCATATCGCCGTGTCGCCCGATCAGGGCAAATGGCGCGGCCGCGTCGGCGTCAGCGAGCACCTGGGGTCCGACACGTTCTTCTATGTCGAGGATACGGGCCTGGCCGAAACGATCACCGTGCGCGCGGGCGGCGATATCGACCTGCACCACGGCGACACGGTCTACCTGACCCCCGACGACGCCCAGATGCACCGCTTCACCCCCGCGGGCGACCGGGTGGCATGATGCAATGGGCACTGCCTGCCCTGACCGTCGGGGCCGCGCGCGGCGCTGACGGTCGGGGGCGGCGGCCCCTGGACCTGCCACGTCGGGCCAGCGCATGCGGCCATGGACCATTCGCGTCCTGTCGCATCGCGGGTCCGGCGAACAACGGGGGCATGGCGGCGTTCGCCGCGACGATCATGGCTCCGACCCACGATGTCGGCTGTCGCAGCCACCACGGCTGACCGCCGCATCCTGTGCAATTCCCGGCCCCCCGCGCGCATCAACCGCAGCGGATAAGGGGCGCTTTGACGAAAGGTCCGATCATGGCCACTCAACTGACTCAATCCGCGCTGGCCGGGCTGCCCGACACGGTGGCACGCCCCGCCTATGACCGCACGCAGCTGACCCCCGGCATCCTGCATGTGGGCGTCGGCAACTTTCACCGCGCGCATATGGCGTGGTACCTGGACCGGCTGTTCGCCCAGGGGCGCGATCATGACTGGGCCCTGCGGGGCGCGGGCGTGCGTCCGGGTGACGCCGCCATGCGCGACCGGCTGGCCGCACAGGACTGGCTGACCACGCTGGTCGAACTGGACCCCGCGGGCCTGTCGGCCCAGGTGCTTGGTTCGATGGTTGATTTCGTCCAGGTCGACCCCGGCGCGACCATCGCCGCCATGGCCGACCCGACGATCCGCATCGTGTCGCTGACCATCACCGAGGGTGGTTACTTCGTCGATGCCAAGACCGACGGGTTCGACGCGGCCCACCCGGACATGGTCCATGACGCGGCCCACCCGGATGCGCCGCGCACCGTGTTCGGCATGATCCTGGCGGCGCTGCGGGCGCGGCGTGATGCGGGGCATGCGCCCTTCACGGTGATGTCCTGTGACAACCTGCCGGAAAACGGCCATGTCTGCGCGCGCACGCTGATCGGTCTGGCGCGCCTGTCGGACCCGGCGCTGGCCGATTGGATCCGCGCAGACGTGGCCTTTCCGAACAGCATGGTCGATTGCATCACGCCGGCGACCAGCGACCGCGAACGCGCCCTGGTCCGCGATCGCTTCGGCATCGAGGATGCCGCGCCCGTCGTCTGCGAACCGTTCCGGCAATGGGTGCTGGAGGACAATTTCCCTCAAGGCCGCCCCGCGCTGGAGGAGGCCGGTGCCGAATTCGTGGCCGATGTCAGCCGACACGAGCTGATGAAGCTGCGCATCCTGAACGGCGGCCACGCGGCCATCGCCTATGCCTCGGCTTTGCTGGGGCACCATTTCGTGCATGACGCGATGGCGGACAAGGATGTCGAAGCCTGGCTGCGCGCGTTGGAGGCGAACGAGATCGTTCCGACGCTGCAACCCATCGCGGGCGTCAATTATGACGACTATCTGGCGCTGATCATCAGCCGCTTTTCCAACCCCGGGATCGGCGACACCATTCCGCGCCTGTGCCTGGACGGATCGAACCGGCAGCCGAAATTCATCCTGCCGACCCTGCGCGACCGGTTGGCCGCGGGTGGGTCCGTCGACGGGCTGGCGCTGGAGCTGGCACTGTGGTGCCGCTATTGCGAAGGCACGACCGAGGCGGGCGACCCCATCGCACCCAACGACGACGCCCACGCATCCCTGCGCCTGCATGCGCTGGCCGCGCAGGACGATCCGCAGGCGTTCCTGACCCAGCACGCAATATTCGGCGATCTGGCTGCGTCGGCCCCATTGGTTGCGGCCTTTGGCAACGCGCTGACTGCGCTGCGCCGGGACGGGGTGCGCGCAACACTGGTTGCCTATGCGTCGGGCGTGTCCGACAGCTGAAAACTGAGGGCGGCGGCGTTCAGGCGCCCGCCGCCCCCAACGATCGATCGGGTCAGTCATGTCAGTGGTTCGGCCCGATGTCCGGCCCGCATCCCAGAACCATCGCGTCGTCGCCGTGCACCGCATTACCCCAAAGCGGGCTGAACGGATGAGATGCTGAGCAACGTCCGGGTGCTGCGTCTTATCGGTGCCACGCGACGGACAGGTTTGCGCGCGATACATGGGTTGCACGGCATTCCTGGACGACATGGCCGAACGCCCCGATAAACCGGTTCATGGTTCAGGCCATGATGCCATCGGGCCACCACATCACCGATTTTGCGTGGGGTGTCGCGATGAGTGCATTCTGGCACACTCGAATATCCTCATTTCGCGCAGTAACCTGTCTGCACAGGAAGCAGGCCGTCGGAACGTCCAGCAGGATCGACGCGACACGCCCTGGCCGGTCATTCCGGTCGCTCTCTAGCCAAGAGATGATGATGTCATCAGCCCGTGGAAAGCCCCGTTCACTGCCATACGCGCGCCTTGCTGATCCTGCGTCATACGCGCTGCCACAGGTCGTTCGGACATCCCGGCTGCTCCTTCGCCCGACAGCCGTCGATGACGCCGCAGCGCTGGCCGAGGCAAGGAGCGAAAGCTATGCAGAGCTGTTCCCGTGGTTTCACCCGGTGATGGGGACGCCTGACCAGGAAAACGACGCGCAATGGCAATCGGAACGTCTGGCACAATCCGCAGAGGCTGCTCGACGACGCGAGCGATTGTCCTATTTTGCGTGGGCATGGGGCGCCTGTGTCGGAGCCGTCGATCTTGTCCCACTGTGGCGACGGGGCCAGTTCCGGCTGTCCTATTGGGTGCGATCTTCTGCTGCTGGACAGGGGTATGGAGCTGAGGCGGTCAATGCGATGATACGGACTGCGTTTGAGGTGTTGGATGCACGCCTGGTGACGACGGGCCACGCAGCGCCCAACGCGGCAAGCGCCCGTTTGGCGCAGAAGCTGGGGTTCAGACAGATTGCGCAACAACCGCTTGGCTGCGAGCTGCCTTACGGCCTGCTCGTTGACGGCATCGCCTGTGCGATCGAGGACATTGCCCTGTTGCCACCGCTGAACGTTTCATGGGGCTGATCCGGCACCCCTGAAGACGCAAACGCCACAAGACTATCGCTGCGTATGATGCCGTTCAAACACTGCTGGTGTCGTGGAGTTGAGGTCAGGCTGGCATGGCGCGTGCCTCGCATCCCATTGGGCTACCGAAGCCCGGTTTCGGATGGCGCCGCTGCGGGTTCCTGATGCGCTCGATGCTGTCGCAGACACCCGCGCGGGTCCGGGTGCGATGCGCGGTGCGTTCCGTCTGCAGCGGTAAAAGAAAACATCGCCGACCTCGCCATGCTCTTTCTGGCCAGGGACACGCCGCGATCTGCCTTCAGGGACCACCCTGCCGCGCGGCGGGAAGACCGGTCAGAACGACCGTGACATGCAGCCAGATCTTGGCGGTTTGGATGTCCGTGAAATCGGCCAGCCATTCCTGATCCGGCCGCTCTGCCGGGACGTCCCGATTGACTTGAACCAATGGCGCCGCGATGGGCAACTGTTCACCGGTCCGATATCTGCGATGATCGCGCGGTGACCATTGTCCCTGCGCATCAGACCGTGCCCGGAAAGGCGTCTCAGCGCACAGCTCAACGGTTCGGTGCAGGCCTGTTCTTGGTCCGGGACATCCCGGCGTATGCCGCAGGTCCGAGTGCCGCCCCGGACGCAAGTCAGGGGCACCGCGACCCGCGTGGCGTCATGGCCCTCGGGGATGCTGGTCGGACGGCGCTGCCAGGCGGCAGTCAGGGCGCGGAACCTCCAGCGCTTCGCAGAGCCGACTGTCCGGCGGGACATGATTTCGACGCGGACATGCCTTTTTCAACGCCGCTTGTCGCACCTGCCTGTCTTCGTGCGGGACGTCCGGTCGGGGATGCAGGCGCTTATCCCCTGATCCTTCGCCACTTGGTGCAGCCAGTCGGCGTCATGTCTTTTGTCAGCCAGAAGCCACTCCGCCTTTGGCAGGATGCCCAATAGTGATGCTGCGCAGGTATCATCGCTGATCTGCCCTGCCGACATAAAGAACCGGATGGGCCGACCCTTCTCATCGGTGACGTGCAGCGTTGTTTTCAAGCCGTCTTTACTTTTGGCCAATCTGTCGACCGCGGCCTTTTTTTTGCGCGCAGGCTGCAAGCCGTGCAGTGCGCCTTCAGACAGGTCATCGATCAAGGTCTGCTTTGGATCGGTGCCCTCCGAGGTCAGGTCAACCATGATCCGGACAAAGACGCCTGTATCGCGCGACCGCGTCCAGCGATTGCGACTGGTCTTCGTTGGACCGTACTCCCGTTCGGGCACTCTCTTGAACCAACGGCAGTCATGCCCTTACCACTGACAATCCCGCATCGCGGCAGAGAAAAGGGTAATTTCCCTTGGTTGAAAGCCACCATGGAAGGAGCAGTTTGAGACCGCCCGGCGCATGCTGGCAAGGTCATATTCCGAACCCTGATGACCCATCGGCGGGTGGCGTGGCGGATGTCTGAGAGGATGCCACTGACCAAGCAAAGGTCGGATTGATGCGGGCGGAGGCGACAGCCCACGACCGCCTTGACCTGATCACCCCTAACAGATCAGACGCATCTGAATAGCGCAGGCCTTGCCAGCTGGCCGCAACATGGCAGCAATGCCTTGTGGAAATACGGTATCGACTGGTGCACCCGAAGGGACCGCGCTTATCGCTTAATTACAAGCCACTAGGTTCAGGACTCGCTCTTGATCACAGCCAGAACAGAACGGTTGCGGGCAACGCGATTGCGGAGAGGTAGGTCTCTGGGCACCTGTCGTAACGTGTGGCGACACGTCTCCAGTCCTTCAGACGACCGAACATGATCTCGATGCGATTGCGCCTTTTGTAGCGGCGCTTGTCGTATTTCCCGGTTTTCTTGCGGGACTTCCGGC
>NZ_JBISHD010000002.1:0-54589 GCF_045064235.1 Paracoccus sp. Ld10 | reverse complement strand
TCATCTAACGGCAGCAGCGTGTGCCGCCGGAATGCGACGATCATTGCCTCCTCCGCTTCGGTGAGCAAGGTTGAACGCGGCTTCCTCGGGCCGGTCTTCAAATCCTCGACGGTCGCACGCTTCCGCCACTTCGCGACCGTCTTGGGATTGATGCCCAGCTCTTGGCTCAGCTGCGCGAGCGAAGCTTGCGATCATTCGGGCCGACCCTCGGACCGATGGCGGGCCCGTCCTCATTATTGCTGCTCTGACGGCGTACGTGGTCCTGGCGCTGCCATGACGAATTTGTCCCATAATGCTTCCTTCCATTCCAACGAAAGGATCACACCATCAAACCGTGGGATCAAATACCTAGCGCAGGCGGATCGGATCTTGGCGGACTAGGACCATGACGCTGACCGATTTTGAAAAGCGTTTAAGGATAGGAAGATTATACTTTGCATCCCCGGCCGGAGGACCCGAAAAAAGGCCGTGAAATACGATAAGCGCCGCTACAAAAACAGAATCGCATCGAGATCATGCTCGGTCGCCTGAAGGACTTAAGACGTGTCGCCACGCGTTCCGATATGTGCCCGAAGACCTATCTTTCCGCAATCGCCTTGGCTGCAACCGTCCGGTTCTGGCTTTTAACCTCAATGAGCCTGAACCCTGAGTTGTGAACCGCATTCAGTTTCATGGTTTGACGAGGGGTGACAGAATGCTGACGCTGAGTGGCCATCAGGAATGCCGCCACTAACATCATCCAAGCGTATTCCGCGACGTTTTTCCGCCTGCCTTTCGACAATCAGCCATGGCGCGGCGCGGGTCATCTTATCCGTCCAGATCAGTCATGGGCGACGATGACGTTTCAGCAAGAAGGGTCGTGTGCCATCTGTGCAGCGGTCTGCAAATGCGAAACGATCATCGGTCACGCGTCATGGCGACGCCCCATTACGCAACCTGCACGATATACCGATGGGCATGGCGATCAGGGCCGCGCACTGCCCGTCTCTGGAGCTGTCTGCTACAACGGAACAGGGGCGCCGATGCGTTCGGGTTGCCCGGATCGATATGCTGGGCGGGAATGGCGCCGATCGGGTGATGGTTGGGGGCGCTCTTCGTGATGTCGGCCATGTTGCTTTGGGCAGTCGGCCGTCGGACAGCGTCGTTTGCCGCGCCTCTGTCCGTTTGGATCTCTGTTTGCGCAATCCAAGCCGGTGACAACCGTCCTATGGGCAAGGTTGTCCCTTGAGCCACGATCAGGTCAAACGAACGTGGCTTATGGCAACCGGGACGAACCTGCGGGCGCATGTGGTGGACGTACCGGTCAGCCGCCGGCGCCAAGATGCTCCGAATGCTTGGTGTACAGATGGTGCACAGGCACAGACCTGACCACGAACCAGATCATGTCGGTGGCGCGCTTCCTGGCCCGACATTCCGGATTTGGGGCATCCATTTCTTATGCCGTCCTATCTGGTTGCCCCCCCGCACAGGGACGTTGCGGGCGGCGGGCAGGGGGCACATGCCGGGTATAAATGTCATGCTGGCAGCCAGCGGCCGTCCCTTACGGCAATGCGCAACCCGACAGCACGGCTTAACGGTCGAACATCCTGCACGCGGACTGCCCCGGGAAACGTATCACCGGGGTCGTCCCGCGTCTTTGTCAGGATGGTACAGGCGAACACCCCGCGGTTCCAGCCACCCCTGACGGCCGGAGATGCCGTGATTGCTCCGCGCTTTCCGCAGCCCGGTAACGGATCGGAAACCTGCCGATGATATTCTGGCATGACGACCCAGTTCCCACCACTCCCCAAGAGAGGGGCAAGCATGCCGTTCCGATCCATGTCCATCCGCGCCAAGCTGGCCGTGTCTGCCGCTGCCCTGACCGCGTGCGCGATCATCGCCGTCATCGCCCTGACGACCACGCTGATGTCGCGCGCCTCGTCGCGCGCATCAGAGGCGCATGCGGATGCCCTTATGGGCAGCTATGCGGCGATCATCACCCAGGAGATGGGCAGCGTTATCGATACGGTCCGTACCAGCGTCGCGGCGATTGACGGGGCGATTGCCACTGACCCTGCTGACCGTGATGGTCTGGCGACCATCATGACTTCGGTCCTGCGGACACGACCGGATCTGGTGGGCATGACGCTGGCGCTGCAGCCGAATGCGCTTGGTCCCGACAGCGCCTTTGCAGGCAGCCCCTATGCGGATGCGACAGGGCGGTTCGTTCCTTATTTCGTCTACGCGGCCGACGGCAGCATCCAGATCGAACAGCTGGACATGCGTCCCGAAGCCGGGACGGACAGCTGGTACGACCGCCCCCTGCGCGAGGATCGCAGCTTGATCACGCCGCCCTACCTGTACCCCGTGAACGGGGCCGAGGTTCTGATGACGACAGTCAGCGGTGTGGTACGCGACGGCACCCGCCCGGTCGGCGTGGTGACAGGCGACCTGTCGCTGGACAAACTGGCCGCGAGGATCGATCAGTTGCGCCCCTTTGGTGACGGCCGCGTGCGGCTGATCAGCTCTGGCGGGATGTGGATCGCGCACGAGGATCGCAGCTTGTTGGGACAGCCGGTTCAGGCGGCTGATCAGGCTTTGATTGCGTCGGGGCCCATGCACTATGCGGACGTTGACGGACAGCAGATGATGGTTCTGACCGGCTCCGTCGCGTTTGGCGGCATGGACGAACGCTGGACCCTGCTGATGCAGGTGCCCCGCGCGACCGTGATGGCCCATGTCACGCAGACGCGTGACCGGGCGGTGCTGACCGCGGCGCTGTTGCTGGTGGGAACATTGATTGTGGTATGGTTCGGTGCACAGATCATCTCGCGTCCGATCGAAGGAATGACGGCGGCGATGACCCGTCTGGCCGATGGCGATCTGGACACGTCCATTCCCCATTCAGGCCGCGGTGACGAAATCGGGGCGATGGCGGGTTCGATGCAGGTGTTCCGCGATCGTGCCCTGACCGCCCGCCGTCTGGAGGCCGAGGCAGAGGCCGACCGCGCGGCCCGCGACCGCGATGCCCGCGCCGAAGCCGACCGTCAGGCCCGCGTCGTGCGTGAGATCGGCGCCGGGCTCGATCGTCTCTCGGCCGGCGACATGACGCATCAGATCTCAAGCCCCGCCCATGACCCTTTTCCCGAGGGCTATGATTCGCTGCGGCTTGCATTCAATGGCGTCGTGAGCGGGCTGTCCGACACGATCCGACGCATCACCGATGTCGCAAATCAGGTGCGCGGCGGTGCGGATGAGATCAACATGGCGGCGGGAGAATTGTCCAGCCGGGCTGAAACGCAGGCGGCCACGCTGGAGCAATCCGCGGCGGCCCTCAACGAGATGAGCGAAAGCCTTCGCCAGACCGCCGACCGTGCACGCGAGGCCGAACGCGCCAGTGGACAGAACCGTGACATCGCCAGCGCCAGCGCGGCGGTCGTGGCCGATGCCGTTACCGCCATGCAGGGCATCCAGCGTTCCTCGGAACAGATCACCCGGATCATCGGCGTCATCGACGATATCGCATTCCAGACGAACCTGCTGGCGTTGAATGCCGGTGTGGAGGCCGCCCGCGCGGGCGAGGCGGGTCGCGGTTTTGCGGTTGTCGCCTCCGAGGTGCGCGGATTGGCACAGCGTGCGGCGGAATCCGCCCGCGAGGTACGGGGACTTGTATCGGAAAGCGCGGCGCAGGTCAGAACCGGTTCCGATCTGGTGGGTCGCACGGGCGACAGCCTGGGAATGATCTTGGAAAAGGCCTCGGCTGTGTCCGAACAGATCGCCGCGATCGCTCTGGCCACCGCCGAACAGTCCATCGGCCTGTCCGAGATCAACAGCGGCGTGAACCAACTGGACCAGGTAACCCAGCAGAACGCCGCCGTGGCCGAAGAGGCGACCGCCGCGTCGATGTCACTGCGCCAGCAGGCACAGGTCCTGTCGACCGAAATGGGGGCGTTCACGGTGTCCGATCAGGCTCCGCCCACGCAGCGCCCGTCGCTGGCGCCGGATTTTGCCGTACAGGCCCGGCCTATCCGGGTTGCAGCTCCGGCCGGGCGCGGGCAGATGATGGAGTTCTAGGTTGCCTTGTGTACGGTCCTTATTAACGCTCGTTTGTGAGGACTGCGACACTTGGTATCGCACGTTCTGCGAACTGGGGCCCTTTGGCACCGTGATCTATACGATCAGCAGCGATGTCGGATCGCCTCGAACGTGGTAGGTGTGTTTGTGGCCCTGTCTCCTGACTCAAGCCCCGCACAATGTTAATTCCTGTGAGGGGCTTTGTTTCACATATCGGCTGCGGGTCGACGCTCCGGTTTTCCATATAATCTCATCGCCCTTCTTCAGCGACAGGGATGCCGGGTGGGGTGATGCCGTTCAGGACGGCGAACCGGCTCGGATGCGTTGCAACGTTACGGTCGAAATCCCGATAAGTCGGGCGTGTGCCCGGCAGCGCCACACAGTGCACCCTCGTGTTCACGCTGCTCCGGCGGTGATCGCCCAGAAAGTGGCGCGACGCGGTCATGGCTTCGTTACGGGCAATTGTTAAGAGCCGTCATGGTCTTGCGTTTCTGCGGGGCGGTATGACTGCGGCGACATCACAGGCGCATGGCATCGTGGCGCTTGCGGGTGTCGAAGGCCCCATCAGCGGTGACGGTGGCGATCTGGTCCAATAGATTGGGCAGCATGGGATCGTCATCAACCTCAGTAGCGTAAGACCCGGCCGCACATAGCTTCAGCATTTCCCAATCAATTTCATGTTAATTGTACGAAAGACCGGGCGTTTGGTAGCCCCATGCTTGCGTGTTCATCTGGAGAGCAGTCCCTGACCGGCGTCTGGCCCTCCTTATTCCACTTTGGTTGTCTTTCAATGCCGGTGCTATCGGTCAAAAGGTGCAATGGGCATGCCGGGCTGTGATACGGGATGTTGACCGTCCGGCCAGTCGCCCTATGTGTTCAGTCCCGACATTTGGTGGGTGGGATTTAGGATGAATCGATCTAGGTCTGAAGTCCATGTCTTGCCGATGTATTCGTAGGGCGTGCGACGTCGTATGCGTCAATGAAGTCGGGCAAGTGCGTGCGCAGCTGATCTTGGGTGTCGCAATGGTATGGTTTCACCGTCGCGTCCTTGATGGTTCGGTTCACCCGCTCAACCTGACCGTTTGTCGGGAAAACAGACCCAGGACTGTTTCCTGATCCTCGCAACTCCACGGATGGTTTGGCTTGGTCAGGCTGTGCTCGATCCCGCTCGACCATGTCCTTCGGACCAATGGCAGACACGGTCTCGCCCTTGCAGATCATGTCGAAACGCCGCCTTGCGGCAGACCTCGGCCACTGGCGTGCCTTCCTCACCCTGCTTCAGGACAAACGCCTTCTGCGCCTCCGTGAACCTCGATGCCTTCATCATTCTCTGCTCCTCTCCCAGCCAGGGAAGGTTAACCGAAAACTCCAGTTTCAAACGGTCCAGTTTTCAGGGGGCAGAGCAACCGTGTGTTGGCGGTCTACCGGCGGGCGAACTGGGGCCCGCTGCCTATTTCCGGGGTGGCGCGGTGTGGTTGCGCAGACTCCTTGGGGAATTCACGTCACGGAGACAATGCCAGAACAAGACTGTCGGATGATTTGAACAACCCCGGTTCGCCGATACACAGGTTCAGATGAGTATTTCATGATGAACTTCGATGGCGGCGGCCAAATGCGGTGCCGTCCGCGCACATTCGCGAACCACTTCCCGCGAAGCGAAGCACCGGATTGCTCTGCGAATGTCTCTGGAAACGCGCCCAGTTCGTAGGTTTTATTGATAAGATAGATCTGTTGCGACAGCCCTAAAAGCGGCAGCGGCATCTGGTCGACCTTATGGAGACACGGCAGGCGCAGAGCGCCCTGAGAGCCATGCTGTTCCGGGACGGACCGGCGGGACGCCGGTAGCATGGTGCGCCTGGTTGACTCAGGCTCGTTCCGGGCTGTTCACTGCACATCCACGTCGGCGCGCGCGCATATTGGATAGAGCACGCAAGGCCATCCAGCAGCGTGATCGCCCAAGCGCCCTCACATTGCCTGGCTGTCCGCAGGCATTCGGGAGCCTTAAGGGACGCGGTCCCGATGGTGCCGCAGTCAGGCCTGTCGGCGGCCCGCGCGCCGACCACGGACCTAGGCATGCACCTGAACGATCTGAGGCAAAGGCTGCGGCGCCAGGCAGGGTGGGCGAAATAGCAGAGACCGGGACATGGTGGCCGACCGCGCACGTACAGAACCGCGTGACGGAAAAGGCCTCGTGACCGAAGCCGGCAGGACATTGTTGCGGCATTTAGACGAATGCTGAATGCCTGTGCATATTCGGCGGCGGTTATTCCGCACTCTTGCTGGATATTGCATGTGCAACTGCAAGGTCCGCGAGCCGCAGCCCCGCCTTGCGGTCTGCAGCGACGGCGATAAAGCATGCGTTATGGCAGAAACGGGCACCTGGGACGCCGGAGACGGCTTCGAAGGCCGCATCTGTCAGGCCGGCCCAAGCCTGTGGCAGGTCGGCACGCAGTTCAAAACCGTCGGCATGTTTCCGGATACCCGTGATGGCCCAATCTGTTTCACGCGGATGGACCACGAAAAGCAGTTGATCCGCCCCCGCATCCGCAACCGCCGTGCGGAAGGGCATCCCCATGGGCAATTCCAGCACCCTGCCCTCGCCCGCTGCGGCGATGGCGGCGATCACGACGGCTTGGGCCCGCAGTTTCGCAGCCTTACGCGCAATGGCTGCTTCGACAAAGGCGCGTGCAATCAACAATGCGCGGTCAAAGGCGCGGTCGTCGGCATCGGGACTACGGTCGTCGAAGACGGGTTTCAGGCTTTCAAGCAGCAACGGCAGGGACAGATCCGCCAGTGGACCTGTCGGTGACAGGGCGCCGTTGTCTACCAGGTCAATGGGCAAGACAAAATCTGCATCGAACCCGGCATGCACACGGTCGATGTCACCCTCCGGCAGTCCCGTCGCGCGCAGATAGTCACGACCGAACTGTCGCCAGATCAGCCCGAAAGAGCTGTAGGGCTGGCCGTCATCGCGCAGGGGCGGGTTTTTTTGGTGGTGATCGAAAATCAGCCTGTCGGCATCAAAGTCGCGGCCAACATCATAGATCACGCGATCCGGCGCCGGGGTGGTCCATGCCGCATCGCGCGTGCGCAGGATCTGCGCCTCCGGGTGCAGGCGGCTGAGGATGACGGACGACAAAAGCTCATCAGCGTGAAAGCCGCCGGAATGCGTCACGAGGTGCGTAATGGTCATAGACTGCCCCAAAAAACAGATGACCGCCCAACGGCGGTCATGGAAATATCAATATCTGGCAAAATCTTTGCACCTAACGGAGCAGAGATGCCCGTGGCCGGCAGCAACCGTGGCCCGAACGACAGCCTCAGTGGCTCCAGGGCTCGCGGCGGTCGGTCGCGAAATTTTCGCCATAGCCGCGGGGGCGGATGTTCGTGCCGCGGCGGTGCGGTTCCTGCGCGACGAATTCCAGACCACGGTCGCGGGCATAATCCTCGGCCTGCTTGCGGGTGTCAAAGCGCAGGCGGACCTGGCTCTGCGTGTCGCCGCTGCTGGTCCAGCCCATCAACGGATCGACCTCGCGCGCATCGGCGGGCGGAAATTCCAGAACCCAGCCCTTGGTCTTGGCGGTACCGGACTGCATCGCGGTGCGGGCTGGCTGATAGATGCGCACGGGCATGGAGTATCCTTCGGATTGACTGTTCGCTATATCGCCAAATCCGGGCTGCGGATCAAGCCCCCTGCCCCGATCACTCCGACGCAGGTCGAGGTTGTAGGGCATCGGGCCATTCGGGGAATGGAACGCCAAGCTGCGCCGCCCCACTCTGCTTGTCCAGCAGGCAGACCGACAGCTCTGGCGCAAGGTCCGGAAGCGTCGTGACGACCAGCGCCAGCGCGTGGGTTTCCGTGCCGAATTCGTTCGGGGTCACAGCCACGTCGGCCCCGGGCGCGGCGTCCTGTGCCAGCGCCGTACATTCCGCCACGGTGCGTTCGCGCAATTCGGACCATGCATCGTCCGTGGAGGATTGCGCCATGGCAGGCCAGAATGCCACCATCGCCAAACAAACCGTACGCTTCATCATCTTGCCACCGGAACAACTGAACATGGCCCACGTTGGCATCCCAACGCGCCGTTGTCACATGAGAGAGACGTGATCATGACCCTTCTTTGCCGCCCTGCCGTCCGTGTATCACTGCTGATGCTGACATTGGGTGCCTGCGCCGGCAGCCCCTATGACGTCGCAGCCCGTCAATGCGACATGTCCCAGCACCAATCACTGGTCGGTCGCAACATCGGCGAGGTCATGCTGCCCCCCAACCTGCGCAAACGCGAGGTTCACAATGAAGGCGTCATGACGCGCGATTTCAATCCCGCGCGCCTGACCATGTTTCTGGACGCCAAAGGCTGGATCGCCCGGGTCGAGTGCAGCTAGCCGCCGCGTTTGGACCGCTTGTTGCCGCCGCGCTGACCAGCCCGCCCGGCAGTCGATCGTCCCGATGACTTGACTGCGGCCTCGGCCGCATCCTCGATCACCGATTGCCGCGCCATCGGATCGTCCGAGATCGCCAGGTCCACCGCCTCCAGCCGCTTGACCTCGTCGCGCAGGCGGGCGGCCTCCTCGAACTCCAGGTTCTCGGCGGCCTTGCGCATCTGCGTGCGCATCGCGTCCAGATGCGCGGCCAGATTGGCGCCCACCATCGGCTTGTCCACGCGGGTCGTGACGCGCGACTGATCGGTATCGCCCTGCCACAGCCCTGCCAGCACATCCTCGACGTTCTTGCGGACGGTCTGGGGCGTGATGCCGTGCAACTCATTGTACGCGATCTGCTTTTCGCGGCGTCGCTCGGTCTCTGCCATCGCGCGTTCCATGCTGCCGGTGATCCGGTCGGCATACATGATGACACGGCCATCCTCGTTCCGGGCAGCGCGACCGATGGTCTGGATCAACGACGTCTCGCTGCGCAGAAAACCCTCTTTGTCCGCGTCCAGAATGGCCACCAGCCCGCATTCGGGAATGTCCAACCCCTCGCGCAACAGGTTGATGCCCACCAGCACGTCGAATGCACCCAGACGCAGGTCACGCAGAATCTCGATCCGCTCGATCGTGTCGATGTCGCTGTGCATATAGCGGATCTTGATGCCCTGTTCGTGCAGGTATTCGGTCAGATCCTCGGCCATGCGCTTGGTCAGGGTGGTGACCAGCGTGCGGTATCCGGCGGCGGTGACGCGGCGCACCTCGTCCAGCAGGTCGTCGACCTGCATCTCGACAGGTCGGATCTCGATCTTGGGATCCAGAAGGCCGGTGGGGCGGATGATCTGTTCGGTGAACACGCCGCCAGTCTGGTCCATCTCCCACTGCGCGGGCGTCGCGGACACGAACACCGACTGGGGCCGCATCGCGTCCCATTCCTCGAACTTCAGCGGGCGGTTGTCCATGCAGGACGGCAGGCGGAACCCATGTTCCGCCAGCGTGAACTTGCGCCGAAAGTCGCCCCGGTACATGCCGCCGATCTGTGGCACCGACACGTGCGATTCGTCGGCAAAGACGATGGCGGTGTCGGGAATGAACTCAAACAGCGTGGGGGGCGGTTCGCCCGGCGCACGGCCAGTCAGATAGCGGCTGTAGTTTTCGATGCCGTTACAGACGCCCGTGGCCTCCAGCATCTCGATGTCGAATGCGGTGCGCTGCTCCAGACGCTGCGCCTCCAACAGCTTGCCCTCCTCGGTCAGCTGCTTCAGGCGCATGGCCAGCTCTTGCTTGATCCCCTTGACGGCCTGCTGCATCGTCGGGCGCGGCGTGACATAGTGGCTGCTGGCATAGATGCGGATTTGCTTGAAGCTGTCGGTCTTGACCCCGGTCAGCGGGTCGAACTCGGTGATCGCCTCCAGCTCGTTGCCAAAGAAATCGAACCGCCAGGCGCGATCCTCAAGGTGGGCGGGCCAGACCTCGACCAGATCTCCGCGCACGCGGAATGCGCCGCGCTGAAAACTGGTGTCCAGCCGCTTGTACTGCTGGGCCACCAGCTGGTTCAGGAATTCCCGCTGGTCATAGCTGTCGCCCACGACCATGTCCTGGGTCATCGCGGAATAGGTCTCGACCGAACCGATGCCATAGATGCAGCTGACGGATGCCACGATGATCACATCGTCGCGTTCCAGCAGCGCACGCGTGGCGCTGTGGCGCATCCGGTCGATGGCCTCGTTGATCTGCGATTCCTTTTCGATGTAGGTATCGCTGCGGGCCACGTATGCTTCGGGCTGATAATAGTCGTAATAGCTGACGAAATACTCGACCGCGTTTTCGGGAAAGAATCCCTTGAACTCTCCGTACAATTGCGCCGCCAGCGTCTTGTTGGGCGCCAGGATGATCGCCGGACGCTGCGTCGCCTCGATGATCTTGGCCATGGTAAAGGTCTTGCCGGTCCCGGTCGCCCCCAGCAGTACCTGGTCGCGTTCTCCCGTACCCACGCCCGCCACCAGTTCGGCAATGGCGGTGGGCTGGTCGCCCGCCGGTTCAAACTCGCTCTTCAATATGAAACGCTTCCCGCCCTCCAGCTTGGGGCGGGTCACTTCGGGAACGCGCGTCACGGGCGCGTTGGTGTTGTTGTGACCCATGGGGTTCCTGATCCGTTCGGCGTTGCCCTCAAGATGTGATGGCAGCCGCCCGGTTTCAACCGCGTTTCAGACGCTGCGGCTGAAGTTCCGCCCAGCCTTCGCCGCCCGACAACTCATCCGCCAGGATTTCCGCCGTGACCGGACCCAGGGTGAAACCCTGATGCCCATGGCCGAAATGCGCCCACAGGTTCGGCTGGTCCGGCACCCGGCCCACGACAGGCAGCATGTCGGGCATGCAGGGGCGGCGGCCTGCCCAGGGTTCGGCCTCGACCGCGGTGCCGATGTCGAACAGCTCGCGTGCGGCCTTTTCGCCGTGGCGCAACTGCGGGGGCGACAGGCGCGGATGGGGGGTCAATTCGGCGGCGGTGGCGATGCGCAGACCCCGCCGCATTGGCGACATCACGACCGAATTGCCGAAATCGGCGATCGGATGCTGGGGCGGCAACTCCATGTGGTAATGCTTGTGATAACCGCGCTTGTACACCATCGGCACCTTGAGGCCGAACCGCTGCGACAGCATCGGCGACCATGGCCCAAGCGCAATCACGGCATGTTCGCCCACGGCCTCGTCGGCGCGCCAGCCAGCGCCATGGCGGTGCAGGTCGCCCGCGTCGCCGTCCACGATCCGCCCGCCGTTGCGCTGGAACAGCGCGGCATAGCTGGCCACCAGCCCGCCCGGATCGGCACAGTTCCAGCTGTCGGACCAATGGGTTGCACCCTCGACCTCGACACGGATCGACGGCTCCATCGCGCACAGTTCTGCCCCGGTCATCAGCCGCGCCTGGACGCCGAACTCTGTCGCGAACCGATCCGCGGTCTTGCGGGCGGTCTCCATCTTGGCGGGGGTGCGGTGAATCTCGATATAGCCGTTGCGGCGGATGATGTTGTCGGCCCCGGCAGCCGCGATCAGCGGGCCGTGCCGGTCGGTCGACTGGCGGATCAGCTTGCCCCAGGTCACCGACGCGCGCCTGTGCCCAGCTGGCCGCGAATTCCACGCATAGGTCGCAACCGCGCCCAGTTGGGAAAACAGCCCCTGCGGTGTCCATTTCACATCGAAACCGCGCCCAAGGGCGATCTGGAACAACGCGCCGGGTGACAGCGGCATGGCATAGGGCTCGACCGCCTCGGTCTGGATCAGGCCGGCATTGCCGTAACTGGTCTCCCGACCCGGCACGCCGCGTTCGACGATGGTGACGTCATGCCCGCGCGCCTGCAACGCCAGTGCGGTGCTGACGCCCACCATACCTGCACCCAGAACCAGAACCTCGGCCATTGCCGCCCCCATCGCTGATGATGGGTCAGGGATGCAGACATTCCGAACGCCCGGCAAGAATTATCGGGCATTCTTCGACACCATCAGGGATCTTTGCAAGAATCAGGCGAAAAGGTCTCGGCAGAAGATCAATCCTTCGACCAATGCGTCCACATCTGCCTGCGTGTTATACATCGCGAAACTGGCGCGGGCGCTGGCGTTCAGTCCCAGATGCTCCATCAAGGGCATGGCACAATGGCTGCCGGCGCGGATCGCGATGCCCTTCTTGTCCAGAATGGTCGAGATGTCATGCGCATGCGCGCCGTCCATCGTCATGGAAAAGATCGCCCCTTTGACCGGTGCATCGCCCTGAACCTGCAGCCAGTTCAGTTCGCGCAGCCGGTCGCGGGCATGATCGCGCAGCGTGCGCTCGTGGGCGGCGATGTTCTCCATCCCCAGCCCCATCATGTATTCCAATGCGACGCCCAGACCGATCTGGTTGACGATGCCTGGCGTGCCCGCCTCGAACCGCAGGGGCGGGTCGTTATAGGTGACGGTCTCGCGGCTGACGGTGCGGATCATGTCGCCGCCGCCCAGAAACGGCCGCATCTCGGCCTGGCGGTCCGCACGGATCCAGATCGCGCCCGACCCGGACGGGCCGTACAGCTTGTGCCCGGTGACACAGTAGAAATCGGCGCCAAGCGTCGACAGGTCGACCGGCATGTGGACCGCGGCCTGCGACCCGTCCACGACCATCGGCAGGTTGGTGCCGCGACGGATCGCGGCGATGTCCACGACCGTTCCGGTGACGTTCGACATATGCGTCAGCGCCAGCATCCGCGTGCGCGGCCCGATCGCGGCCAGCACCTTTTCAGGCGGCAGGCTGCCGTCGGCGTCGGGTTCGACCCATTTCAGCACAACGCCCTGACGTTCGCGCAGGAAATGCCACGGCACGATATTGGCGTGATGTTCCAGCAGGGACAGCACGATCTCGTCGCCCGCCTGCAGGCGCGGCGCGGCCCAGGCATAGCTGACCAGGTTCAGCGCCTCGGTCGCGCCGCTGGTAAAGATCACCTCGTCGACCGCAGGCGCGTTCAGGAACCGCGCGATGGTGCCGCGAACGCGTTCGTAATTGTCGGTTGCAAGGTTCGACAGGTAATGCAGGCCTCGGTGCACGTTGGCATATTCGCCCTCGTACGTGCGGGTGATGGCGTCGATCACGACACGGGGTTTCTGCGCACTGGCGCCATTGTCCAGATAAACCAGCGGCCGCCCGTTCACGGTGGTCGACAGAATCGGGAAATCGGCGCGGACGGCGTTGACGTCAAAACTCATTGCGGCATCTCCGGCATGAGGCCAAACGCGGCCATGAAGAACGACAGCACGAATCCCATGACCAGCAGCGTGCCGAACATGACCAGCAGCACCTTTGGGCCGCTGGTGAACCCGTGCAGGGCCTTGGTGAACTGTACCGTCAGCCACAGGAACAGCGCGACGGCGACGATGCCCAGAATGCCCGCCAATCCCGGCAGGGCCAGCGACAGCACGATCTGGGCCAGCTGCACGACCAGCAGCATCACCTCGATCCAGACGGTCAGCAGCAGGGCGTCCTCGAACCGGCCGTGACCGCCGAACATGCGACCGACCCCGGCCATCAGCCCGGCACCGACGACAATCGCAAAGAGCTGCATTCCGGCCAGCACCAGCGGTTGCTGGCCAAGCGACAGAACCGCCACGCCCTCGCCCTCGGGCAGCGGGAACATCAGGGTCGAGGCATATGCCAACAGCCCTGACAACGACACAGCCAGCACTAGCGCCATCCAGCGCACCTGCATCGGCCAGTTCTGGGCGATCAACCAATGGGCCGCCTGTTCAGGATTGCGCAGAGTCTGGCGCGCCAGCGCCCTGAGGTCATCAAAGGTCATTTGCGTCTCGCCAGCGCCGCGATCCCGGCGCCCCAGATGAACAGGAATCCCATGCCCGCCACGGTGCGGGTCAGGGTCAGTGCGGGGGACGGGCCGATCAGCCCCGCCACCATTCCGCCCAGCAGCGTTGCAGGCGCCACCGCCAGCAGCGCCCAGAACAGCGCCAATCGTGCGTGGCGCGGGTCCAGCCGCCATGGGGTCGCCCGACTGACCAGACCCGTCAATCCCGCCATGGCATAAGCCACCAGCGGCATCATGAACATGGTCCCAAGAGCCGCACCCCCGATCCGCGCATCCAGCGGGATCGACGGGTCCAGTTGTGCCGCGCGCGACAGGCCGGGCGCCTGCCCGACCAGCGTGATCAGCATGGCCAGCATCAGCACCACCAACAACGTGCTGTCCGGCATGGCAGACAGGCCCCGCACCACCCTGCGCGGAGCCCACCAGCTTTCCAGCACGCGCAGCACCATTCCGCCGCGCGGTGGGGTCATCCCTGCGGGCGGTCGGTCAGCCACGCGTCCAGCCGTTCGTTGATCTCTTCGCGCAGGCTCTCATCTTCGACCTCGGACAGGGCGTCGGCCAGAAAGGACAGGACCAGGAACACGATGGCCCGGTCATAGGGCACCCCGCGCGAGCGCAGATAGAACAACGCCCCCTCGTCGATGGCCCCGGTCGTGGACCCGTGCGAACATTTCACGTCGTCGGCATAGATCTCCAGCTCGGGCTTGGCCAGAAACTGGCTGGCCTCGTCCAGCAGCAGGGCCTGGCTGATCTGATAGCCGTCGGTCTTCTGTGCGCCGTTCTTGACTAGGATCTTGCCTTGGAAAACGCCGGTCGCGCCGTTCTTCAGCACCTTCTTGAACACCTGACGGCTTTCGCCGCGCAGCGCGCCGTGGGTGACGAAAACGGTGTCGTCGTGATGGAACGGACCGACATTGCCATCGCCCAGAACCGCCGCCGCGACATGGGCCACGGCGTCGTCGCCGACCATGTCCACGACCGCTTCGTGGCGCATGGTGGTGCCGTTCACGACCAGCGCGAAACTCTTCAGCACCGACCCCTCGCCCACGCGGGCGAACAGGTGCGACAGGCCGACCTT
Organism: Paracoccus sp. Ld10; assembly: GCF_045064235.1. Classification (NCBI taxonomy): domain Bacteria; kingdom Pseudomonadati; phylum Pseudomonadota; class Alphaproteobacteria; order Rhodobacterales; family Paracoccaceae; genus Paracoccus; species Paracoccus sp. Ld10. The sequence continues at coordinate 39,691 of NZ_JBISHD010000002.1, read as the reverse complement.
GGGATCGTTGGCGCGTTTCGCCGCGATGTGGTGCAGCGTGGCACCCGGCAGCAGATCGACCTCGATCATGCCGTTCGAACGCGCGCCGACCGTGCCGCTTTCCAGCAGCGTCAGCTCGGCTCCCGGTTCGATCCGAATGACATGGTGCCAGATCGCATCGGCGCTGTCCGACCCGCGACGGTGCAGCACATGCACCGGACGCGAGGGTTTGCCGGTCACGCGGATCAGCAGGCCATCGGCCGCGGCAGCCGTATTCAGCGCCGCGAACGGCCGCTTGACCGGGGTCTGACCCGCCAGTTCCAGCGTGCCGTACAGATCGGCGGCCCAGTGGTCACCCGCACGATCGGCCTGCGCCAGGGTGGCGATCTCGACCCCCTCCAACGACAGGTCGTCCGATGCGGCGGCGTCGAACGCGCCATCGACAAACACCAGCGTCAGCTTGTCCCGCGCGGCGAACAGCGGCGATTCCGGCCCGGTATCGACGGCCAGCGCCTGTGGCGCAGGCGCATTGAACGGGCGCGGGTCGGTATAGCGCCAGTATTCGTCACGCGGCGCCGGCAGCCCGGTCGCGCGCAGCCGTGCCATCGCATCGGCGCGTGCGGCGGCGGTGAACCCGCCCGTGGGCAGGTCCACCACGGCCAGCCGCGCGTCCAGCGCGTTCGCGGCCTTGGGCGCGCCCGTGACCTGCGGGGTCTGGATTTCCTGAACGGCGGATTCGGACATCAGCCAGCCTCCGCCAACAGGTCGCCATAGCCGTTCTGTTCGACCTCGAGTGCCAGTTCCGGGCCGCCCGACTTGATGATCCGGCCATTGGACATGATGTGAACGACATCGGGTTTAATGTGGTCCAACAGACGCTGATAGTGGGTGATGACCAGAAAGCTGCGCTCAGGCGACCGCAGGGCATTCACGCCTTCGCTGACCAGACGCATGGCATCGACGTCCAGACCGGAATCGGTCTCGTCCATGATGCACATGCGGGGCTCCAGCATGGCCATCTGCAGGATCTCGTTGCGCTTCTTTTCGCCGCCCGAAAAGCCGACATTGACTGGGCGCTTCAGCATGTCGGGGCTGATCTGCAGATCGGCCGCCTTGGCGCGGACGACCTTCAGGAACTCTCCGGCGGTCAGTTCGGCCTCGCCACGCGCCTTGCGCTGCGCGTTCACGGCGGTGCGCAAGAACGTCATGTTGCCGACGCCCGGAATTTCGACGGGGTACTGGAAGGCCAGAAACAGGCCAGCGGACGCACGCTCCTCTGGCTCCATGTCCAGCAGGCTTTCACCGTCCAGCGTGGCACTGCCGTCGGTGACCTCATAGCCGCCACGGCCCGACAGGACATAGGACAGCGTGGATTTCCCCGACCCGTTCGGACCCATGATGGCATGGACCTCTCCGGCCGGAACCTCCAGCGTCAGACCTTTCAGGATCTGCTTGTCCTCGTCTTCAAGTTTGACGTGCAGGTTGTTGATATTCAGCATATTTTCCTCAAACGGCAAAGGCGCCACGGGGGCGCCGCATCTATGGTGGCCGGGCACTGCGGCCCGGCCGGAATGATCAGCCCACCGAGCCTTCCAGCGAGATCGCGACCAGCGCCTGGGCTTCCATGGCGAATTCCATGGGCAGCGCCTGCAGGACCTCGCGGCAGAACCCGTTGACGACCAGCGCCACGGCCTCTTCCTCGTCCATGCCGCGCGACCGGCAATAGAACAGCTGGTCGTCATCGACCTTGCTGGTCGTGGCCTCGTGTTCCACGCGGCTGCTGCTGTTCTTGACCTCGATATAGGGCACGGTATGCGCCCCGCACTTGTCGCCGATCAGCAGGCTGTCGCACTGGGTATAGTTGCGGCTGTTCGTGGCGCGCGGGTGCATGGTGACCAGCCCGCGATAGGTGTTCTGCGCCTGACCGGCCGAAATGCCCTTGGACACGATCCGCGACCGCGTGTTCTTGCCCAGATGGATCATCTTGGTGCCGGTGTCGGCCTGCTGCCAGTTGTTGGCGATGGCGATCGAATAGAACTCGCCCTGGCTCTCGTCGCCGCGCAGAATGCAGGACGGGTATTTCCAGGTGATCGCCGAACCGGTCTCGACCTGCGTCCACATCACCTTGGCCCGCGCCTCGCGGCAATCCGCGCGCTTGGTGACAAAGTTGTAGATGCCGCCCTTGCCGTTCTCGTCACCGGGGAACCAGTTCTGGACGGTCGAGTACTTTATCTCGGCATCCTCCAGGATCACCAGCTCCACGACTGCGGCATGCAGCTGGTTGGTGTCACGCTTGGGTGCGGTGCAGCCTTCCAGATAGCTGACATGCGCGCCGCGGTCGGCAATGATCAGGGTCCGCTCGAACTGGCCGGTGTTCTCCGCATTGATGCGGAAATAGGTCGACAATTCCATCGGGCATTTGACGCCGGGCGGGATATAGACGAACGACCCGTCCGAAAACACGGCGCTGTTCAGCGTCGCGAAATAATTGTCCGACTGCGGCACGACCGACCCCAGGTACTTGCGCACCAGTTCGGGATGCTCGCGGATCGCCTCGCTGATCGAACAGAAGATGACCCCGGCCTTGGCCAGTTCGTCCTTGAAGGTGGTGCCCAGGCTGACGCTATCGAACACGGCGTCCACGGCCACGCGGCGACCCTCGGCGGGCGCATCCTCGGCGCCCTCGACACCGGCCAGGATCATCTGCTCGCGCAGCGGGATGCCCAGCTTGTCATAGGTCGCCAGCAGCTTGGGGTCCACGTCGTCCAGCGACTTGGGCTTTTCCTCCATGCTTTTGGGACGCGCGTAATAATACTGATCCTGATAGTCGATCTTGGGATAGTTCAGCATCGCCCATTCCGGCTCAGTCATGGTGACCCAACGGCGATAGGCTTCCAGCCGCCATTCGGTCATCCATTCCGGCTCATGGTTCTTGGCAGAGATCAGACGGACGATATCCTCGTTCACGCCCTTGGGCGCATAGTCCATCTCGATCTCGGTGTTCCAGCCGTATTTGTAGCTGCCCATGTTCTGGACAGTCTCGACCGTTTCCCGGTCAACGCCTTCGCGCACGTCAAGATCGCTGATGTCCGTCATCCTTCAGTCCTTTTCCTCAAATGGCCGCGGTCGGTCCATTCCTGTCGCGCCAGCGTGAATACGCCTTTTCCCAGGCATCCGCAAATCGGTTGATCTGATCGTCCCCGATAGCGGGGCTTATCGAGATCCGGATCGCCGATTGCGCAAGCTGATCGTCGAACCCCATCGCCTGCAGGGCGCCGCTGGCCCGGACCTTGCCCGACGAACAGGCCGAGCCGGCCGAGATCGCGAACCCTGCCAGGTCCATCTGCATGACCTGGGTTTCGCCCTTCCATCCCGATGTAAGAAGGCATGTCGTGTTCGGCAAGCGCCGCACGGCCTTTCCCACGATCACGGCGCCGGGCGCGATGTCGCAGATCCGCGCCTCCAGCGCGTCGCGCCGTTCGCGGACCGCGTCCCACAGCCCGGCGTCCAGATCGCGCTGCGCGGCGGTGGCCGCGGCGGCGAAGGCCAGAATGCCGATCAGGTTCTCGGTCCCCGCGCGGCGACCCTGTTCCTGCCCGCCGCCCTTGATCAGCGGGGGCAGGTCGGTGCCCTTCTTCAGGATCAGCGCGCCGATACCCTTGGGCCCGCCCAGCTTGTGCGCGCTGACGAACCCCGCCATCACGCCCAGCCAGTTGAACGCCATCGGCACCTTGCCAAAGGCCTGCGTCAGGTCGCTGCTGTGCAACCCCGGCGGCAGGTCCTGCATCACGCCCGTCTCGTTGTTGGCCAATTGCAGACTGGTCCGCGCGGGGTCGGTGACGGTCACGATGCCATCGCCGTCCACGGACAGGTCCGGATGGCACCACACCTTGACCGCGCTGTGTTCCACAGGTGCGCAGTGGTGATCGCCCTGCCCCAGCACCATCGCCGCGGCCTCGGTCGCGCCGGCGGTAAAGACCACGTCGGCCCCATCGGCGCCCAAGGCCACCGCCACCTGTTCGCGGGCGCGTTCCAGCGCCATCTTGGCCGCCCGCCCCTCGGTATGCACCGATGACGGGTTGCCCGAAATCTCCAGCGCCTCGGTGATCGCGGCCTTGACCTCGGGGCGCAGGGGGGTGGTCGCGTTCCAGTCCAGATAGGTTCTCATGCCAGTGCCTTTGCGATGCGCGCGCCCAGTTGGGCCGCAACAGCGTGCTTGTCCATCCGCGGCCAGTCCTCGGCCCCATCTTCGGTGATCAGCGTGACGGTATTGTGGCTGCCGCCCATGATGCCCGTCGCCGGGCTGACATCGTTCGCCACGATCCAGTCACAGCCCTTGCGCAGACGTTTCGCCGTCGCATGCGCCGTGACATCCTGCGTTTCAGCAGCAAACCCCACGACCAGACGCGGACGCCCCGCATCGCGGCTGATCCAGGCCAGGATGTCCGGGTTCTCGGCCATCTGCAGGGTGGGCAGGTCGCCGGTCTTCTTGATCTTTTGGTCGCTGCCGTTCAGCACATGCCAATCGGCCACCGCCGCCGCCATCACCGCCGCATCCGCCGGCAACGCGGCCGCGACCGCATCCCGCATCTGCTGCGCGGTCTCGACCGCGATCACGTCCACGCCCTGCGGCGCGGGCACGGATGCCGGGCCGGTCACGAAACTGACCCGCGCCCCCAGATCGCGCAGCGCCGCGGCAATCGCCGCCCCCTGCGCCCCGCTGGAGCGGTTGGCAATGTATCGCACCGGGTCGATCGGCTCATGCGTCGGACCCGATGTTACGATCACATGCCGCCCCGTCAGCGGCCCCTCGCTCAGCGCCGCGCGGATCGCGGCGACAATCGCCTCGGGCTCGGCCATCCGGCCCGCGCCGTACTCGCCGCAGGCCATGTCGCCCTCATCGGGACCGACCGCCAGGATGCCGTCGCCGCGCAGCGTTGCCAGATTGCGCCGTGTCGCGGGGTGGTCCCACATGCGCACGTTCATCGCCGGCGCGATCAGGACGCGCTTGTCGGTCGCCAGCAGCAGGGTCGATGCCAGGTCATTCGCCAGCCCCTGCGCCATCCTGGCCATCAGATCGGCGGTGGCGGGGGCCACGACGACCAGATCGGCCTGTCGCGACAGCTGGATATGACCGATCTCGGCCTCGGCGCCCTGATCCCACAGCGTGTCGTGCACCGGCTCTCCGGCCAGCACGGACAGGGTCATTGGCGTGGTGAACTGCGCCCCCGCGGACGTCAGCACCGGCGTCACCGACGCGCCCGCAGCCCGGATCAGCCGGATCAGCGCCGGCGCCTTGAAGGCCGCGATCCCGCCGCCCACGATCAGCAATATTCGCTTGCCCTGCATGCGCCACCCCCATCGGTCCTGCGCACCAGATAGCGACGCCGCGCCCCTGCCGCAAGGAAAGCGCGTCCGTTAACCTTTCCTTAAGACCGCAGCCGTTAACCATTCCGGAACAACCGGGGGACACCATGGTCGCCATCGCCTATTCCGTGGCCTTCGAAGGCATAGAGGCCCGCCTGGTCGAGGTGCAATGCGCCGTGGCCGCAGGCCTGCCAGGCTTTTCCATCGTGGGCCTGCCCGACAAGGCCGTCAGCGAGGCCAGGGAACGCGTTCGCGCGGCGTTCGGCGCGCTGGCCATAGCCCTGCCGAACAAGCGGTTGACGGTGAACCTGTCACCCGCAGACCTGCCCAAGGAAGGGTCACATTTCGACCTGCCCATCGCGCTGGCGGTGCTGGCCGCGCTGGACATCGTGCCCCGCGACGAGCTGGCCCGCTGCGTGGCGTTGGGCGAACTGGCGCTGGACGGGCGGCTGGTCGCGGTCGCGGGCGCGCTGCCCGCCGCCGTTGCCGCCGCCGATGACGACCGCGCCCTGATCTGTCCCCGCGCCTGCGGTGCCGAGGCGGCGTGGATCGAACAGGTGCCGGTGCTGGCCGCCGACACCCTGCGCGCCGTGATCGACCACCTGACCGACCGCGCGCCCATCGCGCCGGCCCGCCCCGGTGAGGTCGTCGACGGCTGCAATCCCCCGTGCCTGTCCGACGTGCGCGGCCAGGAACGCGCGAAACGCGCGCTGGAGATCGCCGCCGCGGGTCGGCACCACCTGTTGATGGTCGGCCCCCCGGGCGCGGGCAAATCGATGCTGTCGGCACGCCTGCCCGGCCTGATGCCGCCGCTGACGGCGCGCGAGGCGCTGGAGACGTCGATGGTCCATTCGGTGGCGGGGCTGTTGAAGAACGGTCAGATCTCGCGCCGCGCGCCGTTTCAAAGCCCGCATCACACCGCATCATCCCCGGCCATCGTTGGCGGCGGCCCCAAGGCCAAGCCGGGAGAGATCAGCCTGGCCCATAACGGCGTGCTGTTTCTGGACGAACTGCCGGAATTCGACCGCAAGGTGCTGGAAAGCCTGCGCCAGCCGGTCGAGACAGGCGAGGTCTTTGTCAGCCGGGCCAGCGCGCATATCCGCTATCCCTGTCGGTTTTTGCTGATCGCGGCGGCCAACCCGTGCCGCTGCGGCTATATGGCCGATCCGGGCCGGGCCTGTTCGCGGGCGCCGGTCTGCGGCGACAGCTATCTGGGCAAGATATCGGGGCCGCTGATGGACCGGTTCGATCTGCGGCTGGAGGTGCCGGGCGTCAGCCTGACGGACCTGGATCTGCCGCCGGGCGACACGTCGGCCACCGTGGCCGCACGCGTCGCCGCCGCCCGCGCGGTTCAGGCCGACCGGTTTCGCGACCATCCCGGCGTCACGGTCAATGCCGATGCGCCGCCGCCGCTGCTGGACGTGATCGCGGCGCCCGATGCAGACGGGCGCGCGCTGATCCTCAGGGCATCGGAAAAGTTGGGGCTGACCGCGCGGGGTTATCACCGCATCCTGCGCAGTGCGCGCACCATTGCCGATCTGGACGGATCGGACCCCGTCCTGACCCGTCACCTGGCCGAGGCGATCAGCTATCGCCTGCCGTTCGTCGCGGGGGGTTAGCCCTTGGCGGCCACGCGCCGTTCAATCGCCTGCCAGATCGCCTCGGCGGCGTTGATGCCGTCGAACCGCTCCAGTTCCTGGATGCCGGTGGGGGATGTCACGTTGATCTCGGTCAGCCAGCCGTCGATCACGTCAATGCCGGTGAAAATCAGGCCCTTTTCACGCAGAACGGGCGCGATGCGGGTGCAGATCTCGTATTCGCGCTCGGTCAGGCCGATCTGTTCGGCGCGACCGCCGACATGCATGTTCGACCGGGCCTCGCCCTCCTGCGGGACGCGGTTGATGGCGCCCACGGGTTCGCCGTCGACCAGGATGATGCGCTTGTCGCCCTTGACCACGGCGGGCAGGTATTTCTGTGCGATCATGGGTTCGCGGTTGATGCCCGCAAAGGTCTCCAGCAGGGCCGACAGGTTCGGGTCGCCGGGCTTCAGGTGGAACACCCCCGCCCCGCCATTGCCGTAAAGCGGCTTGACGATGATCTCTCCGTGGCGCGCCCGGAACGCCTTGAAGGCAGCGGGGTCGCGGGCGATCATGGTGGGCGGCGTCAGGTCGGGAAAATCCAGCACCATCAGCTTTTCGGGGCAGTTCCGGACCCAGAACGGGTCGTTGACCACCAGCGTCTGGGGATGCACCCGGTCCAGCAGATGGGTCGAGGTCACGTAACCCATGTCGAAGGGCGGGTCCTGGCGCAGCCAGATCACGTCGAAATCGCCGGCCTCGACCTCGGTCCAGTCGCCGAAGGTGACGTGGTCGCCCTCGGTCCGGCGCAGGGTGACGGGGCGGCCGCGCACGACGATGCGCCCCTCGTCATAGCGCAGCTGATCGACGGTGTACTGGAACAGCCGGTGGCCGCGGGCCTCGGCCTCCAGGCCGATGCGGAACGTGCTGTCGGCGTGGATCGAGACATCCTCGATCGGGTCCATCTGCAAGGCGACATACAGGCTCATTAGGCCCTCCTGAATTTCGGACAAGTTGTGGCCCGCCGCCGGGGCGGATGCAAGCCTGCCTCAGACCTCGCCGAAGGCGTTGGGGATTAGTTCCACCCGACCGGTGGCATCTACCAACGCTACGTCGAAGCGCATGGAAACCTCGCCCAGGCCTTGTCGGTCGCAATACTCCAGCGCGGCTTGGGTGATCCGGCGCATCTGCGCGGGCAGCAGGTGCAGGGCGGCGTCGGCATGGCTGCGCGACGCCTTGACCTCGACAAAGACCAGGTCGGGACCGTCCTGCACGATCAGGTCGATCTCGGCCCCCTGCCCGCGCCAGCGCGTGGCCAGAACCTGCGCGCCGCGCTGCTGGTACAGGCGCAGGACGCCCTCTTCCGCCATGCGGCCGGACAGGTCGGCGGTGCGGCCCCGGCTGGCACGCATGCCGCCCGGCTCAGTCACGATCCGCCAGTCCAAGCGCCAGCTGATACACGTCGCGTCGCGGCAGGCCCAATTCCTGCGCGGCCTCACGGGCGGCATCCTTGACGGACATGGTGCGCATATGCACGGTCAGGACGGCACGTACTCGGTCCTCGTCCATCTCGACCGGGGATGGGCGGTCCAGCACCATCACCACCTCGCCCTTCAGCGTGGCCATGCGCGGGTCGGCGGACAGGTCGGCGGCGGTGCCGCGGATCACCTCCTCGAACTTCTTGGTCAGTTCGCGGGCGATGACGGTGATGCGGGCGGGGTCGATCAGGGCCAGATCCTCCAGCGTGCGGGACACGCGGCGCGGGCTCTCGAACAGGATCAGCGTCGAATCGACCGCCATCCAGCGGCGCAGCCACGTCTGGCGGGCGGACTGGGTCGGCGGCGGAAAGCCCAGGAACAGGAACCGATCGCTAGGCAACCCCGCCAGCGACAGCGCCGCCAGCGCGGATGACGGACCCGGCAGCGCATGGACCCGCGCCCCCGCCTCTGCCGCGTCCAGTGCCAGACGATAACCGGGATCGGCCACCAACGGCGTGCCCGCGTCGGAGCAATAGGCCACGCTGTCCCCATTCGACAGCGCCGCCAGCAGGGCGGGACGCGCCCGGTCGCCGTTGTGGTCGTGATACGACAGGATGCGCCGCCCGCGCAGCGGCACACCGTGGATGTCCAGCAGGTGACGCAGCACGCGCGTATCCTCGGCCGCCAGCATGTCGGCGCTGTTCAGCACGTCCAGCGCGCGCAGCGTGATGTCGCGGGCCGCCCCGATGGGGGTCGCCACCAGATACAGGCCGGGGTCCAGGCGCGCGGCCTCGACATGGGCGGTCAGCCTGCGGGCGGGTTCCTGCGCGGGGTGCGGGGTGTCGCGGCGGTCGGTCATCGTGCCTCCGGTTCCGGCCCGCACGGGGCCGGCGCTGATTGCCAATCGCAAAGACAGGACATAGGCTGCCGCCATCCGCGCGCGTCATAACATAAAGCAGGGAAGTTTCACATGTCAGCCTTCGCCACAACCCGGCCTGCGGGTCTGCGCCATGTCCTGATGAAAGCGGCGACGGTGGCGTCTGCCCTGTTTCTGGCCGCGTGCGAGCCGACCGGCGGCGCCAATCAGGCCAGCGGCCCAGAGACCGGACCCCTGATCGATCCGTCCGAACCGGTGCGCATCGCGCTGCTGGCGCCGGGCGGAACCGGGTCGCAGGATCTGGAATGGCTGGCCCGCAGCCTGAAGAACGCCGCCCGCATGGCCGCGGCCGATGCACAGGGCGCGACCATCGACCTGCGCATTTATGACAGCGGCGCATCGACCGAAAGCGCGGTGGCACAGGCCAACGCCGCCGCCGACGCGGGCGCGCAGATCGTGCTGGGCCCGCTGTTTGCCGAAGGCGCCAACGCTGTCGGCAACGCCATGAAGGCGCGCGACATCAACGTGCTGACATTTTCCAACAACACCCAGGTCGCGGGCGGCAACGTCTTTGTTCTTGGCAACAGCTTTGAGAACGTCGCCGACCGGCTGGTCGGATACGGCATGACGCAGAACAAGCGCAACGTGCTGGTCGTGGCGGAAAACGACGTGGCGGGCCAGCTGGGCGGCCGCGCGATCGAGGCCGCCATCGCCCGCAACGGCGCCCGCATGGCGGGCCGGGTCGATCACCCGGTCTCTATCAGCGGGGTCGACGGTGTGGTGCCGCGCATCACCCAGGCCGCGACGTCGGGGGCGATCGACGCGGTGTTCATGACCGCCAACAATCAGGCCGTGCTGCCCTATCTGACCGAACAGCTGGCCGCGGCCGGGGTCCGGTCGCCCGGCACGCAGATGGTCGGCCTGACCCGGTGGGACCAGCCGTCGTCGCGTCTTGGCATGTCGCAGCTGGCCGAGGGGTGGTTCGCGATCCCCGACCAGACCCTGCAGCGCCAGTTCGAGGCCCGCTATGCCGGCGCCTATGGCGAGGCGCCCCACCAGCTGGCATCGCTGGCCTATGACGGGGTCGCGGCGATCTCTTCTCTGGTGCGCAACGGCCAGCGCAACGCGCTGACCACGACGGGCCTGACGCAGCGCGCGGGGTTCACCGGCGTCGGCGGCATCTTCCGCCTGCAGCGCGACGGCACCGTGCAACGCGGGCTGGCGGTCGCCACCATCCGCGGCGGCCAACTGGTCGTGCTGGACCCCGCGCCGCGCACCGCGCGCGGGCTGGGGTCGTGACCGGGGCCGGACGCACCGCCAGATGACCGTCACCACGGCCCGACCCGACCTGAACGCCGACCAGCTGCTGGCCCATCTGGACCGGCAGCTGGCGGAGATCACGGACCCCCGCCAGATCCGCGCGCAGACCGTGGCGATGCTGACCGTCACCCGGTCCGCCACGATGGAGGCGATCGAGGCCGCCTTTGCGACCCATCCGCGCGCCGCGCGCGAAACCGTGCGCGCCATCGCCATGCTGACCGACGCGCTGGTCATCGCGGTCCATCACGTCGCCACCACCCGCCTGCACCCCCAGCAGTCGTCATCCGACACCCAGCGGCTGGCCGTACTGGCCGTCGGCGGCTATGGTCGGGCCGAGATGGCGCCGTCATCGGATGTGGACCTGCTGTTCCTGACGCCGTGGAAGATGACGGCCTGGACCGAAAGCGTCGTCGAATCGATGCTGTACATGATGTGGGACCTGAAGCTGAAGATCGGCCATTCGATCCGCAGCGTCGATGACTGCCTGCGCCTTGGGGCGGCCGACATGACGATCCGCACGTCGCTGGTGGAACACCGTCTGGTCACAGGTCACGCCCCCCTGGCCGAAGAGCTGCGCAACCGCCTGTGGGCGGAGCTGTTCGAACGCACCATCCCCGAATTCATCGAGGCCAAGCTGGAGGAACGCGCCGCCCGCCACACCCGGCAGGGGGGCCAGCGCTATGTCCTGGAACCCAACGTCAAGGAGGGCAAGGGCGGCCTTCGTGACCTGCAGACGCTGTACTGGATCGCGAAATACATCCACCGCGTCGATCGCGCGGTCGAGCTGGTCGATCTGGGCGTCTTTACCCGCGAGGAGCATCTGGCCTTCTGGCAAGCCGAGGATTTCCTGTGGGCCGTGCGCAGCCACCTGCACCTGATCGCGGGGCGGCCGTCGGACGTGCTGTCCTTTGACATGCAGGTCGAGGTGGCGCGCCGCATGGGATATGCCGACACCACCGCCCGGCGCGCGGTCGAATATTTCATGCAGGATTATTTCCGCCACGCCACGCGCGTCGGTGAACTGACGCGCGTCTTTCTGACGGAACTGGAAAACCGCCATGTTCGCGCGGCGCCGTTCCTGGGCCGCATCTTTCGCAGGCGCCGCAAGGTGCGTGCGGGTTTCGTCGATCAGCAGGGGCGCCTGTCCTTTGAGTCTGAAGCGGCATTTCTGGCCGATCCGTTGAACATCCTGCGCCTGTTCGAAGAGTCCCTGCGCACCGGGGTGCTGGTCCACCCCGAGGCGCTGCGTCTGGTGGCCGCGAACCTGGATCGCATCGACGACAAGGTTCAGTCCGACCCCGAGGCGATCCGCATCTTCATGGACCTGCTGCTGCGTCACGGAAACCCCGAACGCGCATTGCGCCGGATGAACGAACTGGGCGTTCTGGCGGCCTTTGTTCCGGAATTCCAGCCGGTCGTGGCGATGATGCAGTTCAACCTGTATCACCACTATACCGTCGACGAACATTCCATCCAATGCGTCGCCGCCCTGGCCGAGATCGAACGTGGCGAACACCCCGGTGACCTGCCTTTGTCGTCGGAAATCATCAAGGCGGGCGTGAACCGGCGCGTCCTGTACCTGGCAACCCTGCTGCACGATATCGGCAAGGGCCGCCCCGAGGATCATTCGATTCTGGGTGCGCGCATCGCCCGGCGGATCGCAACGCGGTTCGGGTTCGCGCAGGATGACATCGACACGGTCGAATGGCTGGTGCGCCATCACCTGCTGATGTCGGACGTGGCGCAGAAACGCGACATCAGCGACCCGCGCACCCTGCGTGACTTCGCCAAGGCGGTAAAGACGCGCAAGCGGCTGGACATGCTGCTGGTGCTGACCGTCTGCGACATCCGCGGCGTGGGACCGGGCACCTGGAACAACTGGAAGGCCGCGCTGCTGCGCCAGTTGCATCAGGAGACCGCTGCGGCATTGGAAAACGGGCTGGAGGAGCTGAACCGCGACCGCCGCCAGACCGAGGCAAAGCGGTCCTTGCGCCACCTGCTGATCGCCAAGGGCTGGGACGCCCGCATCATCAGGGCCGAACTGGCGCGCCATTACGACGCCTATTGGTCTGGGTTGCAGACCCAGACCCAGGCCGTGTTCGCCGATCTTTTGTCGGACCTTGGCGCGGACGAGATCCGCATCGACCTGCGCGCCGATCCCGACCGCGATGCCACGCGCGCTGCCTTTGTGCTGTCGGATCATCCGGGCATCTTTTCGCGGCTGGCGGGGGCGCTGACGCTGACCGGCGCGAACGTGGTGGACGCGCGGACCTATACGACGCGGGACGGCTATGCGACGGCGGTGTTCTGGGTGCAGGACGCCGAGGGCCACCCCTTTGCCGAGGATCGGTTGCCCCGCCTGCGCCAGACCATCCTGCGGACCCTGGCCGGAGAGATCGTCGCCCGCGAGGCCTTCGCCAGCCGCGACAAGCCGAAAAAGCGCAACCGAGAGTTCAAGTTTCCCACCCACATCACCTTCGACAACGAAGGCAGCGACATCTATACCATCATCGAGGTCGACACCCGCGACCGCCCCGGCCTGCTGTATGACCTGACGCGGACGCTGGCCGCGAACCACATCCAGATTGTCAGCGCCGTCATTGCGACCTATGGGGCGCAGGTGGTCGACAGCTTCTACGTCAAGGACATGTTCGGCCTGAAACTGCACAGCCCCGCGAAACGCGATGGGCTGGAAAAGAAACTGCGCACGGCGATCGCCGATGGCGTCAAACGGGCCGAGGCTGAACAGGCATGAAATCGGGACTGGTACGGGGGTTTCTCTCCGTCGGGCTTTGGACGCTGATCTCGCGCGCGTCGGGTTTCGTGCGCGACATCCTGATGGCCGCATGGCTGGGCACGGGCGCCGTGGCCGAGGCGTTCCTGATCGCGCTGTCCCTGCCCAACATGTTCCGCCGGTTCTTTGCCGAGGGCGCGTTCAACACCGCCTTCATCCCGATGTTCTCCAAGAAACTGGACGACCCGGACGACGCCCGCCGCTTTGCGCGCGAGGCGTTCTCGGGGCTGTTCCTCACGGTGCTGGCGCTGTCGGCGGTGGCGATGATCTTCATGCCGGGGCTGGTCTGGCTGATGGCGTCGGGGTTCGCAGGCGACGAACGGTTCGATCTGGCGGTCGAATACGGGCGCATCACGTTCCCCTATATCCTGCTGATCTCGATGGCCTCGATGATCTCGGGCGTGCTGAACGCGAACGGGCGGTTCACGGCGGCGGCCGCGGCGCCGGTGCTGTTGAACCTGCTGTTCATCGTGGCGATGGGGCTTGGGCGTTGGCAGGGCTGGGACCTGGGCCTGACGTTGGCTTGGGCCACGCCCGTCACCGGGGTGGCCCAACTGGCGCTGGTGTGGTGGGACGCGCGGCGGACGGGATACACGTTCTGGCCGCACCGCCCCCGCCTGACGCCCGACATGCGTCGCCTGATCGCTGTCGCCCTGCCCGCGGCCTTCGCGGGCGGCGTCGTGCAGATCAACCTGCTGGTCGGCCGTCAGGTCGGCTCGCGGTTCGAGGGGGCCATCGCCTGGCTGTCCTATTCCGACCGCCTGTACCAACTGCCCCTGGGCGTGGTGGGTGCTGCGGTGGCGGTCGTCCTGCTGCCCGAACTGGCGCGCCGCATCCGCGCCGAGGATCACGCGGGCGGCCAGTCGGCCTATTCCCGCGCCACGGAATTCGGGCTGTTCCTGACCCTGCCCTCGGCCTTTGCGATCGCGGTGATCGCGGAACCGATGGTCAGCACGCTGTTCGAACGGGGGGCATTTTCCGCCTTTGACACGCAGCAGACGGCGGCGGCGCTGGTCGTCTATGCGTTCGGCCTGCCTGCCTTCGTGCTGCAAAAGATCCTGCAGCCGCTGTATTTCGCGCGTGAGGACACCCGCACCCCGTTCCGGTTTGCCCTGATCTCGATGGTGGTGAACGCGGTCGCGGCCTTTGGCCTGATGCCGGTCTTCGGCTTTCTGGCGGCGGCGCTTGGCACGACGATCGCGGCCTGGATCATGGTGGCGCAGCTGTGGTGGGGCACGCGGGTGATGGGTCAGGCCGCCCGCGCCGATGCCCGCCTGCGCCGGTCTTTCCCGCGCATCCTGCTGGCATCGGTGTTGATGGCCGCCGCCCTGTGGGCGACCCGCGGCTGGCTGGAGGCCGCGGGCCTTGGACGCGGCGCGGGGCTGGCCATTCTGGTGTTCGGCGGCGCGGCGCTGTATTTCGCGCTGGCCTTTGTCATCGTGGGCTATCGCCCGTCGGAACTGCGCGCGGCCGTCCGGCGCGGTTAACGCTGGCGCATCTGCGCCAGCGCGCGGGCCATGCCCCCGTCGACCAGCACAAAGGACAGCACGAAACCGAACCCGAAACCCGCGATCTCGGCGATCCAGCCAAGGCCGGCGCCACCGAACATCAGGCCAAAGACCAGCTGAAACATCAGCAGCATGCCGATCAGCGTAAAGGCCCGCATCCGGTTGGCGTTCTGCGCCGCCAGACGCGTCCAGATCAGAAAGGTGAACGCCCCCACCAGCCCATAGACCGCCGGATAGCCGCCGATCAGCGGCGCGGACCGCGCCCCCACCGCCTGAATGATCGCCGCATAGACCAGCGCCCCGCCAATGGCCGACCCGAAATACAGCGCCAGCACCGCCCAGGGGCGAAAATTCTGCGCGACCATGTTCCCCAGGGCCAGCGTGAACACCACGACGAACAGCGCGTGCATGGCGCTGACATGGATGAACACGAAGGCCAGAAAACGGTACATCTGGTCCAGGTCGAACGCGCCCAGCGTCCAGGCGCGCTGCGCCAGTTCGGGCGGAAACGCCGCCATGCGGATCGCGGACAGGCGCAGACCAATGCCCTCGGCTCCGCCGATCAGGCCCGCGCCGCCCAGGGCAAACACGGCCTCGGAGGCGATGACGGGCAGGGTCAGCAGCCAGATCACGGGCGGCAGCGGGTTCAGCGGCGATTCAGGCAGGCTTGATCGCATGGGGTTTCCTTGGTTGCGAAGGCGCGGGTTGCGGACGCTTTGGCCAACCGCTAAGCCACGGGCCAGGAAATTCCAAGGCAGGCCGCTCATGTCCGACCCGATCAACGCCCAGTTCCGCCCGCGCATCTTTTCGGGCATCCAGCCGTCGGGCGGGCTGACGCTTGGCAACTATCTTGGTGCGCTCAAACGGTTCGCGGCCCTGCAGGGCCCGGACGCGCAGACGGTCTATTGCATCGTCGACCTGCACGCGATCACCGTCTGGCAGGACCCCAAGGTGCTGTTGTCGCGCACGCGCGAGGCGGCGGCGGCCTTCATGGCGTCGGGCGTGGACCCCGCACAGTCGATCCTGTTCAATCAGTCCCAAGTCAGTGCGCATGCTGAAATGGCGTGGCTGTTCAACACGGTCGCACGCGTGGGCTGGATGTACCGGATGACCCAGTTCAAGGACAAGGCCGGCAAGAATGCCGAAAATGTCAGCCTGGGGCTGTTGGCCTATCCAGCGCTGATGGCGGCCGACATCCTGACCTATCAGGCGACCGCGGTCCCCGTCGGAGAGGATCAGAAGCAGCATCTGGAACTGACCCGCGACATCGCGGCCAAGTTCAACCACGATTACGGCGTGACCCATTTCCCGATCACCGAACCGCTGATCGAGGGGGTGGCCACCAAGGTCATGTCCCTGCGCGACGGGTCGAAAAAGATGTCGAAATCCGATCCGTCGGATGCCAGCCGCATCAACCTGACCGACGACGCCGACACCATCGCGCAAAAGATCCGCAAGGCGCGGACCGATGCCGACCCCCTGCCCGGCCAGATGGACGGTCTGAAGGACCGCCCCGAGGCCCGCAACCTGGTCAACATCTATGCCGCCCTGACGGACGAGACCCCCGACCAGGTTCTGTCCCGGTTCGAGGGTCAGGGGTTCGGCGCCTTCAAGCCCGCTCTGGCCGAGGTCGCGGTCGAGGCGCTGTCGCCCATCACCCGGCGCATGTCGGAATACATGGCCGACCCGGCCCAGATCGACGCCATCCTGGCCGACGGTTCCGACCGTGCGGCGGCCGTTGCCATGCCGATCCTGGAACGGACCAAGGACATCATGGGCCTGCTGCGCACCCGCGCCTGAGGCCCTGCCGCAGGGGGTTGCACCAACGCACCCTTTGCGGCTATCAGCCCGTCACGTGCATGGACCCGGTGAGATTCCGGGTGGCTCTTCCGGCCGCCGATCCGCCGGACAATTCGAACCATGACAGCGGACTGTCGGACCGCGGGCCAGCAACGGCGCGGTCAGGAACGGATGACACATGTTTTCACTGACGACCTACAAGAACGAATGGTTCGGCAACATCAGGCCAGACCTGCTGTCGGGCCTTGTCGTGGCCCTGGCCCTGATCCCAGAGGCGATCGCGTTTTCCATCATCGCGGGCGTGGACCCCAAGGTGGGGCTGTATGCCAGCTTTTCCATCGCAGTCATCACCGCGATCACCGGGGGCCGGCCCGGCATGATCTCTGCCGCTACGGCGGCGACGGCGGTCCTGATGATCACGCTGGTGCGCGACCACGGGCTGGAATACCTGCTGGCGGCCACGGTGCTGGCCGGGCTGATCCAGATCGGCTGCGGGCTGGCGGGGCTGGGACGCTTCATGCGCTATGTCTCGAAATCGGTGATGACCGGGTTCGTGAACGCGCTGGCGATCCTGATTTTCATGGCGCAGCTGCCCGAACTGGACTTCTCCACGCCCGGCGTCACCTGGTTCACCTATGTGCTGGTCGCGGTGTCGCTGGCGATCATCTATCTGTTCCCGCGCATCACCCGGGCGATCCCGTCGCCGCTGGTGACGATCGTGGTGCTGACCGGGCTGGCGATGGTGTTCGGATGGGATGTGCGCACGGTGGGCGACATGGGCGCGCTGCCCGACACGCTGCCGATGTTCCTGATCCCCGACATCCCGCTGACGCTGGAAACGCTGCAGATCATCCTGCCCTATTCCATCGCGGTCGCCATCGTGGGCCTGCTGGAAAGCCTGATGACCCAGAACCTGGTCGATGATCTGACGGACACGCGCAGCAACCGCAACCAGGAATGCATCGGCCAGGGCCTTGCCAACACGGCCACCGGGTTCATCGGCGGCATGGCAGGCTGCGCGATGATCGGCCAGTCGATGATCAACGTCAAATCCGGCGGCCGGGGACGGCTGTCGTCGTTCACGGCGGGGGTGGCGCTGCTGATCCTGGTGGTGGGTCTGGGCGATCTGGTCAGCCGCATTCCCATGCCTGCGCTGGTCGCGATCATGATCATGGTGTCCATCGGCACATTCAGCTGGTCGTCGTTGGCCAATTTGCGCACGCATCCGCGGTCGTCATCGGTGGTGATGCTGGCCACCGTCGCCACGGTCGTCTGGACGCACAACCTGGCGATCGGGGTGCTGGTCGGCGTGCTGCTGTCGGGGATCTTCTTTGCCGCCAAGATCGCGCAGCTGTTCCGCGTGACGTCCACGCGGTCGCCGGACGGGCGCAGCCGGACCTATGTCGTCGAGGGACAGATGTTCTATGCCTCGGTCGAGGATTTCATGGCCGCCTTCGACTTTGCAGAACCGCTGGATCATGTCACCATCGACGTCGGCGGGGCGCATATCTGGGACATCAGCTCCGTTCAGGCACTGGACATGGCGATCCTGAAATTCCGGCGCGAGGGGGCGCAGGTGCAGCTGATCGGCATGAACACGGCATCTGAAACCCTGGTCGACCAGCTTGCCATCCACGACAAGCCGGGCGCCTTGGACAAGCTGACGGCACATTGACGGGGGAGACCGCACATGAAGGACAAGATCATCGCTCTGGTTGACGGGTCCGCCTATGCGGCCTCTGTCTGCGAACACGCAGGTTGGCTGGCCGCGCGCAGCGGGATGCCGGTCCAACTGCTGCACGTTCTGGGGCGCAGATCGCCCGCCCCGGCGCAGGATCTGTCCGGCACGATCCGTCTTGGCGCCCGCAGCGCGCTGCTGGACGAACTGGCCAGCCTGGACGAACAGCGCGCCAGACTGGCAAATGCCCACGGCCGCGCGCTGCTGGATGATGCGCGCAGCCTGACCGAGGGTGCTGGCGCCGCGCGGGTGGACACACGGCTGGAACAGGGCGACCTGATCGCCCATGCCACCGGCAAGGCCGCCGACCCGGCGCTGATCGTGATCGGCAAACGTGGAGAGGCCGCCGATTTCGCCGCCGACCACCCCGGATCGAACCTGGAACGCGTGGTCCGCGCGGCCAAGGTTCCGGTGTTGGTCACCGCCCGCGCGTTTCGCCCCATTGCCAGTGTCATGCTGGCCTTTGACGGTGGCGTCTCGTCGATGAAGGCTGTCGATCATATCGCCAGCAGCCCCGTCTTTGACGGATTGCGGATCGAGGTGGCGATGGCCCCCCCAGCAAGTCGCGACGCCCACACCCAGGTGGAGGAGGCGATCCTGCGCCTGCGCGCCGCCGGTCGCGACGTCCGCGCACAGTTTCTGGACGACAGCGGCGACAGCGCCGACGGCGCGCTGATTGCCCGGATCGAACAGCAGAACCACGATCTGGTGGTGATGGGCGCCTATGGTCACAGCCGCATCCGCAGATTGATCATCGGATCGGTGACGACGCGGATGCTGATCGAGTCCCGCAGATCGGTCCTGCTGTTTCGTTGACTGAATAATAAACAGTTCAGGACGGAAAAATTTACATCCTTACGTTGCATGAGGGCCTGTGGTTTCGCCCGCCATGAAGGCCCAGCCCGACGCACCGCGAGGACTGCACATTGTGCAAAATGAACCGTAAAGTTCGCAAGGTAATCAACCAATTGGCGTTTCTGCAACGCCTGTCCTGAAAAACGTCACCATACAGTGTGTCGGCGTGGATCATATTGACAGCCCCGGCCCTGCGGGCGTAACGCCATTGACACAACGTTAACTAGAATCGTTTTCAAGAGGGATGATTGGCATGGCCACGATCTTTGGTAGCTACGATGGGGATGGCGCGACCATCCGCCAAGGCGATGGCACTGCAAGCACCCAGAACGTGTCCCTGTCCGACTGGGCGTTCGCACGTCAGACGGAGGCTGGCGACACCCGCAGCGTGTTCGACATCAGCATGAAGGGCGGCAACGACACGCTGGAGGGCGGCAACCTGTCCGGCCAGGGCGCACGCGTCGACTTTGGCCAGATCGACATGGGCACCGGTGACGACATGGTTCGCCTGACGCGGACCCAGTTCGAGACGATCACGACCGGAACCGGCGACGACACGCTGATGCTGAGTCAATCGTTCGGCGCACGGGCCGATCTTGGCGCCGGTGACGACGTGCTGTGGTTCGACATGAAGCCCGATCACACGTTGTCGGATGCCGACAAGATGCGCAGCGGCCCCAAGCTGGACGGCGGCAAGGGTCAGGACACGCTGAACCTGCGCGGCGAATGGACCCTGACGCTCAGCAGCGGCGACGTGACGATCGATACCAACGGCGATGGTGTGGGCGATCTGGTGACGAACGTCTATTCTGACGGCGATGTCGGCTCTATCCTGGGATATCCGCCGATCCTGGCGGGCACGGTCGCCTATGGCGCGATGACGCTGAGCGACGGGTCGACCGTGGCATCCCAGTCCGGGTTCACCAATTTCGAGGCGATCAACGCCGTCTGCTTTACCGCCGGCACGATGATCGACACGCCGCGCGGCCCGGTCGCGATCGAGACATTGCGCCAAGGCGACATGGTCATCACCCGCAACGGCCCCAAGGCACTGGCATGGATCGGCACGCGTACACTTGACGCGGTCGATCTGGCGGGCAACCCCAAGCTGCTGCCGATCCACGTGCCCGCGGGCGCGTTCGGCAACGGCCTGCCCCTGCGCGACATCCGCTTTTCGCCGCAGCACCGCGTCGTCATCCGTTCGGCCATCGCGGAGACGATGTTCGGCGCCCCCGAGGTGCTGGTCGCGGTCAAGCAACTGGTCGGCGTGAACGGCATCGATGTGGACGGTGACGCCCGCAGCGTGCAGTATCTGCACCTGATGTTCGCCGATCACCAGATCCTGGCCGTCGAAGGGATCGAGGCCGAAAGCCTGTTCCCCGGTCGTCAGGCGCTCAGCTTTCTCAGCCAGGACCAGCTGCGCGAACTGCACGCGATCTTTCCGGACTTTGATGCGATGACCCAGACTGATCCGGCCATTCCGTTCCTGAAGGGGCGCGAAAGCCGGTCGCTGGCCGCGCGCCATGCCCGAAATGACCGCCCGCTGTATTCGTAAGAACCCTCAACAGCCATCGGACAGGCCCAGCATGTCGGAAACGGACATGTTGGGCCACTTGTGATCATGATCATCGATACCGACCTGCCCCCCGCCCTGTTGCGCCGGACCGACGTCACCGTCGGCAGGGATGCGGCACGTCCCGACCTGATCGTGCCGCTGGCCCGCCAGATGCACCGCGAAAGCCTGTTTGCGGATTTGCCGTTCGATCAGCCCCAGATCGAACGCATGCTGGGCCTGGTTCATGATGACAGCGGCTATCACGGCGCGGTGGTCGTCGCCTGCGAAGCAGAGCCGGTGGCATTCGCGCTGTTCGAATTCGAACCGATGCGGACGCACTCTGCCAGCTGGATCACCGTGATCCACACCGCGCATATCCGCAGCGACATTCGTGAAACCGCGATGGCGACCGCGATTTGGCATCGCGTGATACTGGCCGTGCGCGGCTGGTCCGCGCCGCGTGGGGTTCGGGGCATCCAGATCGCATTGGGTTTGGGCGTCGCCGTCCCGCGGATGGATGCATTGCTGACCGCTGATGGCGCCACGCCTCTGGGCGGCGCCTTCTTCAGCCGGCAATAATGTCTGCACGCGACCGTGCGATGACCGCCCAACTGACCCATGACGATCCCAGACTTGGCCTGCGCCCAACAGATGCGCGGGCAGACGATCCACTGACCGGAGTGGCCATGCGCCTGTTGGGCGATGCGCTGACCGGTTCGGGCGACGGATGTGTCTGCGCACCAGCCCTGGGCGTTCCCGTGCGCCTGCTGGCGGTCCGACGCGGGGCCGATCTGATGCATGTCCTGAACCCGCGCCTGTCGTCCCTGTCCGACCTGCACCTGAACCGGGCCGAAACACGCCCCCAGACAGGGCCGGTGCAACGCCACGCCTGGCGCGCGCGCCGCGTGACCCTGACCGGTACGCAGCCCGGCGGCGTGCCCCTGTCGCTGGACCTTGACGGCCCGTTGGCCATCGCCGTCCAGCAGGCGGTCGAGGTTCTGGACAACCGCGATGCGTTCTCGTGGGTCACGCCCTTTCATCGCGCCTGGCTGAGGGCGACCGACGCCCCGATCCGCGCCCGCGCCTGCGCGATCAACCACGGCCTGCACCGCCCCGACGGGACCGCGATGCGCCTGCTGGATGACCGGCACGTTCAGGTGATGGGCGATGACGGCGCGCCGTTGGGTGTGATCGACACGCTGAACCCGGCGATGCCGGTCGCGGGCTGGGCGCGGCGCTGTCTGGGGTTGCTTTGCGCCACGTCGGCTCTGCGACATGTGATGATGATGCAGCCCGCGCATGTGCCGCTGGCGGTCGCGGCGCTGGCGCTGGTACCGGGCCTGACCGTGCATCACCCGGCGACTGGCTGGCCCATCGCGTCGGTGCAGGCATTGGGCCTGGGCGCGGCATTACGGTCGGCGCATCTGTCCGATGCCGCGCCCGATGCGCCCCGGCTGGACGCGATCGTGACGCAGGCAGATGCCGATTTGCTGCACGGACCCGACGCCCTGGCGCGCATCCGCCAGGCAGGGCGTCGCCTGTCGGGCGATGGCGGGGTGCTGCTGGTGCACGGGTCGGGCCCCATGGCCGCGATCCGGGACCTGCTGCAGGCGGCCTTTCCGGCGGTCCACCTGGTCGAAGACGGCGATACGACCGTTCTGGTCGCGGCCAAAGCCCGGCTGGACCTAGGCGCGGCCCACGCGCGCGTGCAAGCCATCGTCAATCGGACCGATCAGCAACCGCTGTTGGCGGCGGGCTGCACGGGTTGGCGCGTGGACCGCCCATCATGATCCACGCGTCACCCGTGGCCCGACGGCCGCAGATCCTGTTCGTGCATCTGTCGGGTCCCGGCCAGTTCGAGTTTCTGGGCCGCTGGCTGGCGGGACAGGGGTGGGACGTGACGTTCATGCATGGCGGCGTCGACGCCGAGGCCGCCCATGACGGCATTCGCACCCGACGATTTGCACAGCGTGACACCACCATCCCCACCGGCGATTCACGTCATATCCTGGACCATGCTGCCCAGAACTGCCGTGGCGCGACAGAGCTGATGTATCGCATGCGCCATTCCGAAGGGTACGTCCCGGACGTCGTCGTGGCCCATGCGGGCTGGGGCGTGGGTCTGGGGGTCAAGCTGGTCTGGCCCGACTGCACCTATGTCGCGTATCACGAATGGTATTATACGGACCGCAACTGGGACAAGCGACGGGCGGAAAAGCCCGCCGATCTGGCGGTGATGATTTCGGACCGGATGCGCAATCTGCCGATCACCGGCGAATTCGATCTGGCCGATGCCAGCTGGTGCCCGACGCAGTTTCAGGCCAGCCGGTTTCCCCCCGTCCTGCGCCGCCAGATCACCGTGATGCCCGACGGGGTGGATTGCGATCTGCATCGCCCCGATCCACAGGCACGCATTGATTTCGACTGGCTGGACCTGCCCGCAGATCGACCGGTGATCACCTATGCCACCCGCGGGATGGAGCCGCTGCGCGGCTTTCCCCAGTTCCTGCGGGCAATTGCCTGCCTGCAGGGACGCCGTTGCGATTTCGATACGGTGATCCTGGCCAATGACAGCGTGTCCTATGGCCGCCCGCTGGCGCGCGGCGACAGCTGGTGGCTGCGGATGATCGACCAGCTGGATCTGGATCACCGCCGCATCCATGTGAATGCCATGCGTCCGCGGCAGGAATATGTCCGCACCCTGCAGGCGTCGCACGCGCATGTCTATTTCACCGAACCCTTTGTCACATCATGGTCCCTGTCCGAGGCGATGGCGACCGGTTGTCTGCTGATCGGTTCGAACACCGCCCCGGTGCGCGAACTGATCAGCGACATGGAAAATGGCCTGATCGTCGACATGGACGACGCGGAAGAGGTCGCGGATGCGATGGCGTGGGTGCTGGACAACCCGGTCCAGGCGGCCGTTCTGCGTCAGGCCGCGCGGGACACGATCCTGGCCGATCACGACGCAAAGCATGTTTTTCCAGCCAAGGACGCGTGGCTGCGCGCGGCGATCGGCACGGATGTCCACTGACGTTGCTGGACAAATTGCCGCGCGACCCCGCGTCGCCGTCGAAAAGGCGTGCAATCGGGCGTGAACCGTTCCAACATGGGGACAGTTGACGGTGGATGACGGGTCGCGGGTTGCCGCCCCGACCAGACCATCCCGCCAGGTCAGAACCCAAGCGCGAAGGCACTGATGAGACGAGACGTCAACCCGACCCACGCCACCCTTCTGCAAACCAGACTAGAGGATATCGCCCAGGGATTCGGCACCGTGTCGCAGCCGCTTGGCGCGGCGATGCGTCATGGTGCGCTGTCTTCGGGCAAGCGCTTTCGCGGCATGCTGATGCTGCTGGCAGCCGAGGCATCGGGCGGGGTCTGCGATGCTATCGTGGACGCTGCCTGCGCGGTTGAAATGGTGCACGCTGCCTCGCTGATCTTTGACGACCTGCCCTGCATGGACGATGCGGGGCTGCGCCGTGGGCAACCTGCGACCCATATGGCGCATGGCGAAAGCCGCGCCGTGCTGGGCGGCATTGCCCTGATCACCGAGGCGATGGCCCTGCTGGCCGGCGCACGCGGCGCGTCGGGCATCGTGCGCGCGCAACTGGTCCGGATCCTGTCGCGGTCCCTGGGCCCGCAGGGGCTGTGCGCGGGTCAGGATCTGGACCTGCACGCGGCCAAGAACGGCGCCGGCGTCGAACGTGAGCAGGATCTGAAAACCGGTGTGCTGTTCATAGCCGGGCTGGAAATGCTGGCCGTCATCAAGGAATTCGACGACGAAGAACAGACCCAGATGATCGATTTCGGCCGTCAGCTGGGGCGGGTGTTCCAATCCTATGACGATCTTTTGGACGTGATCGGCGACCAGGCGGCGCTTGGCAAGGATACTGGTCGCGACGCCGCGGCCCCCGGCCCCCGGCGCGGATTGCTGGCGGTATCCGACCTGCAGAATGTGTCCCGCCACTATGAGGCCAGCCGCGCCCAACTGGATGCGATGCTGCGAAGCAAGCGTCTGCAGGCGCCGGAAATCGCGGCGCTGCTGGAACGGGTGCTGCCTTACGGCGTCCGTGCCTGAGGGTGATGCGGCCGGGTCCACAGGCCCTGTCGCGACACGCCTGCGCCGGGCATGCGTGACCGCGCGACGTCCCAGCCACCGACGGCCAGCAGGCCGATCTTGGTCGCCTTGGACGTGCTGATCCGCTGGCGATAGGCCTGCGGACCGCCCTTGCGGATGCGCAGACCGATGGCGCGATAGATCCGCAACGCGGCCGCGATCGACCACGCACAGCGCGGCGGCAGGTCTGCCAGACCGACCTGCGCCGACGCATAATAAGGTTCGGCCGCGTCCAGCAGCCGGATGATCACCGAATACAGTTCCGGCGACGGCAGCGCGCCATCGACCCGCGCGCCCGTCTGCTCCAGCCAGTCGCCGGGCAGATAGGACCGCCCGATGCGCGCATCGTCGATCACGTCGCGTGCGATATTGGTCAGCTGAAACGCCAGTCCCAAGTCGCAGGCGCGGTCCAGCACGTGGTCGTCGCGCACGCCCATCACGCGGGCCATCATCACGCCGACGATGCCCGCGACATGATAGGAGTATTCCAGCACATCATCCAGCGTGCGGTAATCGCGCGCCTCGACATCCATCGCGAACCCTTCGATCAGGTCCATCGGCCATTCCTGCGGGAAATCATGCCGCCGCGCCACCGCGCGCAGCGCCGCAAAGGGTGGCGTTACCGGACCGTCGCTCTGCAGGGCCGCCAGCGTGTCGGCGCGCAGGTCGTCCAGCCGGGCCTGTGGGTCGTCCACGGCCTCGGGGCGGCTGCCCAGGGCCTGACCGTCGATCACGTCGTCGGCGTGTCGGCACCACGCATATAGCATTACCGTATCGTCGCGAATGCCCGGCGGCATCAGCTTTGCCGCGGTGGCAAAGCTTTGCGATCCCTTGGTGATCGCCTCGGTCGAGGTCAGGACCAGATCGCTCATGCGCCCGCGAGGTCCGACAGCATCACCTGGGCCGTGGCCTTGGCCGACCCCACGACGCCGGGAATGCCCGCGCCCGGATGGGTGCCCGCGCCCACCAGATAGAAGTTGCGGATCGTCTTGTCGCGGTTGTGCGGCCGGAACCAGGCCGACTGCGTCAGGATCGGCTCGATCGAGAATGCGCTGCCGTGATGGGCGCTCAGCTCGGTCGAGAAATCGGCCGGGCTGAAGATGCGCGTCGTCGTCAGGTTGGCGCGCAGGTTCGGGATCAGCCGTTCCTCCAGGGACGCCAGAATGCGGTCGGCATAGCGCGGCCCTTCGACGGCCCAGTCGATCTCGGCGCGGCCCAGATGCGGCACGGGGGCCAGCACGTAATGCGTGGACATGCCCGGAGGCGCCATGTCCGGGTCCGTCGTGCAGGGCGAATGCAGGTACAGCGAGAAATCCTCGGCCAGGTTCGGCCCTTTGAAGATCTCGTTCACCAGTTCCTTGTAGCGGGGGCCGAACAGGATGGTGTGATGCGCGATATCCTTGGGCGCCTCGCGCAGGCCGAAATGCAGCACGAACAACGACATCGACCACCGCTTGCGCCCAAGCGATTTGGCCTGCGCCTGCCCGCGCGGTGTGTGGCCCAGCAGGTCGCGATAATTGTGCATCACGTCGCCGTTGCTGGCCACCATGTCCGCATGGACCGTGCGGCCATCGACCAACGTCACGCCGGTGGTGCGGGCGCCTTCGGTCTCGATCCGGGCGACCTTGGCGTTCAACATGACCTGTCCACCAAGCCGTTCAAACAGTGCGACCATTCCCGCGATCAACTGATTGGTGCCGCCTTTGGCGAACCACACCCCGCCCCGCCGTTCCAGCGCATGGATCAGCGCGTAAATCGAACTGGTCGAGAACGGATTCCCGCCCACCAGCAGCGTGTGATACGAAAACGCCTGCCGCAGATAGGGGTCCTTGATAAAGGTCGCGACCTTGGCATGGACGGACTTGTAGGCCTCCAGCCGCATCAGCGCGGGCGCGGCGCGCATCATCTGGCCCAGCTTCAGGAACGGCACGGTGCCCAGTTTGACATAACCCTCCTGATACACCTCTTCGGCATAGTCGCGAAAGCGGCGGTACCCCTCCAGGTCATCTGGGTTGAACTCTGCGATCTGGCGCTCCAGCTGATCGGCCTCGTTCACGTAATCGAAAACCTTGCCGCCCGGCCACATCAGCCGGTAAAATGGCGACACCGGCATCAGGGTCACGTCGCGGGACATGTCCTGACCCGTCAGCGCCCACAGTTCCTTGAGCGCATCGGGGTCGGTGATGACCGTGGGGCCCGCGTCAAAGACGTGGCCCTGGTCGTGCCAGACATAGGCGCGACCACCGGGCTTGTCGCGGGCCTCGACCAGCGTCGTGGCGACGCCCGCGGACTGCAGGCGGATAGCCAGAGCCAGCCCCCCAAAGCCTGCACCGATCACGATGGCGGTCTTGGCCGCGGGCGAATGGGCGTTCATGCGTTTTCCTTCAACAGGGGACGTTCGGGCAGGCAACGGATGGCCGTGCCAAGCGGAATGGGCGGTTTGCCTGTGACGATGCGCAGCTGATCCGCCACGCTCAATCGTCCGGCATAAAATCGTTCGATCAGGCCCTGCGGCATCCGGTAGAACCGCTGCAGCAGGGTATAGCGGCGATTGGGCGCACAGCCGCGGAACAGCATCCGGTTCAGCAGCCGCAGGAACCCGTCACGGCGCGCGCGGGCAATCGCGAAATCGCGGATGGCTGCGCGCAGCGCATCGGTGGTCATCGGCCCGGACAGACCCGCCACGACATCGGCGAGCTGCGCCGCATAGGGCAGCGAATAGCCGGTGACGGGGTGAAAGACCCCTGCCCGCAGGCCCACGGGCACCGGCCCCGTTGCGTGATCACCCCAAAAACCCGGCGCATCATGGGCCAGCGCGATGGGCAGAATGCCGCGTTCGCGCCGCACCTCGGTCCCGGTCCACCCCTGTTGGCGGGCGTAATCGTGGGATGCCGCCGCCAGCGCGTCGTCGTCCAGATCACCGCCGTCGGAATAGCGGGTGTCCTCGATCAGGATGCGGGTCGGGGAAAAGGGCAGCAGATAGATAAAGCGGTATCCGTCCTGCTGGGGAACAGTGGCATCCATGATCATCGGACGGGGCACGCCGTGGGGGCGGTCGGTCTCGATCTCGACGCCGACGAATTTCTGGAACCCCACCGTCAAATGCCGCGATGGCTGCGCGCCGCGCCCGTCGATCACAGCGCCCGCATCGATCCGCGTGCCACAGGCCAGCGTCGCGCCATGCGCGTCCAGCGTGGCAATGTCGCTGTCCCACCGGATGTCGGCCCCCGACCGGACGACGGCATCTGTCAGCGCAGCCCCGTCCAGCGACCCATAACCGGTGGAGAGACGACGGGCATGGCGGGGAAAACGCACCTCCTGATCCGGCCAATTGGCGCGGCGCAGCGGTTTCAGCCGGGCCAGCCATTCGGGCGACAGGTCGGGGTCATGACAGGACCATGTATGCCCGTCGGACGGCCCCGCCGCATGGTCCAGCAACACCACCCGCAGGTCGGGTCGCGCGGCACGCAGCGCGAGGGCGATCAGCCCGTTTGCAAGGCCCGCCCCTGCCAGCAGGACGTCGTGGGTCACGTGCGCTCCTGCGCCTCGGCCCGCAGGACGCCCGATGTCTTCAGGTTCTGCTTCAGCGTGTCCACCGGCGGCGCATAGATAAAGCCAAAGCTGACGCAGTGGTCGCGCCCTTCAACCGCGTGGTGCAGGCGGTGCGCCTGATACAGGCGGCGCGCATATCCCTTGCGTGGGATGTATCGGAACGGCCAGCGCTGATGAACCAACCCGTCATGCAGGATGAAATAGATCAGCCCATAAACGGTCATGCCCAAGGCGATCCACCACAGCACGGGCGCCCAGATCCAGCCCACCGTGAACAAGACCGTGGCGATCACCGCAAAGACCAGCCCGTACAGGTCGTTCTTTTCCAACGCGTGGTCGTGTTCCTCGTGGTGGGACTTGTGCCAGCCCCAGCCCAACGGGCCGTGCATGACCCACCGATGGACGGAATAGGCCGTCACCTCCATCGCCAGCACGGTGGCGACGACGATCAGAAAGTTGGTCATGCGGTGTCCCCCTTGGTCCGGGTGCTGGGCAGGCGCCACCACGGCACCGTCGGGTGCAGATGGTGTTCGTGATGATAACCGCCAAAGTGAAAACAGGTCAGCAGCGACACAGGGTCGCGCATGCGCGACGACCGCGCGTTGTGCCGATCGGGAAAGTCGTCGTGGCCGGGGCGGTGCGGCAGCCAGGTGCCGAACACGAACAGCTGCATCGACGCCAAAATCGACGGCAGCGGCCACATGACGACATACATCCAGCGATCACCAAGGATCAGCGCATAGACCGTCACGATGACCGGCAACAACAGACCTTCGCGCCAGCCGAAATAGGTGGCAATAAAGCTGGCGTACCAGCGCACCGGGCCCCCATGGTCGAAATCGGGGTCGTCGTCCGTGCCGGCATGGCGGTGATGGGCCATGTGCTTGACGATCATCTTGCGCCACGAGAACCCGGCATAGAGCCACAGCACCAGCTGTCCCATCGCGGCATTGGCACGTGGACGCCCCGGCACGACCGATCCGTGCATCGCGTCATGCGCGATGATGAACAGACCCACCGACAGCCAGGTTAGCCCCAGAAAATTCACGACCGCCAGAATGGGATGCGCCGCCGCGTCCAGAAACCACAGCGCATGGAGATGCAGCGCCAGCCATGCGGCGATGATGCCGCCCGAAACGATCAGGCTGGTGGCGGTCAGATCCGCCTTGGGCATGGCATGCGCGCTCATCTTGTCCCCCGGACCGGCGATCCGCGCAGACTACAACCCCGCATCGCTGGTTTCCATCCCCGATGCTTGCGACCATTGGCCACCCGGCCCCGGCACCAGCAGGGGCGCGCGGCGCAGCGCCGCCAGATCGCCCGATCCGGTGCAGAACATCGCGATGCGCAGCTGTGCAATGACGTCGGAGAGGTGGTCGGACAGGGCCTCGGCGCTGTGGCGCGCAGCAGCCAGCGCACCGGCCGCCTGCCCCACCAGGTCAGCACCAAGCCGGATGGCCCGCGCTGCATCCAACCCATGCCGCACGCCGCCCGACCCGACCAGAACATGGCCCGGCCGCATCAGCGGCGCGATGCCCCGCAGCGCCGTCGTCGTTGGAATGCCCCAGTCGTGGAACGGTGCCGCCAGCGCCTGCAGGCGGTCAGGGCCGCGTTCGGCCTCGACCCGCGCCCAGCTGGTGCCGCCCGCGCCTGCGACGTCCAGGATGGTCACGCCCGCATCGATCAGCCGCCGGGCCAACGATGCCGACAGGCCCGCGCCGACCTCCTTGACGCCCAGGGGGACCGGCAGGCTGGCCGCAAGCGCCTCTATCTGCGGCAACAGGGCCGTGAAATTGCGGTCGCCTCCCTCCTGAATCGCCTCCTGCAGCGGGTTCAGGTGCAGGATCAGCGCGTCGGCCTGAATCATGTCCACAGCCCGCTGTGCCTGTACCAGGCCAAAGCCACAGTTCAGCTGGACCGCGCCAATATTTCCCAAAATCGGGATGTCGGGCGCCCGTGCCCGCAGGCTGGCACCCAGGCCGCCGTTGCCGCCAGCCTCGACCGCGATACGTTGCGATCCGACCGACAGGGCGATGCGGTGATGGGCGCAGGCCTCTGCGATGTGCAGGTTGATGCGTTCCGCCTCGTCCGGGCCGCCCGTCATGGCCGAGATCAACAGCGGTGCCCCCAGGCTGCGACCCAGGAACCGCGCCCCGGTATCGACCGCCCGCATATCCAGATCAGGCAGCGCATGATGCACGAACCGGATCTGGTCGAACCCGCTGTCCAGCCGGTCCTGCGCCCCGCCGCCTTCGGTGACGATGCGCAGGTGATCCGACTTGCGACGAGAGATTTCGGTCATGGCTTGCCACCTGGTTGCATCATCAGACTATTGCGCCAACGCCTCCGGGGTTCCAGCCCCCGTTCCAAGAGGACGAACTGTCGCGCGCAATATCGGGCGTCGGCGAGCCCGTGGATTTCGGTCGCCAACCCGTTGTGCCGGGTCGCGCGGCGATCGCGAAATATGCCGCACAAACCCCCTTGCCCCCCCTTGGCGACATCCATATACGGGTCCGCGGAGATGTGGCCGAGTGGTCGAAGGCACGCCCCTGCTAAGGGCGCAGGCCCGAAAGGGTCTCGAGGGTTCGAATCCCTTCGTCTCCGCCACCCATACCCATTGCGCTTTATTTCCTTGTCTGGTTGGATGGTTAGCCCCGTCCGACATGGCGGTGGACATTATATCGGACATTACGATAACTCACCCAGCCGCAAGACTCGTCCCAGTTAAGGACACGTTGTATGTTTATGGGTCTTTGTTGCGCAAAGCGGGTAAGGGATTCATGTCGTTAACCCAGCGTGGTCGCTGGCCCTCATGGGCAAGCCGACATCACCGACCTACAAGACAACGAACTGGGCTGATGACACCGCGGCGCTGAAGCGCCGTGGATCACTGACGATCTGGCTCGATACTGATATGAACTGGGATGCCAACCCTTCCGGCAGGAGACAGGTCGCAGACGTTCAGCGACGCCGCCATCCAGACCTGCCTGACCATGAAAGTGCTGTTCGGAATGGCGCTTCGCAAGATCGAGCCATGGGAACGCCACCGGTCCGAGTGACCATGGCGAGGGGGCTTCGTCGGGAGCCTGCTGCGGCTGACAGGGCTGGACTGGGTCGTGCATGACTTCAGCATCATCTGCCAACGCCAAAGGACGCTTGCGGTGGACATTCCGTATCGTGGCGCGCAAGGCCCCCTGCACTTCCTGATCGACAGCACCGGCCATCAAGGTCGAGGGCGAGTGAAACGCCCGCAAGCATGGCGGCCCCAAACGACGCGTCTGGCGCAAGATCCCCATCGGTATTGATGAGCAAACGTTGGACGTCAGAGCGGTCGAGATCACGGGCAGCAACACCGGGGATGCACCGATGCTGCCTCATCTGCTCACCCAGATCCCGCGCGATCAGGAGACCGGCCGCGTGACCGCGGATAGCGCCTATCGACACGCGCCGATGCCATAACGCCATCGCTGACCGCGGTGCGGCCGCGGTCATCCCGCCACGCCGAAATGCCCGGCCATGCAAGCCGATCACCGCCGGCGCCATCGCCAGGAACGACGCGTTGCGCGCGTCGGGATATCTGGGCCGGACGCTCTGGAGACACTGGAGCGGCTATTACCGCCGGAGCCGTGCAGAAACAAAGGTGCATTGCATGAAACTGCTGGGCCAGCGCCTGACGGCGCGCGGCTTGGACCGTCAGGTCGCCGCGGTTCAGGTGCGCGTTGCGATCCTGAACGGCCGCACCGCCCTCGCATCCCCGTCACAAGGGCCGTGGGATAAATCCATCTGGGGTAAGGCGAGAACCGTCCGTCAGATGATTTGCGCAACAGAGGCGTCACGATAAGTAAACCATATCTCTAAGTATTATTTTAAAAAAAATTAACACCACCATTTATTGGCCTCAAGATTTTCCATGGCATTCAGGGTTGCGGCTTCATCAGAAACTTTATCGTTTCTTGACGGAGCTCCATGGTTGTTCAAAGTGAATCCCAATGCGGACTGATGATCCACTTAACGCCAATATCGATAAAAAACAGGCATCCTGCCCAAAAAATCAACACGTAGCGAAACCACGAACAAATCAGCGTTAGTTGTAGTTTTATGAAACATCCTTTGTTTTCATCGATATTGATATTCAGCTTTGATCGACCATGATGGGAAAAATTTGTGCCCGCCAACAAACCGTTGTGGTCACCCATCCCAGAAGGAAGAACCATGCAATCCAAAATCTCACGTCGACATCTTTTTGCGACAAGCGCTGGGCTGGCTGCAACATTGGCAATGCCGTCGATCGTGCGCGCTCAGCCCCTTGCTGGCAAAGAGGTGCGCCTGTTGACGTGGTCGGACAACACAGGCCTGGCCGTTCTTGATCACATTGCAAAGCCCTTTGAGGAAAAGACCGGGGCACGCGTCATCGCTGACCGCACAGGCTCGACCTCTGAAATGGTTGCAAAGTTGCGTGCAGCGGGCGATCGCCCGCAATATGACGTCATAACTCTTGCCGGTGTTGGCGGCGTGGAGTTGGCCGGGGATGGGCTGCTTGCCAAACCGGACCTCAACATGTTGCCCAACTTGGAACAGGTTGATCCGCGGTTTCGGACTGGTGCCGATGGTCACGGCATCGGCTATCTTCTGTGGACTGGCGGCCTGATCTACAACACCAAGACATTTGCAGAACCGCCGACGTCCTACGCTCAGATGTGGGACGCTGCGCATAAAAACCGCCTGTTCTTGCCGCCTGCGACTTGGACCGATGCGCTTGATACCATCTTTGCGACCGGCAAGATGATTGGCGGCGATGGCACCAATGCTGACGAAGCTTTCGCGAAACTGGCAGAGTTGCGCGACGGCATTCTGACGTTTGGCGAAAACCCGGCGCAATTGGCCGAATTGTTCCGATCTGATGCACTTGATATCGGTGGCGTCTATGCGCCTGCATTCTACGCCAAGGAACTGATGGATCCTGCAAATTCCAACATGGGTGCCACCTACGATGTGGACGAAGGTTTCTACGCAGACCTGATGTATACGATCACACCCAAATCCAAACCGGGCGACGATGATGTGGTACACGCCTTTATCGACTATACGCTTGATGCGGAAGTACAGGGCATCATGGCCGAGGCGGTGCTAAACGGCCCCATCAACCAGAACGCTGTAATGTCCGAAGCGGCCAAGGCCAGTCCGTTCATCATCAAACCCGAACAGATGGGCGAAAAGGCGGTCGTTCAGGACAAGGCATTTATTGCGGATGTGCGTGAAGATTGGATCAATCGCTACACCCAGACTCTGTCGTAACCAGTAGCCTGACGCAGGACCCCCAAAATGAGCATACGGCTATCCCGAACCAGAGCACTGGCGTTTTCTTTACCAGCATTCATCGCGATATTACCGTTTTTGGGGGCCTGCTTTTTCATATTCCGCTTTTCCCTTTCGGGTGAGAAAGGCGCAATCGATAGCTGGTCGCTCCAGCCCTACTTGAACTTGATGACACCGTTTTTTGGTCGGTCAGTATGGTTGACGTTGAAACTTGCGTTCATCGCGACACTGTTTGCCATGCTGTTTGCGGTGCCTCTGGCGTTTCTGCTGACATCGCTCCGCAGCCCTCTTGCACGGCGCGCCCTCACTGTTACGATTCTGCTGCCACTGATCCTTAATCTGTTGGTACAGGCCTATGGCTGGATCCTGTTATTGGGGCCAAGTGGAGTTTTAAATACCATTCTGCGCAGCCTTGGTATTATAGACCGCCCGATATTTCTTCTGTTCAACGAAACCGGCGTTTTACTTGGTTTGATCCAGACATCACTGCCGTTGGCCGTTTTCCCGATTGTCAGTTCTGTACGCGGTTTGTCCCAAGAGCATTTGGAAGCCGCCAGTTCTCTGGGCGCATCCCAATGGCGCACATTCTTTGATGTCACTGTTCCACTGCTACGCCCCGGCCTGTTCGGGGCGGCGTCGATTGTCTTTGCGTTCAACGCAAGCGCCTTTGCGATCCCGCTTTTGTTGGGTGGCCGCCGCGTACAAATGATGGGTGTCGCGATCCGTGACATGATCTCTCCGCTGTTCGACTGGTCGGGTGCAGCCGCTGCAGGCATGATCCTGATCTTTATAACACTGGTCGTCCTGGTCTTCTCATCGTGGCTGGTTCGGATCACGTCAGAAAATGTGAGGCACTGACATGCGCGTCGGACTTCTACCAACAGAAGGCGGCGGCACCTATCGGTTTGCAGTCATCGCGCTGGCAATCGTCGGCATTCTGATATCCTCCCTGCCAGTGATCGTTGTGATGATCATGTCGTTCTCGGCGGCCGACAACACTGGCTTCCCGCCAGAGGCCCTGTCATTGCGCTGGTACGGCGAAGTCATGGCGCTTTTCACCAACCAGGATGCATCAAGCGCACAATCGGTTGTGGATTCGACACTAACCAGCCTGCTGGTTGCAGTCATTGTGATGGCGATCTCAACGCTTGTATGCATTCCTTTGGCCTATGCCCTTGCCCGCGGTGACCGCCGCATCCGCGCCGGTATGGAATTGCTTTTCACGCTTCCGCTGGTGTTTCCGCTCGTCATCCTTGGCATCGCCTTCCTGTTGATTGCCGAAAGCCTGCGGGTGGATATCGGCATCTGGAGGATCATCATTCCGCATGTCGCACTGGTCCTGCCTTTCGTGCTGCGCAACTGTCTTGGTGCCATGAGCGGCATCAGCGTCGAGCTTGAAGAGGCCGCAGTGTCCCTGGGTGCCTCGCCGCTGCGGGCGATCTGGGATGTCGTCATTCCGTTGATGAAGGCGGGCATCCTGGCCGGGTTGATCTTTGCGCTGATCATCAGTTTCAACGAATTCACGATCACGTTCTTCATGTACACGATCGACGTCAGCACGTTGCCGATCTGGATGTACAGCAGAACCGTGTCGTCGCTTGATCCATCGACGCTGGCGCTTTCCGTGTTTATCATTTTCGCCGACGTGGTGCTGATCGTGCTTGTAGACAAGCTGATCGCCGGTCGCGCGAGCCTCTTTTGAAAGGGTCGACACCTTGACCACGCAGAATACCCACCTTCACATTGACGGTGTCTCCAAGAACTTTGGTGACGTGAAGGCGCTGTCCGATATCGATCTAAAAATCGAACGCGGCTCGTTCGTATGTCTGTTAGGGCCGTCCGGCTGCGGCAAGACCACGCTCTTGCGGATCATCGCCGGGTTCGAGACGGCCTCAACCGGTCGGCTCATGCTTGACGGCAGCGATATCGCGCAGACTCCTCCACACAAGCGTGGGTTCGGCATGGTGTTTCAGTCGCTCGCACTGTTCCCGCATATGAGTGTCGCACGCAACATCGCTTACGGCCTCAAACTGCGCGGCGTCAGTGGCAAAGAGCAACGTAACCGCGTCGAAGAGTTGCTGAATGTGATCCAGTTGCCTTTGATTGCTGATCGGCCTGTGTCGGCGTTGTCTGGTGGACAAAGGCAGCGGGTCGCAATTGCCCGCGCCTTGGCTATCCAACCCAAACTGTTTTTGCTCGATGAGCCGCTGTCGGCGCTGGACGCCAAGCTGCGCGACAACATGCAGATCGAGCTGCGCCAACTGCAGCAGAAATTCGGCGTCACGACAATTCTGGTCACGCATGACCAGCATGAGGCCATGATGCTGGCAGATGAGCTGGTGGTGTTGAAGGAGGGCGCTGTAAGGCAGGCCGCGGCACCTTCCGTTGTTTATCAGCAGCCCGCTGACAGCTTTGTTGCCGACTTTCTGGGGGCGGCCAACCTGATCGACGCGGGCGTCTATAAAGGCGGCGAAATACAATTTCTTGGAACCACGTCCAAAGTTGCGACCCATCATCCCCAGGGGACAAGGCTGCAAGCCGCAGTGCGGGCAGAGCATATCAAGCTGCAGCCGGCACATGCGACGCAACACGCACCAATCGGAACCATCGCGTTCATGCGTGACCTTGGTCCATCGACCGAACTGATCGTCGACGTGAATGGGGAACGGCTGCGTGTCCGTTGCACCAATGCCGAATGTCAGGGTCTGGAGATTGGCTCGCAGGTCGCCATCGCGGTCGACCCGACGCAGATGTCGCTATTCAGTGCGGCATAGCGACGAATACCCCATCAGCGGTCCAACACGCTTTGACCGCTGATGGTGCCGGTAAATCACCGGCGCGGCATCAGGCCTTTGCAGCGACAATCATAACTTCAACCAGATAGTCCGGTGCAACAAGGCGGGCCTCCACGCACGCAAGCGCAGGCGGATTGGCTGGGTCAATCCAGTCGTCCCAGACGGCGTTCATGTCACTGACATGGGCCATATCCGCAATCCAGATCGTTGCGGACAGAATGTGAGACTTGCTGCTGCCAACAGAGGCCAGCAACCGGTCAACCTCTGACAGCATATCAACCGTTTGTGCGGTCACATCGGACCCCGTCCCGACCTGTCCGGCAAGATAGATGGTGTCGCCATGTACAACCGTTTGGCTCATGCGGTTGCTCAGACCACTGCGTTCAATCGTCATATTGGTTATCCTTATTGATGTTTTCTAAAGGGGGAAAACTGCATCAGACTGAGAATCTCGAACAGCATTTGCGCACCATTCTGAGCAGTGTTTGTGGTTGGATCATAAGCAGGGGCCACCTCGACCACATCACCGCCAACGAGGTTGGCGCCCTTCATACCGCGAATGATTTTCATCGCTTCGCGGGTCGTCAGCCCGCCAACCTCTGGCGTTCCGGTGCCTGGGGCAAAGGCGGGATCAAGGCTGTCGATATCGAACGAGAAATATGTCGGACCATCACCAATGACGTTCCGCGCCTGCCTGATGATATCCGGAATTGCGCCTTCTGTGATGCTGCCACCCTCGATCACGGTCATTCCGGACATCTCCGAGAACTCCCAAATGTACTTTGCAGCACCACGTATGCCGATCTGGATCGTCCGTTCAGGATCCAGAACACCGTCAAGCACCGCGTTGCGGAACGGACCGCCGTGATGAAATTTTTCGCCTTCGTAAGATCCGCCCGTATCGCAATGGGCATCAATATGGATCATGCCGACCGGGCCGTTGGCACCGACAGCCTTCAGAATTGGATGACTGATGGAATGATCGCCGCCGACAGCCATGGGAATGACGCCCTGCGCCACAATGCCCATGACAAATTTTTCGATGTCAGCGTGGCTTTGCGCAAGGTCAAACCGGCTTTGGAAAGGCACATCACCAATATCGGCAACCACCATTTCATGGATCGGTGCGCAATCGAACGCGTCATTATAGGGTCCGACCCGTTCAATAGACCGCAGGGCGCGTGGGCCGAACCGTGATCCGTTGCGATTGGTCACGCCAAGGTCCATCGGCACGCCGAAAAGGGCGACATCAAGGTCCGATATGCTTGCCCCGTCAGCCCAATTCCGGTGCGGCGCATCCAGCAGCGTCGGCATACCAGAATAGGGCGCTGGCCTGTGGCCGCCTTTGGAAAATATCTTGTCCGCGATCCTTTGAAACTTCGGGGTATGCAACTCACCCCCTGTTGCGTCAGCAAATTTTTCCCGCAATTCAGCAAGTCTTTTTTCGGACCAAGCCATACGACACCCTTTTGGTTTTCGCCTGATATTACCGCGCAATTTGTGTGTGATTAAATTTGAACATTCGGAACTTCTGTTTCATATAGATACAACTTACGCGACCATGGGAGCATCGCAGTTGGCACGACGCAAAAACGCCTTTTCCGGAAAGGTAAACGACGTCGATCTGCGGTTGATGCGTGTCTTCAAGGCCGTCATCGAATGCGGCGGCTTGTCCGCAGCCCAGACCGAACTGGGCGTCGGACGATCAACGATTTCCCGGCAGATATCCGATCTAGAGACGAGACTGGGGCTGCGCTTGTGCCACCGGGGACGAAGCGGTTTCTACCTGACCCAGCAAGGGCGGCAAGCAATTGACTATATAGATAAGTTTCTGGTCTCAACGGATGATTTTGCCTCCGGAATTGCCAGTATCAGCAATCAGATGGTTGGAAATATAGAAATTGGCATGATCGACTTTACGATGTCGGATGTCAGGAACCCGCTCATCTCCGCGATGCAGAAGTTTCAGGAGATCGCCCCGGACGTCTCAATCAATTTGATGACGGGTTCACCCAACGAAGTTGAGCGGGGCATCATCGACGGCAAGTTGCACATCGGAATTATTCCCGACTACCAGCGTCATCCCAGCTTGGAATACATCACACTCTACGACGAGGACGTTGGGCTTTTTTGCGGTGGTCAGCATCCGTTGGTCAAAGCGATCGAGCAGAATGTCACGTTGACCGCTGACATGATCTGCAAACACAAGCTGGTCCATAGGGCATATTTCGAAAGTGAACCTCTGCGGCAGCGCAAGCAGAAGTTTCCTGTGGGCAGTACTGTTTATCAAACAGAGGCTGTCCTGGCCCTCGTGCGCAGCGGAGTGTACTTGGGATATTTCCCCAGTCACTGTCAGGACCTGATGCGCGGTGAATTCTTTGAGCTTCTGCCAGATATTTTCGGATACTCCACGCCAATATGTGCTCTTTGGAGGTCTGATAGAAAACACTCTCTTATCTTGCAGGATTTTCTTCAATTACTCAGCCAAGAACGTCCTGCAGTATAATCTGTCCAAACTGCCATTGATCGTTCATCCATCGGCGACTGGCGCCCGGTGCTGTTGACGCCAATCTTTGCAGGATATGCAATTGCCCGATGCGCAGAGATTTCATATCGCGCAGCAGGGCATGCGATTGCGTTGGTCAGGGTCCGCGCATACTCAAGGGTGGTCTGGTACATAGGCCAAGTGCGGTCGCTCGATGACGCATTCGGCTGCGCGGGCAGCGATCACGACACCCGCATGGGCCAAGCTATGGAACATGGTCTCGTCGAGCAGCGCATCACGCGTCCGCCATTCAACTCTCTACAAGGCCATTTGCACAGGCCTGCCGGGCGCAATGTAGTGTTGCTCTGCCCCCTGAAAACTGGACCGTTTGAAACTGGAGTTTTCGGCTAACCTTCTCTGGCTGGGAGAGGAGCAGAGAATGATGAAGGCATCGAAGTTCACGGAAGCGCAAAAGGCGTTCATCCTGAAGCAAGGCGATGAGGGCACGCCGGTGGGCGAGATCTGCCGCAAGGCGGGGATCAGCCAAGCGACCTATTTCAACTGGAAGAAGCGGT
>NZ_JBISHD010000001.1:2500-65491 GCF_045064235.1 Paracoccus sp. Ld10 | reverse complement strand
TGGCTGATCCCCGCCTTGCGGCAGACCTCGGCCACTGGCGTGCCTTCCTCACCCTGCTTCAGGACAAACGCCTTCTGCGCCTCCGTGAACCTCGATGCCTTCATCATTCTCTGCTCCTCTCCCAGCCAGGGAAGGTTAGCCGAAAACTCCAGTTTCAAACGGTCCAGTTTTCAGGGGGCAGAGCAACCTGGCGGACGCAGAACCGCAGGACCGCGCAGCGAAATAGAGTGCGTCTACCTACTTGCTTGGGAGACCGGGTACCAGGCCCGCGCGGGTGTCGGCACATGAATGGAGTTCTGCAATCATCGTAGGCCGCACAAGGCCCTTGGAGGCCGACCGCCGGCAGTGACCTGCTCACTGACAGTAGAAGCAACGCGACCCGATCAGCAGGAGCAGATCAGAGCTTAAAACGCGCCAGATCCTGTCCAAGAAAGCGGCAGCACCTCAGGACGTCAGTCGGCCCGGCCCTCATGAAGAATGGGTGCTCCTGACACGAAACGATTTACACATCCTTAAGATTAATATATACCGTTCAGTACAACTTTTAGTAATTTTACGCATCCAATTGGCTCGGTGAGCTTCCATCGCCTGTAAAGCAATCCAGAAGGATTTCCCATGCCCGTAACTGTCGCCGCCAATTCGACCATTTACGCTTACAATGGTTCATTCGCCAATTTGCTTGGTCTGACAACCCTGCCGAATCTGGGCACTTCGACCTCTGGGTTGATCACTGACAGCGATGGAATCTTGGGCAACTCCACGGGACCAAGCACGATCTCTCTGTCCGGAGGCGCCACGCAAGGGCTGAGCTATCTTGGCTCCGGTTCCTATGGGACCATTCTTGATTCGAACCCGGTCGTTGCGTTCTCCATCGCCGGAGATTCTCAACTGTATCTCTACTTCCCCGAAGGGCTCCCTCTGCTTGGCGGGTTGGCTGGTGTCTTCAACGTCACCGCGGGGGGAACTTACGCCCTTCCGGCATCTTCCGTTGGCGTTGTGGATGGCACCGACGCCGGACAGGCCATGAGTGTCGGTTTCTCCGATGCAAACGGTGATCGGATCACCACTGGTGCCGATACCGTCCTGGGCAATGGAGGCAATGACACCATCAATGCGGGAGCCGGCAACGACCTCATTGACGGCGGGGACGGCGATGATGTCCTGGAAGGTGCGGCTGGTAACGACACTATTTATGGCGGGGCTGGCAACGACACGCTCTCTGGCGGAAGCGGAGTAAATGTCATCTATGGTGGCGATGGCGATGACACCTGGCTGGGAGGTGCCAGCAGCGGGGCAGGAACGGACAACGTACAGCTTGGAGCCGGCAACGATACTGCGGAAGTTGGATATTTCCCGCCAAACACCGGCGCGGATACCCTAGATGGTGGAGCGGGCAATGACACCATCGCCTTTGATTCAGTAGCATTGAACAACCTGGCCGTCGGCATTGTTCTGAACGATACGGGAGCTGCAACCAATATTGGCTTCCAATCCGTGATCACCAACTTTGAGAATGTTCGGGGGAATGCCGCGAACAACGCCATAACCGGCAACTCTCAGGACAACATTCTGTGGGGGCAGGGCGGCAATGACACCCTTTTGGGTGGCGCGGGCAATGACACCATCGAGGGTGGCGCTGACGCAGATACCCTTGATGGCGGCGCGGGCACGGACACGCTGACCTACGCGAACTCGACCGCCGGGGTGAACGTGAACCTGGCGACCAACACGGCGTCAGGGGGCGATGCCCAAGGCGACACGATCAGCAACTTTGAGAACCTGACCGGCTCGGCACAGAACGACACCCTGACCGGAAATACCGGTGCAAACACCATTCTGGGTGGGGCCGGCAACGATACCATCGATGGTGGTGCGGGCGCCGACAGTCTTGACGGTGGCGCGGGCACGGACACGCTGTCCTATGCCGGCTCGACCGCCGGGGTGAATGTGAACCTGGCAACGGCTGCGGTATCGGGGGGCGATGCCCAAGGCGACACGATCAGCAACTTCGAGAACGTGACCGGCTCGGCACAGAACGACACCCTGACCGGAAATACAGGTGCAAACACCATTCTGGGTGGGACTGGCAACGATACCATCGATGGTGGTGCGGGCGCCGACAGTCTTGACGGCGGCGCGGGCACGGACACGCTGACCTACGCGAACTCGACCGCCGGGGTGAACGTGAACCTGGCGACCAACACGGCGTCAGGGGGCGATGCTCAGGGCGACACGATCAGCAACTTCGAGAACCTGACCGGCTCGGCACAGAACGACACCCTGACCGGAAATACCGGTGCAAACACCATTCTGGGTGGGGCGGGCAACGATTTCCTTGACGGCGGCGCCGGCAACGACACCCTTGAAGGTGGTGCTGGCAACGATACGCTGACAGGCGGAGCGGGCGCGGACCGGTTTGTCATCGACGGTGCATCTGCTGACGTCATCGTCGATTTCAGCCCGTCCAACTCGGACGACGGCGATGCCAGCAATAACGACTTTATCAATCTGGGCGACTTCTACAACGCAGCCAACCTTGCGGAATGGAATGCGACGCCAGGCAATCCACAGTATCAAACCCCCTTGCAGTGGCTTCGCGCCGACATCAGCGATGGGGTGCTGGACTCTGCGGGCGGCACGGTCCTCACTGGGGTGACTGGCGATCAGCTGAACCTTGAGAACGCCGGTGTCGTCTGCTTTGCAGCTGGCACGCGCATCCGCACAGCACGCGGAGATATTGCCGTTCAGGACCTGCGCCCTGGCGATCTGGTCATGACCAAAGATCGGGGCCTGCGCCCTGTGCAATGGGCAGGCGGCCGGAAACTGGCCGACTATGAGCTGAATTTGTTCCAGCACTTGCGCCCGATCCGCATCAAGGCGGGTGCCTTGGGAGCGAATATTCCAGCGCAAGATCTGGTCGTATCACCTCAACACCGGATACTGGTCCGCTCGGCCATTTCGAGGCGGATGTTCGGGGCGGACGAAGTACTTGTCGCAGCCAAACAGCTGTTGATGCTCGATGGAATCGACATTGCGGATGATTTGGATCAGATTGAATATGTGCATTTCATGTTTGATCGTCATGAGATTGTCTTTGCTAACGGCGCGGAAGCAGAAAGTCTCTACACCGGGGTCCAGGCGCTCAAGGCTGTTTCTCCAAAGGCGCGTATCGAGATAATGACACTATTCCCGAACCTCTTTGAGAAAGGTCGGGAAATGCCCCCGGTGCGTCAGCTTCTGTCGGGTCGCATGGGCCGAAAGCTGGCAATGAGGCATCTGCAAAATGACAAAGCGTTGGTCAGAAACTGAAATGTAAATAATATCATCCCGCTTATTCATCAAATAAAGCGAGGGCGTTGGTCCCCAGCTGTTTAGTCAGCTCTGTTGCACAAATCGCATGAGGGATTCATGTTGTGAAACGAGCGTAGCAGCTGGGGACCATGAACAGACCGACATCCCCAGCCTGCAAGATCAGGAACTGGCAGGCCTACAATGACGCGCTCAAGCGCCCGGGCTTGCTGACGATCCGGTTTGATCCGGCGATGTGCTGAGAGGCCGCGCCGACAGGCAAGCATGGTCGCCAGCAGCCCTACAGCGATACTGGCATTCAGATTTGCCTGACAATGAATGTGCGGTTCGGCTTGGCGCCCAGAAAGACGACCGGGTTCGGCGAAAGCCAGCTGCACCTGGTCGGCCTCGACTGGTCGGTGCCAGACTTCAGCACGCTGTGCCGCCGCCAGAAGATCCGCGGGCAACATTCCGGATCGTGGGTCCAGAGGGCCGATGCACCTGCGGATCGGCAGCACTGGCATCGAGGTCAAGTGTCAAGGCGAATGGCATGCACGGCGGCACCAGACGGCGCGACATGGTTCACGGCGCAGGATCCATTTCGGAATAGATAAGCAAACGCCAGGGGTTTGTGCCGTCGAGATCACCGGGAGCCATATCGGCGCTGCACGGGCGCTGCCCGACCTGCTTAGCTGGATACCAAAGGGTTAGAGGATCGGCAGATTCACCGCTGACGGCGCCTGCGACACTTGCAAGTGCCACGATGCGATCGCTGACCGTGGCGCCCCTGGCCGTTACACCACTCCGCTAGAATGCGAAGCCGTGGAGGACCGTCACCGCTGATGCGGTTGTCAGAAACGCGTCCCTTCGGACGGCGAAATATCTCGACCGTGCGATCAGGCGAAACTGGAGCGGATACCACCGACAAAGCCGTGCGGAAACGAAGACGCACTGTCTGAAACTGCCGGGGCAGCGCCTCATGGCGCGGAATTTCGACCGACAGGCCGCAGAGGTCAAGATCCGCATCGCCGTCTCGAACGGCTACACCGCGCTTGGCATCCCAGTGACGGAAGCCGTGGCGTTAAGCCGTACGGGAAAAGGGAAACTCGGGACATCAAAGGCTTTGTGCGACAGAGCCGTATTGTCATCAAGGTGACCTGATTTCTCAGCTCGGAGGCGGGGTCATCGTGGCCTCGGGCCCATCAGTGACAGTGGTGCAGCCCGCTGAATATGCA
This sequence comes from Paracoccus sp. Ld10, assembly GCF_045064235.1. Lineage (NCBI taxonomy): Bacteria > Pseudomonadati > Pseudomonadota > Alphaproteobacteria > Rhodobacterales > Paracoccaceae > Paracoccus > Paracoccus sp. Ld10. The sequence goes on along the minus strand of NZ_JBISHD010000001.1, from coordinate 60,968 downwards.
GGCTCGAAAACGATAGCAGGACCGACGTCGGCGGTTCATCCCGGGTGATTGCTGCAGCGCGGTGTCCCTCAATTTGCCGTTCGTGCTTGTTGCCGTATGCGACGGACGCCAAGGTCTGTACTGGGGTCTTGCTGCCTTTTGCCAATCCTGAAAGACCCGTGGCGACCCGTCGTCGCGGGTTACTATCGGTATGACGAAGCGAGAAGAGATGATGAACGATATTGAGAGAATTGGAATCGTGACTGGTGGATTGTCCGGGATCGGCCGCGCGATTGCACAACGGTTCGTTGACGACGGCATGATCGTCTATGTCGGAGCGAGGCGTGGGAACGATCCGGCGTTCCAGGAGAACCTGCGCACGACATTCGGCAAGTCGATTTCAGTCAGAGCGCTGGACGTCCGGCGATCCGACAGCGTGGCGACATTCGTCGATGCCATTGTGGAGACTCATGGCAAGGTTGACGTTTTGGTCAACGCGGCGGGCGTTTATGAGGAAGCGGCCGTGATCGATCATCCCGACAGCATGTGGCACGAAACGATCGACACCAATCTGACCGGCACCTTCAAGATGATACGAGCGGTCATGCCACTGATGATGACGGCGAAATGGGGGCGCATCATCAATATCGCCTCGGTTGCCGCGCATCAGGGCATGGCACGCAACGCGGCCTATTGTGCGTCCAAGGCGGGGTTGCTGGGGCTTGGTCGCTGCGTCAGCCTGGAGGGCGCGGATCACGGGATCACGTGCAACAGCATCAGCCCGACCTGGGTCGAGACCGAGATGCTGCAACAATTCATAGAGCATGACATGCAGCGGCTGGGCCAGTCGCGTGTCGAGGCTCGTGCCACCTATGAGGCGTCCAACCCGCAGGGCAAGCTGGTTCAGCCTGACGAAATTGCCGGCCTGGCGTCGTTTCTTGCCAGCGATGCGGCGCGGGCGATGACAATGGCGGATTATCAGGTCAACGCCGGCTCACTGTGGTAGCTGGTTCAGGAGCAGAGCCAAGTCTGTGGACGAGCAGTTCCCGCACGTCAGAGATCTGGGCAAAGTATCCCAGGTCCAGCGTATCCCACAGACGGTGTGCGATGGCGTTATCGTAGATGGCATCGGCCCGCAGAATGGTCGGGTTGTCGCGCAGCAAGCGGTATTCGGGCGCGGAAAGTGGGGCGGTTTCGACCCACTCCAGCATGGAAACCGCCTCGCCCCCGGCGTCCGTTACCGCGTCATCAGCAATCAGGTTGCAGTAAACGACCTCGTTCGGCACAACGGCGCGCACCAGCAATCTGGCGGCCGCGCGCACGTCGGTCATCCTGAAGCACATGTCGCGCGGGGTGCATCCGGAAAGCCGGCAGGCTTTCAGGATGGTCTCGTAGATGTCCTTGGGGTTGGGATCGTTCAGGTCATACAGGGATGGCAACCGAGCGATCATCGCCGCGACGCCTGATGCGGCAATGGCATGTTCAGCGGCAATCTTGGCAGCCCCATAGCCGGAAATTCCGTCGAACGGTTCTGTGGCGGTCTCGGGGAACGGTCCGCCGGCATCAGGAAAGATCGAGGTCGAGCTTGAGAACGCAAGCCGCGCCTTGGCGTCCTTGCAAAATTGCAGGACGGTTGCGATGCCGGCTTGTGATGCGCTCTCCATCCTCTCGCGGTCCAGTGCGAGGTTGACGGTCGCCGCGCAATGGATGACCGCCGACACTTGCCCGGTCAGCCTGGCATAGTCCTGAGCTTTCAAACCAAAGCTGGGCGCCTCGATCGATCCGGCAACGACGACAACGCGGTGCTGGGGCACGCCAAGCGCCTCTGCACGGGCGGCCAGACGCGACAGCGGGTCGTTGTTGCGCGGCCGGACCAGACAATAGATGACCTGATCGTCCGGCAGGTGGCGGGCAGCTTCGGCGAGGACATGACCGCCCAGAAAGCCGGTAGCGCCGGTCAGCAATATGCCCTTCTTGTGAAACACGCCCGGTTGCGCCGCAATATCAGGATCCTCGGTCAGCAAGCGGTGCAACCGTTCAAGGGGCAGGTTCAGTGCCCAGTCAAAATCGACAGGCCGATTGTAAGCCGCCTCAAGGGACAACAACAGATCGACGCACATCAATGAATCCCCCCCATGATCATGGAAGGACACGGCCATGTCGATGTGGCTGACGGGACAACCCAGAATACGCGCTGTGGACACGGTCACGGCAAGGGCGTCCGTATCATCATCATCGACCGTCTGTTGGTGCGGCGGAGTCTGTGGCAACGCCTTGAAGTCGCACTTGCCTGATACGGGATGGATGGGAATTTCGTCCATGCGCACCAGATAGGTCGGCGTGCAATAGCGTGGCAGAACCCGTTGCAGCGCCTCTGCCAGGATTTGCGGCGTGCGCTGCCACGGCGCGGTGATGGTCCAACGATCGGCATTGCGGGCCGTCTGTTCAGCATCGGCGGTATAGTAGAACACCAGAACCTGCCCCTGACCGTCGATCTGCTGCACCCAGGGGATGGCCCGTGCAAAATCAATGTGCTGACCAAGCGTCTCGGTCAGTTCGCGCGTCTGGATGCTGTGGCCGCGCAGTTTGAGCATATGCGCAATGCGGCCCAGCACATGGATCTGCCCATCGGCGGTCACCAATCCCTGATCGCCGGTATCATAGAGGCGCCGGTTCTGCCCCTCCAACGTCAGCACCCTGAACCGTTCCGCCGTTTCCTGGGGCCTGTTGACATAGCCCGGCCCCAGCATGCGGGGTCCTTCGAAATGCAGCAGTCCGGGCTGGCCCGCCGAACACGGCAGGTCGTGATCGTCCAGCACCACGGCGCTGAGATGCGGCATCGCGATGCCGACCGACGCCCCCTCGGTACCGGTCAGTCGGATCATGCTGACATCATGGGTCTCGCAGATGCTGTAGAGGTTCCAGAGCGCGACATTCGGCAGCTTTTGACGCGCCTCTGCGATCAGGCCTTTGTCGACCACTTCGCCGTTCAGGATGACGCGGCGCAATGGCAGGTCGGCGCCGACCTTCGGATCGATCGCCCTCAATGCCTTTTGAAAAAAGGACGGGGTGAACAGCATCTCGTCAATGCGATGCCTCGACAGGAATGACACGAGGCCCTGTGGTGCCATCAGATCGTTCGTGTCGGGAAAGCAAAGCCGCGCACCGTTGCGAAGTGGCCGGAACATTTCCCAGATCGCGAAAATGTAGATCCCGACGTTCATCGTCGCCGCATAGGGCGTATAGGCATCGCGCCATTGATAGGACAGGTAGGCCGCATCGTGCGTGACGGGAATGCATTTTGGGCGACCTGTCGTGCCCGATGTTGCCACCAGATAGATGGCGTCGGTCGGACGCACATCGGCGGCCACCAGTCGATGGATATCTGTATTCGCCGTGTCCTCAAGGCAGGCCTGTGCGGCAAGGAGGCTGCAATGGGTCGGCAGTTTTTCCAGTCCGCCTGGCTGACAGGTGACGATGGTTCCGATCTGCAATTCGTCGACGATATTGCCAAGGACGGCCTGCGGCATTGCAGGGTCAAGATGCACGAACGGGCGTCCACTGATGACGCATGAAACGGCCGCGGCAGCCAGCAACGTGCTGGGCGTCCCAAACAGCGCTATCGGGCCCTCGACGTCGAGCCTGCTCTGAAATGCCAGGACAAAGCTTGCCAGTTGGCCATAGCTCAGCTGATGATCCCGATCATCCAAAGCGCGATTGTGCTGATAGGCCATCAACGCGCGCACAAGCTGCGCGGGCACGGTTCCCTCGGGAGGAGGTGTCGTTCCGGTCAAAGAGGACATGTCGAAAAGGCTCCCTGAACCGTCGCTTTGTGTTGCCCTGAATAGGAGACGCGCCTTTGCTTGTCCACCGTGGCCGGCAATCCCCTTGGACGGGACAGGCTGTATGAAATCAAATTCTTAGGCTCCAGACCCATTGATTTTACGCCCTTTGCGTGATTCAGGCCGCCGCAAGGAGACCTGATCGATGAGCAACTTGTTCTGGCTGACCGAAGCGCAGATGGCGCGCCTTCGCCCGTTCTTTCCCAAGAGCCATGGCCGTCCGCGAGTTGATGATCTGCGTGTGCTGAGCGGCATTATTTTCATCAATCGCAATGGCTTGCGATGGTGCGATTCACCGAGGGAATACGGACCAGCCAAGACCCTCTACAATCGCTGGAAGCGTTGGAGCGATAACTGGGTCTTTGCTCGGATCATGGTCGGCCTGGCCGCCGAGGGTGCTGATCCAAAGACAATCATGATCGATGCGACGTATCTGAAGGCGCACCGCACGGCTTGTAGCCTGCATGCGAAAAAGGGGGGCGCGGTCGCCAGATCGGTCGAACGAAAGGCGGCATGAACACCAAGCTGCACGCCGTCACCGATGCGAAAGGCAGACCTATCTGGTTCTTCATGTCGGCAGGGCAGGTCAGTGATTATACCGGCGCGGCGGCGCTTCTGGACAGCCTGCCGCAGGCCGACTGGTTTCTGGCAGACCGGGGCTATGACGCTGACTGGCTTCGAAAAGCGTTGCAGGACAGAGGATGAAAGCCTGCATCCCCGGCCGGAAGTCCCGCAAGAAAACCGTGAAATACGACAAGCGCCGCTACAAAAGGCGCAATCGCATCGAGATCATGTTCGGTCGTCTGAAGGACTGGAGACGTGTCGCCACACGTTACGACAGGTGCCCGGAGACCTACCTCTCCGCAATCGCATTGGCCGCAACCGTTCTGTTCTGGCTGTGATCAAGAACGAGTCCTGACCCTAGCGCGCGGTTTGCGCGTACCGATCAGCCGACATCACCACAGTTCGTCACAAAGTGGTTGTATCGCTGCGGCGACAAGTGGGGGTCTGGCTTTGGGCGTCCGGGGCCATGTAAGAGAGTCGGGTCGGTCCGGGGCATCTGGCTGCGTTTTGCTGATGCCAGACCCAGTGCCGAATTGACGCCCAAAGACCGTTGAATCATCGGTCCCGAAGGCTCTTGTGGCTTGACGGATGCTACGCCTGCACTCCAGTTTGCGTAATGTTCGACTTTCGCGACATCGAGATCATCTATGCCATCGTCCGTCACGGAGGCTTTCGTGCGGCTTCTGACCGTCTGGGCATGGCGCAGTCTGCCATCTCCCGGCGTGTGCGCCACCTCGAAGACCGTATGAAGATCGCCATCTTTGAACGCGATGGGCGGGGGGTGCGCCTGACCGCCGAGGGCCGGCGCCTGTGCGATGAGGCCGAGCTGCTGGTTGCACAGCGCGACCGCATCCTCGAAGAGCTTACGCAGAAGGTCATGGCGGGGATCGTACGCCTCGGCGTGGCCGAGACAATGACCCATACTGTCCTGCCGCGCATGCTGACGACGCTGCGCGCCCGCCACCCTGACCTCCGCTTCGAGATCTCGGTCGAGACTTCGGAACAGATGGGTCTGCAGCTGGCGCAGGACGGGCTGGACGTGGCGATCATGCTTCGCGACCAGGCACCACGCGGGATCGTCATGACGCCCCTGCCGCCCGTGACCCTGGGGTGGTTCGGATCGCCCGTCCATTTCGCCGTTCCACAGCCCGCCGGTGTCGACGTGCTGGCAGGCCTGCCGATCGTGTCGTTTCCCAAGCGCACCATTCCTCATCGGCAGGTCGTTCAGTTGCTGTCATCGGGGCGGCACATGCCGGTTGCGGTGCATGGATCAGCATCACTGGCCACGGCGCTGCATCTGGTGGGGCAGGGGTTTGGCATCGGCACCATCCCCCATGACATCGTCCGATCCTGGCCCCATGCCGGAGTGGACGAGATCACCGTCCGCCCTGAGGCCCGCCTGCCTGATCTGGAATTTGCGATCTGCTATGACGCAGAACGCAACGAGAAAATCGGCCGTGAGGTCACCCGCGCCGCCATCGAAGCCTCTGCTGACTGATCACCTTAGGGGATCAGTACTGCAGTCGATTGCGTTCTTGATTCAATCAGTCTTCCGGCCTCACAGTTTCCGCATGCCGTGACGCGAGGACGATATGACACGTATGACGTCAGACATGACCGATCCAGAGGTTCTGCGTCGCCTGATACGCTGCGGCACGCACGACGCCCCGACCGCGGGTCTTGGCGGCGGCGCGCTGCAGGGCAATCTGGTCATCCTGCCCTCGGCGGAGGCGTCAGAATTCCTGCGCTATTGCCAGCAGAACCCGCGGCCCTGTCCCTTGCTGGCGGTGGGCGCGCCGGGCGATCCGTCCCTGCCGACCCTGGGCCGCGATATCGACATCCGCCGCGACGTCCCACGGTATCGGGTCTGGCGCGATGGCGTGCTGGTGGCAGAGCCGACCGACATCGCCGATCTGTGGCGGGATGACCTGGTCAGCTTTCTGATCGGCTGCTCCTTCAGCTTTGAGGATGAACTGATCCAGGCCGGCATCCCGGTGCGCCATTCGTCGGCCGGACGGAACGTGCCGATGTATCGGACCAGCATCATGACCCGCGCCGCCGGACGCTTTGGCGGCCCGTTGGTGGTCAGCATGCGCGCCATGCCCGCCGCCGACGCGATCGAGGCCGTGCAGATCTGCGCGGGCTTTCCCCTGGCCCATGGCGCGCCTGTCCATCTGGGCGACCCCTCGCTGATCGGCATCGCCGATCTGGACCGGCCCGATTACGGCGACCCACCGGTGATCGAGCCCGGCGATCTGCCTGTTTTCTGGGCCTGCGGGGTGACGCCCCAGGCCGCCATCGAGGCCGCGCGCCCCGCTCTGGCCCTGACCCATGCGCCCGGCCACATGCTGGTCACCGACATTCCGGCGGCGCGGGCCGAACGCATCCTGACCGGCCCCGGTCAGGCGCTTTAAACAACAAGAAACCAACAGGAGAGAACCAATGAAAAAAACCATCGCCATCCTGATGACCGGCAGCACGCTGGCCGCCCCCGCCATGGCCGAGGAGTTCTCGGTCGTGGGCAGCTGGTCCAACCTACCGCTGTATCAGCAGTTCGAATCGACCTTCTGGACCGAACGCCTGCCCGAAATGACGGATGGCCAGATGACAGCACAGCTGACCAGTTTCGACCAGATGGGCATTGCGGGTGCCGATGTCTACCGGATGCTGGGCGACGGGGTCTTTGACATTGGTGCGACTGTCGCCGACTACACCGTGGGCGACGCGCCCGAGCTGGAGGGGCTGGACGTTCCGCTGATCGCCACGGACGCGGCCGAGGCGCAGGCCATGGTCGAGGCCGCCCGCCCGATGGTCGAGGACATCATGCGCGACCGCTTTGGCGCGCAGGTGCTGGGCATCGCGCCCTATCCGCCGCAGGTCGTCTTCTGCCGGGGCGAGGTCGCCTCGCTGGCCGATCTGCAGGGCAAGAAGGTGCGCGGCTCGGGCCGGATGACGACCAAACTGCTCGAGGCGCTGGGTGCCGAGGGGATCAACATCGCCTTTTCCGAGGTGCCCGGATCGTTGGAACGCGGCGTGATCGACTGTGCGGTGACGGGCGCGGGGTCGGGCTATTCCGCTGGCTGGTGGGAGGTGTCGGACCACCTGCTGACCCTGCCGCTTGGCGGGTGGGACCCGGTCGTGATCGCGATGAACGCGGATCGTTTCGACGGGCTGACCGGTGATCAGCAGACCATGCTGGTCGGTGCCGTGGCCGAGGGGCTGGAGGCCCCCGCATGGGAAGCCGCTCAGGGCGGCCTGGAGGGGGACATCGCCTGCCTGACGGGTGACGCGTCCTGCGACGGCAGCCGTGCTTCCATGACCTTGGTCGAGGCCAGCGATGGTGACATGACGCAGGCGCGCGAAATCCTGCTGACCGAGGTGTTGCCCGACTGGTCTGCACGGGCGGGCGACGAATGGGCGGCGCGCTGGAACGAAACGGTTGGCCAGACGGTCGGCCTGTCCATCGACCGCTAAGACCATGGCCGATCACATCCTTGGCGCGCTTCGGCGCGCCAACAGGGCCGTGGCCCTGATCCTCGGGTTGGCGCTGATCCTGACGGTGGCGTTCATCCTGACCGACGTGGCGCTGCGGGGCCTCGGCCTCGGATCGCTTGGCGGGTCGGACGAACTGTCGGGCTATGTCATGGCCGCCGTCGCCAGCTGGGGCCTGGCCTTTGCGCTGCTGGAACGCGCGCATGTCCGCATCGACGTGGTGCGGCTGAAGCTGGGCGACACGGGCCGCGCTGCGATGGACATCCTGGCGATGATCGTCACCAACGGCGTCGTCCTGCTGATTGCATTCCAATGCTGGCCCGTCCTGCAAAAGACCATCGAACGCGGGTCCCGCGCCAACACGCCGCTCGAGACGCCGCTGTGGATCCCGCAGGGGATCTGGTTCGCGGGCTGGCTGTGGTTCGCGCTCAGCGCCACGGTGGTCACGCTGGTCGCGCTGTCCTTTCTGATCGCCGGCCGCCGCGCCGCGCTGGACGACACCATCGGCATCGGATCGGAGGTCGAGCCATGATCTGGACCGTCGCAATCTCTCTGCTGGGCCTGATGGCCCTGTCGATCCCGGTGGGAATCGTCCTGTTCCTGCTGGGCATCGGGGTCTCGCAGTTCTATTCGGCCTTCCCGCTGCTGCGCGGGATGGGCCAGATGATCTGGTCGTCCTCCGCCTCCAGTACGCTGATCGCCATTCCGCTGTTCGTCCTGCTGGGAGAGATCCTGGTGCGCGGCGGCGTTGCCGAGCGGACCTATGCCGCACTGGACAAGTGGCTGTCCTGGCTGCCCGGCGGGCTGGTCCATGCCAACATCGCCACCGCGACCATGTTCTCGGCCACGTCCGGCTCGTCGGTGGCGACCGCCGCCACCGTGGCGACCGTCGCCATGCCTCAGGCCGAGCGGCTGAACTATGACCCGCGGCTGTTCTCGGGCGCCATCGCGGCGGGGGGCACGCTGGGGATCATGATCCCGCCCTCGATCAACCTGATCGTCTACGGGTTCCTGACCGAAACCTCGATCCCGCAGCTGTTTTTGGCCGGGCTGATCCCGGGCCTGCTGCTGGCCCTGGCGTTCATCGTCGTGACCGCGCTGATCTGCATCGTGCGCCCGGCGCTTGGCGGCCCGTCGCGCAGTTTCGACTGGTCCGAACGGGTCAACAGCCTGGCGCAGTTGCTGCCGATCATGGTGCTGTTCGGCGTGGTGATCGGCTCGATCTATGCGGGATGGGCCACGCCGACGGAATCCGCGGCCATCGGCGTCGCCATGGCGGCGGTGATCGCCGCTGCGGGCGACGGGTTGTCGCGCAGCGCCATCGCGCAGGCGCTGGAGGGCACAATCCGTATTTCCGCGATGATCATGCTGGTCATCGTGGGGGCCTATTTCCTGAACTTTGCCATGACCTCGGCGGGGTTGGGGCGGCAGCTGTCGCAGCTGATCGGCGGGTCGGGCCTGACGCCCTTTGGCACGCTGCTGCTGGTCATTGCGCTCTATATCGTGCTGGGCTTCTTCATCGAGACGCTGGCACTCATGGTCGCAACCATCCCCATCGTCGTGCCGATCATGGCGGACCTTGGCTATGACAAGGTCTGGTTCGGTATCCTGCTGATCGTGCTAGTGGAAATGGCGCTGATCACGCCCCCCGTGGGGCTGAACCTGTTCGTGGTCCAGGGCGCGCGCAAACGCGGGTCCATCAACGACGTCATCATGGGCGTCATCCCCTATGTCATGGTCATGGCCCTGATGGTCGCCGCGCTGATCGCGCTGCCCGGCCTGGCGCTGTGGCTGCCCTCTGCCTTCTGAAAGGATACTTCAACATGAACTTCACCTGCAATGGCGCGCCCCTGAACATCGCGGTCCGTCATATGGTCGTCGCTGGCTGGACCGGCCGCGACGCAGCCGCGATCCAGCACCATATCGAGGAGTTGGCCGCGATTGGCGTGACGCCCCCCTCGGCCACGCCGCTTTACTACCGCGTCGCGGCCGGGCTCTTGTCCCCGTCCGACCGGATCGAGGCAGTCGGCCCCGACAGTTCGGGCGAGGTAGAGCCGCTGATCATCCAGTCGGACGGGCAACGCTGGCTTGGCCTTGGCTCGGACCACACCGACCGCAAGCTGGAGGCGCATTCCGTGGCCCTGTCGAAACAGGTCTGCGCCAAACCCTGCGCGGCCGAACTGTGGGCGTGGGACAGCGTGGCCGACCGCCTAGAAACGATCGAGCTGGAGAGCTGGATCGACGAAGGCGCAGGCTGGCAGCCCTATCAGTCCGGCACCCTGGCCGCGATCCGCCCCCTGGCCGATCTGATCGAAGGGGCCGCGTTCGACGCCCTGGCGCAGGATGGCGGTGCGGCGATGATGTGTGGCACCTTCGGCGCCAAGGGCGGCGTGCGCCCCGCCGCGCGGTTCCGCATGCAGATGCGCGATCCCTCCACCGGCCGCAGCATCACCCATGAATACATCACCATCACCCTGGCCGAGATCGCATGACGCCGCTTCTCTCCCGCGTGACGGATGCTCTGGAGCGTGCCAAGGCCCGGCCGGACCGGAGCGCGATCTTTACCCAGTTGGACGCCACGCGCATTCTGTCCGAGGCACGTCACCAGCAGGCCCGCGCCGACGCGGGCGAGGACCTGCCGCTGTTCGGAATACTGATCTCGGTCAAGGATCTGTTTGACGAGGCGGGCCAGGTTACCGGCGCGGGTTCGCGCCTGTTGGCCACGCGGTCCCCGGCGACCGAGGACAGCACCGTAGTCGCGCGGCTGCGCCATGCGGGCGCGGTGATGTTCGGGCGAACCTCCATGTCGGAATTCGCCTATTCCGGCGTGGGGCTGAACCCGCATCACGGCACGCCCTCCAGCGTGCTGGTCCCGGGGGTGATCCCCGGCGGGTCCAGCTCAGGAGGCGCGGTCAGCGTCGGTCTGGGACTGGTCGATGCCGCCATCGGCACGGATACGGGCGGATCGTTGCGCATCCCTGCGACGGCGAACGGCCTCTGGGGAATGAAACCCAGTCAGGGGCTGATCCCGGATGCGGGCATCCACCCGCTGGCCCCCAGCTATGACACGCCCGGTCCCATGGCCCGCGATGCCGACACGCTGTGCCGCGTGCTGTCGGTCATGGCGGGCGCCCGGATCGCGCCACAGCCCGCTGAACGGCTGAGACTGGCGGTCCCGCAGGGCGCCTTTACCAATGATCTTTCCCGCGACATGGCCGAATGGTTCGACAGAGAGACGGCCCGCCTCAGCGCCGCCGGTCACCACCTGCAGCCGGTGGACATGGCCCGCATCGGCGCGGGGATCGGTTTGAACCGCATCATCGTGGCGGTCGAGGCGCATCGCCTCTATGCCGCCGATCTGGACCGGCTTCAGACCCTCGGCGATCCCCGCGTCCTGTCGCGCATCCGATTTGCCGAGACGCTGTCGGCGCAACAGATCGACGACGCCTATGCCGAACGCGCCGACCTGGTCCGTGTGTTTCGTCAGACCATGGAAGGTTTCGATGCTTTGCTCGCACCTGCACTTTCCATGATGCCACCCACGATCGCCGCGGTGGAGGCGGATTTCGATCGTCTGAACGCGGCGATGCTGCGCAACACCTCCTTGGTGAACCTGATCGATGGCTGTGCGATCGTGTTCCCTTCGCCGGGGGCAACCCCTGCCTGGTCGTTGACCATGCTGGCTGGCGTGCATGGCGCCGATGCTGCGCTGATCGGCGCCGCTCTGCGTCTTTCTCCGGCAGGTGTCAGCGAACTCGTGTAGGCCGGGCGGCGCGTTTGATGGGGGCCTGACCGGGATGGTGACAAAGATGATTTGGAACCACGCGGTTCACGCTCGCCGTTCTCCGGGATGCATGCGCGGCGCCGTCCGCTTAGCTCAGCTTTGGACCTGTAGCGGACCCTTTGGCGGATGCGCTGCAACGCCGCCCGGGCAGGGCCTCATGCACCATGGCGGCCCAGGAACGATGGTGATGGCGCGATCAGCGCAGACATCGGGCCGGTGATCGGCTGCGCATCGCGGCGCGATCGGTTCACTCGCGGTGGGCGACGGTCCAAGAGACCATGGCGCTGTTGGCAACGGACCGTTTCCTGTTACCGCTGCCGACCGAACGCACCGCCCGCACGGTTGTCTTCGACAGCATCGAACGCGTCTGCAACCCGCGCAGCGGCGCCATCCGAAACCGGGCCACCTCGGCCCTATGGAGTGAGGGACACGCGCGATGTCAGCCTGACCTGCTGTCCGCGACGCGGGCCGTTGCTTTGGATGCAGCATCCTGCGCCTGAGCGGGCATCGCCAAAAGCGAAAGGCAGCGTGAAGGAATATTGCCAGCAGCACCGATGTATCAGCCTGCCGGCCGCGCGTTCGCGCCGACACGGCGATGACGCGACACCCTCCCGATTTGCGGCACGGCCTTACCCATGCTTCGCGCACCATGCTGCAGGTCGCGCGGCGTCGTTACGGCCCCCTTTGTCATCACGTCATCTGCTGGCGACCGCCTCAGGACTGTAATTAGCCCGCCGAAGAAATGTCTTCGACGGCATAAGCATTGGACAGTTGGTCGGCGGAAACCTGCGGCGCTGATGCCGTTCCGGGCGGAACGGTGCCCTGACCGGACTGCGCCTGCGTCAGCACGATGACCTTGGCCATGCTGTCGGTCCGCTCGGCAAGGTGGATGATATCGTGGTTGAACAGCCGGATGCAGCCTGCCGATGACGCCGTGCCGATCGACTGCGGATCGGGTGTTCCGTGAATGCGATAATAGGTGTCACCGCCCCGGTTGTGGATATAGAGCGCCCTGGCACCCATCGGATTTTCCAAACCACCTTCGACACCCTCTGCTGAAGGACCATAGTGTTCGGGATTGGCGGCCAGCATGGTGTCAGTCGGCGTCCAGCGGGGCCAATCGCGCTGATAGGGGGTATGCGCCTCCCCGGCAAAGCCGAACCCCGCGGCGCCTACGCCGACGGAGTAGCGCATGGCCTTGTTGTCCGCCTGAACATGATACAGCCGCCTGGCATAGGGATCGACGATGATGCTGCCCACCGGGTGATCGGTCCAGTAATCGACGACCTGACGCGCCTTGTCCTCCGTCAGCAGGGACGCAGGGATGGCGGGCACCGTGATATCGCCGTCCTGGGTGGATGCATACATCGCCAGGGTCTGTTGACTGACAGGAGCAACGACAGGTTGCTGGGCTGCTGCGGGCTGCGGGGTATCCTGGACCGCTGGCTGGCAGGCAGCCAGCGTGACAAGGGCGACACCGGCAAGAAGGTGTCTGGTCAGGTTGTGCATCATCGTCTTCTTTCGGATTGCGCTTGCGCCCTGATGTTGGCGGGTACCCCTTGGGCAAGAGGCGCCACCCCCATCTGGTTGTTCCGCCAAGCGGCCATGGATTCGCACTTTAGTGCCGCCCCAACCTTAAGCCCGCCTTAAGGTTGGGGGGTAACAAGGCACCGACCAAGAAAGGAATGCCCGGTCATGCGGCTGCTGATTGTAGAGGATGATCCCGTTCTGTCTGACGGGCTCAGTGTTGGTCTGGGGCTGTCAGGGTTCACGGTCGATGCCGTGGCGACGCTGGCTGACGCCCGCGCGGCGCTGCGCGAAGCGGAATTTTCCGGGGTCGTTCTTGATGTTATGCTGCCTGACGGTCTTGGCACACAGCTGCTTGCAGAGATGCGTTCAGAAGAAAACATGCTTCCGGTGTTGCTGCTGACGGCCCGGGACCGGGTCACCGACAGGGTAAGCGGGCTGGACGCCGGTGCTGATGATTATCTGGGCAAGCCCTTTGATCTTGATGAGCTGGCAGCCCGGATCAGGGCGATGCTTCGCCGACATGAAGGCCGTGCCAGCCCGACGATTGTCTGGGGCGGGCTGACGATCGACGCCACCACGCGGCAGGTTCTGGTTGATGGACACCCTCGCCACCTGTCGCGACGGGAGTTCGCCATCCTGCACGCCTTGATCGAACAACCCGGTCGCATTCTCTCGCGCGCGCAGTTGGAGGAACGGCTCTATGGCTGGCAGGACGACGTCGAATCCAATGCCGTAGAGGTTCATATCCACAATCTGCGCGCCAAGCTGGGGCGCGGAACGATCCAGACCGAGCGGGGGCTGGGTTATCGCATGAACGCGCACCCCCCGGAGGGCAACTGATGTCGTTGCGCACGCGTCTCTCTCTGATCCTGATCCTGTCCACCGGGCTGATCTGGGTTTCGGCAATGGTCTGGATCAACAGCTCGACCCGTGCGCAGGTCCAGACCGTGCTGGATGCGCGGCTTGAGGAGTCAGCCAACATGCTGGGCTCTCTTATCCGCGAAGGAGGGGTTACATTCACCGAGCCCTTCGTGCTCGAAGATACCAGCGCGGGTGGCGATGACCCCAACCGACTGCTCTATTGCCAGGTCTGGTCCCTGCGCGGAGAGCTGGTCGGCGCATCAGCAGGTGCCCCGAATGACAAGCTGGCCCAGACGCCCGGCCTGGTCACCTCGATCATAGACGGAGAGCCGTGGCGGGTGTTCACCGCCGTTAATTCCGAACTTGGTCTGCGCATCATGGTCGGTGATCGCATCACGGTTCGCGATAGTCTTGTCAGCGACGTCATGCGCGGCCTGGTGTGGCCAGCGCTGGTTGTCATTCCCGCTCTTACCCTGCTGATCTGGGTGGTTCTTGGTCGTGGCCTGTCGCCTCTGGCAAAACTGGAATCCGCGTTGCGCGCCCGCGGTCCCGACGATCTCAGCCCGCTGCCTGCGGCCCGGGACCCCCGCGAGATCCGTCCTATCCGGCGCGCCCTCAACCAGATGTTCGAAAAGCTCGACCATGTCCGCAGGACCGAGCGTGACTTTACGGCCTTCGCCGCGCATGAGTTGAAGACCCCGTTGGCAGGCATGCGCATGCAGGCACAGATCGCGCGACGCGCACCCGACGAGGCAAGCCGGAACCGCGCATTGGAGGCGATCGAGACCTCGGTCGATCGCAGTGACCGGATGGTGCGCCAGTTGCTTGATCTAACCTTCATCGACTACGAAGCCGCCGACCCCGATCCTCTTGTCCCGTCAGCTTTGCTGGACGAGGCGGCGGCAAACGCCGACCTGCAGGCACAAGCCGCCAAGGTTACCGTTCTGACCGTCACACATTCCCTCCCCATGGTTCATATTCCCAAAGTGCTGATCCAGTCGGCGCTGCGCAATCTGGTCGAGAATGCCATCCAGCATTCACCAGGCGGCGGAACCGTGACCCTGTCCGCGCGCCATGAGGGCGAATGGATCGTCTTCAGCGTCAGGGATGAAGGGCTGGGGATCGATCCCGCCCATCGCGACCGGGTGACGGAACGGTTCTGGCGCGGGCCGGGCACGATGTCCCAAGGCAGTGGCCTGGGGCTGTCGATCGTGGCCGCGGCGGTTCAGCGCATGTCGGGACGACTGACGTTCGGGTCAAGCCAGGAGGGGCAGGAGGTTCGCATCCACGTGCCTTTGTCCCCGGACTGATCGCCCAAGGAATACTCCCTGACGTGATGAACCATTCAGGGAGATCGACGTGATTTCTCACTGAAACTCAAAGGAAAATAAATGCCTTCCAATCTAAGACTGTCCCTTTTGTTGATCCGCGTGACGTTCGGTCTGTTCCTGCTGGCGTGGGCAGCAAACAAGATGCTCAATGCCGAAGGCACAATCAGCATTTTCGCCCGGTTCTATGGCGTCGAGAGCTTGGGAGAGACCTCGGCGTTTGTGATCGGAGGTCTTCAGGTCGCGCTTAGCTTGTGCATCATTGCAGGGCTGTTCAAGACGGTGACCTATGGCGCAGGCGTGCTGATCCACGGTGCGTCGACGCTATCGACGGCCAGCCATATCGCGATGCCGCTTGCCGAAGGCTCCAATCTTTTGTTCATGGCCGGTCTGCCGGTCTTTGCAGCGGCCATCGCCCTCTTTCTGCTTCGCCGTGATGATACCTTGATGTCTGTCGATGCCCTGACAGGACCCCAAGCGGTACGTAGCGCCTAAGGTATCGCCTTGGCCGGGCTGTGCGAACGCTCACCCCGGGAAAATCAAAACGCGCGGACATCGTCTTCAAGGCGTTGAACAGTCGACCATTCTAAAGTGCCGCGCTGCCTCTCTCAGCAGAGGTCTGCAACAGAACCCTGCCACGGTAAGGACGACGGCGCTTGCGGACAGTCAGCCGAAAGCTTCCGTTGCAGACGGTCCGGTTTTCAGGGGGCAGGGCACGGAAAACAGGTTCGGGCGCAAAAGCGCCCGAACCATGTGCAGTATCCGTCCACCTGTCTGATATGACAACGCGACGCATCAGATGGGGCGGATGGTGGGCCGTTACTCAGTGGCTGGGCGGACGGCAGTGACCTCCAGCTCGACCAGCCAACCCGGATTGACCAGAGCTTCGACGACCATCGCAGACCGGACCGGCAAGTTCGGCTGCTCTTCGGTACCAAAGAACTGGGTGTAGCCTGTCATGAAGCCGTCGAAGTCCACGGCTTCTCCTTCGGGTGCCACAAGGAAGGCCTGCATCTTGATGATATCACCGACGCCCATTCCCAGACCCTCAAGCTGACCCTTGATCCGGTTCATGACGCTGACGGTCTGTTCTTCCGTGGTGCCATAGGCCTCGACGCTGCTGCGATCAGCGCTTTCATCGATCACGGAAGGAACGGTCCCACTCAGGTACACGGTCGTCATGCCTGCCGGGACCTCGACCGCTTGCAGGATCGGAAAGTCAGAGCCCGGGTTGGTGTGGCGGGTGACCTCCTGGGCGCCAGCGGGTGCAGCGAGAAGCATGAGGGCAAGTGCCGCGAGTTTGGGCGTCATCAGATATCCTTTCATTGAACTTCACGGGCCTCGGCAACGCGCTCAGGCGTTGCGGGGTCCTCGTTGTATTCGTTGCCGAATGCCGTACGAATGTAGTTGACCACATCCGCCACCTGCGCGTCATCAAGGACGCCGCTGAGGGGCGGCATCGCCTTTTGACCGTTCAGGATCAGGTAAATGGGGTAATCCGGCGTCATCAGGTTTTCGTTGTTTGCCAGTGCAGGATATGCCCCGGCACCCTCGGCACCCTGTCCGTCCGGCATATGGCAACCGGCGCAGACCGCGTCATAGACGCCCTTGCCGCCGGACTGCGACAGGCGGGCAGGGTCCTCGAACCACCCGGCGCGCTGGGTCATGGCGACCTCACCTGCCTCCTGGCTCGTATCTATCACATCCTCTTGCTCAGGTGTATCGGTCGGCTTAGCCTCTTGGGCATAAGCGGGCATGGACAAGGCAGCCAGTGTCACCAAGGGAAATAGCAGATGTCTCATCATGACCTCCTCATGCTTCTGTAACGCTGGTGTGGAGGCGCTGAACGGCATCCAGTGCCGACAGGATGGCGCCTTCCATCCAGGCCGCAAGATAGGAGATATGCTCTCCCGCCATCAGCGTGCGCCCGTCCATCATGGTTGCGTCCATGTAGTCGGCGTCCCGATCCTTCCAGATCCCGTAACAACCCAGCACCCAGGGCACGCGGTGCCATCCCACCGAGACACCCGAAACAAACTCGTCCCGATACTGCGCGTGGATCTGGCTGCCATAGCCAAGCACCGTCTCCAGACGCTCGGCAGGAGACATGGAGTTGAACTGATACGACGAGGCGCCCCAACTGTAGGCGCTCAGAAGAACGGCAGGGCCATCGCTGAAGAAATCGGTGGAGGGGTATGAGATTAGCGAGATCGGCAGGGTGGTGTAGCTGATGCCACCATAGATGTGTTCGTCCTGCTCCCAGAAACGACGCTTGAACTCGATCCCGCATTTGAACGACGAGGCGTAATACATGCCGTCGATGATGCCCGACATGCGCGAGGAAAAGTCATGATCGATCTGGCTCAGGATCGAGAACGGGATCGTGCAGATGCAGTAATCCGCCGTTTCCGTCTGCTCGTCGCCACCATCTGACGGGATCCAGGTCGCCGTGACGGTCTCACCCTCGTGACGGATGCGGGTGACCTTGGCGTTGTAGGTGATAACCTCGCCCACTTCCTGCGCGAAAGCGTCCGCGATCTTGTCCATGCCGCCGATGGGCTGGAAAATCGTCGACTGCATATGGAGGTTATCGCCAGCCGTCAGGTTGCGCCACAGGTTGGACTGCAGGATATCAGAGAGCGGGATCACTTCCGATGGCTCCGGCTTGCCTGTCGTGCCCCCGCCCTCGGGCGACGCCCAGCCGCGATAGGAGGAGGATGCCTCGCCGGTCGCGTATGCCATGTCGTCGTTCAGCGCGCCGTAGCGTTTCAGGGCTGCAAGCAGCAGTTCGGCGTCTGCCTCGCTGACGCTGGCATCCAGGGCATTCTGATCGACAACCTTTGCAAGCAGCTCTGCCACGTGGCCGCGGAAGTCAGATGAGATTTCCCTGAACCGCTGCGGCTTTCCGTCGAATGCGTCAGCGTTATGCAGGTAGGCGTTGTAATTGACCTGGATAAAGGGCTCCAGCTTGACGCCGAACCGCTTGCAGTAGTCCAGCACTGCGTAGTGGTCGGATGGAATGCGCCATGGTCCCGGGTTGATGTAATTGCCTTCGGAGAAAGTGACCTCCTGCGTCTCACCGCCCAGCTCGGTGTAGGTGTCGCCGCCGCGCAGGCTCCAGCAACGGCCCCCGGCCTTCTCCCGAAACTCAAGGACTTTCACCTCATACCCGGCCCGGCCAAGTTCATAAGCGGCGGTCATGCCCGCCAGGCCAGCCCCCAGGATCAGCACCCGCGTGCCCTTGGCATCGCCACTCAGCTCAAGGCGCCCGTCATAAGTCGATGCCTGGGCCAAGCCAAGCGCGCCCACTGCGCCATACATGGCGCTTGCCCCTGCCACAGTGCCGATCATCGACAACAGTGAGCGTCGAGACATTCCTTCTGGGTTGAAAGTCATTCCAGTCCTCCAGCTACCCCGCACGGCCACAGGGCGCGTATCGGTTGAATGAGAAACTCTCCGGAACTGCTTGGGGAGGAAATCGGCCCTGTCACCGGCGACACCGGAAGCGTGCCAGATGCATAAAGTTTACGCACGATGCATCTTTTAGCAATCTAAATGTCCATCGATTAGGCGGTTTGAATTGCCTTCTGAGCTGCGGTCGCGGTGTCCATAACTCCGAGACAGGGCATTGGGGGGGGTATTTCGTGCCGGTGACTATGAGTCGCCAAGGCATCCAGCCAAGTACGTTTCCGGAATTGCTGAGCCATCTGTTCGATGGTTGCAAACAGCCGCGGATCCTTCCTTGGGTACCAAGCAAAGCACCCGGCGCGTGCCCCTCACATCTGACGCAGAGCGACGCTATTTTGCCAATGCACATGATTGCGCTTCGGAAATGGCATCGACGCAGAACGGCACGGTTAAATTCATTTCATGGAGGAAAGAGCGGGCCAAGAGTGTCGGATGATATGAGCGACACCGCTTTGCCGATGCACAGGTTCAGATGAGAATCTCATGATGGA
This sequence comes from Paracoccus sp. Ld10, assembly GCF_045064235.1. Lineage (NCBI taxonomy): Bacteria > Pseudomonadati > Pseudomonadota > Alphaproteobacteria > Rhodobacterales > Paracoccaceae > Paracoccus > Paracoccus sp. Ld10. The sequence goes on along the minus strand of NZ_JBISHD010000001.1, from coordinate 41,629 downwards.
CCTCGATGGTGTCGGCCAAATGCGGTGCCATCCGCGCAAATTCGTGAACGGCGTCCTTTTGAAGCAAGGCACGGAATTGCTTGGCCAATGTTTCTGGAAGCGTGCCCAGCTCGTCGGTTCTGTTGATAAGATAGATCTGTCGCGACAGCCCTGAAAACGGCAACGGCATCAGGTCGACCTGATCCCTGAACCTCTTGCTGTCGAGGATGCTGAGCGGCGTGGTCAGCGTCCAGCCGCCTGTGCCTGCAACGGTTGCAATGACGGATCTGCTGGCCTCGAAGGAAAACCGCCGCGGAACATAAAGACCGATGCGTTTAAGATGGGCGGAAACCAGGCGACCCATCGGCATCGCTTCTGAATATTGAACCAGCGGCAACGTCGACAGCTGGGCACGCCAATCAAGATCGGGCGAGTATTTGCCGCGCGCCGTCACCAGGACAAACTTTTCGCGCAGGATCTGCAGGACCTGGAACCTGTGCATGCTGGTCGGGATCGTCGCGGTAACAGCAATATCCGCGTCTCTTGAAAGCAACCGCGCTGTGACCTGATCAGAGCGGCCAGAGTAAGTGCAGATGAAACATCTGGGCAGCTTTGCCTGTAGCGAGGCCGCCAGCGTCGGCGTCAGAGAGGCATCGAGATCGTCAATAACGGCAAAATTCAAGACTGGCAGGCTATCGAGATTAAGCTCTGCCAGCGATTCTTCGGCCATGGAGACGGTGGCGATGATGCGATGGGCGTGCTGGCTGAGAGCATGGCCGGCCGGTGTCAGCGAAATCGGCCTGCGGGTACGGTCGAACAGCTTGGTGCCGATGCCGTTTTCCATGGCGGTGATCTGCTGGGAGACATTGGATTTGCTGAGCCCCAGGGCTCTGGCAGCCTCGGCGACCGACAGCGCCTGTTCCAGCGCGATGAACACCCGTAGTCCACGCAGCGACAGCCGTCCGGATGGGTCAGCGATGGATTTCGGCTGTGCGTTGTCGTCTGCCATCTTGCGATCTCCTTCTCAGACTGGATGCGGCCCGGCGGCGGGCACAATGACATCCATCAGCCAGCGCAAAAAATAAGCCTATAAAACGGGCAATTCCTTGTGGGGCACCCGGCGGTGCGACCTTGCGTCATATACCAAAAAGAAATCATTGTTTTTGGTGTGTTGCATCATAGCGCCGGCGCGGCGGGATGGAAAGATCGTTCATGTGAACGGACGGCCTCGTTCTGTTTTTGTGAACTGACTGGCATCACGATTGACCGGATGGGGGTCGCACTCATTACGTTAACCCAGATCAACGAACTGCAACACGGGAACCAGCCATGAAAAGTCAGACGCGCGTCGTCGTTATCGGTGGGGGCATCGCAGGGTGTTCGACGCTGTACCACCTGACGCAAGAAGGATGGACCGATGTCGTGCTTGTCGAGCGCAACGAGTTGACGTCCGGCACGACCTGGCATTCGGCAGCGCAGGTGACGAATTTCGGAGCGACACAGACCATGGTCGGGCTGAAAAGCCATTCGATCAAGCTGTACAAGGAACTGGCCGAAGATCCCGAATATCCGATCAACTATCACCATGCCGATGGCGGAATGCGTCTGGCCAATACCGAGGGGCAGATGGATGGCTATCGTCATTTCATCAGTGTCGCCAAGGGCATGGGCGTCGATTTTGAATTGATCGATGCCGAGGAATGCGCCCGCCGCCACCCGTTGATTTCGACCGACAACCTGCTGGGGGGGCTTTGGGATCCGCTGGATGGCGATATCGACCCCGCGCAGCTGTGCCAGGCGCTGGCCCGCCGCGCCCGTCTTGCAGGGGCGGAAATCTATCGGCACACGCCCGTGACCGGCCTGACCCAGCATGCCGACGACAGCTGGACGGTGCATACCGAAAAAGGCGACATCCGCTGTGAAATCGTGGTCAACGCCTGCGGTTACCGGGTCAACGAAGTCGGCGCGATGATGGGCGTTCACCATCCCGTGGCGTCGATGGAACACCAGTATTTCCTGACCGAGCCGATCAAGGCCATCGAAGAGGCCGGGCACCGCATGCCGCTGATCCGCTGCCCGATCAGCGATTATTACTGCCGCCAGGAAAAGAACGGACTGCTGGTCGGATTCTATGAACAGGACTGCAAGACCTGGGGCATGGACGGCATCGACCCGAATTTTGTCAACGCACTGTGCCCGGACGATCTGGACCGTGTGATGGATGTGCTTGAAGGCGCATTCGCCCGGATGCCCGCGCTGATGGAGACGGGCATCCACACTGTCGTCAACGGCCCGATCACCTACACGATCGACGGCGCTCCGCTGGTCGGCCCGATCCCGGGAAAACGCAATGCGTTCTGCATCATCGGCCTGCGCGCCGGGTTGGGTGAGGGTGGCGGCCACGGCTGGCTGCTGGCGCAGCAGATTGTGCATGGCGAGGCCTGCTATGACACCTGGGGCATTGATCCGCGCCGGTTCACCGGGCATTGCAATGTCGAGCTGACCGCGCTGAAGGCGATCGAGGATTATCAGAACGAGTTCCGTTTCCACTTCCCGCATGAACATCGCCCGGCTGGCCGTCCGATGAAGACCACGCCGCTGACCCCGATCCTGGCTGCCGAAGGCGCTGATTTCGGTGTCGTGAACGGCTGGGAACGCGTGGCCTTTATCAAGCCGTCCCCGGATTTCCACGAAACCTTCAGCTTCCGCTTCAACGAGACATTCGATGTCGTGGGCGAAGAGGTGAAGGCGGTCCAGACAGGCGTCGGCATGACCGAGGTCAACGGTTTCAACCGGATCGAGATCACCGGCCCCGGTGCGCGCGACTGGCTGGACAAGATGACCTGCGGTCGCGTCACCAAGAAGGTCGGCAAGGTCGGGCTCAGCTATCTGCTGAACGATCATGCCAACATCAAGGCCGAAGCAACGCTGGCAAATCTGGACGACGACACGATCTGGTACGGGTCCGCCGCAGCGTCCGAATTCCATGACATGGACTGGCTGCAAAAGCATCTGCCCGATGACGGTTCGGTCACGCTCAAGTCGCTGACGAATGACTGGACGATCCTTGTTCTGGCAGGGCCCAAGGCGCGCGATGTTCTGTCCGCCGCGTCGCGCGGCGATTGGTCCGCACAGGCCTTCCCATGGTTGTCCGTGCGTCGGGCCTTTGTCGGGATCGCCCCGGCAGTGGTCATGTCGGTCAGCTTCTCGGGTGAATTGGCCTATGAGATCCACGTGCCCAACAATCAGCTCTATGCGGCCTATCTGGCGCTGCGCAAGGCGGGCGAGGAGCACGGCCTGCGCCTGTTCGGATCGCATGCGGTGGAATCGATGCGCCTCGAAAAGGGATATCGTCACTGGAAGGCCGACCTGATCACCGAATTTGACCCGCTGGAAAGCGCGCTGGATCGCTTTGTCAAACTGGACAAGCCCGATTTTATCGGCAAATCCGCGCTGGAGACGCATGTCCAGCAAGGGCCGCGCCGCAAATTCGTCAGCCTGGTTCTGGACTGCACCCATGCCCCCGCGCATGGCGGCGACAGCATCATGTTGGACGGGAAATGTGTCGGCACGATCACGTCGGGTGGATGGGGTTACCGTGTTGGCAAGAACATCGCGATGGGCTTTGTCGACCCGGCAGTGGCGGATATCGGCACCGCGCTGTCGGTCGAAGTGATCGGTGAACCGGTCCCCGCGACCGTGGTCGAGCCCTGCCTGTATGATCCCGAAAACAAGCTGATGCGCGGATAGGCCCCGGCGTCTGGCCTTTGGGCCAGACCGCCTCGGGCAGGAACGCCCGGACCCGACAAATCGATCAAGACGACAGGAGTCATTATGAAGGTTCTCGTACCGGTAAAGCGAGTTATTGATTACAACGTCAAGGCTCGTGTGAAGGCTGACGGGTCTGGCGTTGATCTTGCGAATGTTAAGATGTCGATGAACCCGTTCGACGAGATTGCCGTGGAAGAGGCGATCCGCCTGAAGGAAAAGGGCATCGCCACAGAGGTCGTGGCCGTCAGCGTCGGCGTCAAGCAGGCCGCCGAGACCCTGCGCACCGCGCTGGCCATGGGTGCCGACCGCGCCATTCTGGTGATTGCCGCAGACGATGTGCATCAGGATATCGAACCTCTGGCTGTCGCCAAGATCCTGAAAGCCCTGATCGACGAGGAACAGCCGGGTCTGGTCATCGCCGGCAAGCAGGCGATCGACAACGACATGAACGCGACGGGCCAGATGCTGGCCGCGCTGCTGGGCTGGGGTCAGGCGACCTTTGCCAGCAAGCTGGAGATCGAGGGCGGTGCCGCCCACGTGACCCGCGAGGTCGATGGCGGTCTGCAGACCATCAGCGTCACGCTGCCCGCGATCGTCACCGTCGATTTGCGCCTGAACGAGCCGCGCTATGCCAGCCTGCCCAACATCATGAAGGCCAAGAAAAAGCCGCTGGACGAAAAGACCGCCGCCGATCTGGGCGTCGATGTCACCCCGCGCCTTGCGGTGGTCGGCACCCGCGAGCCGCAGGGGCGGCAGGCGGGCATCAAGGTCGGGTCGGTCGATGAGCTGGTATCGAAACTGCAAGAAGCGGGGGTTGTCTGATGGCTGTTCTGTTGCTGTGTGAAGTCACGGGTGGCGAACTGAACCGCGATGCCACCGCCAAGGCGGTCAGCGCGCTGAAGGCCCTAGGCGATGTAACCGTGCTGTGCGCGGGGGCTGCCGCACAGGCGGCCGGCCAGGAGGCCGCAACGATTGCCGGTGTCACCAAGGTTCTGGTGGCCGAGGATGCGCTGTACGGTCACCGGCTGGCCGAACCGACGGCCGCGCTGCTGGTCAGCCTTGCGGGCGATTATGAACACATCGCGGCACCCGCCACCACGGATGCCAAGAATATCATGCCCCGCGTTGCCGCGCTGCTGGATGTGATGGTGATCTCGGACGTGACGGCAGTCATCGATGCCGATACGTTTGAACGCCCGATCTATGCGGGCAACGCGATCCAGACGTTGAAATCGTCTGATCCGAAAAAGGTGATGACGATCCGCACCACCGGCTTTGACGCGGCAGGCGAGGGTGCTGCTGCAGTGGTCGAAAAGGTTGCCGCGGCCGCGGATCCGGCGCTGTCGTCCTGGGTCGCCGATGAGGTCGTGACCAGCGACCGCCCCGAACTGACCTCGGCGGGGCGCGTTGTTTCGGGCGGACGCGGGGTCGGCTCGAAAGCGGATTTCGCCATCATCGAGACGCTGGCCGACAAGCTGGGCGCAGCTGTCGGCGCATCGCGCGCGGCGGTCGATTCCGGCTATGCCCCCAACGACTATCAGGTTGGCCAGACCGGCAAGGTCGTGGCACCCGATCTGTATGTCGCGGTGGGCATCTCGGGTGCGATCCAGCATCTGGCCGGCATGAAGGACAGCAAGGTCATCGTTGCCATCAACAAGGACGAAGAGGCCCCGATCTTTCAGATTGCCGATTATGCGCTGGTCGGTGACCTGTTTACGACCGTTCCAGAACTGACTGGGAAACTGTGATGAACGCCGCCATGCAGGATTGCACCAGCGTGATTGACGGCAAGGCATTCGCGGCCGATCTGCGCCGCCGCGTGGCCACGCATGTCGCGCGACTGAAGGCCGATCACGACATCACGCCAGGCCTGGCCGTCGTGCTGGTGGGCGCCGACCCGGCGTCAGAGGTTTATGTCCGCAACAAGGGCATTCAGACCCGCGAAGCCGGGATGACGGGCTTTGAACATCGGCTGCCTGACACCACCAGTCAGGACGACCTGATGGCCCTGATCGCGCAGTTGAATGCCGATGCTGCGGTGCATGGTATCCTGGTCCAGCTGCCGCTGCCCGCGCATCTGGACGCCGGGGCCGTCATCAATGCCATTGATCCGTCCAAGGATGTGGACGGCTTTCATGTCCTGAATGTGGGTTTGTTGGCGACCGGGCAGAAATCCATGGTACCCTGCACACCTCTGGGATGTCTGCTGATGCTGCGCGACAGGCTGGGCGATCTGTCCGGGCTGAACGCGGTGGTGGTCGGACGCAGCAATATCGTGGGCAAACCGATGGCGCAGCTTTTGCTGGGCGAAAGCTGCACCGTGACCATCGCACACAGCCGGACCAGGGATCTGCCGGCGGTCTGCCGCAGCGCCGATATTCTGGTGGCTGCGGTCGGTCGGCCGCGGATGATCCAGGGCGACTGGATCAAGCCGGGCGCCACCGTGATCGATGTCGGCATCAACCGGATCAGCGACGGGGACCGCACCCGCCTGGTCGGAGATGTCGATTTTGACACCGCAGCCCGGGTCGCGGGCGCAATCACGCCGGTGCCGGGCGGCGTCGGACCCATGACCATTGCCTGTCTGCTGGCCAATACGGTGACCGCCTGTTGCCGGGCCAACGGGTTGCCCGAACCTGCCGATCTGACCGCCTCACAGAGGGATGCCTGACATGCTGGACAGGAAAACGAACCGGGACGCAGCCGCGGCCACCGACGGGGCGAAGGTTTCAGGGACCAAATTGTGCCTGACAGTGTCATGCGCATCGACGCGCGGTATCGTCGCCGCCATCGCCAACTATCTGGCCGATCAGGGGTGCAACATCACCGCCAGCTCTCAGTTCGACGATCCGCAGACCGGGCGGTTCTTCATGCGCGTCAGCTTTGCCTCGGAAACCGGGGCGACAATGGAGAAGCTGAGCGAAGGCTTTGCCGAGATCGCCAAGGGCTGTGGCATGAATTATGAGTTCCATGACGAGGCCCGGAAAATGCGGGTCGTGATCATGGTCAGCCGCTTTGGGCATTGTCTGAACGACCTTCTGTATCGCTGGCGGATCGGATCGTTGCCGATCGAGATCGTGGCCGTGGTCAGCAACCACATGGATTACCAGAAGGTCGTCGTGAACCACGACATCCCGTTCCACTGCATCAAGGTCACCAAGGAAAACAAACCCGAGGCCGAGGCGCGCATCATGGCGGTCGTCGAGGATTGCGGCGCCGAACTGGTCATCCTGGCGCGCTACATGCAGATCCTGTCGGATCAGATGTGCCAGAAGATGTCGGGTCGGATCATCAATATCCACCACAGTTTCCTGCCCAGCTTCAAGGGTGCCAACCCCTATCGGCAGGCCTATGAGCGGGGTGTCAAACTGATCGGTGCGACGAGTCACTATGTGACCGCCGATCTGGATGAGGGACCGATCATCGAACAGGACGCCATTCGCGTCACACATGCGCAATCCGCCGAGGATTACGTCTCGCTTGGGCGCGACGTGGAAAGCCAAGTGCTGGCCCGCGCCATCCACGCCCACGCGACCCACCGCGTCTTTCAGAACGGCAACAAGACCGTCGTCTTTCCGGCGTCTCCGGGGTCATTCTCAAGCGAACGCATGGGCTGACACGTTACCAACCACAATCACATCGGGCTAACCGATGGATCCCCCTGGGGCTGCATGACGCGCCTCAACCAACAAGGAGCTGCACATGACACATCATCTGGGTACTGTTATCTTTGCTCTTGCCGCGATCGGGGCAGCGTCGCCCGCATTGTCCCAGGAACAAATGACCGTTGCGTATTTCCAGGAATGGCCGATGCCGTTCCAGTTCGCAAAGGCGCAGGGCATGTATGACGAACAGCTGGGCACCACGGTCAACTGGGTCGCCTTTGATTCCGGAACCGCGATGTCGGCGGCGATGGCTGCCGGTGACGTTCAGCTGGCCATCAGCCAAGGGGTGCTGCCCTTTATCGCGGCGACGTCGGCCGGTCAGGACCTGAAGATCGTCGACATCGCGGCCTCTTATGCCGAGAACGAGAACTGTGTCGTGGCCGCAGGTCTGGAGATCGACAAGGACAGCGCCGCAGAGCTGGAGGGCAAGCGCGTCGCCGTGCCGATGGGCACTGGTGCGCAATATACATTCCTGCAGCTGATGGACCACCTGGAGGTCGATACGACAACCATGTCGATCGTGGACATGGCCCCCGCCGAGGGTGCTGCCGCACTGTCGCAGGGCAGCGTGGACATGGCCTGCGGATGGGGTGGCGCATTGGCGCGGATGCAGGAATTCGGCAATGTCCTGTTGACCGGTGCCGAAAAGGAAGAGATCGGGATCCTGTCCTTTGACCTGATCACGACGACCGGAACCTTTGCCGCCGAGCAGCCGCAGCTTCTGGCCGATTTCGTCACCGTCACGGCGCAGGTGAATGCCGCATGGAATGCGGGCGAGCAGCGTGAGGAAATGCTGCCCGTGATCGCGCAGGACGCGGGGATGGAACAGTCGGTTGCAGCCGACACGATCGACGATTTCGTCTTTCTGTCCGTCGACCAACTGTTGTCGGATGCATGGCTGGGTGAGCGCGTCGGGACGTATATCGACGGCGCGGCAGGCTTTTTCAACGATATCGGCACAGTTCCCTCGGTCCTGCCGTCCTATGGCGCGCTGATCGACACCGCGCCGCTTGTCGATGCCGCCAGCCGCTGATGTCGGGGGAGGGCGCCCGGCGCCTTCCCGCCCCGCGCAAGGAGACAGTGCCATGTCCGGTCTGAAGTTGAACAATATTTCGATGCGGTTTGATCTGGCCAACGGATCGCACGTGCAGGCATTGGAGGATGTCTCCCTGGATCTGCAGCCGGGACAGCTGATGTCTGTTCTGGGGCCGTCAGGCTGCGGGAAATCCACGTTGCTGAACATCGTGGCGGGGTTTCTTGCCCCCACCGCGGGAACCGTCACGCTGAACGGCCATCAGGTCACAGGGCCGGATGCCGAACGCGGCGTGGTGTTCCAGAAAGGCGCGTTGTTCGAATGGATGAACGTGCGTGACAATGTCTCGTTCGGTCCGCGCATGGCTGGGCAGCGAGAGTCTCAATACGGTTCGCAGGTCGATCATCTGATCGACGTCGTGGGTCTCAAGGATTTCCGCGACAAGGCGATCTATGAATTGTCCGGGGGCATGCAGCAGCGCGTCGCGCTGGCACGCTGTCTGGCCAACGATCCCGATGTCATCCTGATGGATGAGCCGTTGGGGGCGCTGGATGCGCTGACGCGGGAAAAGATGCAGGCGATGGTCCTGAACCTGTGGAAGGAGACCGGCAAGACCGTGATCCTGATCACCCATTCGGTCGAAGAGGCGCTGTTGCTGGGCGAAAGGTTGGTCGTCATGGCGCCACGTCCGGGCCGGATCTACAAGGAATACAATCTTCCCTTTGCTGAACAGGGCGTGGGTCAGGACCTGCGCGAGGTCAAGAAACAGCCCGCGTTCACGGCGATGCGCGAAGAGATCCTGTCGATGATCTGGAACATGGAAGAAGAAATCATGGGTCGTCAGGGAGATGTGGCATGACCGGTATCGTGATCCTTCTTGTCTATGTGGCGCTGTTTGCCGGTGCCGCGGTCGTGGTCGGCTTTGTCCGGCATCGCACCCGGCCACGCAACGATTTCACCAGCCTGAAGACGGTGACATTCGGTGACGAAAGCGCCATCCGGCCTGACCGTGCGGCATCCATCATCTCGATCCTGGTGGTGTTCCTGTTGTGGGGTGCATTTACCGGGTCCCGGCTGGTACCCTTTCACGTGCCGGGGCCGTTCATCGGCGAAACCACGTTCACCTATCAGACGACGGACGCTGCAGGGCAGATGCAGTCGGGCGAGGTGCTGGTTTATGCCGGCGTCACCCCCCCGACGGACGCTGTCGGCGATGACGCGGTCGTGGCCAACGTGCCGCGGGGCCGCGATCAGCTGATCCCCTTGCCGGATGGCGCGCAGGCAGATACCATCGACGGATCGCCCATCGCGCCCGGGGGCCAGCTGCGCGTTGCGAATGGCACGGTCTCGATGACCGCCAAGGGGACGCTGTCGTTTTCCGCCGATCAGGGTCTGCAGATGGAGCCGATCTGGCTGCCCTCACCCGAGGCGGTGGCGGCGCGCTTTGCCGAAATCGCGCAGACCGGATATCAGAACTTTACCTTGTGGGAGCATCTGGGCGCGTCGCTGATGCGGGTGTTGGCAGGCTTTGCTTTGGGGTCGCTGGTCGGAATTCCCTTGGGCTATGCCATGGGCCTGTCGGGCTGGTTCCGCGGTTGGTTCGATCCGATCGTCGAATTCATGCGCCCGGTGCCGCCATTGGCCCTGATCCCGCTGGTCATCATCTGGTTCGGCATCTGGGAAACCGGCAAGATCGTCCTGCTGTTCCTGGCTGCGCTGTGGATCATGACCATCGCTGCGCGTGCCGGCGTGTCGGGTGTGAATATCACCAAGGTTCATGCCGCCTATTCTCTCGGGGCATCGAAATGGCAGATCATGCGCCATGTGATCGGGCCGAACTCTCTGCCCGAAATCTTTACCGGCGCACGTGTGGCCATGGGCGTCTGCTGGGGTACCGTGGTCGCCGCCGAACTGGTCGCCGCACAAATGGGCGCCGGAATGATGATCATCGCGGCCTCCAAGTTCCAGCTGACCGACATCGTGCTGATGGGGATCATCCTGATCGGCATCATCGGTTACGGGATCGATGTTCTGATGCGCCTTGCCGAACGCAAGCTGGTCCCGTGGAAGGGCCGCAGCTGACCCAACTGTTCCCGCGCGGCGGCATCGCCCGTCCGCGCACATCCAGACTTATATCAAAGGAAATAGCCCCATGATGCTCTCTCGTTTTCCCCGCAAGTTCCTGGCCCATCTGCCGACACCTCTGGAGCGTATGGACCGGTTGACTGCGGAACTGGGCGGGCCGGAAATCTGGATCAAGCGCGACGATTGCACCGGTATGTCGACCGGCGGCAACAAGACCCGCAAGCTGGAATTCCTGATGGCCGAGGCCGAGGCGCAGGGCGCTGATGTGGTGATGACCCAGGGCGCGACCCAATCCAACCACGCCCGCCAGACGGCCGCCTTTGCCGCCAAGATGGGATTTGCCTGCCATATCCTGTTGGAGGATCGCACCGGCAGCAATGACCGCAACTACAACACCAACGGCAACGTCTTGCTGGATCACCTGCATGGTGCCACGACCGAGGTCTGTCAGGGCGGTCTGGACATGAACGCCGAGATGGAGCGCGCCGCCGACCGCATCCGCGCCGAGGGCCGTACCGTCTATACCATTCCGGGCGGCGGGTCGAACCCCACCGGCGCGCTTGGTTACGTGAACTGCGCGTATGAGCTGATCGGGCAGGCCAATGATCGCGGTCTGGTCATCGACCATCTGGTTCACGCGACGGGCAGTGCGGGCACGCAGGCCGGACTGATCGTCGGGCTAAAGGCGATCAATGCGCAGGTTCCGCTGTTGGGTGTGGGGGTGCGCGCGCCCAAGGACAAGCAGGAAGAAAACGTTTTCAAGCTGGCACAGGCCACGGCCCTGAAGATCGGCGCACCGGACGTGGTTCAGCGCGGCGATGTGGTTGCGAACTGCGACTATGTCGGCGGCGGCTATGGCATTCCCACCGAGAGCGGGATGGAGGCCATTGCCATGTTCGCACAGCTGGAAGGCATCCTGCTGGACCCGGTCTATTCGGCCAAGGGCGCGGCCGGCCTGATCGATCTGATCCGCAAGGGTCACTTCAAGAAAGGTGAGCGGGTCGTGTTCCTGCATACCGGCGGCGCGGCTGCGCTGTTCGGCTATGACGCGGCCTTTGACTTTTCCGACCGGCGCGTTTCCAGCAAGGCGGCCTGATCCATGACGATTGCCCGCTTTACCAAAAGCTTTACGCAGCAGGAACCGATCCCCGAGGACGGCATCGAGGCGGCAATCGAGGTGATGCGCTCGGGTCGGCTTCACCGCTACAACGTCGCGCCCGGCGAGGAATCGCATGTTTCCGCGCTGGAACGCGAAGTCGCTCATTGGCAAGGCAGCGCTTATGCGCTGGCTTGCAGTTCGGGCGGTGCAGCCCTGCGGATCGCCATGCGCGCCGCAGGGATCGGTGTCGGCGACGTGGTGCTGACCAATGCCTTTACGCTTGCGCCGGTGCCCGGCGCGATCGTGGCCGTCGGCGCGCGCCCGGTTCTGGTCGAGATCACAAAAGACCTTCGGATGGATCTGGACGATCTGTCCGCCAAGATCGCCAGGCATCGTCCGGCGGCCGTCATGGCCTCGCATATGCGGGGCCATCTCTGCGACATGGACCGACTGACGGCCATTTGTGCCGACGCCGGGGTGCCGCTGATCGAGGATTGCGCCCATACGATGGGGGCCAAATGGAACGGACGGCGCAGCGGCTCTTTTGGGCTGGCCGGGGCATTCAGTTCCCAGACCTACAAACATCTGAATTCGGGCGAAGGTGGCCTGTTGGTATCGGACGACGCCGATTTCATGGCCCGTGCCATCATCCTGTCCGGGTCGTATATGCTGTATGCCCGGCATGGCGCCGCACCGTCAGAGGCGCATTTCCGGAATGCGCGTCTGGACATGCCCAACACCTCGGCGCGGATGGACAATCTGCGTGCCGCCCTGCTGCGTCCACAATTGGCACGGATCGAGGATGCGATCGACCGGTGGAACGAACGCTATCACGCAACCGAAGCCGTGCTTGCCGGCTGTTCCCGGATCGCGTTGCCCGCACGGCCTGCGCAGGAAACCTTTGTCGGCAGCTCGATCCAGTTCCGCCTGCCCGGGATTGCGCCGCAGGATGCGACGCGATTTGTAGCGGATGCAGCCGAGCTGGGGGTCGAGCTGAAGTGGTTCGGCGCGGTTGACCCGGTCGGCTTTACCTCGGCGCATCCAAGCTGGCGCTATGTCGACCCGCAATCGCTACCGCGCACGGATGCCGTGCTGGCGGGACTGTTCGACATGCGGCTGCCGCTGACCTTCAGCACCGACGATTGCCGACAGATCGGACATATCATCGTCGCCTGCGCCAACGCCCTTGCACCAAGCGAGGCGTCATGAGCGTCGCTCCGCGCCGTATCGGCGTTCTGGGCGGCATGGGACCCGAAGCAACGGTTCTGCTGATGTCGCGCGTGATTGCGGCGACGCCTGCCACGGACGACGCAGATCACCTGCCGCTGATGGTGGACATGAACCCGCAGATCCCATCGCGCATAGCCCGGCTGATCGAGGGACGAGGCGAGGATCCTGGCCCGGTGCTGGCAGCCATGGCCGCCGGCCTGCAGCAATCGGGCGCGCAGGCGCTGGCGATGCCCTGCAACACCGCGCATCACTACGCCCCGGTCATTCGCGACGCGGTGACGATCCCCTTGCTGGATATGGTGGAAATGGCAGTTGCACAGGCTGCCCAACAGGTCGGGCAGGGCGGTCTGGTCGGCATCCTCGGCTCTCCGGCCTTGCAGCAGGTGGGAATCTTTGACCGGGCCTTGGCCCGTCATGGATGCGAGGCGGTCTATGCCGCGGATCAGGACGCCCTGTTGTCGGCGATCCGCGGCATCAAACAAGGCGGTCCATCCGTGGCGGCCCGCGATGCGCTGGCTGATGCCGCGCGCGATATCGCCGCAAAAGGGGCCAGCCTGCAGCTGGTGGCCTGCACCGAGTTTTCGCTGATCGCGGATGCTGCGGCGGACCACGCCCGGATCATCGACACACTGGACGTGCTGGTTCAGGCGATGCTGGATTTCGCCAGATGACCGGCGCATCGCCACGACGCACCTGCGCCATGCCTCATGGTATTTCGAATGGAAGGAACACACGATGGGCGTGACCCAGCTTAAGACAGCCTCGCATAAAAGCGAAAGCGACGCGCCCGATGTGGAGCAGACTGTCCGCGACATCCTGGCCGATATCGAGGCGAATGGCGATGACGCTGCCCGGAAATATGCCGAACGGTTCGACGGCTATTCCGGCAACCTGGTCCTGACCCGCGACGACATCGACGAGGCTGCCAGTCAGGTCGATCCGCAGCTCAAGGATGACATCCGCTATGCCTATGACAATATTCGCGCCTTTGCCGAGGCGCAAAAGGCCACGATCGGCGATTTCGAAATCGAGGTGCGCCCGGGCCTGTTCGCAGGCCAGCGCGCCATCCCCTGCAATACCGCAGGATGTTACGTCCCGGGTGGGCGTTACGCGCATGTCGCCTCGGCGCTGATGACGGTAACCACGGCCAAGGTCGCGGGCTGCCGCAATATCGTGGCCTGTTCACCGCCGCAAAAAGGCAAGGGCGTGCATCCTGCCATCGCCTATACCGCCGATCTGTGTGGCGCCGACCATATTCTGGCCATGGGCGGCGTTCAGGGTGTGGCCGCGATGGCCAACGGCCTGTTCGGACTGCCCAAGGCGGATATTCTGGTCGGTCCGGGCAACCAGTTCGTCGCCGAGGCCAAACGCATCCTGTTCGGGCGGGTCGGGATCGACATGTTCGCAGGCCCGACAGACAGCCTGATCATCGCCGACACGACCGCGGATCCCGAATTCGTCGCGTGGGATCTGGTCGGGCAGGCCGAGCATGGCTATAATTCGCCCGTGTGGCTGATCACCGATGACCGCGCTTTGGCCGAACGTGTCATGTCCCGCGTTCCCGAATTGATCGCGACCTTGCCCCAGATGAACGGTCAGAATGCCGCGGCCGCGTGGCGCGACTATGCCGAGGTGTTCTTGTGCGACACCCGCGAAGACATGGCAGCGTTGTCCGACCGGATGGCGCCTGAACACCTGCATGTGCAGGCAGCCGATCTGGAATGGTGGCTGAAACGCCTGTCCTGTTACGGGTCGCTGTTTCTGGGCGAAGAGACGACGGTCGCCTTTGGCGACAAGGCGTCGGGCACGAACCACGTTCTGCCGACCTCTGGCGCGGCCCGCTATACAGGCGGCCTGTCGGTCCACAAATACATGAAGCTCGTCACATGGCAGCGCGCCTTGCCAGGTGCGGTGGCGCCGCTGGCCGAAGCGACGGCCCGCATCTCGCGTCTCGAGGGGATGGAGGGCCATGCCCGGACGGCAGATATCCGGCTGGAGAAGTTCGGTGGATCGCAACATGCGGATCGCACAGCGCTGATCCGCTCCTGATGCCGGCCCCAGGGACCATCCGGATGAAACCGGTCGCCACCAGCCTTGCCTATGTGCAGGCGTTGAAACCGATGTTGCCGGGTTTTGCCGTGGCGGCGCTTGTCGCCACGACCGCGCAATTTCTGTCAGAGCATTACGGCGCGCCTGCAATGCTGCTGGCGCTGCTTCTAGGGCTGGCGCTGAACTTTCTGGCCGAGGCAGGGACGCGAACCGCCCCCGGCATCGCGTTCACCGCGCGCAGCGTGCTGCGTCTTGGCGTGGCGCTGTTGGGCGCAAGGATCAGCATCGACATGCTGGCCCAATTGGGTGGGCCCGCCATCGCGCTGGTCATTGGCGGTGTGGTCCTGACCATCTGTTTCGCGCTGCTGGTCAGCCGCGTTTTCGGACACGACTGGAGATTTGCGTTGCTGACCGGGGGGGCGGTGGCAATTTGCGGTGCATCCGCCGCCATGGCAATCGCCGCCGTGCTGCCCAAGCACGAAAAGTCCGAGCGCGACCTGGTCTTCACCGTACTCTCGGTGACGGTGCTGTCGACCGTGGCAATGGTCGTCTATCCGATGCTTGCAGGTTGGCTTCACTTCACCCCGCGCAGTTCCGGAATCTTTCTGGGCGGCACGATCCATGATGTGGCCCAGGTCGTAGGCGCAGGCTTTTCGATCGGTCCGGAAACCGGAGAGGCCGCGACCTTGGTCAAGCTGATCCGTGTTTCAATGTTGGCGCCGGTGGTGCTGTGCTTCTCGCTGGCGATAAGGCGGTTCGGACCGGATGACGTGTCCGGCGGGAAAAATCCGCCCCTGCTGCCGGGTTTTGTCATCGGCTTTCTGGCTCTGGCAGCTCTTAACTCGGCCGGTCTCATCCCACCGGGTGTGGCCGATGCGGCCGGATCGTTATCGCGATGGGCGCTGCTTATCGCGATTGCCGCTGTGGGCATCAAGACCTCACTTGGGCGCATGGTCGAGGTCGGATCCGGTGCTATCACGCTTATCGTCGCCGAAACAACATTTCTTGCTTTGGTTATTGTCGGTGGACTTTATTTTATATGAGAGTTGTTCAGTCACGGTGTGCTCTGCCCGCTGAGAACTGGCCCGTTCGAAGCTGGAGATTTCGGCCAACTTTCCTTGGCTGGGAGAGGAGCTGAAGACGATGCAAGCATCAAGGTGCTCGGAGGGGCAGAAGGCGTTCATCCAAAGGTAAGGCGAAGAAGGCACGTCTGTGGCAGAGATCTGCCGCAAGGCGGGGATCAGCCAGGCGACCTGCTTCAACTGAAAGAGGCGGTATGGCGGGCTGCTGCCTGATGAGATGCGTCGGCTGAAGGCGCTTGAGGACAAGAGCGGTCGCCTGAAAAAGATCGTCGCCGACCTGACTTTGGATCGGGAAATGCTGCAGGACGTCATCCGGCGAAAGCTCATTCGCCAGCCGGATTGAACCGGTGGCGCCTGCTGGCTCACCTTGGCCCGATGCGCGAACTCGTTCGCGGGATGTGCATCGATCGGGGCGCGTCGATACGCAGCGCTTGAGGGGCATTGCGGTTTGACACCTCCACGTTCCGCTACAAGTCCCGGGGCACGGATCAGGCAGCTGTTGAGACACGGATCTGGGAGATCTGCGAAACGCGGGTGCGCTACGACTATAGGCGTGTCCATATCTTGCTGCGACGGGCGAGCTGGCAGGTGGACATCAAGAAAATTAGAAATTTTTACAATTATTTAGGTCTGAAGCGGAGGAGCAAGAACCCGAAATGGCGGGTGAAGGCCAAACTGCGAGACGATCACCAGTGGGTTGTCGGGCCGAATGATGCCTGGGCCATGGAATGAGCCGGGCCAAAAAACAGTCCGGAGGACTTTTTTCCTGGCGAATTTTCATGACCAGTTGGCCTTGGGCAATAAATTGAGGATACTGTCGATCGTCGACACGCATCCGCGTTTCTGTCCAGTGGCCGACCCGCGCTTCACCTGCCGCAGCGAGGATGTGGTCCGGTGCCTGGTCCGGTCCCTGGTACGGTCTGTGTACAGGTCGGCTATCCAAGAACGATCCGGGTCGACAATGGCAGCGAATTTATATTTCCCGATCTAGACCTGTGGGCCTACGACAACGATATCGCCCTGGACTTCTCACGCATTGGCAAGCCCACTGACAATGGCTTCATTGAGGCGTTCAACGCCAAGCTCAGGTCGGAGTGCCTGAACGCGCGTCGCCATTGTCGCTCGGAGCAGTGGCGCGACAATGGCAACATCATGAGCCGTGCGGGCGCGCAGAAAAAACTGGAGACCAGTCGTAGGCATTACAATGAGGCGCGACCCCACAGCGCGATCGGATGCAACGTCCCGATTGTCGTGCGTCATGCCAGCGGCGCAGCCAGCCGGTCGCTATGACCAAGCTGGAAAACTCCGGCATCCGGCGGGCCAAGGCCGGGGAGCAAAGCCGTGTCGCCTCATCCGCTCGTTTTCGTCGCGCAAGGGTGGGCCAGTCTTCGCGGTTAATGTGCCGTGATCTGTCTTCCATTCTTCTTGGCGCTGACTGAAGGCCCGGCCCGCCTTTCATGCCGCAAAAGATCGCCCCGCGGCCATTCATCGTGGGTGAGAGATACTGACGCACCATCAAACGTGCCGAGGTCGGACAGATGATCCCAGAGGCTAAGCGAATAGGGCGTCATCAGCAGGCTTTCGACGCGGTTATGCGCCGTCAGGATGACGGAGTGCACCGGAAGCAGAATGTGGTGATACTGGATCTCGCCGTGATCGATCTGCAGCGTGGCCCGCCCAGCTTCGGCAAGGTGCTTGGCCTTGGCCCAGCGTCCATGCCAGAAAATCCGGTGCAGGGGCGAAAAAAGCTCTCCGTTCAGGTCAACGGGCCAGTCCTGAGCGGTCTGGCCGGAACAATGCCGGTGGCCCTTCCAAATGACGGGCTGGCGACCGCCTGCCGTCAGGATCGAATCGCCCACCTGCACCTCCCGCACTGGGATCACGCCTGCACGGGTGACATCGACAAGCACATCGGGCCCAAAGCAAGGCGGCACGCCCTGCTTTAAGGGTACCGGGGCGATGTCGTAGGCACCATTTCCAACTGGAAAGGTCTGCGGCAGCGTCGTGAACGAGTTCGTACCGTTCGTGATTATGATTTGCCCAAGCTGGGGCGCCCCCGAAGAGGCTTTCATCACCGAGGTATTGATCCGTGCATAGTCATCGCCCAGCCCGGAAATATCACTTTGGATGCCGGCAGTCTGGCCCGGGTTCATCGGGTTGTATTCCGCGATCAGCTTGCCCGACGCGTCGTAAACCTTGATGTTGGTGATAGCGCTTTTGCCTGTCAGCTCTGACCCGGTGTCGTTGATGGCCGTAATCTCGATCCGGTGGTCCTTGGTCCATACCAGGGTGCCACGCTGCACTGTCGCGGTGCCTTGGGAAGAGTTGGTTCCGACGGATGGGTTAACGAGCAGCTGGTCGCCGCGAATGCTGAAAGTTGTCATTGGCATGTCCTTGGGCAGGTCTTGCCAGACTGTACCGACATACATTTTCCATATCGTTAATGCGCGGCCCGCAGCGATTGCAATTCGGCTGTCACGGGTGATTGCCCGAAGACAATGCCCTCATGCGTAAACCCAACCGACGCGCGACTATATGCACGATGCGATGCGCGATGCCTGGTCAAGCCGATGCCTGTTCTTGAAGCGCGGGCTGAAACGAACTAATGGGACCAGATCCGCCGCCCGACGGCACCAGTTAAAGAGGCCACGTTGGGCATAGAAATCGAACGGAAATTCCTGGTCGCAACCGATGCCTGGCGGGATCTTGTCAGCACAACCCACCATATCAGCGATCATCTGATTGCGCGGTTCGACCTGGGCAAGGCTCGCATCCGGATTTGCGACGGTTCGGCGACGTTGACGATAAAGGGAAACCGGACCGGGGTCTCGCGGAGCGAGTACCATTTTGACCTTGCGCCAGACGATGCCGCGGCGATGATCGCCGAGTTTTCAACGGCGCCCGCGCTGGAAAAGCGACGCCATGACGTCTGTCTGGCTGGTCTTGTATGGCAGGTCGATGAGTATATGGGACCGCTCGAAGGGCTGGTGACCTGCGATGTCGAACTGCCTCACGAAGTGCACGACCTTGCCCGCCCAGCATGGGCCGTGCGCGATATCACGCATGACAGCCGCTATGGTTCGGCACAGCTTGCACGCGCCATGCATGCCGATGGGGTTATTCCCGCAGATTGCACAGGCGGGGGAAAACGCCCCCCGCCCGCTGACTGACAAACCCCCAGATCGACAGGCGGGTGCGGATGCCGCACCCACCCTTTGTCACTGCGCGGCGCGCATGTCGCCAGTGGACCAGAACAGCGTCTCGCCCGAGCTGTCGTCCACGCCGTCATTGTCGGTGACCACCCAACCGGTTCCGGCCGCGTCGATCGCAAAGCCCTCGACCTTGTCGACGACATAGCCGTTCTGCGCCTGCAGGTCGGGGATCAGGTCACGGACCTTTTCCTTGGTCACCACCGGCAGGGTATCCCCCAATTTGGCGGGGTCCAGATCGGACAGCGGCACGCGGAACAGTGCCTTGACCGCGGCGGCAGCGCCGATCAGGTTGTCGCGTTCGATCACATAGGCCCAGTCACCGTCGATGGCGATCTCGGACAGACCCATCCAGCCTTCGCCCGCCGGTTCCAGCGGATAGGCGACGGCGCCCCATTCCTCGGTTTGCAGGTCATACGAGACCAGCTTTACCTGTCCGGCGGGATCGTCGCCCCATTCACGCTGGACGGCCATCCACAGGCGGTCACCCTGCAGGGCGATGCCCTCGAACCCGTACCGGACCTCGTGAGCCAGCAGTTCGACGGGCAGGCCGATCTCACCCTGGATCTCTCCCTGCGCGTCCACGTGATAGATCGCATGCGGGATCAGGTGATCGCTGCGCCCTTCCGAGGCCAGCCAGAAGCCGCCCTGACCGTCCGGTGCGATGCCCTCCAGGTCCAGCTTTTGCGCCGGATCGCCGTTGCGCGTCACGACCGTTCTGGCG
This sequence comes from Paracoccus sp. Ld10, assembly GCF_045064235.1. Taxonomy (NCBI): domain Bacteria; kingdom Pseudomonadati; phylum Pseudomonadota; class Alphaproteobacteria; order Rhodobacterales; family Paracoccaceae; genus Paracoccus; species Paracoccus sp. Ld10. The sequence goes on along the minus strand of NZ_JBISHD010000001.1, from coordinate 21,703 downwards.
GTGATCCGGGCCGGGGTTTGCGTGGCGTCGATGGTATAGATCGACGGTTGCGCGCCATAGGCGCTGTCCGACACCGCGAACAGCTGTCCGGGCGCATCGCCCGCAGCCAGGCCCGACAGGGCGCCCCAACCGATCAATGTATCCGCGCCCTCTGACGTGATCATCGGATATCGTGCGGGTTCATCCGTCGCCTCGAACAGCATGACATGCGCACGGGCACCGCCATCCTCGCCCAGATCGGCCTCGTTCGCGGTGACCAGCAGGTTGCGGGCGGGCAGGGCGACGATGCCCTCCGGGCTGATCCCCGACGGCAGCAGCTGCGTCAGGCGGGGCGCGGTCACGTCGCTGACGTCATACACCCCGATCAGCGATCCGCGTTCGGAGACGACAAAGACATGGGGCGTGCCGTCAAACGTTGCCACCTCGATGGATTCGGGTTCGACCCCCTTGGCGTCCGAACGCGTGTCGGGATAATGACCAGCCTGAATCACCGCATGTTCAAAGCTGTTGCCTGAATCAAAGACGACCGTGCCGTCCCGGTGAAAGATGGTCCAGCCGCGCGATCCGCCCTGGTAATCGCCTTCGTTCGCCGTCGCAAAGTGATCGGCGTCGATCCATTTGACCGCATCGGGTTCGCGGGGAACGTCCGCCAGCGCGTCGTCAAAGGACAGGGCACCGTCATCGCGGGTGTCGATGTCGTCAAGGTTGACCATGCCGGCGCTGAAATGCGACGCGACGGCCCCGTCCGCGCCGATCACGACGATATGGTTGTTCTCCTGCAGGGTGACGACGATCTCTCCTGCTGCGTTGATGTCGACATATTCCGGCTCCGGATCATCGGCGCCGATGTCGGCCAGACCCGTCATGTCGATGCGGCTTTGCCCGTCGCAATCCAGGGCGCCGTCCGTGACGGCCAGCTTGACGACATAACCGGCGGGCATCTGCGGCAGGGCGCCGTCGTTCAGATCCTCGTCGCGCTGATTTTCGATCGCAACGGCCACAAAGCTGCCGTCGTCGGCGCGGGCGACCGAATCCGGCTGACCGCCCAGATCGCACGATGCCAGAACCTCATGGCTCTCCAGATCCAGCACGCGCAACTGCCCCGACGGCTCTGTAAACGAGGTCGAGGTATCCACCCCGACGAACACGCGGTTGCCGATGATCACGGCGGTCGTGGGCTCTCCGTCCATGGCGACGTTGCCCAAGGGGACGGGGGCCGCCGGATCGGTGATGTCGACAAAGCCCAGTACCCCGAGGGGGCTGTCGGAATAGACGACGGTATTTCCATCCTCGGATGCCGAGATGATCTCGGCCGATGTCGGGCGGGATCGGTCCTCTCCCTCGGCCATGTTGTCGGGCGTGGCAAAGACGGCAAGACGGTTGAATGTGGTCTGTGCCACCGCAGGCATGGCGGTTGCCAATGCGATGGCCGACGTCAGAAGGGCAAATTTTTGCACCGTGGAATCCCCCGTTTTGGTTCGGGCCCTTCTTTGCTTGCTGTCGATGTCAGTCCTGCAACGAAATGATGGCGGTTGTGCAACATGCGATGGCCGCCTGTTCCGGCACATGCGTGGACTGCTGCCCTCTGGCAAAGTGCACGGGTCGGGCGGCGTCAAAGCGCGCCTTTCATCCTGTGCGGCCATCCCACGAGCATCGGCGGCGTTCGGCAGGTGATCGGTCAGGGCAATGCCAGAGAAAGCCCCGACTGCGCTTTGGGCTGGACAGTCGCTAGCGGCGCGACACGCATTCTGCGTGCCATTCGCCGGCGCGGGATCGACAGCGGGCATCCGGTCCAAAGCAGGTTGCACATTTCGTACAGCCGTTCGTTGATGGGTTCACATGACGCTGGGCAGGCGCGGTACCGATCACGGCCTGTCGGCCGCGACCCGCATGGCCCGGGAAACGCATCGACAAGACGTCGGTGCGGCAACGGCCCATCCAACGGCTTGGTCCGGACCGCTGGGTGGAGGAGGCATTGGCCTGAAAAGCGCGACGTGAGGCGGGTCGCGTGTCACCTGATCATGTTGCGGGCCTGTTCGGGTTGGAATGTGCCGTCCCCGATAAATCCGATTACCGTATCGCGAACCGGCTGCCCGAGGCACGTCATTGCGAGGAGTGGAGGACAGGTTTGCGGTGTATCATCCATCGTAATGACCATGGCGTTATAAACAGGACCAATGCGCCCTGTGTCGGACGCATTGAGGCAATCCGCGCAGCGTTGGTCACCGTTTGAACATCGCGTGTTTAGGATGTCTGATCATTTTGCCTGACAGCCCTGTAAACCGCGCACCTGAATGCATTGTGCCACCAAGCCAGACGGCGATCCGCATCGATGCTCGCCGCGTCTTGAGTGGCGTTATTTTTCTGGCGCAATGGTTCAGGATGGAACGATTCAGCGTGGGGCAATGGGCTGGCGGAAACGTATGACAATCGCTGAAACGACAGCAGCGCCTTTGCCCGGTTCATGGGCGGCCTGAGCGTCAATGCCACGGAACCGGGAACACTCATGACAAAGCGATCTATTTGACAGCGCACCGCACGGCATGCGGCCGGCATTCCTGCCGGAAATCCCGCAAGGCAATGGTGGGATATGAAACGGGGAAGCTTCTGGTCCGCCATGTCCCACGGACCCATCGTTCCATTCTGACTGTGACCGTTGCCAGGTTTGAGCTCGCTCCTAGCGATATTCCATCTGGCCACACCGCCAGAACCGACCCGGCGATGAGGTCCATTACAACGCAGGGCATGTCACCGCCTCTGCCTGCACACACGACTGGAAAAGTTCAGCGACTACGCTGTTCCGCGTCCCGGCCTCGATCAGGTCTGGGACCGCGCGTTATCCTGCGGCGTCGGGCGTGGCCTCGCGCAGGTGGCGTTGAAAACAACTGGTCTGTGTGTTTTGCAGCGGAACTGTGCCCGGAGCGTGATCAGGCCAAGGGTGGCCATGAATCCGAATGGTCGCAGCACGGGGGCGTTGACGCAGCCTATTGTGACCGACCTCTGCGATAGGACCGGCAGCACCGTGGGCGGTACTGGGTTTGCCTGCCACCAGAGAGGATTGTGAAGGCCCGCCCTGGACAGAATATCGAAACCGCCGGTCCGGGACGTGATCACCACCCGTTTCACATCGCCTGTGCCGACACGTGTGGGATCCAAATCAACATGTTTGTCCGTGACAGCGGTCGGATTGCCTGCGCATCGCGCAGCGCAGTTCGCATTGGATCTGGCAACCCGCACTGGGTCGCTGCCAAGTCCGGGCTTGCCGGGAATGCTGCCGACAGGGCAGAAACTGGGTCCGGCACGCCGGCCTGCCTGCACGCCGGCCTGGATGTGGGCGTGGCATTGCCCAAGTGCCGATCCCCGCTGATGCCCATGACATCACCGGGGATCGGGTGTATCGTCGCAGCATTCGCACCGGCCAGATGATGCAAGTCCCTCTTGCTGTTCGGCCCCTCGCGCGGGATGGTGCCATTCAACGCCATTCAACGCCATACGGAGCGAACAGTGCCAGACGTCGGTCTCAGAGAGTGGTTCGCGGTCGGACGCGCCATCGCAAGCGGTAATCTGCTGCGCTATGACAGCGGGGCAAGCCGAACGGCCCTGTTCGAACGCGAACTGGGTGCCCGAACCGGCGCGGCGCATGTGCTGGCCGTCACGTCAGGGACCAGCGGGCTGATCGCCGCACTGGCCGCCGCCGGGATCGGTCCCGGCGACGAGGTGCTGGTGCCGGCCTATACCTGGATGGCGACAGCCGCCGCGCCGGTGCAGGTGGGCGCCGTGCCGATCCTGGTCGATATCAACGAGACGCTGACGATGGACCCCGAGGACATCTGGGCCAAGATCACCCCGCATACGCGCGCCATCATTCCCGTGCACATGGTCAATGCCCCCTGCGACATGGACGCGATCATGGCAATTGCCAAGGAACACGACCTGATCGTCATCGAGGATTCGTCGCAGGCCGTCGGCATCCGCTACAAGGATCGCCATTGCGGGGCGATCGGCGATCTGGGGGTGTTCAGCTTCAACAAGATGAAGAACATGAACATCGGCGAGGGTGGTGCCGTCCTGACCAGTGACGAACGCTATTTCATCCGCGCGCGCAGCTATCATGACCTGGGGTCGATGGTCCGCCAGCATGGTGACCGGCTGAACGAGCCGGAATTCGTCGGCACGAACATGAAGGTCACCGAGATTGACGGCGCCATGCTGCGCGTGCAGCTGAAAAAGGTGGTCCCGATGCTGCGCCGCATGCAAAAGCGCCGCGCCATTCTGGCCGAGATCCTGGACCACAGCACCGAATTCAAGGTCACCCCCCACAACGACCCCGCATCGGCCGTCAGCCTGTCGATTTTGGCCCCGACCCGCGAGGCCGCGATCGAACTGACCAGCCGCCGCGGCGTGCACAACAGGCTGCGCGACAGTTCCAAGCACCTGTACACCAACTGGGAGCCGATCCTGAACAAGCGGACCTTCCACCCGAAGATGAACCCATGGGCCTGGGCCAAACGCGACATCGACTATACGCCGGACATGTGCGCCCGCACGCTGGATATTCTGGACCGGACCTGCATCGTCACGCTTGGGATGCGCTATCCCACCCCGCTGATGGCGATGGTCGCCCGAAAGCTGGCCGGCCAAAGGTGATCAGCGTGCGGCCGCATGTGCCGCCGCTCGCGCGGTCAGCATCATCATCGTCAGTGTCGGATTGTGAACATGCTGGCGGGGAAAGCACGCACCGTCGGTGACATAAAGCCCCGGCACATCCCAGCATTCGTTGTTCGGGTCGACGACCGATGTTGCAGGGTCGGTGCCCATGCGCGCGGTGCCGCATTCGTGCACGCTTGTCCCGCCGGGCGACAGATCGGTGTTGACGATCAGGTCCGTCATGCCCAGATCCGCGGCCAGATCGCGGATGATCCGCGCCTGTTGGGCGGCCAGGGCACGCTGGTCGTCGGAATGGCGGAAACGGATGACGGGAACGCGCATGCCATAGCGGTCGGTCTGCGACGGCGACAGCGTTACCCGGTTCCAGGCATCCGGCAGCATCTCTGCGAATGACACGATATCGACGCGTGCGGTCCCGTCAGGCCTGGGGTGCACGTGAATCTGCATGCTGATCGACGGATGCAGGGACTCATCCGGCGGAATATGGATGCAGCGGCCCGGTTCCGCCTGTTCAGGCATGACATCGTTTGATCCCGACCACAGGCCCGTCCCGCTCATGACCGCGTGGTCCATCAGGTTGCTGCCAAGCGCTGGCGAGCCTGTCCCGATGCCCTGGGTGTCGCCACCCGTTCGCGACAACAACAGGATGCGCGTGCTTTCGATTGCCGAGGCGCATAGAAAGACGATCGGTGCGTGGGCGGTGCGTACGGCGCCTGTCCGACTGTCCACCCACTCCACGCCATCGGCCGCCCCCGTCTGACCCCTGAGCACACGCCGCACCACGGCCCCGGCCTGAAACGTCATGCGACCGGTTCCAGCAGCCAGGTCCAGCCATGACAGGGGTGGCGCAAAGTTGCCAAGCACGGGCCGTGCCCCGGGCCATCTGGACCGAATTCCGTCCATGATCGCACTCTCAGAGGCCGTCGGCTGCAGCACGTGCGACAATCGGCTTGTTTCCGGGCCCGGATCTGTCTGGGAACCGCCACGCAGTTTCAGTTTGTCTTCGACCCATCCATACCAGTCGTCGACATCGTCCAGCGCAAAAGGCCAGCCATCGTCGACGCTGTTCGATCTGTCAGGTTCCATTCCCAAAAGTCGGTAATATTGCCGCCCATGACCGGGCACGGTCATTCGTCCCCCCGGCTGCCGGGCGCGAAACCACAGGAACTGGCTGCCGTCTTCGGTCTGATAGGGACAGTCGCGATCGTCGACCAGCACATCTGGCGCCATCGCCCATGCAAAGCATCGCGATTGCACGGGCTGGCGAGCACGGCCCAGCAGGCGAAACACGCGTTCGCCGAACCGTGCCAAAGCGGGGGGTAAACGGCTCTCCGCCTGGGTTCTGTCCAGAAACCGCGCCAGTGCTGTCAGCGCCTTGGTGACGCGACTGACCGGACCCGAGCCTGCCTCCAGCACCGCAACGCGCAGGCCCGCTTCGCACAGCGCGGCGGCCGCCACGCCGCCAGCCGCGCCAGAGCCGACGATGATCGCGTCGAACCGACTATGTTCCGATATGGAGGCGTGGTGCCACGATTTCGCGGTCGTCATCGTTGCACGGACCCATGCCGTCCTGTGGTCAGGCCAAGGCACCATGAAAGCGACCTGCAGGATCCCGCATGTCCGTGCCGACCAACGCCATCAAATTCCGCGCTGAAACGAGATTGTTTGAAATTCAACTGATTATCCATGCGGTCAAAATGCGCCACTATGCCAGACGTTCCCACGGTTACGACGTTTTAATGGGCACGCCACTACTGCGTACCGACGTACTGCCGCATGGACAACACGCTTGCGCATCTGTTGTCCGTACGAACACGATAAATCACTGTCCTGTAGTCAGAACCCTTATTCACTGCACCCCGCGAAGACACAGACCTCGAATGACCCGATTTCGTACCAACCCCATGTCGTGTCGTCAGAGCGTTATGATACCGACTGGATGCTGACAACCAATACCAAACCGAACTGTATAGATCCGTGCAGTGAGTGGCATCATGATGATGGCCGGGTAGGCGACACTAAGATACAAAAAGGTCAATATAAGTCTAACCCCTGATAGCAATCCACAGTTGCGCTTTGCTAAAAAATGGATGGTAATTGATATTTATTAGCATGTCGGCCAGAGCTTCGTGGGCAGACCATCACGACAAGCAAGGCGCTCTTGCTGACCGGGGCGCAGATTTCACCGCTCCCTCTGTTCGTTTCCAGAATCATGGTCGTCCGCATGCAGATGATTTGCGTGTTCGTGGTGAAATCATCCTTATCAATTGCGGTGGTGCGATGAGGAGGGACTGAATGCCATTGGTTTTCTAGAATCCCCAAAAGGGATCGTGGGCCGGCAACGGCCCTCTGCAGTCGTCTGAAATGGTTGAGCAACCATGGTGTCTTTGCCTGAATGATCGCGGGTCAGGCGGGGGAGGGTGCCGATCCGACGCGGGTCATCATCGACACGACCTCTTTGAAGGCGCACAGCGCGAACTACAGCCTGGGTGCCAACAAGGCCTGCGCGGTCGCCAAGTCGGCAGAACAAGTGGGTCCAAAGGGAAATGGCGACTGTCTGGGTGACAGTTCCGCCTGCAAACTGAACACGATGCCGCAGGCTGACACCGATGCGAAAGGTCAGCAAATTCGCCATTTCATCGCAGCAGAATGGGACAGTGACGACACCGCCGCTCCAACACCTTAGGACAAACTGCCGCAGGCTGACGGGCTTTTGGCAGGCTGGGGCCATGACGCTGAGTGGCTGCGAAAGGCGTTGCAGGATGGTGGCTTTGAAGCGTGCACCCTTCGCGAGGAGGCTGTCGGATGCGGCGGGCGCTGGTACAGGCGGCGCAATCGCATCACGGTCATGTGCGGTCGGCTGAAGGAGCGGAGGCGGTTTGCCACGCGCCCGAAGACCTGTCTCGCTACTATCGCTCTGATTGAAACAGTTCTGTTCCGGCTGTGAGCAAGGGCGATTCCACGCCCTAACAGTTTGACCGGCCGTCACTATTCGTTATCATCGCAAAACCGCGGGAGCAGCGCTTTGACCAAATCATCATCGCGAGTCGGTACCGCCATATTCTGGGAGGAATAGAATGATCAAATCAATTCTTGGGACATCGATCGTGGCACTGGCCGCTGCGATGCCCGCCGTCGCACAAGACGTTGACCGCACTGACTGGCCCGCCAGCTTTACCGTAGGCACAGCGTCCCAGGGCGGGACGTTCTTCGTGTTCGGTTCGGGTTACGCGAACCTCATCGCCGAGGAGTTGGGCGTCACGGGCGGTGCAGAGGTGACCGGTGGGCCGATGCAGAACATGGCCCTGGTCCATACGGGCGAGGCGGCCCTTGGCATGACCACGATGGGGCCTGCCCAGCTAAGCATTGCTGGCGAAAGCCCGTTGGCACCCGGTCTGGAAATGACCAATGTCTGTGCGCATTTCCCGATGTACGAAACGCCCTTTCATGCGGTCGCGCTGGCCAGTTCGGGGATCACCTCGCTGAGCGAGATCCCGGACGGTTCACGCGTGGGCTTTGGCCCTTCCGGGGCGACGGCAGACACCTATTTTCCCGAAATGCTGACGGCTCTGGGCGTCGAATTCGAGCGGCGCAACGGTGGCTGGAGCGATCTGGGCGGCCAGTTGCAGGATGGATTGCTGGACGTGATCGCTTTCGCTGCAGGCGTGCCGATTCCCGAAGTCTCTCAGTTGGAGGCATCGAACGACATCAGCATCATCGAATTCACCGAAGCGGAACAGGCACAGATAACCGAAGAATTCCCGGTCGCGAATTTCGAGATCCCCGCCGACACCTATCAGACGCTGACCGAGCCTGCGCGCGCCGTGTCGATGTGGAACTTTGCGATCGCCAACTGCGACCTGCCAGAGAGCTTTGTCTATGAGGCCACGCGCGTTATCATGGGCGACAATGCCCGGATGGTGCAGGTCCATTCATCAGCCGAAACAGCAGTGGTCGAAAACTGGGACAAGAACACGGTCATCCCGTGGCACCCGGGTGCGGCACGCTGGTTCAACGAAAATGGCGCCCAGATCCCTGACGACATGATCAAGCAGTAACATCGACACAATGTCGGGCCATCAGGGCCCGGCGGCTTTGACTGACCGGGGAACGATTCCCCGGTCTTTGATGATATGACAAGGGGAATACCAAGATGACAGTGACCGACAGGCCACGCGATGACGTGCCGGGGGATCACCCCGATGGGACGCGGGCCGAGATCGGTCAGGTCGGGGCGACTCAGTCCGGCCTTGCACCGTCCGGTGCCCGGGACGGAGCCGCGCCGCTGGTAGGAACAGGCGCCGATGAAGAGGTCATTGAATACAACCGGCGTCTTTATGATGGCCTGACCTTCAGGATCATCGCCGTAACCCTTGCCATCTATGCGTTTTTTCACATTGCCGCGCTGAACGGCCTGTCGATCCGCAACATGACCGGCGGCGTCGTCGATCTGCCCTTTCTGCCGCGCCTTCCGATGGAGACCTGGACCTATCGTACGGTCCATATCGCCGGCGCGACCGGGTTGGGCTTTCTGATGTTCTCGGGCACGTCCTTTGTCGATCGCGCCGATACCGCGCGCGACCGCATGCTGAACATGGCCTCCCTCATGCTGCTGATCCCGGCGATCTTTTCCCTGGGAGTAACCTTCTGGTTTCAGAACCTGATCGCCTCGGGCACGCAGTGGAGCGGGATGGACCCGACCATCATGTTCAACGAACGCTGGCTGTTCGGCGCGCCGTTGCTGGTCGCCACCTTTGGGGCCATCGCCATTTCCTGGGTCCATCAACGCCCGCGCGACCGGATAAACGCGGCGGATCTGGTCCTGCTGGTGGCGGGGGTGGCTGTGGCCAGCTATCTGATCACCATCTTCAATATGCCAATCCGCGCCACGACCGGCACGGCATTTGCCCCGCTTGGCATCTCCATGGCGGGGATCGCCGGAACCGCGCTGATCCTCGAGCTGACGCGGCGGGTCACCGGCTTGGCGTTGCCGATCATCGCGGGCATATTTCTGGCGTATGTCTGGATCGGGCACCTGATGCCGGGGGTCCTGAATTCGCCACGGATCGCGCTGCAAAGGTTCTTCAGTCAGGTCTATACCGATGTCGGCATTCTGGGTCAGACGACGGCGGTTTCCTCGACCTACATCATCCTGTTCATCATCTTCGCGGCCTTTCTCCAGGCCTCCAAGGTGGGCGAGTACTTCATCAATTTCGCCTTTGCCCTGACCGGTCGTCAGCGCGGCGGGCCGGCCAAGGTGGCAATCTTTGCCAGCGGCCTGATGGGGATGATCAACGGTACCTCGGCGGGGAATGTGGTGGCCACCGGCAGCCTGACCATTCCGCTGATGCACAAGGTCGGCTACGACAAGAAAACCTCGGGCGCGATCGAGGCCGCGGCCTCGACCGGAGGGCAGATCATGCCGCCGATCATGGGGGCAGGAGCCTTCATCATGGCCGAGATCACCGGCATTCCCTATCAGGAAATTGCCATCGCCGCGATCATCCCCTCGATCCTGTATTTTGCCTCGGTCTATTTCATGGTGGATCTGTCGGCGGCCCGGATGGGGATGCGCGGTATGCGTGCCGACGAGTTGCCAAAAGTGGCCGACATGATGAAGCAGGTCTTTCTGTTCCTGCCGATCATCATCCTTATCGTCGCATTGTTCCTGGGATATTCGGTCATTCGCGCCGGAACCTATGCCACGGCAGCCGCGGCGGTCGTCAGCTGGCTGACCCCCTATCGCATGGGTCCGCGTTCGGTTCTCTATGCATTTCAGATGGCCGGCACCATGTCGATCCAGATCATCGCGGTCTGCGCTTGCGCGGGCATCATCGTCGGCGTGATCTCCCTGACAGGCGTGGGCGCGCGGTTTTCCAACCTGCTGCTGGGTCTGGCAGATACCAGCCAGTTGCTGGCGATGTTCTTTGCGATGGTCATCGCAATCCTGTTGGGCATGGGAATGCCGACAACGGCAGCCTACGCCGTCGCGGCGTCGGTCGTCGCGCCGGGCCTGATCCGTCTGGGGATCGACCCGCTGACCGCGCATTTCTTTGTGTTCTACTTTGCGGTCGTCTCCGCGATCACACCACCCGTTGCCTTGGCCAGCTATGCCGCAGCCGGGATCTCCGGCGCGGATCCGATGGGAACGTCAGTCGCGTCCTTTAAGGTCGGATTGGCCGCCTTTATCGTGCCATTCATGTTCTTCTATAACAGTGCCCTGCTGATGGATGCCCCTTGGGCTGAAATTGCGCAATCCTTGGTCACGGCTCTGGTCGGTGTCTTCTTCCTTGCCGCCTCGGTTCAGGGCTGGCTCTGGGGCAAGGCGGCCGGGATAATCATCCGCCTGGGGCTCCTTGTGGCGGCCTTGTGCATGATTTCAGGCGGCTTGATCACAGATTTATTGGGTCTGGGACTGGTGATAGGACTTGTCATGCTGAACCGGATCTTGGGGCCGGGATCAAAGACCCCGTTGATCCAGGGGCAGGCTGACTAAGCCTCGCCTGAGAAGCCAGTTGATCTGCTGCCGGTTTTTTGGACGGCAGGTTGCGCGAGTATAGCGCGCGCCTCGAACTCCATTGGGCCGAGGTGGCCCGGTTTCGAGTGGCGCCGCCGCGGATTGTAGAAGCGTTCGATGTCGTCGAGGACATCGGCGCGCGCTTCATTTCGGGTGCGATACACTTTGCGGGCGGTGCGTTCAGTTTTCAGCGTTCAGAAGAAGCTTTCCATCGCCGACCTCGCCACGGTCCGAGTGACCATGGCGAGGCGCGACATACAGCCAGCCCTCGGCAGTCCAGATGTATGTGAAATCGGCCAGCCACCTCTGGTTTGGCCGATCTGCCTTGGAAATCCCGGTCCAGCCTCGCCGGTTCTGTCGAACCGGTGGCGTTCACCGGCTCGATGTCGGCAATGATTGAGCGCTCACCATCGTCCCTGGGCTTGCCTCTGCGCCGAGGCCGAGCCTTGAAGGCGTTGCAGCGCATCGGTCGCAGGGTCCCGTGCGAGCCGCAGGCCAGTCCTTCTGCCAGAACATCGCGCCACATGCGCCGGGCGCCATAGGTTCGATCACTGGCTTTGAAGCTCGTCTCGATCGCCATGACCAGCTTGGGCTCATGGATCTCGCGCGTGCTGGTCGGGCGGCCCTGCCAGGCGTGAAAGCCGCAGCGCGAAACCTCCAGCGCCTCGCAGAGCGAACTGACTGGCCGAATGTGCCGGTGCCTGGCGATGAAGGCGAACCTCATGTCGCCTCGCGCGCGAAAAAAGCGTTCGACCATTGTCCTTACACCAATGGCGGACAATGCTCTCACCCTTCTTGAGGATGTCACGCTCCGCCCGGAGCCGGACGACCTCTTTCTTCAGGGCTGCGATCTCGGCCAGATCGGCACGCATCTGCCCGTTCCCGCAAAAGGCAGCAGCCGGGGCTGCGCTCAGCTCCCTCATCCAGCGGCACGAGCCACACTCTCGGACAGATCGAAATCGCGGGCCGCCTGCGACACCGCTACGCCCCGATCGGTTACCAGCCTCACGGCCTCTGTCTTGAACTCACGGCTGAACTTTCGTCTCGTCATATCCACTCTCCAGTTCCTTGGTCACGATCCTATCTTCGTGTCCACGGAACCAGCAGCAGATCAAGTTCCGGAAGCTGTCAACCTGGACAGCGTCCGGAACAGTTGTAGCGTAATCGCTGGCCCGGTATTGACCAGCGCTGATGCGATGACCTGCCGCGGGGTTTCTCCTCCGATACTGAGCAAGGCCTGCCTCAACCTGAGGGCGGGCACTGACGCGGGCGGGATTCACGGACAAGCGGATCACCTGCATCCTTGCCAAGCATTGGGCAGTTCGAACTGCGCGGATCTGTGTCCCAAGGGGGGCACGTCCGAAGGCACCTTTTACAACTGAAAGGCCAAATTCGGCAGCGTTTGGGGTTAGTGATGTGACCGCACCCCTTTGTGGATCGTTTCAAACTCACCTTGGCACAGAGATGCCGTAGGTGGGCATCGCATCATCAGTGACGTGTCGATGCCATGAAGGATCTGTTTTCAGAAAAAGTGCTTGGGCCCGGCGTGAAGTATGAAGCGGTCGCATACCCTTAGACTGCCTTCGCTCTGTCGGAGCAGAGGGCCCGTCAGTTTTTCCGAGCCGATCGTGAGATGTTCCTTTCCAACGCGCAGCATGAATCGCGGTGGCAGGCCGTCATGTCGATCTCCGCAAAGATCGGCTGTGCGCCCCAGATCCTGAACGAGTGGGTCGGGAAGGTCGAGGTCGACAGCGATAATTGCGCTGGTATCCCGGCAGACATGTTTGTGAAGATGAAGGCGTTGGAGCGGGAGAGGTTGGAGCTGCGCCAGGGTGCGGAGGGTCAGAAAACAGTCCCGGGGACTGTTTTGCCGATGAACGAGATCTGCGCAAGGCGAGTGGGTATTTTGCAACGACGGAGCTTTATCGCCCGCCTGCGTGATGGTCGGGTTCATCAACGATCGTCGTGTTAAGCATGGGGCTTGACCATCGAGGCGCCATCGGTCCGAGCCCAATGAAAATGGCCGATCTGCAAGGTTCTGCCGATCGCCCCATCCACCTGCGACGATCGTTTGATGAAGCGGACCGATCCGGCTCGGTTGTCGGATCGCGCCCGGCGCGACGCAGCCCTGCAACCCAGGATCGGGCGCGTCTACGGCGTACGTGATGTCTGGCGTTAGCTGGATCGGGAGAGCTGCGACATCGCCGGTTACACGTTTGCCAAACTGATGAGAGAAAAGCATATTCAAGGCATCATCTGCGGCAAGCCGCAAAGAACGCCGGTGCCGGACAAAAAGGTTCCACGCCCGCTGGACAAGGTGAACCGGCAGCTTAGTGTTCCAGCGCCGAACATGCTTTGGTGCCGTCCCTTGTGGTGCCATTGGTTCACGCCGATGGACGATTTCACATTCGCCACCATCCGGAGGGGCTTCGGTTATGTGGCTTTCGTCATCGACGCCCACGCCCGCCGGATCGTCATCTATCTGATCTGCCGCGACGAGGGACTGACGGCGCGAAAGCGAAAGGTCCTGCGCAAGGCTGTCGAGACGAGGGCACCGAGCTTAATCGACCCGCGGCCCGATGCGCGCTGGTCACTGGAGTTCGTTCTTGATTCGTTTGCCGACGGCCAACGGCCAACGTTTACAGTGGCTCAAAGTGATCGACGACGTCACCCGCACTTGCCAAGATGCGATGTGACCTGCCCCCCGTTGGTCCCTCGATCATAACGAGAGTCTGCCGGTTTGTGCGCTGCTCCCTAACCTTGGACCGCCGGATGCTGGAGTTTTCCGGCTTGTGCGCTGCTCCCTAACCTTGGACCGCCGGATGCTGGAGTTTTCCGGCTTGGTCCGGCGACGGGCTGGCTGCGCCGCCGGGATAATGCAGGGCGATCGGGACGTTATGTCCGATGGCGCTGTGGGGTCGGTCCTCGTTGTAGTGCCTACGCCAAGTCTCCAGTTTTTCCTGTGCGTCCGCAAGGCTCATGAACCAGTGCGCGTTCAGGCATTCCGACCTGAGCTTGCTGTTGAACGCCTCGATAAAGCCATTGTCGGTGGGCTTGCCTTCAGAGCTTTCGCCGGATGACGTCCTGCAGCATTTCCCGATCCAAAGTCAGGTCGGCGACGATCTTTTTCAGGCGACCGTTCTCGTCCTCAAGCGCCTTCAGCCGACGCATCTCGTCCGGCAGCAAACCGCCATACCGCTTCTTCCAGTTGAAATAGGTCGCTTGGCTGATCCCCGCCTTGCGGCAGACCTCGGCCACTGGCGTGCCTTCCTCACCCTGCTTCAGGACAAACGCCTTCTGCGCCTCCGTGAACCTCGATGCCTTCATCATTCTCTGCTCCTCTCCCAGCCAGGGAAGGTTAGCCGAAAACTCCAGTTTCAAACGGTCCAGTTTTCAGGGGGCAGAGCAGCTTGGTTGCGGCTAACGCAAAAGCGCGGTCAACGCGCCATCCAGGTTAGCAGCTTTGTTGGAGTCATTCGAGCTCCAGACGGCTATCAGATCGAGGTCTTGCCGAAAGTTGGCAAGCTCACTGAAGGTGGGGATGTTCAGGCTAGGCAATTGTTGATTGAGATGCTGCGCTGCCTTGGCGGTTTTCGGCACATTCAAACCGACAACGCCAAGCTCGCTGCCACGCGAATGCCCTTGCTTGAGGTCTTCATCGAAGCGTTTCTTGGCAGTGTTGAGCAGATCGTCAAACGCGGCTTGCGCAGTGACTATAGTGCCCTGCAAGATAATATGTTTGCGCTACGTGGCAAACTGCAGATGGCAGAACACTTGCGGCAGAATCTTTGCCGACGAGATCGCTTCTTTGCCGAGTTCGACGAATTCTCTCCGGATCGTGCGGAAAACCGGCTTCTGCATGCTGCCTTACGTCAGGTTCTGTCATGGACGGGATCACAGACGAACCAGCGGCTCGCACGAGAGCTATGCTTTGTGTTTGCCGATGTGCCAATCTCCGAACGGCCGTCGGTCGATCTGCTACGGGTGCGCTTGGATCGCGGCATGGCTCACTATTCGGACGCCTTAGCCTGGGCAAGGTTGATCCTCGAACACGAGTCGCCTTTGACCGGAACCGGCAGGCACCGGTCGCCATCATTGCTATTTCCAATGGAGGCAGTATTTGAGGCCTTTGTCGCCAAGCATCTAAAACGGCAGATCTCTCTCCCTTTCCATCTGAAACCACAGGTAAAGACCTTTTCGCTTGTGAGACATCTTGAACAGAACTCGTTCCGTTTGAAGCCAGATTTCTTGGTGAAGGCTTCGGGCTCAAACTTTCTGGTTCTGGATACGAAATGGAAGCTGCTGGACATCAAGAAGAAAAGCAATGGAACGGATAAGTACGGGCTAAGTCAGGCAGATTTCTATCAGCTTTATGCTTATGGACAGAGCGATCTAGATGGCCATGGCGACATTGTCCTCGTCCATCCAAAGACAGAAGCTTTTAGCCAGCCGCTGCCTGTTTTCGAGTTTCCCAAGTCAAACGGGCTGCGCCTTTGGATGCTGCCATTCTGCTTGCAGCAGCGAGTTTTGATCCTTCCGCCATCTGGGGCGTGCGGGACGCTCGACACTCTATCCGCCGAATTTGCGTGAATCCCGCATCCGCCCTGTTGAACACGAACTCTCACCGGTTTCGTGCGTTTGAGTGCGGGTTTGGCTACTAAGGTACTGGATTCGCACGCAGTTTGGGTTGTTTTGTTAACCTATTGTTGACCAAGGATTTGGACAGCAAAAAGCCCCGCGTGATGCGGGGCGTAATGCATTGTAGTTATTGGTAAATTTGGTTGCGGGGATAGGATTTGAACCTATGACCTTCAGGTTATGAGCCTGACGAGCTACCGGGCTGCTCTACCCCGCGCCATTGTTGTCCTGATCGGTTTTTTTCATCGTTTCAGAGAGATATATGCTTGGTTGCGGGGATAGGATTTGAACCTATGACCTTCAGGTTATGAGCCTGACGAGCTACCGGGCTGCTCTACCCCGCGCCATTGTTGTCCTGATCGGTTTTTTTCATCGTTTCAGAGAGATATATGCGTTTCTTACCAGGTCTGGCGGTGACCTACTCTCCCACGTCTTGAGACGCAGTACCATCGGCGCAGCGGCACTTAACGGCCGAGTTCGGGATGGGATCGGGTGTTTTGCTCGCGCTAGGGCCACCAGACCAGGAAAGAAACGCTCAGCGTCGGATCCGTTTGGGGATCTGATATTGTCCAAGGATGCTTTGGAGGAAGGAGGGTAATCCTGCTTCTTCCGGATCAAATCAAGCCTATCGAGCCATTAGTACCGGTCAACTGAATGCATTGCTGCACTTACATCTCCGGCCTATCGACGTGGTGGTCTTCCACGGCTCTCAAGGGAGACCTTGTTTTGAGGGGGGCTTCACGCTTAGATGCCTTCAGCGTTTATCCTGTCCGTTCATAGCTACCCAGCACTGCCGTTGGCACGACAACTGGTCCACCAGTGGAACGTCCACCCCGGTCCTCTCGTACTAGGGGCAGCTCCTCTCAAGTCTCCAACACCCACGGCAGATAGGGACCGAACTGTCTCACGACGTTCTAAACCCAGCTCACGTACCTCTTTAAATGGCGAACAGCCATACCCTTGGGACCTGCTCCAGCCCCAGGATGAGATGAGCCGACATCGAGGTGCCAAACGATGCCGTCGATATGGACTCTTGGGCATCATCAGCCTGTTATCCCCAGCGTACCTTTTATCCGTTGAGCGATGGCCCTTCCACTCGGGACCACCGGATCACTATGGCCGACTTTCGTCTCTGCTCGACTTGTCAGTCTTGCAGTCAGGCTGGCTTCTGCCATTGCACTCAACGACCGATTTCCGACCGGTCTGAGCCAACCTTCGCGCGCCTCCGTTACTGTTTGGGAGGCGACCGCCCCAGTCAAACTACCCACCACGCAGGGTCCCGGACCCGGATAACGGGCCGCGGTTAGACATCAAGAGTGCGAAGGGCGGTATCTCAAGGATGGCTCCACGAGGACTAGCGTCCCCGCTTCAAAGCCTACCGCCTATCCTGCACATCGCAATCCTGATGCCAGTGCGAAGTTGTAGTAAAGGTGCATGGGGTCTTTCCGTCTAACCGCGGGAAGTCTGCATCTTCACAGACAATTCAATTTCGCTGAGTCCACATTTGAGACAGCGGGGAAGTCGTTACGCCATTCGTGCAGGTCGGAACTTACCCGACAAGGAATTTCGCTACCTTAGGACCGTTATAGTTACGGCCGCCGTTTACCGGGGCTTCAATTCAAGGCTTGCACCTCTCCTTTTAACCTTCCGGCACCGGGCAGGCGTCAGACCCTATACGTCGTCTTACGACTTCGCAGAGCCCTGTGTTTTTAGTAAACAGTCGCCACCCCCTGGTTTGTGCCCCCGGCCTCTACTTGCGTAAAAACCGGGCCTCCTTCTCGCGAACTTACGGAGGTATTTTGCCGAGTTCCTTAAATGTGGTTCTCTCAAGCGCCTTGGTATTCTCTACCAGTCCACCTGTGTCGGTTTAGGGTACGGTCTTGTGGAGGGCTATTTCCAGGAACCCCTAAGCAGCCCGATCAATCCGTTAAGATCGAACTACCCTCGGGATCCGTCACCATCTCCTGGCCCAGGAATATTAACCTGGTTCCCATCGACTACGCCTTTCGGCCTCGCCTTAGGGGCCGGCTTACCCTGCTCAGATTAGCTTTAAGCAGGAACCCTTGGACTTTCGGCGACAGGGTCTCTCACCCTGTTTGTCGCTACTCATGTCAACATTCTCACTTCTGATCACTCCACCGGTTGCCTCACGGCCCGGCTTCACAGTCAGAACATTGCCTCCGTAGACCATTGCTGGGCTAAAGAGGCAGCGTTCTATATCACAGAACGCTCCGCTACCACGCACTCTAAAGTGCATCCAAAGCTTCGGCTCGTGGCTTGAGCCCCGTTACATCTTCGCCGCAAGACCTCTTGATTAGACCAGTGAGCTGTTACGCTATCTTTAAAGGATGGCTGCTTCTAAGCCAACCTCCTGGTTGTTTTGGAAGTCTCACATGCTTTCCCACTTAGCCACGAATTGGGGGCCTTAGCTGTTGGTCAGGGTTGTTTCCCTCTCCACGACGGACGTTAGCACCCGCCGTGTGTCTCCCGGATAGTTCTCTTGGGTATTCGGAGTTTGCTTAGACTCAGTAAGGCTGTGGGCCCCCATCATCCATGCAGTGCTCTACCCCCCAAGGAATACGTCCGAGGCGCTACCTAAATAGCTTTCGCGGAGAACCAGCTATCTCCGAGTTTGATTGGCCTTTCACCCCTAGGCACAAGTCATCCCGACCTTTTTCAACAGGTGTGGGTTCGGACCTCCAGTACGTGTTACCGTACCTTCATCCTGCTCATGCCTAGATCACTCGGTTTCGGGTCTGATCCGTCTAACTATGTCGCCCATTTAAGACTCGCTTTCGCTGCGCCTACACCTAACGGCTTAAGCTTGCTAGACAGACCAAGTCGTTGACCCATTATACAAAAGGTACGCCGTCACCCCTCAAGGGGGCTCCGACTGCTTGTAGGCGTCCGGTTTCAGAAACTGTTTCACTCCCCTCGTCGGGGTGCTTTTCACCTTTCCCTCACGGTACTGGTTCGCTATCGGTCAGTAAGGAGTACTTAGCCTTCGAGGGTGGTCCCCCGATCTTCAGACAGGATTTCACGTGTCCCGCCCTACTTGATACGTCCCATTGAGCTTCCGATACGGGGCTGTCACCCGCTATGGCCAGACTTTCCAATCTGTTCTCGTCACTCTCAAGGCTCGGCTGGTCCGCGTTCGCTCGCCACTACTAGCGGAGTCTCTATTGATGTCCTTTCCTCCGGGTACTTAGATGTTTCAGTTCCCCGGGTTCGCTTCTTAAACCCTATGTATTCAGGTAAAAGATACCTGGTTAACCCAATTGTTGACTGCCCGAAGGCAACAACAATCAAGTTTCAGGTGGGTTTCCCCATTCGGAAATCCATGGATCAAAGCTTATTCTCAGCTCCCCATGGCTTATCGC